>ONJX01000039.1 GCA_900318255.1 uncultured Prevotellaceae bacterium | reverse complement strand
AGGACACGGACAAATGGGGAGGCACCATGACCGTGGTTGAGTTTGAGGCACATACCGTGAAAAAGTCCACGGGAGCGCAAACGCGCGAACGCCGGTTGTATGTGTCAAGCCTCAGTGCCGACACACCAGCCTCATTCTTTGGCTCGGTCATACGCAGACATTGGAGCATTGAAAGCATGCACTGGTCCCTCGATTGCCATTTCAAGCAGGACAGGACTAAACGCAAGACAACGAGAGCTGCGCGCAATCTCGACACTCTTCAAAGAATCGTGCATGCTCTCTTTTCCATCTCGAGAAGCAAACGCAAGAAACGGTCGGACAAGACCAAAGGCACTGCTGAACTGATGAGACGATTGTCTATGAGCTTCACCCAACTGATGAGATTTATGGCCCAAAAATAAAAAAACTGAGTTTTTAGAGTTTACACAACTAATTGAAATACAGACAAGAGCAGAATACCCTGTTTCACAAGAATTGGGTAAGGGGCTTATGCGTTTGTTTTCAAGTTAAATGAAAGTGCCGTGATTTTTTTTGAATTATGAGAATCTATTTACAATTTCAAGAATAAAACTAAGAGTCCACTTTAAAAAATAAAAACAACAGATTATTCTGAATTGTCTGATTTTTTTATCTCTCTGATATTCATTTTGTTGTATTTGTGTATTATTTGTTGTATTTATTTGATTTTCGGCAAAAAGCGACTTTTTAAAGCTGACTCAACTAACTTCCACACATAGTAACAAAGTGGGTGTGTCAAGATTGTTGACACACCCACCTTATAATAATTCAGGTATTGTAAGTTGCTAACTGGCTCACTGGTTAGTGAGTAGTGATTATTACTTGCTCTCCTCGGCAAGTGCCTTGAGGATGGCCTGTACTTGCTTCCATGCCTTCTCAACAGCGGGGATGTGGCAGCGCTCGGCTGGTGAATGCACATCGCGCAGTGTAGGACCGAAAGAAATCATCTCCATGTCGGGACGAGCCTTTAGGAACAGACCGCACTCGAGACCTGCGTGGATGGCTCTAACCTCGGGCTTAATGCCAAAGAGCTTCTCCCATTGCTCTTGAGCAACAGTGAGCAGGTGGCTGTCGGCGATGGGCTCCCAGCCCTGGTATCCACCCTCGCTGATAATCTCGTTGGCACCAGCCAGGCGGAAGATTGTCTCGCACTTGTGAGTGAGGTCATACTTGCCACTCTCTATCGACGAGCGGTGGAACATCTCCACAACAATCTGGTTGCCCTCGCGCATCTTAACGCTGGCCAGGTTGGTCGAGGTCTCAACGAGTCCGGGAATCTCCATGCTCATGGCAGCGATGCCGTGAGGCGCAGCATAGACGGCATCAACAACACGGCGTGCGGTGTCGGTGTCGATAATAGTCTCGGGAACATCTACGCTCTTGCAGGTGATTTCCATCTTGGGCTCGGTGCGCTTGTACTCGTTCTTAACATCGGCGATGAACGTGTTGAGGACAACGCTAAGCTGCTCCTTGTCCTCGGGCTTTATGCCCACAACCACGGTGGCGGCATGAGCGATAGCGTTGTGCAGGTTGCCAGCGTCAATGTATGCCAGCACATAGTCCATCTCGGCACCAATGTTCCACAGCAGACGGCTGCTAAGCTTGGTGGTAGTAGCATAACCCAGGTGGATATCAGCACCACTGTGACCACCATGCAGATGTTCAAACTTAATCTCGAAGTAGATGCGATCCTTAGGAGCTGCCTCGGGCTTGTAGTTGAACTTGAAGATGCTCACCAGACCACCAGCACAACCCATTGTGATCACGCCATCTTCCTCTTCGTCGAGGTTGAGAAGATAATCACCCACGAGCATGTCGGCTTCAATATTGCTTGCGCCAGTGAGGCCAGTCTCCTCGTCAACGGTGGCAAGTGCCTCGAGTGGACCACACTGGAGCGATGGCTCGATCATTGCAGCAAGTGCAATGGCGAGACCCATGCCGTCGTCGGCGCCAAGGGTGGTGTTGTTGGCACGAACCCATTCACCGTCAATAATGGTCTCGATGGGGTCAGTGTCGAAGTTGTGGGTAGAACCAGGTCCTTTCTCGGCTACCATGTCCATGTGACCTTGCAGCACAATGCCCTTGCAATTCTCGTAGCCAGGGGCTGCAGGCCTGAAGATTGCCACGTTACCAGTCTTGTCAATCTTGTATTCCAGATTGTGTTTCTTGGCGAAATCTACAAGCCATGCGCGGATTTTGTCTAACTTGCCTTCTTCATTGCCCGATGGACGGGGCACCTTAGTGATCTCATCAAAAATCTGCCAAACCAATGCAGGTTTTAAATCTTTAATAGTCATAGTAAGTTAATTTATTAATAAAAATTATTAGTTAAAATAGTCGTTCCAAAATAATTGTTAAAACGGGCATTTTGCCACCGCTAAATTACAATTTTTTTTTAAATAATCAACAATTTATCAGAAACCTTTTTTAAATTTGCACGCATTTTTGAAAGAAAACTCATGAAGATACTTGTTTTGACACTGATATTGCTCTTGGTGGCTATAGCTTTGCTGGGGATAAAGGTGTTCTTTGTCAAGGGAGGACGTTTCCCTAACACACACATCCACGGCAACCCCGAGATGAGAAAACGAGGCATCCACTGCGCGCGCGACGACGAGTTCTTTAATTGAGGCACAACCACTCTCTATTCAACTGATAATAACTATAAAACTTTACAATAAGAAATGAACAAATCTAGTATTATTTTTAAACTGATGATGGTAGCTATGGCTTTAATCATCACTATGGGAGCTTGCAACGGTAATAAAGAAAAGAGCAATAGCGCTTCTAAAAGTGAAAAAGACGCTCCTCTCGATCCTAACGGAAAGCTCGCCATCAGGTATATCGAGGAAGACAGCATCTTAAAGAACTACAACCTCGCTAAAGACTTCCAAGAAATGGCAACAAGACTCGAGAACGAGTATGACCAGGCGGGACGACGACTGAGCGACCAAATCACCAACTTCGAGAACAGCATGCAGAAGAAGTACCAGAACAACCAATATAACGAAGCCAGCTACAAAGCCGACATGCAGAAACTGCAGCAGATGCAGCAAAATGCACAAAGCGAGCTGGCAAAGATTCAAGAGAGCAGCGCCAACCAAATGCAACAGAGCCAGAAACAGCTCAACGACTCGGTAGAGAACTTCTTGCGCGAGTATGCCAACAAGAACCACTACGACATGATTTTAATCAAGCAGCCTGGGTCGTTCATGAATTCTAACCTCGACATCACTAACGAGGTGGTTAACGAGCTAAACAAGCGCTACACTAAAGTGGCTCCTAAGAAATAACTCTCATCACTTGAGTATATCACACGTCACCACGGCCTTGCTTGAAGAGGCTGTGGTGATTTTTCTTGACAATTAACCACTTTATTATTATCTTTGCACTCACAATAGATTGACACTACCAATATGGGACTACTCGACGACCAAAAACGCAACAGCATTAGCACTCTTGAGCAAGAACGAGCAGTGCTGGTGGGACTTATCACACCACAGCAAAACGAAACTCGAGCACGGGAGTATCTCGACGAGCTCGATTTCCTGGCCGAGACTGCAGGAGCCGAAACAGTGAAGAAATTCACACAAAAGTGCGACGCTCCTAACCGCACCACCTTTGTGGGCAAAGGCAAGCTCGACGAAATCGCCACCTATATCGAGGGGAACGACATCAACCTCGCCATCTTCGACGACGACCTCACTCCCAAGCAGGTGTCTAACATCGAGAAGGTGCTCAAGGTGAAGGTGCTTGACCGCACAAGCCTCATCCTCGACATCTTCGCCAAGCGAGCGCAGACCGCCAACGCCAAGATGCAGGTCGAGCTAGCGCAATACCAGTACCTGCTTCCCAGGCTCACTGGCATGTGGACTCACCTCGAGCGACAGCGAGGTGGTATAGGAATGCGTGGCCCAGGCGAGGAGCAAATCGAGACCGACCGCCGCATCGTCAAGCAAAAAATATCGCTGCTCAAGCAGAAGCTCGAGAACTGGGACAAGCAGAAGACCATTCAGCGCAAGAACCGTGGCAAGCTCACACGAGTGGCACTCGTGGGATATACTAACGTGGGCAAGTCAACCATCATGAACATGCTCAGCAAGAGCGACGTCTTTGCCGAGAACAAGCTCTTCGCTACTCTCGACACTACTGTGCGCAAGGTGGTCATCGACAACCTCCCGTTCCTACTCACCGACACCGTGGGCTTCATCCGCAAGCTGCCACATCACCTGGTGGAGTCGTTCAAGACCACCCTCGACGAGGTGCGCGACAGCGACCTGCTCATCCATGTGGTCGATATCTCTCACCCGCAATTTGAGGAGCAAATAGAGGTCGTCAACAAAACCCTGCAAGAGGTGTGCAACGCCGGCGACAAGGAGATGATTATGGTCTTCAACAAGATAGACCAGTTCACCTATGTCGAGAAAGAAGAGGACGACCTCACGCCACGGCTGCGCGAGAACATACCCCTCGAGGAACTGCAAGAGACCTGGATGAGCCGCATGGGAAACAACGCAGTGTTCATCAGCGCCAAGAAGCGCATCAACATCGACGCGCTCAAGCAGCTGCTCTATGACAAAGCCAAGCTCATCCACACCCAGCGCTTCCCTTACAACGACTTCCTCTTCCAGAAATATGACGACCTGGACAATTAAGGGTTAAGTGTAAAATGTTAAGTGTTAAGTGTTAAGTGTAAACTGTTAAGGGTTAAGCAATTCTAGATATTCTAGTAAATCTAGAACTTCTAGTAAATCTAGAACCTCTAGCAAATCTAGAACTTCTAGTAAATCTAGAACCTCTAGCAAATCTAGGACCTCTATAAAAAACTAGGAGCCTCGCGCTGTGCAAGGCTCCTAGTTTTTTCATCGCTATATCAGAGCATTATTTCAACTTGTTCTGAATAGTGCAAATCGACACGCGGTTCCACTCGGGCTCGCTGAACATCTCGCTGATGCCATTGCCCTCATAGTGAATGCGGCTACCCTTAATCTTGTACTTGCCGGTGAGCAGGTCATAGACGGTCTTAGCACGGGCGTTAGCCAGGCGTATGTTCAGGTCCTCGGGACCGTCCTTCGAAGCATAACCCTTGATGATGCAGGTGGCGTCGGGGTGATTCTTCAGGAAGATTGCCACGCGCTCCACGTTAGGCATCTGAGCGGTGCTTACCACGCTCTTGCCAATCTCAAAGTAAACGTTGGTCTCCAGGTTCTCAATGCTGTTATCCACAACGTTGGTCTGGGTAATCACCTTGGGCTCACGCTTGTTGCACTCGTCGAGCTCGCGTTGCAGGCGAGCAGCACGCGCGCGCTCGGCGTCGGCGTCGGCCTTGGCGCTGCTCAGCTGGCTGCGCAGGTCGTTAACCTGTGCGTTGATGGCGTCGAGGTCGGCCTGAGTGTATTGCATGGGGCACAGAGTCATGTAATGTGCGCCAGTGTGGTTCTTGAAGTGATAGGTGATACCTGCCTCAATCTCCACAGCTGCGGTGTTGGCATTAAACACATTGGTCTGCTGCGATGCACCACGGCCCATGTGCCACACTACGGCGGGCTTGAGCGACAGGGTCCATGCTCTCGACTCACCAATGTTCCAGTTAAGGTTCAAGCCAGCCTTGGTGTACCAAGAGTTCTTGTCGGCCAGGTCATTCATCTCTTCATCGGGGCCAAGGACTGAGCCAGTCTTGTAAGCATGCCACCAGCCTGCTCCTATCACTGCCTCCACGTCAAGTGTGCGGGGCATGCCAGGATAACCAAGCAACAGGTTCGACAGGCTCACGGTACCAAAAGCACCCACCAGCTGGTGGTCAATGATGGTCTTGCTATGAGGTCCCCACACCGAGGGATGCTCGCCATAGCTCTTGGTCCACGACGAGGTGTTGATTGACCATTCTCCTTCTACGCCCAAGCCCCATACTGGGGTAATCTGCTTGCGTAGCTCAAGGCCGCCCACACCACGCGCGGCTTTCCAAAATGCATAGTGCTGGAAAGGCGAGACAATACCACCCTTCAAGGTCACTGAAATGTTGTCATACCACTTGTTACCTTGCACGGTAACTTGTGCCGATGCTGCGCCCAGTGTCATGGCAGCAACAGCAAGCAATAAAAACTTTTTCATACTTCAAAAAAATTTAAAACATATACTCATTATATCATAATTTCTCGATTGAAAATGCAAAAATAGATATTAATTGCCACATTTTAAAATTTATGTGAACTTTTTATAAAAAAACTGCACTTTTTCTTGGCCCTATACGCACAATCGCCACTACCACCGAGCATCACAATCATGCACTGGGGCTAAGAATCAGAGTTATCTCGTCACACACCCTTGAGGCTGTGGCAATCTCCTTCTTGAGATTTGATTGATGGTGAGTACCCACCAGGTATAGAGGCAACCCCACCGGGAAAAGCACTGCAAGGGCTGTGCCCACATGCTCGTAGTTGGTGAGATGATAAGTGAGCATCTGCCTGATGATGGGATAATCCATCGCCTTGTTGAGCAACTGTCGATCGCGAGAGTTAGACAAGTAGTCAACCACCTGCTCTATCTCGTGAGATAGCGAGCGCAACAGGTTCTTGTCATACCCCTTTTGAAGATAAGCGAGATAGCTCTGACGAGTCTTGTAGCGAGTCAAGAACTGCTCGCAATGCGCCTTGAGCGACGACACACGGCTCAGGGCAACGCCTGCATCCACCTCCTCGATAATGACCTCCTTGAGCGTGAGGTGACGAGTTTGGTGCAAACCCAGCAGCCTGCGGAAGAAGTTGCGATAAGCATCGGGGTTGAACACTGCCGAGTCGTTAATAGCCTTGTGGGTCAAGAAAATGCCTAGTGGCAGCAGCACTGCCGAGCTCAGCCATATACCCTGCCACACCTGCCAGCGACCTTCACGAGCCAGCTTGTAGCCCATGTTGTCAATGACATAATAAACGATAAACAGCAACACCGAGATCACGATGGGGGTGCCCAGGCCTCCCTTGCGTATTATCGCCCCAAGGGGAGCACCTACGAAGAAGAAGATGAGGCAAGCCAGCGACAGGGTGAACTTCTTTTGAAGCTCTATCTCATGACGCCTGATGACGAAGCGGTCTTCCTCGGTCATGTAGTTCTTGAACTCATAGTTCTGCTTGTTCATCTTAAGGTTTGAGATAGCACGTGCGGTCACCGACTGCTGGACATAGGACGACTGAGCGGCCATGAGAGAGTCGAAGTCTATCACTCGCGTCAGCGCAACGGGCTTTACCGCTACGCTGGTAAGGCTGTCGCCCTTCAGCTCCTGACGCACCAGAGGCACGCCCACCGAGGGCATCACTCTGAGCTCCTGGCTCACCACATCGCCCACACTGTCAACACGGGCACCCACCGAGTCGATAGTGTGCCTGAGCTCGGTGATGTTTTTGCCTATATACTGCTGGCGCATGGTCTCATCATCCATGCGATTGAAGTTGTCATCATAAGGGATGATGATTTCCTTGTTCTTGAACGCTTCGCGACGATACATGTCCCTGCCTAGCTCATTGGTCATGGTGGCATCGGGAGCCAAGTCCTCATACCAGTTGCCATGATTTAACGACAGCACCAAGTGGGTCTTGCTAGGATCCATGCTTAGCTTTCCTGAGTCGGCAACCACGATGCGGGGATACACCGACGACGTTGACACGTCATAGATGAGGATACCATAGAGCATGTTGCTCTCAGGGTTCTTTTGCTTCACATATAGGTTATAGCCTGGAATCTGGCTATAGATGGCACCCTCTGGAATGTCGAGAGTGGGCGACTTTTGCCGCATCGAGTAGAGCAGAGTCCACATCTTCACCTGCGACTGTGGCAGCACGTCGTTCTGGAAGAAAAACGCTCCCACGCTCACCAGGGCGATGAACACCGTCAGGGGCTTCATCACCTTGAGCAGAGAGATGCCACTCGACTTCATCGCCGTGAGCTCAAAATGCTCGCCCAGGTTGCCAAATGTCATCAGCGACGCCAGCAATATCGACAATGGCAAGGCTAGCGGAACCATCGACACAGCGGCATAGAAAAACAGCTCGGCAATCAAGTCCACACTCAGACCCTTGCCCACCAGCTCGTCGATGTATTTCCACAGGAATTGCATGATCACAATAAAAAGACAAATGCAGAAGGTCATCACGAATAAAGGCAAGAATGTCTTTAACATGAACCAGTAGAGTCTTTTTATCTTCAGTGATGCCATAGAGCTGATTTAGCTTATGCCGGAGCAGTTTTTACAGTCCAAACTCGCGGTCATTGATAATGCGGCGGGGCAAGTCGTGCTTCTCACAGAGCTTGCGCCACTCCTTGCTGCCTATGTAGTCCTTGATGATGTGGGCATGATCCATGTTGTGCATGTCGCTGCCTAGCATGTCGCACAGGTTGTTCTGGATAAGCCACAGGGCAGTCTCGCGGGCGCTCTTGCCAAAGTAGCCCGCCAGCGAGAGAATGTTAACCTGGAACTTTACGCTCGCACTGTGCAGGGCCTTGTAGCGCTCTTTTCTCGGGTAATAGTAGCGATAACGCTCGGGATGTGCCAGAATGGGGAAATACCCTTCTATCTGCAAGTTAAAGAGCAGGTCGTCGATGCCTATCAGCTCCTGAGCAAAGGAGTTCTCAAGCAAGATGCGCTTGCCTGGCATGGGAAGCACATGGCCAGCCTCATATTCTTTTGTCCAATACTCATCGATGCGATACTCAGCCGAGAGGTAAACCTCAACGGGCAGACCCTCTTCTTTTATCGCTGCCTTGAGCACATCGAAGGCGGCATTCAACGTCTCGGGGGTGTTCTCAAAGGTCTCGGCCGTCACATGCGACGTGCATATCACATGCGTGATGCCCATGTCGAGCTCCGCCCTAAGCATCTCAAGCGACTCGCTCACGTCTTGGGAGCCATGATCTACACCAGGCAGGATGTGGCAATGCATATCGGTGTGATAGAAAAGCTTTGCGTCTTCTTTTGACTTCTTTTTAAATATGCTGAACATCTAAACAAATAAGTGTTAAGTGTAAAGTGTAAAATGTTAAGTGTGCATTGCACATTAAGCATTATGCATTGAGCATTGAGCTTTATGCATTGAACTTTATGCATTGAACTTTATGCATTGAGCATTATGCATTGAGCTATATGCGAAAAACGACCACAAAGGTAGCACTTTTTCTCAACACTATAATTTACATAAACTATTTATTTATAAAAATAAAGTATTATTAAGAGTTCTATTTATCCATGCTATAAATCTTTTGACTAATTTTGTGCCACAAAAACTAAGACATTTTTTATGATAAGACACTCTATTGTTTTAATTTTAGTATTCTTGGCAACAGTGCCCATCGCTATCGCAGGCGACGACAACAAAATCAACCAGCAGTGGCAGCAATGCGTGCTGGCGGCAGTTGACTCGTTCCCACACAATGGAGGATACTACACTGGCCCACGGCCTAACGACACCTTCAAAAAAACAGCATGGAAAGGTCTGCACCAAGCCTACAAGATGACGCTTGCCGACCCCTACCCCACGCTAGACCTAAACATGGCACAACCCTCGTTCTGCTCTAGCGCCACTTATCTCGCTCTTGTCAAAGCCCTGCTTTTGTGGGACAATGAGCACCGCATCTCGCGAGAGGCATGGCTGGCGATGAAGCCCTTTGTGGGTATCGTCGATAACATGAACCCTAACGGATACTATCAGAGCGACGGTGAGGGATTCTGGGGACGCATGAACGGCAACGGACCGGCCATCGCCGTGCTCGTGCACGAACTGAAGGCGGGATACAGCTTTACCGCCTATCGTGGCGCAAAGACTGCCGAGTGCAAAGAGAGCCCCAACGAGCGTTACCTCACCGACGACGAGTGGCGTTCCCTACCCATCTGGCAACAGGCACAGCCTGGCGACTTCATGAAAATCTTTTGGAACCGAGACGACGACAGTGGAGCCATCATTGGCGACAACGGCAACAAAGGCGACCTCCAGGAGCACGGGCACAGCGTCATCTTCATGGGTATCGACAGTGACGGCCTCGTCACCTACTGGAGCAGCAACGGCCCCGGCGAGAACCCAGCACAGATGGGTTATGGCATGGGGCGCTGCGACAAGACCAAGATACAACGAGTGGTGTTCACACGCATCACTAACCCCGAGCGATTTGACAACGTCAAGAAGATGCCGCCCAAGCACACTAACCAATACATCTACGACCTCAACGGCAAGAAACACAGTACAACCAAAGAACTAAAAAAACACACCGGAATAAAATGATAGAAAGCAATCCCAACCTGAAAGAATACAAGCAGGCGTTCTACCTCTCGGCTGGCGAGTGTAACCCACAAGCCGAGATGCCACTCACGCTGCTCATGAACCGTATTATTGAAGTAGCAACTAACCATGCCAACTCCTGGGGAGTGGGCTATGCACGACTCATCGAGGACGGACAGGGATGGGTGCTCTCACGCGTCACCATCGAGATGCAGCGCTATCCACGCGTCGATGAGTGGTACTCGCTCACCACTTGGATTGAAGACTACAACCGCCACTTCTCACAGCGAAACATGGAGATTGCCGACGGCCAGGGCAATGTGATAGGCTACGCACGCACCATCTGGGTGGTCATCAACCTCAACACGCGAGAGAGCGTGGACATCTCCAAACTGGGATACATAGCACGCAACGTAACGCCACACCCCTGCCCCATCGAGCCGCAGAGCCGACTCAGGCCTTTCGAGCCCACCAGAACCGAGAACTACCTATTCCGATATACCGACATCGACTTCAACGGACACGTCAACACCGTGCGCTACCTCGAGCACCTGGTCAACACCTTCCCCATGCAATGGCATGCCCAGAACTTCATCCACCGCATGGAAATCGCTTTCGTCAAAGAAGCCTACTACGACAGTGAGGCACAAATCCTAATCGACGACACCGACCCCATGAACGTGCGCCTCGACATCAACGCCGACGGCATCACGCGTGCCCGCTCACGCTTCATCTTCCAAAAAAGACCAAAATGAACTAATTGGGGACGGTTCTCTTTTAGTTCATTTTTCATCCTTCACCCCATTTTGAACTAATTGGGGACAGTTCTCTTTTAGTTCATTTTTCTTTTGTTCTTTCAAAAAAATCACTAACTTTGCATTCTCATATTCAAGTTTCCACTAAAAATCTCAAGAATTATGCCACGCCGAGAAAGAGTTTATAGTCCAACTGGCATTTATCATGTAATGCTTAGAGGCATCAACCGCAACAACCTCTTCTTAGACAGCCAAGACTTTTACAAGATGTCTAAGATATTGAAGGCAATAGCCAAGCCTGTAGAGATAAATGGCGATATAAAAGTGCCTGTGTGCAGCATTTATGCATACTGTCTGATGACCAACCACATACATCTGCTCATTTCAGAAAACAAAGAGACGATAAGCGAAACGATGAAACGCATTGGAGTCGCTTATGCCAGCTATTTCAACAAGCGCTACAAGCGGAGCGGTCCCCTATTTGAAGGACGCTTCCGAAGTGAACCAGTGTGGGACGTTGAGTATTTCTGCACACTAATTCACTATATTCATAACAATCCAGTAAAAGCTGGCTTGGAGAAGAAAGCCGAGTGGTACAAATGGAGCAGTTACCATGAATATGAGCTTCCTGAAGAAGCAGAAGACACCTGCATTTGCACTCGAGCAATCCCTTTCAAGAAAATGAGTCTTGAAGAAATTAAAAATATCGTACTTGAGAATACTATTCTTGACACCGACACTATTCATATAAACCCTTTCAAAAGCAAAAGAATCGGCGATGATGATGCTCTAATACTCATAAAAAGCCTACTGCCAGATGAAATAACGATTGAACAAATCAAATCCCTGCCCAAAGTGCAACGTCTTGAATTAGCAAATCAAGCTCTTGACATGGGACTATCTCATCGCCAAGTCAATGCTTTCATAGGAATAAGTCACGCCACAATCTACAGAAATACTAAGCTCAAAACAGTAAAATGAACTAATTGGGGACGGTTCTCTTTTAGTTCATTTTCATCCTTCACCCCATTTTAAACTAATTGGGGACGGTTCTCTTTTAGTTCATTTTCATCCTTCACCCCATTTTGAACTAATTGGGGACGGTTCTCTTTTAGTTCATTTTTCATCCTTCACCCCATTTTGAACTAATTGGGGACGGTTCTCTTTTAGTTCATCTTTCAGTTACTCCGTCAATTGACAGAAGTCTCTCGCGCAGAGAGGGCATTTTGTCGGCATCGGTCTCAATGGTCATCGAACACACATTGTCGAACTGCTGGTCCAGGACTTTGAGGTCGCCACTTTTCACCAGTTTCATCACATCGTTCATGGCAAGGTAAGGAAATGTGAACGAGAGGGTTGCCTGCTCGTGGCACTCAAGTATCTCACCAGCTTCAATCGCCAGTTTTGCCGCCTCACGATAAGCAACAATGAGTCCCGAAGTGCCGAGCTTGATACCGCCAAAATAGCGCACCACAGCAATCACCACATTGGTGAGCCCAAAGGAGTTGATCTGCCCCAAAATGGGCTTCCCAGCCGTGCCGCTGGGTTCACCATTGTCGCTCGACAGGTATTCATTGCGCTCGGTGCCAATCATGTAGGCCCAGCAGCAGTGGCGCGCATCGTGATATTTATTGGCTATCTGCTTGATGAGAGCTTTGGCCTCGTCGGCACTTGCGGCGGGCTGAGCAATGGCGATGAACTTACTCATCTTCTCCTTGTAGATGCCTTGCGACACACCTTTCAGCGTTTTATAAAAATCACTCATAGTTGTTTTCCTGTGCAATGAAACTTTAGATAAATTAGGCGTCGGTTCGGCATAAAAAATAAAAAACTTCGTTAATTATTTTGTTCTGCACTCACCTTGCACTAATTTTGGATAAATTAGGCGGCGGTTCGGCATAAAAAACAAAAAACTTTGTTTATTATTTTGTTCTGCACTCACCTTGCACTAATTTTGTGCAAAAATAATAAAAAACTCACACTTTCGACGATTTCTCGGCTTTATTTTGTACCTTTGTCACCGTTTTAAGAGTTTCTTTTCTGCAATCAAGTAATTTTCAACAAACTAACAACATATTATTTTTTATGGCAACCTATTTTGAATGTAAAGTGAAATATGACCGCACCCTCGAGACTGGTGCGCAGAAGACAGTTACTGAACCCTATCTTGTTGACGCCTTGTCGTTTACCGAGGCCGAAGCTCGCATCACCGAGGAGATGATGCCATTCACTACAGGGGAGTTTGCCGTGACAGCTGTCAAGAAAGTGAAATATGACGACATCTTTTTTCACCAAGGCGGTGATCGCTGGTACAAGGTGAAAATCAACATGATAACCATCGACGAGAAGACTGCTGCCGAGAAACGCACTTCGAGCAATTCACTGGTTCAGGCTAGTGAGTTTAAGGAAGCCCTTAATATCTTCCTTGAGAACATGCGAGGCACGGCGTTCGACTATGAGATCGCTGCCATCGACGAAACACCACTCATGGATGTCTTCGCTGCCAACTTGAGCGAGACCCTTGCCGACAAAGAAGCCAAGAAAGAAGAGAAATAAAATGTCTATAGCTCAAAATATAGAACGCATCACTGCTCAGCTTCCACATGGCGTGAGACTGGTGGCGGTGTCGAAGTTCCACCCAGTGGAGAAAATAATGGAAGCCTACGGTGCAGGGCAACGCATCTTCGGTGAGAATCGAGCTCAAGAACTGGCGGCGAAAGCACCACAGTTGCCCACCGACATCGAGTGGCACTTCATCGGGCACTTGCAAAAGAACAAGGTGCGCATGATAATGCCCTGGGCATCAACAATTCAAAGCATCGACTCTGTAGAATTACTTAAACTCGTCAACAAGGAGGCTGCTAGAGTTAACCGCCATGTTAATGTACTACTTCAACTGCATGTGGCTAAAGAGCAGACCAAGAGTGGGTTTACAGTAGAAGAAGCCCTAAAGGCTGCCGACGAAGGAGCCTTCAACGACTTGAGCCACGTAACCATTGCTGGCGTGATGGCGATGGCCACCTTCACCAGCGACATGGATCAGGTGGCTAGCGAGTTTGAGCTCGTGCACGACACCTTCCTCACCCTGCGCGACAAGCACTTTGCCGGCGACCCTCATTTCAAGGAAATAAGCATGGGCATGAGCGACGACTGGCACATTGCCGTGAAGCACGGAGCAAGCCTCGTGCGCATTGGCACCGACATCTTCGGAGCGCGCGAATATTGAAAATTTATTCAAAAAATCTTATAACAAAGCTGCATTTTTTTAAATAATGCTTATCTTTACAAGCTTTTTAAGAAAATGGCTTTAAGGGGATCAAGTGCCATTCACTTATTTCACAGTCGATTATTAATACAAAAATACAATTTAAAGCTATGACTAGACAACAAAAAAACGGATCAATCATCGCCATCATAGCAATGATGTTCCTTTACGCAATGATTGGCTTTGTTACCAACTTAGCTGCACCTATTGGCAATGTCATGAAATACGACCCAGAGGTTGGCAACAACAACTTCCTTGCCATGATGGGTAATTTCATGAACTTTTTAGCCTATCTCATTCTAGGCATCCCAGCAGGAAAGCTACTCTCTAAACATGGATACAAGAAAACCGCACTACTTGGAATCTTGCTTGGATTCATTGGCATCTTGGTACAGTTTATTTCTGGCCTCGAAGCATTTGAAGGTTATCCCGATAACATTATCTACCTAATAGGAGCGTTCATCTCAGGTATGTGTGTATGCCTTCTCAATACTGTTGTTAACCCCATGCTCAACCTGCTCGGAGGTGGCGGCAAACGTGGCAACCAACTCAACCTGATAGGTGGAACATTCAATTCTGTAGCAGCCACAATAGCCCCCATTCTGGTGGGAATCCTCATTGGTAAAGTAACAGAAGAGACCGACTTCGTTGACGTTAATCTCGCTCTTTACATAGCAATGGCAATTTTTGCAGTCACATTTGTTGTGCTTGCTTTTATTCCCATCAAAGAGCCAGAAATTGGCCGCGTCACATCTGAAACCAAATTTGAACATTCGCCTTGGAAATTCCGCCATTTTGTGCTTGGAGCAATTGGCATCTTCATATATGTGGGCATTGAGGTTGGCATTCCTGCCACTCTTAACAATTATCTTAGCGACACAACAGGCAATGGTGGCGGACTCTCCGATGAGAATGCAAAAATTATCGGAGGCATGGTTGCTGGGGCGTTTATGTTCATGATGCTTATTGGAAGAATTGTGGGTGGAGCTATTGCCAACAAGGTATCAAGTAAAAGCATGATGATTGCCACATCTATTTTTGGAATTATACTAATTTTAGCTGCAATGTTCATGCCAAAGAGCATGACAACTCTAATGCCATTCTTTGATAGTGAGACTAGAGCATTAATGGTAGAGACAGTACCTCTAAGCGCACTATTATTAATCCTTTGTGGACTATGCACCTCGGTAATGTGGCCTTGTGTGTTCAACTTGGCAACCGAAGGCCTTGGCAAATACACTGCGACTGCCAGCGGCATCTTCATGATGATGGTTGTGGGTGGCGGCATTTTGCCATTGATCCAGAACGCTATTGCTGATAGCACTCTCGGCTACATGATTTCTTACATCGTGCCTATGCTGGGCCTCGCTTACCTATTATATTACGCAATTATAGGCTGCAAGAACGTCAACACCGACATACCAGTGGAATAAGCAAAATCCTTTGTCATAAAGGCTCGGAGTTCCCAACTCCGGGCTTTTTTATTTACATTTTTATTTAAAAACGCTTTTTTTCGCACAAAATACGTCATTTTTCTTGCACATTATTAAAATATATTGTATCTTCGTGACGTAATATGTATATATAATATTATATTTTATATGATAAACGATAGATTAATGACTCGTGCGGCTAACAACATCCGCATCCTTGCTGCAGCTATGGTTGAGAACGCCAAGTCGGGACACCCTGGCGGTGCTATGGGCGGAGCCGACTTTGCCAATGTGCTTTACAGCTCTTTTCTTGTTCATGATCCCGATGACCCTCGCTGGTTCTCGCGTGACCGCTTCTTCCTCGATCCTGGCCACATGTCGCCTATGCTTTATGCCACTCTTTTTATGACCGGCAAATACACCATCGACGACATCAAGGCATTCCGCTCCTGGGGGAGCATCACGCCAGGGCACCCCGAGCTCGACGTGGACCACGGTGTGGAGAACACCAGCGGCCCGCTAGGGCAAGGCCATGTGATGGCTGTGGGATGCGCCATTGCCGAGCGTTTCATCGCTGCTCACTTCAGCGAAGTGTTTGCCCACAAGACCTACGCCTTCATCAGCGACGGTGGTGTGCAAGAGGGCATCTCGCAAGAGGCGGGACGACTGGCTGGACTGCTGGGATTGAGCAACCTCATCATGTTCTACGACAGCAACTCGGTGCAGCTGTCCACACTATGCGACGCCGTCAGCTGCGAGGACACAGCAATGAAATACCGGGCTTGGAACTGGAACGTCATTGAGATTGACGGCACTAGCCCCGTTGCCATTGCCCAAGCTATAGAGCAAGCACAGCAAGAGACCCAGCGACCCACCATCATCATTGGCAAGACAATCATGGGACGCGGTTGCGTGACCGACGACGGCACCAACTTCGAGGGACAGTGCAGCACTCACGGCAACCCGTTGAGCAAGTCGGGAGCCAGCTACGAGAAGACCATCGAGAACCTGGGCGGAGACGCCGCCAACCCCTGGCAGGTGTTCCCCGAGGTGGCACTGCTCTACAGCCAGCGTGCCCAGCAACTGCGCAACATCGTTGCCGAACGCAAAGCACTGCAGCAGCAGTGGCGCAATGACAACCCCGAAAAAGCAGCGCAACTCGACCGTTACATAAGAGGCGAAGTCGATGCCATCGACTATGCTGCCATTGAGCACAAGCCAGACCTTGCCACTCGTGCCTCGAGCGCCAACGTGCTCGCAGCCCTTGCACAAGGCGTGGGCAACATGATAGTGTCGAGCGCCGACCTCGCCAACAGCGACAAGACCGACGGCTTCCTCAAGAAGACCAAGGCTTTCACTCGCGGCGACTTCAGCGGAGCTTTCTTACAGGCTGGCGTGAGCGAACTCGCCATGACGGCCCTTATCAATGGCATAGCACTGCACGGGGGGATGATTGCCGCATGCGGCACGTTCTTCGTCTTCAGCGACTATATGAAACCCGCTGTGAGACTCTCGGCACTGATGGAGCTGCCAGTGAAGTTCATCTGGACTCACGACGCTTTCCGAGTGGGCGAGGACGGACCCACCCATGAGCCAGTGGAGCAAGAGGCACAGATTCGTCTCATGGAGGAACTCAAAAACCACAGCGGACGCAACAGCGTGCTGGTGCTGAGGCCTGCCGACAGCGCCGAGTGTACCGTGGCATGGAAAATGGCTATGGAAAACACACTCACTCCCACAGCGCTCATCCTCTCTAGGCAGAACATCACCGACCTGCCATCACAGCACGGCAACGACTATGCGGCGCGATATAACGACGCACTGCAAGCACAGAAGGGAGCATACATATTATATAAAGATGAGAACCCCCACATGGTGCTCGTGGGTAATGGCTCGGAGGTCGCAACCCTGGTCGAAGCAGCTAACATTATCAAGGCACAGCAAGACTTCAAGGTGCAAATCGTCTCTATTCCATCCATCGGTCTTTTCAAAAACCAACCCATGGAGTACCAAAATGAGGTGATACCACCACACTTGCCCGCCTTCGGACTCACCGCCGGACTACCATCCACACTGCATAGCGTGGTCAATAATGGCGACATCTTCGGACTTGACCACTTTGGAGCATCCGCTCCCTACAAGATTTTGGACCAGAAATTTGGCTTTTCGCCACAAAATATCGCATCAGAAATCCAAAAAACCCTCAAAAAACGCAAAAAATGACCTTTTTTTGAAGATTTTTTTGGGAAAATGATTAACAATCAAAAAAAAAGCTGTATATTTGCACAATGTTTTGATAAGGTATATAATTTATTTTAGTGTTTAACAAATAAAAATTTTTATTTAAAAAAACGTAAGTTTATGAAAAAGATTACATTACTTGCATGTGCATGTGCTCTTTTCTTGGCCCCTGCAGTTAACGCTCAGGAGGTACAGTACGTTGAGGACCCAGCTCAAGGCTACATCTTCAATCGTATGCAAGACAACTGGTTCATCCAAGCTGAAGGTGGTGTAGGCGTTATGATGTCTTACAAAGATGCTCAGGCAAAATTTGGAAAGCGCATAGCTCCTAAGGCCAATTTGTTCATCGGTAAGTGGTTCTCTCCACTGCTGGGTGTTCGCATCGGCGGTCACTTCGAGCAGATGAAGGGTATTGCTGGACAGCCCAGCGCAATTGGTCTCCGCACCGACCTTGACTGGTACAAGGATGACGCTAACAAGAATGGTGTCTATGGCGCACAGATGTTTAACCGCATCGGTGTTACTGGCGACGTTCTGTTCAATGTTACCAACTGGATTTGCGGCTACAAGCCCGGTCGTTTCTACAATGCAGTAGTTTATGCTGGTGCTTCTACTAGCTGGAACTTCTACAACGACAAGGCCGACGGCACTGGTAGCTGGAAGTACAAGGGCGCTAACAACGGTAAAGAGGGATCTCACGACCGTAACTTCGCTCTCCAGGCTGGTTTGCTCAACAGCTTCGCTCTTGGCAAGCACGTTGACCTCCTCCTCGACCTCCGTTTCGACATGGTTCAGGAGCACATGGATGGCGCCGGTCGCAAGACCTGGGTTGAGTACCCAAGCGCAATGCTTGGTCTCGCTTACAAGTTTGGCAAGACTGAGTGGAATGCTCCCGTGGTTCCCGTTTGTCCTCCAGTTATCGACAACAGCGCCGATCTCGACGCCCTCCGCAACAAGCTTGCTCAGGCTAACGCTAAGATCCGCGACCTCGAGAACCAGCTCAACGACTGCTTGAACTGGAAGAAGAACCACAAGTGTGGTAACACTCCTGGTCCTGTTTCGAAAGAGGCTCCTCTGGCTACTATCTACTATCCAAGAGGTAAATCTTACATCACCCCAGTACAAATGGAAGTTGTTGACGCTGTTGCTGACGTAATGAACAACGAGAACGACAACTACCTCCTCACTGGTTGGGCCGACAACTACACTGGTAACGACGAGATCAACATCAAGCTCCGTCACGACCGTGTAAATGGTGTTAAGAAGGCTCTTGAGGGCAAGGGTATCAATGGTGGCCGTCTCAGCACTGAGACTAACAACGCCAACCACCCCGACGTTTACGGTGCACAGAGCGCTCCTCTCGGCCGTTGCGTGACTATCGTTCGCAACAAATAATTCTGACACCAGAATTAAATGACTTAAAAAAGCCTCACACTTCTCTAGTGTGAGGCTTTTTTTGTGCTTTTATTGATAGCTATAACTGAATTTACGGAATTTAGGGAATTTTGGGAGTGACAGGAATTAAAGAAGCAAAAACGGGTATTGGCTTTGCAGTTTTTTCTGTAATTTTGCACTCTCTTTAGGTTTACACCTTATTTATATATACACACTACCCCTATGGCAAACGCTGGAAAAGACAAACTTATCGACATGATTAAAACGGGGGCTTCAATGACCTTGAAGCAGCAGCTCAAGCTAACCGTCGCCTTGAGCACTCCCGCAATACTGGCACAACTGTCGATGATTGTCATGGAATATATCGACTCGTCCATGGTGGGACGTCTTGGCGCCAACGACAGCGCCTCCATAGGACTGGTGGCCACGTCGATGTGGCTCTTTGGCGGACTGCTCAGCGCCGCAGCTATGGGATTCACCGTGCAGGTTGCCCACCTGCTTGGAGCTAACCGCAGCAACGACGCTCGCAGTGTGCTGCGGCAGTCGATGGTGTGCTGCATGGCTTTCAGCGTGGCAATGGCCTTAGTGGGATGCCTCATCAGCACCTCCCTACCCCACTGGCTTGGCGGCAACGATGCCATCTGCCACAATGCGTCGCGTTATTTCTTCGTCCTGGCTCTGTTCTTGCCGTTTCTCGAGATAGAACTGCTGGCTGGAGGAATGTTGCGCAGCAGCGGCAACATGAAAGTGCCAGGAATGCTCAACATACTCATGTGCGTGCTCGATGTGGTGTTTAACTTCTTTCTCATCTTCCCTAGCCGCGACATCACCATTGCCGGGCAGGCTATACACTTGCCTGGAGCCAACCTTGGCGTGATGGGAGCGGCCATAGGCACCGTGCTTGCCGAGGTGGTGACATGCCTGCTCATGCTATACTTCCTCCTTGTCAAGTCAAGAGACTTGAAGCTAACTGGCACCACAGGCAGCTTCATCCCTAATGCCGATTGCCTGAAAAGAGCCGTGAAAATAGCATCTCCCATAGGCCTGCAACAGGTGATGATGTGCGGTGCCTATATCGCCACCACAGTCATTGTGGCGCCACTGGGAAGCATCGCCATCGCAGCTAATGCCTTTGCCGTCACTGCCGAGGGGCTGTGTTACATGCCGGGCTACGGACTGGGCGAGGCAGCCACCACACTGGTGGGGCAAAGCACTGGCGCTAACCGCACCGACCTCTCAAAGCGCTTTGCCAACATCACCGTCACGCTCGGAGTGCTGTCGATGACAACTCTGGCTGTGCTGATGTATATCTTCGCACCATTGATGATGCAAGTGATGTCGCCAGTGCAAGAAATCGTTGACCTGGGGGCACAATGCCTACGCATCGAGGCTTGGGCAGAGCCGCTTTTTGGAGCGTCAATAGTGTGCTATGGCGTGATGGTGGGTGCTGGCGACACTCTCATTCCAAGCGCCATGAACCTGGGCAGCATGTGGGTCGTGCGCATCACTCTGGCAGCCTTGCTGGCACCAGCTCTAGGCCTTAAAGGGGTGTGGATTGCCATGTGCATTGAGCTTTGGGTGAGAGGCATCATCTTCCTTGCAAGGCTATGGTCTGGACGGTGGGCTAAAAAAAGTGTGCTCTCAATCAGTTAAACTTCTCAAAATATTTTATAATAAACCATAAAAGCAGTAACTTTGCAACATAAAACATAAACTAACCATAAAACAATGAACAAAGAGAAATTTAATTTTGACGAAATCATCGATCGTCACAACACGCACTCAGTGAAATGGGACCAGTGCCCTAGCGACGATGTCATCCCTATGTGGATTGCCGACATGGACTTCAAGGCTGCTCCATGCATCATGGATGCACTCAAGCAACGCTTGGAACATGGCGTGTTTGGATATGCCAACGTGCCCGAAGAGTTCTTCGCCTCTATCATCAACTGGTTTGACCGCCGTCACAACTGGCACATCCACCGCGAGTGGATAGAATACACCACCGGCGTGGTGCCTGCCATCGATGCTGTACTCAAGGCCGGAACTAAGCCTGGCGAGAATGTGGTAATTCTCACACCCATCTACAACTGCTTCTTCACATGCATCGAGAGCAACAAATGCACTCCCGTTGAGGTGCCTCTGGCCTACAACGACGACTACTCCTACTCTATCGACTACGACGCGCTCGACAAGGCGCTCAGCGACGACAACACCCACACACTGCTCTTCTGCAACCCTCACAACCCCGCAGGGCGCGTGTGGCGCAAGGAGGAACTGCTCAAGGTCAACGACCTGTGCCTCAAGCACGGCGTCACCGTCGTCAGCGACGAGATTCACTGTGAGATGATGATGCCTGGCGTGCATTACACTCCATTTGCTTCAATCTCGCCAGAGGCTCAAGCTAACTGCGTGACATGCGGCTCTCCAAGCAAGTCGTTCAACATCGCCGGCCTGCAGGCAGCATTCATCGTGAGCAGCAACGAGCGCATCAAGGGCGACATCAACAAAGCTCTCATCGACAACCAGGTGTGTGCCATCAACCCCTTCGGACTAGAAGCCTTCATGGCGGCCTACAACCACGGCGAGAGCTGGATTGAGCAGTTCAACGAGTACATTGCAGGCAACTTCCAGCTCATGTGCGAGATGATGCACAAAGAGCTGCCAGCCTTCCACATCACGCCCATGGAGGGCTCCTATCTGGCATGGATTGATGTCACTCCCACTGGCATGACCAGCGCCGAGGTTACCAAGAAGATTCTCGACGACGGCAAGGTGATGGTCAACGACGGCATCATGTATGGCAAAGCCGGCAATGGCTTCATCCGCATCAACCTCGCCACCCAGCGCTCGGTGGTGGAAGAAGCCACCCGCCGCATCATCAATGCAATGAAATAAGTTTTACATATTTCCCTTTTTATCAATCACAAGTGACTGCCAGAGAACTTTCATCTGGCAGTCACTCTTATATTTAAACTCATTGCCCAGCCTTAGCACTGCTCCTACGGCATAAACACAACAGAAGCGCTCTGATGTTAGAGCGCTTCTATTGTATTTATGCTACACTACGAGCCTTACTTCTTAGCTGAGAGCAGGATGTTGTAGATGCAAGTGATGTCAACAGTGGTGATCTCGCCGTCGCCATCCACGTCGCTGGTGGCGAGGTAGGTCTCGTCGCCATTGAGCAGGTAGTTGTAGAGGCAGGTGATGTCAACTGTGGTAACCTCGCCGTCGCAGTTCACGTCGCCATAGATGCCACCGCCAAGGGTGGTAACCATAATCTTGTTAGACCAGTTGCTCTGCTTAGTGCCAAACACTGCCTTCACGTCATAGAAGTAGGTGGTGGCAGGGTCGAGGTTGGCAACCTTGTAGCTGTTGGCAGTGATGCCGGTGAAGGTAACGCCGTCGAAGTCGATAGACTTGGCTGCGCCGGCACGGTCGCCATCGATGATGTGGATGCTGGAGATTACCACACGCTTGCCATTGGCCACGGTCTCGAGCTTAATCTTCTGGTCAGCGCCAGGGGTGCAGTCGAGGGCTACGGTGTAGGTGGCATCGGTGTTGCCGGGCAGCGTCACGGTCTCGCTTGCGTTGCCGCACGAGATCTTGAAGTTGACGTTGGTGTCGTTGTTATAAGTCTTTGCCTTGAACGACACTGTCACCTTGTTCTCGGTAAGCGTCAGGGCTGGAGAGGTGAGGTTGCCAGTCGATGAGCCAGTACCCAGGCGGGCGGCGCCAATGGCCTCATAGACCTTAGAGCCTGTCCAGCCGGCGTTGTCCATGTAGTTGTCGAGCGAGCTGCCAATGTCTTGAGCGCCA
>ONJX01000058.1 GCA_900318255.1 uncultured Prevotellaceae bacterium | reverse complement strand
ATAAGAGGGGTGGTTTTTTCGCACTACTAAGGTAGTAATTTTCTACCTTGAATCAATCCCTCTTATTTCTTTTTTGAAAAAATATTTAGGACAATATTGTTGTTTTTCAAAAAAGTGTGCTTTCGGTGTAGTTTTTGCCCGTGATGTTGCGTCTAATATATAAAGAATGTGAGTTAAAATTATACTTGTTTCGGCAATTATCATTACTTTTGCAGTGTGATTTATAATAGCTTAAAAAACTATATCAATTAACTATAAAACAATATTTCGTTATGACAACAGTTAAGAAGATGCTTGTTCTGGCGGTGGCTCTGCTGCCTTGCCTGGGTGTGAGCGCGCAGAACGAGAAGCACGGCTTGAACCGTGCCGACATGGATGTGACAGTGAATCCTGGTGATAACTTTTATCAGTATGCTGGTGGTGGCTGGATGAAGGCCAACCCGCTGAAGCCTGAGTATCCAAGCTTTGGCGTGTTTAACGAGCTTGCCGAGAGAAATCGCGACCAGCTCAAGGAGCTCTTTGACAACCTCGCCAATGAGCGTCATGCCAAGGGCAGTAATGGTCAGAAGGTTACCGACCTCTATGCTCTGGCTATGGACAGTGTGCGCCGCAATGCCGATGGCACTCAGCCCATCCAGAAGGACCTTGCCGACCTCAAGAACTTCAACCGCAAGCAGCTCACCGAGTTCATTGCCTATCAGCACATGAACTTGGGTAATCCGTTCTTTGGCATTGGCGTTGAGGCCGACCTTGCCAACAGCGCTATCAACACAATGTACTTGAGCGCCGGCTCGATGAGCTTGCCCGACCGTGACTATTACCTCAAGACCGATGCCGATAGCAAGAAGATTCAGCAGAAGTACAATGAGTATCTCGTCAAGATGTTCATGCTCGCCGGCTACAAGAAGAAAGATGCTCAACGTGCGGCTAAGACTATCTACAACATTGAGTATAAGTTTGCCGAGGCTAGCATGACCCGTGCCGAGCAGCGCGACATCTCTAAGCTCTATAACGTGCGCACCATCGCCCAGCTGCAGGCCGACTATCCCGCCATCGACTGGGCCCGCTACTTTGAGCTTATGGGCGTGAAGAACATAGGCACCGTGATTCTTGAGCAGCCAAAGGTGATGGCTGTTGCCAACAACCTGATGACCACCCTCAAAGACCAGGAAATCAAGGACTATGTGGCTGGCATGATTATTGCTGGCGCGGCAGGCTCACAGAGCGATGAGGTGGGCGAGACCAGTTTTGACTTCTACGGTCGCACCCTGAGCGGACAGAAAGAGCGCCAGGCTCGCTGGAAACGCTGCATGAGCGTTCCTAATGGCGTGATGGGCGAGGCTGTGGGCCAGCTCTATGTGCAGAAATACTTTGCCGGCGACAGCAAGGACAAGATGGTCAAGCTCATTGGCGACCTGCGTAAAGCTCTTGCCGAGCGCATTGCCGGCCTCGACTGGATGAGCGACCAGACTAAGGTTAACGCTCTTGTTAAGCTCAACTCGTTTACTGTGAAGGTGGGCTACCCCGACAAGTGGAAAGACTACAGCAAGCTCGAAGTTGACCCCAGCAAGACCCTCTACGATAACATGAAGGCTGCCTCGCTGTGGAGCACTAAGCGCAATCTTGAGAAGTATGGCAAGCCAGTTGACCGCGAGGAGTGGGAGATGACGCCACAGACTGTTAACGCCTACTATAACCCCCTGAACAATGAGATCGTGTTCCCCGCTGCCATCCTGCAAGCTCCATTCTTTGACCCCAAGGCCGACGATGCCACCAACTATGGCGCCATTGGCGTGGTGATTGGCCACGAGATGACCCACGGCTTTGACGACCAGGGTCGCACCTTCGACTACCAGGGCAACATGACCGACTGGTGGACCGAGGAGGATGCCGAGAAATTTAATGCAGCTGCCGAGAAGCTCGCTGCGCAGTTCGACGCTATAGACCTGGGTAATGGCGAGCACGCCAACGGCCACCTCACCCTGGGCGAGAACATCGCCGACCAGGGCGGCCTGCGCATCGCCTACGACGCCTTCATGAAGACCCAACAGGCTCAGGAGGGCAAGAAGATTGACGGCTTCACCCCCGAGCAGCGTTTCTACTTGAGCTATGGCCGCATCTGGGCCGAGAACATTACTCCCGAGGCTGCCTACATGCAGACCAAGAGCGACCCCCACTCGCTGGGTGAGTACCGCGTGAACGCCACTCTGCGCAACATCGACACCTTCTTCAAGGCCTTCGACATCAAGCCTGGTGCCAAGATGTGGATGGATGAGAAAGACCGCACCATCATTTGGTAGTTAAGAGTTCACAGTTAAGAGTTCACAGTTGTGAGTTCTGGCTAAGGTCAATGAGTGTGAACTCTTTAGCGATAAACTATATCATTATCGCCACTGCTCTTGGGAGCGGTGGCGATGTTTTTTTGTAAGCAAGCTCTTTGACGAGCTCCGCTCGCAACTTTTTGAATAAATCACTGAGTCCACTTTAAAAAACAGCACACGAATTAAACGAATTATTAGTGTCCGGTAAAAGTTTTTATTTACACCGTAATCAATTGACATTTAACGGAAAAAAGGTAAGAGACAAAACAGAGGCTTACTTTTCAAGGGCAA
>ONJX01000018.1 GCA_900318255.1 uncultured Prevotellaceae bacterium | reverse complement strand
ATGACACGGATTACTCTTATGTGACACAGAACACCGACTCACCACAAGGAACGCTGACAATAACATGGAGAGCTATATATGCAAACCATCCCTTCTCGCTGCGCATCAACAACCAGGCATACGGACAGGGAGTGGAGCGAACCTCGTTCACTAACATCGACCGAAAGAAGAAATACCAGTTCTCATTTTTAGCAAAGGAAATCCCCAACGTCCGCTCAACCTTCTTCATCGACGGCAAGAAATACCTATGTCTAAAGGTCTCAGCCACGTTCAATGAAGATGGGATGTCAAATCTCTTGAAAGGGGAATTTTATAAGGTAATATAAGGCCCCCACTTATTACATCATTATTTCTAACACCTTGAGACTGCAAAAATGTGGTCTCTTTTTGTTATATTTTAAACTTGTTGCTTCACATACAACATCATTATATGCATCACAAAGAACATCGCTAATACCATCACCAATTCCACCACCTTAAATTAATATAGAAGCACAGACAACATCACATTATGCGTCACATACAACATCGCACATAACATCACAAACTCCATCACTGATTCCATCACCTATTGTTTGCAAAAAAAGGCTGCACTTTTTTGATTTAAGTACAGCCTTTTCTGCATAGTTGAGAGTTTACTTCTTTTCGTATAGAACCCAATCAAGCACTTTACGATTTGCGTCATCCACTTTTTGCTGGTCAAAGTCTATATAGATGTCTGTGACAGTGTTTCCACCGTGTCCCAAAGCATGGGCTATGGTGTCACGTGGTATGTCCAGACTGGCTGCTATTGTCGCCCATGAGTGACGTGCCCAATATGATGAGATATTTGGAAATAACGGCTTTCGCTCTTTCTTCCCACCCAATCCACTGCGTTTTAACGGACCAATATTCTTCAAGGCATTGTTCATGTGCTTGGTAAAGTCATGGTAGTCTTTATATCCATCCAGGATGTTAAGCAACCAATTCTTGCCTCTATATTTTTCTATGATTTCCATCGCTTCCTTCTCTACTTTGATGGAATATAAGCGTTTAGTCTTTGCTCGATGGTAGTTGATTCTGCCATTGGAAATCTCTTTAAGGTGACAGAGATCAATGCTGTTGATTCCTATAAGCATGAACATCAGCATGAACATGTCTAGATACTTCTGTGCATACTTTTCGCAAGGATAATTGATTAGCATCCTCAAATCCTCAACTTTTAAATTGCGTTTTGCAGTTGCCACTGGACGAATCTTAAAACGTCTGAAAGGATAAGCGGTTGTAATATCCTCATCAATAGCTTCATTGAAAACAGCACGGATGTTGCGGAAATGAATGTTTCTGGCATTTTGCGAAGGTGATGTCTCAGACAAGAATTTCTCAAACGAAGTAAGCCAATCTTTGGTTATGTCTTCGAACTTTAGTGTGGAAAGATGCTCACCCTCAAAGATCTCCATCCGTGAATAAGTGTGCATATAGATTTTGCGGGTACTTGGTTGTTTGCTGTCAGCGTATTTCAAAAACCTTGTTGAGAAAAGATTCTTGTTCTCAGTGATTTCTTTTTCCTTTTTCGCCTTTTCAGGATGTATAAGCTGGTCAATATGCTTCTTGATGTCAACAGCTGTCATTGAAGCGATTTTCCCTTCACTAACTAGTGAGAGGATTCCATAATCAACCTTTTGCTTAACACCTGAGATGTATACATTAAGCTTCATCTGCTCTGGGTGATTAATCACCTTCAACTTTTTGCAATCCCACTGATGGGTAAAAATCTTTGAGTTGAGTGACACATAGACAGTCTTATGCCTATGGGCGATTGCAATTTTCAAAACACTGGGTTTGCCTGGTTTTGTTCTCCGGTCATCTAAAAAAATCCTGGTACTTGCCATAATAAGAATAGAGGCACTTGCGACTTTATCGCTGTTTTCATTTCAGATTGCACAGAAAAATGAGCAATCAAATGAGCAATCATTTCACAAAAAAAGAATGAAAACATAGGAAAAAGAGTGCATAGTTGCCATTTTTTTTAACGGCTCGCAAGGGTCATTTATAAGAGAAAATCGCTGATAGTCTTGAATTAATCAAATTACTATCAGCGATTTAATTTTGGGTGGGTGCTGACGGATTCGAACCGCCGACCCTCTGCTTGTAAGGCAGATGCTCTGAACCAGCTGAGCTAAGCACCCGTGCTTTTTTGGAAAAGCGATGCAAAGTTACTGCCATTTTTTGAGATGTGCAAGAGTTTTGCGACTTTTTTCAAAGAAAAAAATTATAACACTTCAACTTTCGCGGGCTAATCGTGTGCAGCGCTAAGTGATTAAAAAGAGAAAGTGTAATTAGGTCATATCTAAATATCAAATCTTTGAGCCGAAAAATCAAAAATGCAAACCCTCATTTCTAAACTCTAATCTAGAGTCCAGTTTACAAAGTCCATATCTCAGTATAACGTCCCAATAATAAGCAAAATAAAAAAAGCACGGATTTGAAGTGCACCCCAAAAGTTTTTTGTCTATCTTTCGGGGTTCTTATCAATTTTTTCAGCAGCTAAAAATTAGTTTAATTCGCGTAATTCGCCGTCTATTATACTTTTTAAAGAGTATCTGATCTATGAAATCCTAACTCTTAGAGTGGTATTCCGTCTTCGATAATAGGAAGGATGTCTTGTGGCTTGTTGATGATGACGTTGGCATGATTCTCTTTGAGTTCTTTTTCGGGTCGAAATCCCCATGTTACTCCTATTGAGTCGATGCAGGCTCGTCGTGCCGCTTCCATGTCGAGTCCCGAGTCGCCAATGTAGATGGTGTCTTTCTTGGCGATGCCAGCTTTAGCTAGAATCATAAAGATGATGGAGGGGTCGGGTTTCACTGGTATTCCCTCTTGCTGGCCTTCTACTGCGAGCCACTCGATTGTTGGGAAGAAGTGGTTGATGATGGTGGTTGTGGCGCTTTGGTATTTGTTGCTTGCCACGGCGAGTTTCACGCCGCGTGCTTGCAGCTCGAGCAGGAGTTCGGGAATGCCGTCGTAGGGTTTTGTGAGCTTGGTGTTATTTTGGTCGTAGTATTCCTTAAAATCTTTGAGCATGGCTTCTACTACCGAGTCTTGCTTGCGTGCGTCCTCGGGCAGCACTCTCTCTATGAGCCTCCTCACTCCGTTGCCCACGAAGAAGGGGTAAGATGCGATGCTATGAGTGTGGAATCCATGCCGGTCGAGGGCATAGTTGGCGGCTTCGCCCAAGTCTTTAATCGTGTTGAGCAGTGTGCCGTCGAGGTCAAATATTGCTAGTTTTTTCATTATGCTTTATTGTTTCTTTAGTTTGTTCCTGATCTCTAAGCTGTATATTTTTCATCACTTAATTTAGAATGGGTATCCTATTGAGAAGTGAAACTCGGCGTCGCGCTTGAAATTTGGTGAGAGCAGTGGCCAGTGTTCTTGTCCAGAGGCTGGGTTGTGAGCCTTCATGCCCATGTCGAAGCGCATTAAGAAGTAGGTGAAGTCCATGCGGAGTCCCAGCCCGTAGGAGAGTGCGAGCTGCTCGTAGAATTTGTTGAATTTGAATACTCCCCCAGGTTGGTTCTCATATTCTCTAATGGTCCACACGTTGCCACAGTCGATGAAAGCTCCCAGCTCGAGCACCCAGAACAGCTTGCACCGGTACTCGATGTTGAGGTCGAGCCTGATGTCACCGCACTGGTAGATGAAGCTATTTTGCGACTTCTTGCCGTCGAAGCTGCCAGGGCCCAGTGTGCGCACTCCCCACCCTCGCACACTGTTAGCACCACCAGAGTAGAATCGTTTCTCGAAGGGAAGTACAGTGCTGTTGCCATAGGGGACAGCTATGCCAAAGCCTGCGTGCAAGGCTATTGAGCTACGCTGGTTGATATAGTGTGTGAGGGCAAAATCGCCATCTAACTTTATATACTGCGAATATCTAGTGCCGAAGACCTTGTAGCTATCGTCGGCTTCGTGTTTCTGTCCTATCAGGTGCGAGATGCCGTAGAGCACATTTCCTGCGGTCTCGGCCGATGCGCGAATGGTGTAGATGTTGTCCTGGAACACCGTGGTTAATGGGTTAGCAAGTTGCTTGTTGGTTTTGTAGAAAGTGTAGCCCATGCGCATGATGAGGTGGTTCTCGTAGGAGTATCTTAGCAGCGGATTAGTGATGCTGTCGAGGAAGTTGATTTTGCTCTTAGGCAGGAAAATGTAGCTGATGTCGATGAGGTTGAACGTGTGGCGCATCTGGTTGTTGCGCTCGCTCCATATATATTTCCATCCTGCTCCGGCAATGATGCGTGTGTATTCGGGGCGTTCTTGGTAGTTGAAGCTTGTCATGAACTCGGTAGAGGCTTGGATGCGTCGCTTGAAGCTCTCGCGCAGGAAGGGCATCTTGAATTTTGGAAATGTGATACCCACGTCGCCAGAGTACTCGCTGTAGTTGTCGTTGATGAGTCCGCTCAAGTCACCCGAAAGGCTCTCGTAGGAGGCTTTAAACTTCACATTTAGCACTTCGGAGCCTTTAAAGATGTTGCGGTGCTGGTAGTCGGCACCGATGCCAAATCCCAGGTCTCCCTCGCTGTTGGTGCCTTCGAGCGAGAAGGAGATGGTTTGCGACTTGTCGCGGTTGAGGAGGATGTAGGCATCCACCCACAGGTCGCCAGCCACGTCCATAAAGGGTCTCATGTCGATGTTAATAAACTTAATAATACCCAGCCTGCCAAGGGCTTTGTAGGTGCGGTCCACGTCGCTGGCATTATAGAGCTGGTTGGGCCTGATGAAGCAGCTCTCGTACAGGACTTGCTTGTCGATGTACTTATCTTCGCCATAGAGCATGGTGATGCCGTTGTAAGTGACGGTGTCGCCATAGAAGCCGTTTTGCATGGTCACCGCGTCGTAGTTGGTGACGAACACCACATTTCGCACATAGAACTGGCGATGAGTGTCGGTTTTGGGGATGTGTGGCAGCTCTTGTATCGCGTCGCTCAGTGTCAAGGTGAGGTCCACCTCACGCGAGCCGGCAGCGGTGTCGGCAAGAAATGTGATGTAGCTCTTGTTGAAGGCATAGTAACCGTTGTTGCGCATGCGCTGCACTATCAGCTCGCGCTCGGCATCGAGCTTGTTGTGGTCAAGAAGCGATTGTGCCTTGATGGGGAAGTTGGTGGTGTCGCCCAGGATGATGCTACGCAGGCTGTCGCTCGGAATATCATACTTGATTGAGCGAATGGTGTAAGGCTCGTTAAGGGTGACGTTGTAGGTCACTTGTGCCTTTTTCTTCTCGGGCAGTAGTTTCACGTCGCTTGTAACTTCGTTCTTGAGGAAGCCCTTGTTGATGAGAGCTCGTTGCAGCTGGTTGACACTAGCCATGGTGAGTGTGGAGTCGTAGATGACTGGTGGAGAGCCCACACGGCGTATCCATCGGTTGAACCACTTGGTGGAATCTTTCCCCGAGAGGTTGTAGATGGCAAGCTGCAGCTTGAAGCCTCCCAGCACCTTGTGGTTCTCGGTCTGCCGCAGGTAGTTGACAAGTTCCTGTGGTGTCACGCCATTAATGTTGTCCTTGTCGAGGATGTTGATTTTTGTCTTGTCGAGCAGGAGCTTGCCGTCGGGCACGTGTTTAGTAGATGAGCACGCCCCAATCACTAGCGCCGCTATCAGCGCCAGCAGTGTTATAGATAATTGTCTGTAGCTCCTTGCCATAAATGGTCACTTGTAAACAAAGTGCAAAGTTAGATAAAAGTTTTCAGTTGGCAGTTATCTGTTGTGAGTTTTTTAGTCTATGGTTTTGGGAGTGTGATCCACATTGTAGTGCCAGAGTGGGGAGGATTTTAAGCCAAGAAGTAGGTAGATTTGCGCACTTTTTATTAAAAGATGTTAAATTTTGAAGATTTCTGCTTGAAAATTATGTTTTATAACACAAAATGCTATATCTTTGCATCAGTTTTCATGGTATTAGTTTTTTAAGGTTATGAAATCTATGTCGTCGTGAGACGATACTTTTCATTGTTTTAAGGTTTATGTTAATGGTATTAGAAAGTTAATTAGTTAAGCAATCCCCGACGTTGAGTCAGGGATTTCTTTTTTTATATAATGTGTGGAAAATGCCTCCCTATTGACACTAATTCTGCTTGCTACCATTAGCCACACAGGAGTCAATGGGAGTTACTAAGAGGTGAGATTTCCGCATCACTTTAGCTCTTTCATCTCAAAGCCCACCATCACGTTGCGGAAGTTCTGGCTCAAGAACGAGAGCGACTTGAGGGTCTCACTGCTGCTCATGCCACTGATGAAGCTGAGCACCACCAGCAGGCGGTCCATGTCGAAGGCGATGTATAGCTTCTTGCCGTCGCGGTGGGTGTGCGACTTGAGCGGGATGCCATGCCATCGCAGGGTGAGCTGCTCTTGCTCGGGGTCGTAGGCATAACTGCCGCCAAAGGAGAGCCCCAGCACCCGCATCGTCCACTGGCCGTCGCCAGTGAGCGTCATCGAGCTCCAGCGCTTGTTGATTTTCAGTTTCTTATAGGCCTTGTCGAGACCTTTCTTGATTTTGCTTTTAGCGATAGGTTTGCCCAGCTTACCCATCACCGATGCGCCATCGGCATGAACGTAGGGCTTGCTGTATTGCCACTCCCCCGCCACCACCTGGCATGCCGCCAAGAGCTGCTGCTGAGCAACGTCTTCCTCAACGACAAACACATCATTGGGGTCAAACAAAGCCAATGTATCCACCTCTTGAGCATAGCATGACCCTCCCAATAATAGAATTAATATTACAAAAAAATGCCTCATGATGCGCAAAGGTATCACTTTTTTCACAATCTACTCTATTTTCTTGGCAAAAAATATTAACTTTGCGCAACATGACCTCAATGACATGAAGAAGATTAAGATAACAGTGATGCGCATGGCGTGCTATAGCGACCTGATGGAGCGATATGAGAACCCCATCGAGCACGCGTGCGACATGACCCTGGGCAAGACATTCATCGTGAAGAACTGCCAGCAGCCAAGCGGCATGTGCGACAGTGCATGGGACACTCTGCTACCCTGGGTGAGAGACCTTGCACAAGGCGGTGGCAACTTCTTCGACGGATGGATGAAGAATCCCCACAGCGCCATGATTTCCTGCAATGACGGCTTCAGGCCTGTGACTTTCCTAGTAGAAACAATCGAGTGATTAGGAAAAAATGAGAAAATGGTTATGACCACATTTTCTCATTTTTTCTCGCTGAAGAGTGTGGCGGGCAGCCGTCGCATGTTGTAGCGGCTCGCCATCGACTCGCCGTAGGCGCCTGCGGTGCGCAATGCTATGATGTCGCCCCTGTGTGTGATGGGCAGCTCTTGGTCGCGAGCAAACACATCGCTCGACTCACACACTGGTCCCACCACGTCGTAGGTCTCAGTTGCCAATGCCTGCGAAGTGAGGTTCTCAATTTTGTGATAAGCCTGATAGAGTGCCGGGCGAATGAGGTCGGTCATGCCTGCGTCGAGGATGACAAATTTCTTGTCTCTATTCTCTTTGACATATAGCACTTTACTTATCAAAGTGCCGCACTGTGCCACTAAGGATCGCCCTAGCTCGAAATGCACTTGCTGCCCTTTGCGCAGCTTGAGCCCACGCTTGAACACATTGAAATATCGCTCAAAATCGGGGATTAAATTCTCGCTGGGGTTGTCATAATTTACTCCAAGTCCGCCCCCCACATTTATAATTTCTAGTGTAATACCCTGCTGCTCGAAGGCTTCCTGAAGAAGATTCACCCTCTCACACAGCATCTCATAGGGGGACATATCGGTGATTTGTGATCCTATGTGGAAATGCAACCCACGCAAGTTTACATTAGGCATCTCGCACACCATCTTTGCCACTTGCGGCAGAGCCTCAAGCTCAATGCCAAACTTGTCATGAACGGTGCCCGTGGTGATGTAGCGGTGAGTGTGAGCGTCGATGTCGGGGTTTACTCGCAGTGCAACAGCAGCCTTCATGCCCATGTTGCCAGCTAAAGCATTAATTACTTCAAGCTCGGGCACGCTCTCTACGTTGAAGCAACAAATGTGACTCGAAATACCCGCGATAATTTCTTCATCGGTCTTACCTACACCCGAGAACGTAATATCCTGAGCCTTAAATCCCGCTGCTAGAGCAGCACTAAGCTCACCACCACTCACTAAGTCGGCACCAAAGCCACTGCTAGAAATCTCATTAAGTATCACCGCGTTACCATTAGCTTTTAAAGCATAGTGAACTCTAAAGGGGTAGCCATCTATTTGATTTTTCACGGCGGCGAGTGTGTCATGCAGCAGTTGCAGGTCGTAAAAATAGAACGGAGTGGGCTGGTCACTGAGTTTATCAAGTGGTAAGTGTAGCATTATATCTTATGGTGTTTTGTGTTTCTTGTGTTTTTTTTGCAAAGTTAAACACAATTCTCCAAAAAACAATTTTTCTCGCATTTTTTTATTCACATTTTGAATATTTTTTCTACTTTCGTGGGCTAAAACGCAAGAAAAATGACAACACGAGAAGCAATTTTGCAACTACGCAGCGAGCTTAGCGGTTGCTACGACAGCCGCGAGATAGAGGGTATGACCCGCATAATCTTTGAGGACGTGCTGCTGTGGCAACCTGTTGATATAGTGATGCGCGATGGCGAGCAGTTGCCCGAGTTTTTCGACAGCCGCCTCGCTAGCATCATCGCGCGCCTCAAGCAGCATGAGCCTTTACAGTACATCCTGGGCAAAGCCCGTTTTCACGGTCACAGCTTTGCCGTGACGCCCGCCACACTCATTCCCCGCCCCGAGACCGAGCAACTCGTTGACATGATTGTTGACGAGAACCCCGGCAGCGACCTCGCAGTGCTCGACATTGGCACTGGCAGCGGATGCATCGCTATCTCGCTGGCCAGGGCCCTAAAGTTTGCACAAGTCAGTGCCACCGACATTAGCCCTGACGCCCTTGCCGTGGCTCGGCAAAACGCCACTGCACTCAAGACGCGCGTGAAATTCATTGAGCAAGACATCCTCACCTGCCGCCCGCCGAGCGAGGTGTGGGACATCATTGTGAGCAACCCGCCCTACATCACCGAGCAGGAAAAAGCCGCCATGGAGCGCAACGTTCTCGACTATGAGCCACACAGCGCACTCTTCGTCCCCAACGACGACCCCATGCTCTTTTATCGCCCCATCGCCGCCTACGCCAGCCGCTCCTTGAAGAATGGTGGCCGCCTCTACCTGGAAATAAACCGCGCCATGGCTCAGCAAGTGAGCGACATTTTGAGACAGGCTGGTTTAAGCAACATACACATTCACAACGATTTTAATGGCAACAACCGATTTATAACAGCAACAAAAACACTCTCATGAAAAAGATAACACTACTTCTTGGCATCATGCTGGCGATTGCCTTCACCAGCTGCAAGAACACACCCCAGAGCACAAGCTCAAGTGCCAGCAACCACACCACCGCTGCCACAAGCACTACTGGCGACGATGCCACCGCCCCACCCTCACAAGAAACCGTCAACGAGCTCAACAAGGCCGTCACCGAAGAGCACGCCAATCCCGATGCCGACTACACTTATGACGCTGCTACCAACACCGTGACGATGGTCAAGGAGGTAGAGCTCAAAGCTGGACAAAAAGAGGAGGACTTTGACGTGGCCACCGAATTCCAAAAATTCGTTGATGAGTTCAAAAAAAGCACGAAATCGAGCGACGCCACTATCAAGAGCAAGGGCGCTACCATCACCGTGAAATATGTCAGCAAGGCCACTGGTGAGGAGTTCATGAGTTTCGACATCACCCCCGACGATTTGAAATAAAAACGTCAACTGCCAATTAAAGATTGAATTAAGATAAAAGCCTTAGTTTCCTCTTAATTTTTATAGGCACTTTATTTACTGACACCTCCTTTAAATGTCTAAAAAAATAGTGACATTTAGAGGAGGTATATTCATTGAACGTAACTATTTACCCCCCACTTAGGCATAGCGCCAACCGGAGGCAGACCTATGAGCTAGTCCCGGCACCCACACTCCAGTAGCTAATGGGCAGCCCATGGTGGATGCCACTAAAATCTGAAGAGGGATAGTTTCAAAAAAAGTTTCTTAAGTTAAAAAAGTGCTTAATTTAACATTTCTAACTCAAATATATAATTAATTAACGTGCAAGATGAGTTATGGTAAACATCAAAATGATAATTTTGCAACAAAAAATCAAACCAACATAAACAACACACACTATGAGTGAATCAGTCAACATTCGCGAACTGAATGAGATTATCGCTACAAAGAGTAATTTCGTGAGCGCAATCACGCAAGGTATGAACCAAACTATCGTGGGACAGAAGCACCTGGTAGATTCGTTACTGATAGCACTGCTTGCCAACGGTCACGTGCTGCTCGAGGGCGTGCCAGGACTTGCCAAGACACTGGCCATCAAGACTCTGTCGCAACTGATAGATGCAAAATACAGCCGCATCCAGTTTACCCCCGACCTGCTGCCAGCCGACGTGATAGGCACCATGGTCTATAGCATACAGAAGGAGAAATTTGAGGTGAAACGCGGACCAGTGTTTGCCAACTTCATCCTTGCCGACGAGATAAATCGTGCTCCTGCCAAGGTGCAGAGCGCGCTGCTCGAAGCCATGCAGGAGCGTCAAGTGACCATAGGCGACAACACCTTTGCCCTCGACGACCCCTTCCTGGTGATGGCCACTCAAAACCCCATTGAGCAAGAAGGCACCTATCCCCTACCCGAGGCCCAGGTTGACCGTTTCTTGATGAAGGTGGTGATAGGCTATCCTAACCGTCAAGAGGAGAAAGACATCATCAAGATGAACATCGACAACACCCGCCATGAGGTAAGACCCATGGTGACACCTGCCGACATCGTTGACGTGCGCGACGTGGTGCGGCAAATCTATATCGACGAGAAGATTGAGCGCTACATCGTTGACATCGTCTTTGCCACCCGCTTCCCCGAAGACTATGCTTTGAACGACCTCAAGAGCATCATTTCATTTGGCGCTTCGCCACGTGCTTCTATCAGCATGGCTCTGGCAGCAAGGGCCTACGCCTTCCTGCGTGGACGTGGCTATGTCATCCCCGAGGACGTGCGCGCCGTGTGCCACGACGTGATGCGCCACCGCCTGGGACTCACCTACGAGGCCGAGGCTAACAACATCACCGCCGACGAGATTATAAGCAACATCCTCGACAAGATTGCAGTGCCTTAATTAATGCACAATAGGCTGCGACCTAATGCAAGGCATTTTTGTAACAAACTATTTTCATGTGTGAGGCTAGATTCGTTAGATGGAACGGAATGAATTGCTAAAAAAAGTCCGCAAGATTGAGATTAAGGCCAAAGGGCTGTCTCAAAACATCTTTGCCGGAGAGTATCACTCGGCTTTTAAGGGCCGAGGTATGACCTTCAGCGAGGTGCGCGAGTATCAGTATGGCGACGACGTGCGCGACATCGACTGGAACGTCACTGCGCGACAGAACCGCCCTTACGTCAAGGTTTATGAGGAAGAACGCGAGCTCACCGTGATGCTCGTTGTAGATGTGAGCGGCAGCAAGGACTTTGGCGCTCTTGGCGAGATGAAGCGCGACATGATGACCGAGATAGCGGCAACAATCGCTTTCTCGGCTATCGAGAACAACGACAAGGTGGGGTTGCTGCTCTTCAGCGACAAGATAGAATATTTCATCCCTCCCAAGAAGGGAAAGAAGCACATTTTGCTGATCATAAGCAAACTGCTCAACTATCAAGCCATGAGCAAAGGCACCGACATCAATCTGGCACTTGAATACATGACCAGTGCCTTGAAAAAACGCTGCACAGCATTCTTAATCAGCGATTTCCTCGACGAGAAGGACTACAATAAGAGCCTCTCGATTGCCAACCACAAGCACGACGTGATTGCCGTGCAGGTCTATGACAAGCGTGAGACACAACTGCCCAACGTGGGACTAATGAAAGTGACCGATGCCGAGACTGGTGCCGAGCGATGGGTAGATACCAGCAGCAGCCGTGTGCGACAGGCCTACGACCGCTGGTGGTATGAGCGCCAACAGGCCATGGCCAGCATCATGCAGCACAGCAACGTTGACATCGCTCAAGTGGCCACCGACGAAGACTATGCCAAGGCACTGATGGCACTCTTCAAGCGCCGCGGATGATTTTTCTTTATGACACACACTATCTACCGCATTTTTTCAATGACACGAAAACTAACATATTGCATCTTGCTACTGGCTTTGCTCTGTGTGCCAACCATGACTTCTCGTGCTGGCAACACCATCGTCAGCGTCAAGCTAGACTCGGCAAGGGTGATGATGGGCAAGACAGTGAAACTGCACATCAACATCGTTAGTGATGCCGGCAGCACAGGCATCATCCTAGGCACCGACTCCGCAACGCTGGGCGATATCGACATCGTGAAACGCAGCAAGACACAGACCCGCCCGCTCGACAACAATCGCCAGGAGATGACACAGGTCATCACCCTGCAACCTTTTGAGCCAGGAGAACACGACCTGCCACCTGTCAAGTGCTTAGTGAGTGGCGACACCATAGTTAGCAACAAGGAACATCTAGTCGTTGACTCCATAAAAGTTGATGCAAAAGGTGAGATAAAAGACTACAAACCCATCGTGGGCGTGCCGTTCAAATTGATTGACTACATCCCCAATATCATAGCCCGCTACTGGTGGGCATGGCTCATTGCGCTAGCGATGATTGCCTTTGCCATATTTGCCTATTTCAAGTGGGTAAAGAAGGGCATCAACCCATTCAAACCCGAGAAGAAACGGTTGCCACCCTACGAGGAAGCGATTCTCGCACTCAACAACCTCAAGAGCCGGCAACTGTGGCAAAATGGGCAGCACAAGGAATACTACTCACAGCTGACCGATATACTGCGTGTGTATATCGATAGGCGTTTTGGCATCAACGCCGTGGAGATGACATCGAGCGAGATCATGGAGCAAATCAAGCACAACGAAGAAGCCCTGCAAGTGAAAGAGCAACTGAGCGAAGTGCTCGAGATTGCCGACTTCGTGAAATTTGCTAAGATGCAGACCCTTGCCGACGACAATGAGATAGCCTTCCAGCGCACTCTCAACTTTGTGGAGCACACTAAGCCCGTTCCTGTTGCTGAGGAAGGCAAAGAAGATAGCAAAGACAGCGCCACTGCTGCAAGAAAGGAGGAGATAGAGCAATGATAGGCAACATGCAATTTATGCACCCTCACCTGCTGTGGCTCTTGCTGCTGATTATTCCCCTCACAGTGTGGCACGTGCTCAAGGATCGCAAGAGCGACCCCACCATGAAACTACCCACCACCAGCGCCTTCAATGGCGTGGGCACCAGCTGGAAGGTGTGGATGCGTCATGTGCTCTTTGCTCTGAAGATGCTTGCCCTGGCTTGCCTAGTAGTGATTTTGTGCCGCCCACTATCAAGCGACTCGTGGTCGCAAAAGAATGTTGACGGCACCGACATCGTGCTCTCTATCGACGTGAGCAGCAGCATGCTCGCTCGCGATTTCAAGCCCGACCGACTGGCTGCCGCCAAGGAGGTGGCCAGCGACTTCGTGAGTGGACGCACAAGCGACAACATTGGTCTTGTAGCCTTTGCTGGAGAGGCGTTCACTATGGTTCCCATGACCACCGACATTGCCACCCTTGTCAACAGCATCAACAGCCTGGAGATTGACATGAACTTCACGCTCGAGGATGGCACCGCCGTGGGCGACGGCATTGCCACAGCCATCAACCGCCTTACCAAGGGCAAAGCCAAGTCAAAGAGTATCATCCTGCTCACTGATGGCAGCAATAACACTGGCGTGGTATATCCCGAGACTGCCGCACAGATAGCTCGCAAAGAGGGTATCAAAATCTACACCATAGGCATCGGCACCATGGGCACAGCTCCATTCCCCGTCTTTGACTTCACAGGGCACATAGTGAGCTATGAGAACATGAAGGTTGAAATTGATGAGAACTCGCTCAAGGAGATAGCAAAAATCACTGGCGGGAAATACTTCAGAGCAACCAACAAAAATGTGCTCAAGAGCGTCTTTGCCGAGATCGACAAGCTCGAAAAGTCGCGCATCGCCGTGCAGCAGCACAACAATCTCGACGACGCCTATCAGCCCTGGGCTCTAGCACTGCTCATCATTCTCACCTTGTGCGCAGTGATAAGATACACCGTGCTACGAACCATTCCATAAATTTTAGTCACGAACAAAAAAATTACCACTATTATATCATGTTCAGTTTTGCAAATCCCGAGTTTCTCTACTTGCTGTTTCTGCTTCCAGCGATTGTGGGACTATACCTACTCTCAAGGATGGCACGCAAGCGCAACTTGGCACGCTTTGGCAAGGAGAAGTTGCTGCAAGAGCTCATGCCCGACGTGTCGAGCCGCAAACCACTGGCTAGACTCATCATCGTGTTGCTACTGCTCACGGTGGTGATTGTGATGCTTGCCAGGCCACGAGCAGGCTCCATGGAGAAGGTCATGGGAGAAGTAAGGGGTATCGAGGTGGTCATAGCTATGGACGTGTCTAACTCAATGAACGCCAGCAGCACATCCACCCAAAATGGCATCTCACGCCTGCAACGCTCTAAAATGGTGATGGAGAAACTCATCGACCATTTGCGCAACGACAAGGTGGGGCTCGTAGTGTTTGCTGGCAAAGCCATGATGCAGATGCCCATGACCATCGACGGCACTAGCGCAAAGATGTTCCTCAACAACATCAGCACCGACATGATACCGCTGCAGGGAACCAACATTGGCGATGCCATCGACCTGGCAATGCACACCTTCTCACAAGACGAGAAAGTGTCACGAACAATAATCCTCATCACCGATGCCGAGAACTTTGAGGGCGATGCACAGGATGCTGCCAAGCAAGCACGCAAGAAGGGCATCCAGGTCAATGTGATTGGAATTGGCGACGACGAAGTGCCCATTCCCACCAACGAGGGAGATGGGTGGATGCGTGACGACAACGGCAACATTGCCATGACAAGCTTCAACGAGGAGCAAGCCAAAGAAATAGCCGACGCTGGCGGGGGCATCTTTGTCAAGGGCGACGCCACCGACGCCGTGAATGTACTTGATGAGCAACTTAAAAAACTGGCAACAACCAATATGTCGCAATATACCTACAGCCGTGAGGACGAGCAATTTCCTGTCTTTGCATGGATAGCGCTTGCGCTTCTCATAGCCAGCGTGCTGCTGCTGAGCCGCAAGAACCCATGGCTGGCCAAGAAAAACTTTTTCACACGAAAGGTCAAAGATCACAATGAAGAATAACATAATCACATCATTGATAATCATTGCCATTGCAAGCTCGGCGATGGGGCTGCTTCAAGGATGCAGCAAGGACGATAAATACGTCCCCACTATCAACAACAAGGAAGAGCGACAACTCATCAAGGACGGCAACAAGCTCTATGATGAAGGCAATTACCGTGAGGCCGAGATAATGTATAACAAAGCCACACAGGTGAACCCTAACTCGTCTGCCGCCACCTATAACCTCGCGCTGTCGCTCACAAAGCAACTGAAGTCGGCCGACAACGATTCTACCAAAAACAACTTGACGGCTCGTGCATTAAAACTCTATGAGACAGTACCCTCATTGACAAAAGACTCTACTCTCATAGCCATGGCCCATCACAACAGGGGGAACCTATATTATGAGAACGAGGCCTACAGCGAGGCCATTGAGGCCTACAAGCAATCGCTACGCCACAACCCTAGCGACAACGACACACGCTACAATCTGAGAATGGCACAACTAAAGCTTAAAGAGCAACAACAGCAGCAAGACAAAGACAAAAACAACCAAAATCAAGACCAGCAGAATCAGGACCAGCAGAATCAAGACCAACAGAATCAAGAACAACAGAATCAAGAACAACAGAATCAAGACAATAAAGACCAAGAGAAACAAAATCAAGACAAGCAAAACCAGGAGCAACAGAAAGGGCAAGAAAAACCGGCTGAGCCAAAACAGCAGAATGGCAACCAGCAAGATGCAAGCATCAAAATGAATGAGAGAAACATGCAGCAAGTGCTCAAAGCCGCACAAGACAAGGAAGATGCCGTGCAAAGAAAAATATATAATGCCGGCAGTGGACAAGAACGACGCGAGCGGCAGTCGAGCCGCAACAAGTGGTAATGCTTGAAACAAATCTCACATAGAACGACAACAATGACTAAGATAAAACACATCATATTGCTATCGATACTACTGGCTACAATGGCGGCGCACGCTGCCACTTTCAGGGTGCAAGCACCTACCAGAGTAGAAGTTGGAGGAAAATTCAGAGTAGAATATGTGCTTGAGGGCGCCGAGGGGACTAACCCCTCATTGCCACAGCTCAACGGTGCCAGGCTACTTTACGGGCCATCGGTATCAACCAGCATGAGCATGACATCAATTAATGGCAAGACCTCTACTAACTACTCACAAGTGTTCACCATGCTCTATGAGGCCGAGACGCCTGGCAAGCACACACTGGCTCCAGCAACCATCACAGTCGATGGCAAGCGGCTCACCACACGAGCCACAAGCATCGAGATTGTGCCCTCAAGTGGAGCACACAACCCCTCACCCCAATATCCTTCACAACCCAGTAGTCCAGTCCAGCCCAGCTACGACCCTGACTTCACTAACCCCATGAATCAAACTGCTGGCAACGACGTGGATGCCAACGACTTCTTCGTGAAAGTGAGCATGTCAAAAGAGGTGGTCTATGAGCAAGAGGCTGTTGTGTGCCTCATCAAGCTCTATACACGCTACAACGTGTCGAGATTTCACTGCACACAACAACCCACCTTCAACGGCTTCCTAATTGAGGAACTGCCAGTGAACAACAATTCGCCACAACTCGAGACTGTCAATGGCAAGAAATACTACACCGCAGTGCTCAAGAAGTGCATCCTCTACCCACAACAGTCAGGAAAACTCACCATCACCTCTGGCAACTACGACGTGCAGCTAGTGCAATATGACGTGTATAGCACTCCTTTGGGGCAAATATCTCAACCCTCGCCCATCGACATCCAGGTTAAGAGCAACTCGGCAAGCGTCAACATCAAGCCTCTGCCAGAACCCAAGCCCGCCAACTTTAGCGGGGCTGTGGGAGAGTTCACCGCCAGGGCGATGGTTGACCCTCACAGCTTCAAGACCTATGCGCCAGCCACCTTCAGCATCACCATCAGTGGCACCGGCAACCTCAAGTACATCCAAAATCCAGCAGTGGCGATGCCCCGCGAGTTTGATGTTTATGATCCCCAGAGCAAAGTGAACCTCAGTCCCGATGGCGACAACATGAGCGGGGATGTCACTTTTGAGTACCCTTTCATTCCACAGCAAGTGGGAGACTTTGAAATTCCAAGCACCTATTTCGTGTTTTTCAACACCAGCACTCAGCAATACGACAGCATCAAAGTGAACGGTTGCAAGCTCAAGGTGGAAAAAGGCGAGGGCAAACCTTCAGAGCACTACAAGCTGCGCAACATGGACATTAGGCCCATCAGCACCGAGCAGATAACACTAAGCAAGGGACAGAACTTCTTTATTTCACAATGGTGGTACTGGCTCATCTTTGCAGCCCTCACACTGGCTACGATTGCAAGCCTTGCCGCTTACCGCAAGCTTGAGAAGACCCATGCCGACACTAACCTCATGCGCACCCGCCGCGCCAGCAAGGTGGCACAACGCAGGCTCAAGAAGGCCCAAGAGTGCCTCAACAGCCACGACACCAACGGCTTCTACACCGAGACGCTTACTGCACTATGGGGCTACCTCAGCGACAAGCTCACTATTCCCGTCTCAGAGCTTAGCAAAGACAACATCGCCACAGAGATGGAGCAGTTTGGCTTCTCACAGCAGCACATCGGCGACACCCTCCACATGCTCGAGACCTGTGAGTTTGCACAATATGCCCCATCTCTCGACGACGGCGACATGCCCACCGTTTATGACAAGTGTGCCATGCTCATCGACCAGCTAGAAAAAGTGAAACGTCCTAAAACCTCGACCAAATGAAACATCGACTCATAATATTATTCACAATATTGATTGCTGCCGTGACATCACAAGCCAGCGGCATCGACTATATAGCACAAGGCAACACAGCTTTCGAGCAGAAACAGTTCAAGAAAGCCACCCAGATGTATGAGCGAGCATTGCGCGACGGCGAGTCTTCACTGTTGCGCTACAACCTGGGCAACGCCTACTACCGCCTGGGCGACCGAGCACACGCTGTGCTCAACTACGAGCGAGCTCTCAAGCTCGATCCAGGCAATGACGACGCTCGATTTAACCTCAAGTTTGTGAACGAGAAGTCCAAAATCAACGAGACTAGCGGCACCAACTACTTTACCACCTTGATATCGGGATGGGTGGGACACCTGTCGAGCAACACTTGGGCAATGATTTCGCTGGCAATGTTTGTGCTCATGCTCGCTGCTATAGCTTGCTACCGCATCGCTACTGGCGTAGCACTGCAAAAAACGGGGTTCTTCGGAGCTATAGTGCTGGGAATTATTGCGTTGCTGGCAATGGCTAGCGCCATCTACATGTATCGCCACACCACAAAAGCCCACTATGCCATTGTGATGACCGATAAGGCACCAGCCAACAAGTCGCCACGCGATGGCGAGAAAGAGGAGTTTAAACTCCCTAGTGGTACCAAAGTCGAGATTATAGACTCAATCAGCAATGACAAAAGCGCCAACGCTGCTATGTGGTACATGATAGAGACCACAAGCAACAAAACTGGCTGGATGAAAAAAGCCGACTTAGAAAAAATTTAGCTTAGCCAGCAAGGGACAAGCTGACGAGGCAATAGTAGATGTCGCACTTCACGGACAAGGCACGCCTTGTCCCTACAAGTTCTTAAAACTTCATACTTCTTACTTTTTACTTCTTTACTTCTTACTTCATTCGTTCCACATTCCACCTATAAACTCCTAATGAAAAATGGAATCTTTACAACAATTTGACGCGAGCATCTTTACAACCATCAATGGTTGGAACGCTCTATTTCTAGACAACCTCATGCCGCTGGTGACAGTAATCGCCACTTGGCTGCCCATGATACTGATGCTGCTCTTGATGATTTACAAGAAGAAAGGGTGGCGAAAAATGCTGGCGCTATTGCTGGCTGTGGGAGTGGTGATTCTCATTGCCGACCAAGTGTCGGCAAGCATCATCAAGCCTCTTGTGGGAAGGCTGCGACCATCGCGCAACCCCGACCTGCAAGCCACCATTCATATCGTGAACGGATACCGAGGAGGAAAATTTGGCTTCGTCTCTAGCCATGCCGCCAACTGTTTTGGCATTGCTCTGCTACTCGCATTCTTGTTCAAGAACCGCGCCTTCACCTGGTGCATGATAGCATGGGCGTCGCTCATGTGCTACAGCCGCATCTATCTGGGCGTGCACTACCCTGGCGACATTGTGTGTGGAGCAGTCCTCGGCCTTGCCGCAGCAGCCATAGTCTATTACATCACAAAACGCCTGAAACGGAAATTCCCTCTCTGGTTTGACATTTCATTCACTCATGGCGAGTCAAGGCAGATGATTTATGCGCTTGTCATCAACGTCGCACTCCTGGCGGCACTGGCTGCAATAATGACGTTATTCCTCGACAGTAACGCCACCATTTTAAACATGCTGGGCATTTGCTAGCGTTGATAGGTCTTGAAATGTAGCCCGCTACTATTCTTCAACTTTGAATAAAAACCTGCTCGACATAAATTCAAAATCCATCTCAATTAATTTATAGAACCCACCTAACATGAAAATATTTTTCTAAAATAACGCTTTTTTCTTTCTCCATTAAAAGAAAATCACTACCTTTATAGCAAATTTTTAAATTACACTAGTTTTTCTAAATCATAAAAATCAACACTATCATGCCAAAGACCATTACTTTCAATGAGCTCAGACGCATCAAGGCCAGTCTGCCTGAAGGCTCTACACACGTGATTGCCGAGAAATTGAACCTCAGTGTTCAAACAGTGAGAAACTACTTTGGCGGGTCAAACTATGACTTCGGCATTCACATGGGAGTGCACATCGAGCCAGGGCCCGATGGCGGCATCGTTGTCCTCGACGACCCCACTATACTCGACATGGCACTCGAAATCCTTGAACAGCAGAAGCCCAAAGAGCAAGTCTAGCTACTGGAACTGCCAGTAAAACAACATGGAATCCCCACCCGAAGCAAGTGAAGATTCCATGTTTTTTTATTTTTGAACTAATTGGGGACGGTTCTTTTTTAGTTCACGAGCGGGGCTGCTGCACACCTTTCATCGACAGGGCGATGCGCTTGCGCTCAAGGTCCACACTCACTACCCGCACCCTCACGTGCTGATTGAGTTTCACTGCCTTAGCGGGGTTCTCCACACGCTTGTCGCTGAGCTGCGACACATGCACAAGGCCTTCTTTGTGGACACCCACATCCACAAAGGCACCAAACTGGGTGATGTTAGTCACTATGCCTGGCAATTCCATGCCTGGCTTGAGGTCGGTGATTTCATGCACACTCTCGTCAAACTCCATCGCCTTGACCTCGCTGCGCGGGTCACGACCGGGCTTCTCGAGCTCGCGCATGATGTCAATCAGGGTCAACTCGCCCACATCGTGAGAGACGTAGCGCTTGATGTCGATGAGGTTGCGTTTCTCTTTATCTTTAATAAGCTCGGCCACAGTGCAGTTGCAGTCGCGCGCCATCTTGGTTACAAGAGCATAGCGCTCGGGATGCACGGCACTGTTGTCGAGAGGGTTGTCGCTCTCGGGCACACGCAGGAAGCCTGCTGCCTGAGTGAAGGTCTTGGGGCCGAGCTTGGGCACCTTGAGCAACTCCTGGCGCGAATGGAAATCTCCGTTCTGGGCACGGTAATCGACTATGTTCTGCGCCAGCGTTGGGCCCAGCCCCGAGACGTAGGTGAGCAGTTCCTTGCTGGCGGTGTTGAGGTTCACGCCCACGCTGTTGACGCAGCTCTCCACAGTGTAGTTCAGCGCCTCCTTGAGCTTGGCCTGGTCCACATCGTGCTGGTACTGCCCTACTCCTATCGACTTGGGATCGATTTTCACCAGCTCGGCAAGGGGGTCGAGCAGTCGCCGTCCTATCGACACGGCGCCCCTTACGGTCACATCCTTGTCGGGGAACTCGTCGCGGGCAATCTTGCTGGCGCTATAGATGGAGGCTCCATTCTCGCTCACGACAAACACGTTGATGTCGCGGCGATAACGTATTCTCTTGAGGAATTTCTCGGTCTCGCGACTGGCGGTGCCGTTACCTAGTGCTATGGCGTCAACCTTATAGGTCTCCACAAGGTTGTGAATCTTCTTGGTGGCTCCCTCTATGTCATAATTGGGAGCAGTGGGATAAATCACGTCATTGTGAAGCAGGTTTCCATTCTCGTCGAGGCACACCACCTTGCAGCCAGTGCGGAAGCCTGGGTCAACGGCAAGGATGCGCTTGTGGCCCAGTGGCGGGGCAAAGAGCAGCTGCCGCACGTTTTGCGCAAACATCTCGATGGCCTCGGCATCGGCACGCTCCTTGCTTAGGGCGGCAAACTCGTTCTCTATCGATGGCTTGATGAGACGGCCGTAGCTGTCCTCGGCAGCTTCCTCCACTAGCTGCGACGTCTCGCCCTTGCCTCGCACCACAATGCGGCACACGTTATCGACGGCACGGTCGTTATTGATGTCGATGCTCACTTTGAGGAAGCCCTCCTTCTCGCCACGTCTTATGGCAAGCAGCTGATGCGACGAGATGTACTTCAATGGCTTGGAAAACTCATAATAGAACTCATAGTTTCTGCCTTCAATCTCCTTTCCCTTGACCACGCTGCAGTTGAGCACGGCATCATAGCGGAACGAGCGACGCACACTGTTGCGCACCGCCTGGTTCTCGTTCACCCACTCGGCGATGATGTCGAGAGCACCGTCAATCGCCTCATCGGCGTTAGGCACCTTCTCGCCATCAACAAATTTCGAGGCCATCTGGCTCACATCACCACCCTTTTGCGCCATTATCATCTTGGCAAGCGGCTCTAGGCCTTTCTCACGAGCCACCTGCGCGCGAGTGCGGCGTTTGGGCTTATAAGGCAAATATATGTCCTCGAGCTCGGTAGCATCCCAGCAGTTGAGGATGCGGTTTGACAATTCCTCGGTGAGCAACTCCTGCGCCTCGATGGTTTTCAGGATTGTGTTCTTGCGCTTTTGCAGCTCGTCATAATAAGCCATGCGAGCGTCAATCGACTGAACCTGTGTCTCGTCGAGGTTTCCCGTCGCCTCCTTGCGGTAGCGACTGATGAAAGGGATGGAATTATCATCTCGCAGCAGGCTCACAGTATTTGACACCTGATTTAGCGGGATATTAAGCTCTTGCGATATTAAAGTTGAAATCTTATCGGCCATTATTTTTATGTGATTAAAGAAGTTAAATGAAGTAAGAAGTAGGAAGTTTTAAGAACTTGTAGGGACAAGGCGTGCCTTGTCCGTGAAGTGCGACAGCTGCTATTGCCTTGTCAGCTCGTCAGCTCGTCAGCTTATTAAATTTAGTCACTTATTCTGTTGCCTTTGTCATCCACGATGCAGCCTCCTCGTTTCTTGAGCGTTATGACAGTTATCTCGGGGGTGGCGCTTCCCAAGCGGGCGGGCATGCCCACCATGCCGATGCCTATGTTCACATAGAGCTTGTGGTCGCCCTCGGTATAAAGGCCGCCCCAATACTCATCAACAAACCATGCCGGCGAGAACTTGTGCCCAAACAGGGTTATCATGCACTGCATGGCATGAGTGTGCCCAGTGAGCATGAGATCCACCTTGTCGCACAAGCGGGCCATTACCACGCGCCTTTGGTAGAACCTGTCAAGCTTCCACACCGAGGGGATGTGCTGCAGCAGCACTATAAAATGCTTGCCAGTATTATAATCGGGATAAGCCTTATCAAGATTGCCATATATTGGGAATGGCCAGCCACGGAAATAGATGGTTCCCAGCACTGCTATCTCACTAGTGTCGCGCTTGACGATCATGTGGTCATTCATAAGCATTTTCCATCCCATCTCCTTTTGCAAGTCGATCAGGGCCACGCTGTCGGCACGACGCGCCTCATCACTGGGCCAGTCATAATAGAGAGCCTCATCATGATTGCCTTGGATTGACACCACACCGTCGCGAGCATGAAGCGAGGAGAGGATATTTTTATAGGGCAACGCCTCGTCGGTGCGGCGGCTCACGAGGTCGCCAGTGAAGCATATCAGGTCGGGCTTCAACGCATTGATGCTGTCAACAACTTCCTGAACAAACTGGGTGTCGCCATTGTAAGTGCCCAGATGCAAGTCGCTGAACTGAACGATGCGATAGCCGTCAAACTCTGCGGGCAGATTCTCAAACTCTAGCTCTAAACGCTCCACATGCACTTGATAAGGGACGAACAAAAGGCCTATCCACATGTATATGAACACCAGCACACCCAGCGCGGTAGCAGCAATGCCTCCCACCTTGCGGGTGAGCTTGCCACTCTTCTTCAAGTGCGTGGGCATCCACACTAAGGCGGCTAAGTAACGTGGCACATAAAAAGTATAGTAGATATACAACATCCACATGATGGCCACAAAAGTGCCATTGCCACACGTGCGGTGCGGTATAGCAATAGTCACTATCAGCATCACCATGAGCAATAGCGAGAGCACTGCGTGCGACACACTCTTGAGCCGAGGCCACTTCTTGTCGCGCTTGAACTTGCGAAACAGCCACCAGTCAAGACCAATGTTAACGATGAGCAGCACTATGAGCGGTAACCATTGTATAGTCATTTATTTAAAGGTGTTATAAGGAGAAAAAGGAATTATTATCGTTTGCAGGTGGAACGGGGAACGGGGAACGGGGAACGTAGATCGGGAATCGGGAATCGGGGATCGGGGATCGGGGATTGAGGATCGGGGATTGAGGGTAGGGGAACGGTTTTCGTTTATGGGAGGCAGTAGTGAGATTATGGGCGGACAAGGCACGCCTTGTCCCTACTTAACACTTAACACTTCACCCTTAACACTTACCCTATTGCCTCGATGTGATTGGTGAGTGGGTTGCTATACATCTGCAGCATGTATTTAAGCATGTAGTTGCGGTCGCTGGCGTTGACAGGAATGTCGTCGATGCGGTCGAGCTGAGCGTTAAGATAGTCGCGAAACTCTTTTTCTTCCTGGGCAGTGTAGTGCTCGGCAAAGTCCTTGTTGTCAAAGAGCAAGTCGTGAGCTATATAGTTTGTCTTGAAAATCTTGTAATTAGCATGAATGGCATGATCGATGATGCCACAGATGCGCTGCACCAGCAGCAACCGGTCGAGGTCGGCAGGAATCTTATCCAGGCGCTCGTTGATGCATGGCGTGAAGGCATAATGGATGTGCCCCTTGTTCTCCATGATTCCTATCTTCATGCTCTCAAGATCATCTTCCTGGGTCTTCTTGTAGTTGGGGTTCTTGCTCTTGAGCAGATACTCACGTGCCTTGAGGCGGTCGTTAGGGTCATATTCATAGCTGATGGCAATGGGCGCGATGTTCAGCTCCTTAAGGCTCTCGACGAAGGGCACATCGCGATTGCCATAGGTGAGCATCTTGAGCAGGCTCTCCTGGGTGCGGTCGTTGCCGTCCTTGCAGCGGCCCTCGCGCTGGGCTATCCACACCGATCCCTTCTTCTGGGTAAGCACAAAGTGGATGTATCGCGAGAGCTGAATGGCGGCGGTCATCGTCTGCAAGCGGCCCAGGTTGCGCTTGACCACAAAGCACTTGTTTAATCTCACAAGCCGTGTTATCCAGTTATATATGAGCAGATTGTTGCCTATTGCTATCTCACACGAGTCCATGTCGTTTTCTAGCATGAGGAAGCTCAGCTGCGCCGAGTCGAGCACTATGTCGCGATGGTTGGTGATAAACGTGTTAGGCACGTCTTTTACCAGGTTATCAAGGCCGCTTGAGGTGAGCCCCAGCGAGGTCTTCTTAAGCATGCCATCTACCACAGGTTTCATCACTTTCTCTTGAAACTCCTGCTTGGAGTTCAGGCTCAAGAGCAGCATCTTCACCTTAGTGAAGCCTAAGTCGGGGGCTATCATCTTGACGATGTGCCTGAACATGGGCTCATTAACGAGCATCGACATCTCATTGTGGAAATCTCTGTCCTGAATAGGGCAGATATCAATAAACTCGGCTGGCATTGCTATCTTATCGGTCTCCATAATAATATTCTTTATTTAACAATCTTCAAAGGTACTTCTTTTTTTCCATCTAAACAAATCACCACTTTGCTATTTAATGTTTTTTGTATAACTTTGCAGTCATGGAACAAGAATTTGCTTCTAGACTTCTGGAAAATGCTGTGACAGAGTTTGCACAACTGCCAGGCATAGGGCGCAAGACGGCACTACGGCTCGTACTTTACCTGCTCAAGCAGAACGAGGATGTTGCCACACGCTTTGGCGAGAGCATCATCAAGCTGCGCAAGGAGATTCGCTACTGCCATGTGTGCCACAACATTAGCGAGACCGAGACCTGCCCCATCTGCGCCAACCCCTCCCGCGACCGCAGCACCGTGTGCGTGGTCGAGAATGTGAAAGACGTCATGAGTATCGAGAACACCGCCCAGCACCACGGCCTCTATCATGTGCTGGGAGGACTCATATCGCCCATGGACGGCATAGGGCCACAAGACATCGAGATTGAGAGCCTTGCCGAGCGAGTAAAAAGTGGTGAGGTAAAAGAAGTGATACTCGCCCTGAGTGCTACCATGGAAGGCGACACCACCAATTTCTACATCTACCGCCGTCTAGCCCCCTACCCCAACGTGAAAGTCACCATCCTGGCACGCGGCGTGAGCGTGGGTAACGAGATAGAATATACCGACGAGCTCACCCTGGGGCGCTCAATCCTAAACCGCACCCTCTTCAGCGACACCTTCTCCAAAGAATGACACGGAAATCGGGGACCGGGGATCGAGGATCGGGGATCGTAATTATTAATTATGCATTGTGCATTATGAATTATGAATTGATTTAACTATGGCCGACAACTACTTAGAGAACCACCATAACGATTACCTCAAGCGCAAGGCTAAAAAAGAGGCCGCTCGACGCCACCGGCAGCACCTCTACCTAGAAGCCTACCGCAAGAAGCTGGCACAACAGGCCAAAGAGCACAAGGAAGAACCATTTGAGAGATAGGTGATGCCAGAGATTTTATGGGTGATAGCCTCGCAATAGACTCCAGGCTAAAACCTAGTAAAAAAACTCTGAAAGAAAAATAAGAATATTTTTCATTCAAGTATTGACTATTTTGGCAAAATAGTGTATCTTTGTGAGATTTTAGACATTGGTGCAAGCAGATGCCATCCATGAGGTCTCGCTTGCAGCGATTTGCAAAAGAATAAAAATACTGATTATCACTAAACTAAATAAGTTCAAAAAATTATGTTTATCATTGGTATCGCAGGCGGAACAGGATCGGGTAAGACCACTGTAGTACGCAAAATCATGGAACGCCTTCCTAAAGGTGAAGTTGGCATAATATCACAAGACTCCTACTACAAGGACTCTAGCCACATTCCCATCGAGGACCGGCAAAAAATCAACTTCGACGAGCCAGCAGCCTTTGACTGGAACCTGCTGCTCGAGCACCTGAAAATGCTCAAGAAAGGCGAGTCGATAGAAATGCCCACTTACAGCTATCTCACCTGCACACGTCAGGAGGAGACCGTACACATGGACCCACACGACGTGGTGCTCATTGAGGGCATCCTGGTAATGAGCGACCCACGGCTGCGCAAGATGATGGACATCAAGGTCTTTGTCGATGCCGACGGCGACGACCGCCTCATACGCGTCATCTCGCGCGACTGCATTGAGCGAGGACGCACAGCACAAGAGGTGATAGACCGCTACCAGAAAGTGCTCAAACCCATGCACCTGATGCACATTGAGCCTTGCAAGCGATTTGTAGATATCATCGTGCCCGAGGGTGGTCACAACGAAGTTGCCATCAACCTGCTCACTGACTACATCAAGTCGCGCCTCAACATCAAGAAGTGACATTTCTTGCCCACCCACAGAGACCACATTATGAAACTTTTTAACAACCGCGACAAGAAAACAGAACCCACTGCGCAAGTGCAGGTGGCCACAGGCGATGACTTCATCAATGCTGATAAAATCACAGAGGTGAGCGACAAGGTCACTGCCATGCTCAAGCAATGCGGCAACGAGGGAAAGCTGGTGCTGCAAACCGACAACCTCGTGAAGAAGTACCGCCAGCGCACCGTTGCCAACCATGTGTCGATCAACGTGCGACAAGGCGAGATTGTGGGACTGCTGGGACCTAATGGTGCTGGTAAGACTACCACGTTCTACATGACAACGGGCCTGGTAACGCCCAATGAGGGTCGCGTGTATATTAATAATGTGGAAATCACCAAGCTGCCAGTGTATCGCCGCGCCCAGCTGGGCATAGGCTACCTGCCGCAGGAGGCTTCGGTGTTTCGCAAGCTCACCGTGGAGAACAACATTCGCACCGTGCTCGAGATGACCGGCACCAGCGCCGAGTATCAGCGCGACAAGCTCGAGGAGCTCATCGCCGAGTTCCACCTCGAGAAGGTGCGCAAGAACCTGGGCGATCGCCTCAGTGGTGGCGAGCGACGCCGCACCGAGATTGCACGATGCCTGGCTATCAACCCCTGGTTCATCATGCTCGACGAGCCGTTTGCTGGCGTTGACCCCATTGCCGTGGAAGATATCCAGAGCATCGTCTATAGCCTCAAGCACAAGAACATAGGCATCCTCATCACCGACCATAACGCCCCCGAGACACTGAGCATCACCGACCGCGCCTACCTGCTCTTTGAAGGCAAGATCCTCTTCCAGGGCACCAGCGAGGAGCTCGCCGTGAACCCCGTGGTGCGCGAGAAATACTTGGGCCGCAACTTCGTCTTCCGCCGCAAGCAATTCAAGGAGACGATTGATTAAGTGATAAGAGTTAAATGTTAAGTGTGACCTCTAGAGAAGACTGGGCGATGTTTAAAGTTTTTTTGGTGATTTAGAATATTTCACTTATATTTGCGACAATCTTTGAAACTCTCAAAAGCAAGTTTAACCAATATAAAACGTACTATTATGAAAAAATTATTCTGCATGATTGCTCTGGCTGCTATAGCTATGACTGCTGGAGCACAGACTCCGTTGAGGCTGAGCACCTACAACGGCACATCTCTTGAACGCTACGACGGTAAGCAGTGCAACGTGACTGCCGAACGCTATCTCTTTACCGGATGGAACACTCTGTCGCTGCCTTTTGCCATTACCGAGCAGGAACTTGACGACGTGATGGGAGCTGGCGTGAAGCTGGAGAAACTCGTGGGCGTGACACAACAGGGCAACGAAATCGTGCTCAACTTCCAAGACTGCAAAGCTGAGGGCATTCAAGCCAACGTACCCTATATCCTCTATTATCCCGGAGAGGCCGGCAACAAGAAATTCCAAGTTAACACTGTGGTTACCAACAAGGATTCAAAAGTAACCATGACCACTAGCTGTGGCGTGGAGGTTACCATGAACGGTGCTCCTGTAAAGACCGACGGCAAGGGCCTTTATGGCATCCTCGCCATCAACAACAGCGACGCCAACTTCACCTCTATCGACAACGACAAGGCTTTCTTCTATGCCACTCGTTGCTACATCAGCATTCCTGGCGGACAGCAATTTACACTCACTGCCAACCACCTGGGAGCTGGCGAGGTTACTAGCATCAACGAGATTGCTGCCGCTGGCGACATCATCGACGTTTACAACGTGCTCGGAATGCGCGTGGCAAGCAACATCAGAGCTGGCGAAGTGAGCAACCTCACACCAGGCATCTATGTAGTGAAAGGTCGCAAGATTCTCGTGAAGTGATGTAAATCAACGTGTTTTTCACACATACTCTACAGGCAGCATCTCGGTCAAGGGATGCTGCTTGCCGTTTATGAGCCAGGTGAAGGTGTAGCCCTCATAGTCGCGCGGCAGCAGCACCTTTTCCACATTATGCCACTGCGGCTTGCCATAGTCGCTAGAGGCGCCACTGAGCTCCACCTGCCTCGCTGCATGATTCACGCGCCAGTAGCCACCGCCAAGGCACACGTCGCCATGCTCCATGAGATGACGATGCAACGTCACCATCCCAAGCCTGAGGTGACCATCCTGGGTAATGATGAATTTTGGGTATGCCATGATTAGGATTTACAGTTTTCAGTTGAATGTTCTGTGAGTTGCGTTGTCAACGCAACACACTAGACTTAATCGGCAATGAGCGTGCCTGTAGCGCCGCGGTTGAAGGTGTTTTTCACCCAGATGGGGATGTGCTTCTCGGCCACAGGCTTGATAGTGGGCGCATAAATCACCTTGGCGCCCTGGTCACACATGTGCTGCGCCTGCTCATAGGTCATCTGGCGAATGACGGTGGCTGTGGGGTCAACCTTTGGGTCGGCAGTCATGAAGCCGTCAACGTCGGTCCAGATTTCTAGTGAGTCGGCATTGAGAGCACTGGCGACGATGGCTGCCGTGTAGTCGCTGCCGCCACGGCCCAAGTTGCTTATGCGGCGACTCTTGCTGTCGCGAGAGATGAAGCCACCCATCACTGCCACCTTGCCCTTGAACTTGCCTAGTGTGTTAGCAATATTAGCATTAGTAGCTTCCAGGTCACACTCATGGTTGGAGCTGCGCACTATCTCGAGCGAGTTAAAATAGGTCGCGTCATCAATGATAAGACTGATGATGAGCGACGACAACCGCTCGCCATAGCTCACCACCTCCTCAAGGTCGGCCTCGGTGAGCTCCTCGTTGCGAGAGATGTCGGTATAAGCATTACTTAGCTCAAAGAACAGTGCTCGCACGCGATTGAGAGCGTCATCAATCTGCTCGCTTGAGATGAGCGTGTTCATAATCTCGTTGTGGCGAGCAGTGATGTCCTGAACTATGCGGTAGGCGCCTATGTCGTTATTCGCTGCCAAGTTGGCTGCTTTGATGAGCATGTCGGTGAGACCACCCAGAGCCGAGACCACCACAACGACTGGCTCGTCCTCATTCTCAACAATGTATTTCACATTGCGCAGAGACTCTACTGTCCCTACCGATGTTCCTCCAAATTTCAGTACTTTCATGAGTGTTTATCTAAATTGGGTGTAAAGTTAGTGTTTTTTCTTGATATGCGCCCAAAAATCTTGTAAAAATTGCAAGAATTGCCTATTTTTGCCCTCGAAATGGAAGATTTAAACCTCGACATATTCAATTTGCTCGACAACCAGCCAGAGCCCGCACGAGGCGCGCTGCTAGTGGCAAAACCCACAGTAGAAGACTTTTGCTTCAAGCGCAGCATCACCATCCTCGTTGATCACGACAACGAAGAAGGTTCGATGGGTGTGATAGTGAACAAGCCCACGCGCTTCACTCTCAACGAGCTCGTGCCCGACGTGGAGTGCCCGGAGCAAGTGCCGCTCTACCTGGGCGGGCCAGTGGGCACCAACATGATGTTTTTCATTCACACCCTGGGCAAAGACGCCATCCCTGGCAGCGAGCAACTGGCACCAGGATTGTTCTTTGGTGGCGACTTCGATGTCATGAAGATGTTCCTTGCCGATGGCGAGAACGTGAATGAGAAGGTGAAATTCATGGTGGGATACAGCGGATGGGGCGTAGGACAGCTCTCAAGCGAGCTGAAGCGCCACGACTGGGCTGTGCTCAAAGGCAATGTAACCGAGCTTGTGATGAGCAGCAACAACGATGCCTTGTGGCAAAACGCCGTCGCGCGCTTTGGCGACCAATATCAGCTATGGAAAAACTGGCCCGATGACGTGAGCTTGAATTAACCCAAATCGGGATTAAGAGACAGCACAATACACTATCACCACTATCACCAGCAAGTGCAGCAGCTGGTCTAAACCATAAAGCATCCAGAATGCTTTCTTGGTGTTATCGCCTAAAGCAGGGAACTTGCGACCTAAGAAGCCTTTACCGTAGTCTATTGCAAAGTGGCTGACGAACTCAAGAGCGAACAGTGCCGACACAACCACAAAACTCACGCAAAACGATAATAACACAACCGCCATCAACGTGGCATGCACTGCTGCGTGCAAACCTATGTGCTGCAAGTGCTTGCCACTGGCTTTAGCCTCAATCATCTGGGGTGTCGTGAGGCAGTAATCGGCCAGGAAATGACATATTAAGAGTGATATTAAAACTGTGAAAACAATCATCTTTTCATGGCTTGTTTTACTTGTCAATTCGTTAATACATCAACGAAGCAACAGCTGCATCATCTCCACATCGTGAACCTCGGCCCCGTGGTTTATCCACTGCTTGAGAATGCCTGCTGTGGCGAAACCATGCTTCTTGAGCATGGCGATGCACACAGTGTTGCTCACCGGCACTAATGCATATATCTGACTCAGCCCCAAATAGTCACGCACATAATCAATGGTGAGGCTCAACGCGGCATCGCCCAAGCCTTTGCCCTCATGTGAGCGGTCAATCATGATGCCAAACTCGGCACGGTTGTTAAAGGGGTCAAAGTTGGTCAAGTCAACGGTGCCCACTGGCTCACCAGTCATGGTCAACGTGATCATGAGACGCAACTGGCGGGTATTGTAGAGGTCGCTGTCGTAGTTCTGAAGATACTGCCACAGGTAGCTCTTGGGCGACGGCGACATAATGTTACTTACTGTCCATAGCCGCGCATCGTTCTCCCAGCGGTAGAGCACATCAAGGTCGGTGGCCTCGAGCGAACGCAATGTCACCGCGTCATTAGAAATTATCTTTTTCATCTTTATAGAGATGTCTAATACTCCTAAAGAGAGCTGCTGATGCACCTATTCTTCTGCGCTAACCACTCTTTTGTAATCTTGAGCCACTCCAGTGCTCTCATAGACCACATGCAGATTATTGATAGTTAAGGTTATCTCCATAACCAGCTGTTGACCAGAGCCATAATCCAGCGTCAACTTATTTCCTTTCAGGACCCAGTAGAAAGACACATCGGTTTTCACATTTCCATTCTCGATGTGCCTTCTCGACCCCGTGCGCTCTTTTTTGAAGACATAATGATAGTCGTCGGCATCAGAGCCAGGCTCATTAATAATGGCCCACTCACCCACAAGTTCCTTTTCAAGAGCCGACAACTCATCTTTGTCATCGCCGCATGACGTGAGAAGGAAAGGTAACACTACTGCCAGTAACAATAATATCTTTTTCATAATTTATATAAGAATTTAGCGGTTATATTCCTGCAAAGGTAATCTTTTTTTTATTTCTCTACTTAATTTTATGTGCGAAAAATAATTATTGAGTCAACTGAAAGTACATATTTTCAGTATATAGTCCCCAAAAACAAGCAAAGCCGAAAATCAAAGCATTGATTTTCAGCAGTGAAAAATTAGTTTAATTTGCATAATTCGCCGTTTTTTTTATAGTTTAAAGTGGACTCATTATTCATTAAGCAGTTGCTGCAAGCGCTCCGGGGCATTAGTAGTGATAAAATCGACACCATAGTTGATGCACCATTGCATGTCGCGCTCGCTGTTGACGGTCCACACGTTCACCTTCATGCCTAGCGCATGGGCCTCGTCAATCCACTGAGGGTGCTCACGCATCACCCTAATGCTATAGTCAATGCCGGCAACACCAAGCTCATTGAGCTGAGAAGGCGACAGCTCACCATTGAGGTAATAAACTGGAGTGCCAGCTGGAGCCAGCTCCTTGAGGTTCTTCATGCCCTGATAAGAGAACGTGATGTACTCGACACGGGCTTCCAGGCCCAAATGCCTCACCAGCTTCACGATTTTGCGTGCCGCCTCAAGCTCATGCTCACGGCTGCTGTGAGGCTTCATCTCCACGATGAGGCGCGTCTTGAGCATTTTGCCACACTTGAGCATCTGCTCCAGAGTGGGCAGCAACTCACCATTCTTGAGGCGCATATCTTTGAGCTGCTTCCACTTGGCAGTCTCAATAGTCACCCCACCATAACTGGCATCGTGATTTACTACTAGCATGCCATCGGCAGTCATCCACACGTCAAACTCCGAGCCCCAAGCGCCTATCGAGTCGGCCTTCACTAGCGAGCGCAGGGAATTCTGGGCCGAGCCATCGGTGTCCCAATATCCACGATGACAAATCACCTCTTGCGCACTGGCAGCCACACTAGCCGCCAGCAACAGCAGTATCAACAATGGTCTCATTTTGTCAATTTGTTATAAGTTCTAGCAGGCTTCCTCATAAACAGCACTATCAGCAACGACGTTGCCACAGCACTACCCAGCGCCAACCAGTGGTTGCTGGAGCCTACCGACTCAAGGTAATTACATGATATTATGTTTTTATTTGTGAGATAAGCCGCCACAACTATCGAGCCATTGTTGAGGGCATGAGCTATGATGGGCGTCCACACCTCGCCAGTCCACACCAGCAAGTAGCCCAGCCAGGCGCCTAGCAACATTCTCGGGACAAAGCCAAAGAACTGCAAGTGGATGGCACTGAACACAATAGCCACCACCCACACCGCCACGTGCTTGTTGACATTGCCATGAAGCATCGTGCCAAGCAGGCCAGCACGGAAAAAAATCTCCTCGCCCATACCAGTCAGCACGCCCACCACTAGCACCATAAATATCATCATGCCAAGCGACTGAGCGTTGAGCAAATGGCTGGAGGTAGCTGCCGCATCGCTCTCCATGGCACGGAGCTCTTCCTCCAAACCTTGCAGCCACGACGGGAACTCAATGCTCTGGTTCCACTCTACCACATAGTTCATGGCAGGCAAAGCCACCACCCACACCAGCACCACGAGCGCGACCGATTTCAACGTGGGGCCCTTGGCCATCCATAATGTGCGAGACATTGGCAGTAACTCTGCCCTCCTGCTCATCATAGCCAGCATCACAACAGGCAAGATGAACACCATCAGGTTTTGTGCTACCGACATCGCTATCACATAACTGGCATTACTGGTGTCGGCACCAAACATCAACACAATGACCAATACCACCACAAACAAGGCCACCAGCATCCCACAAAAAAGGAATAGGATTTTCATTGGCCATGAAAAACTGCTTTTACTAGACATTTTCACGATTTTTTTTGCAAAAATACAAAAAAACACAATATTCGATGCAGTATTTTGATGCCTTGTGTGTTTAAATTGTGTAATTTTGCAACAACACTATAAAACACACTGTAGTTATGAAAACTTTTAATTTAATATTATCTCTGATTTTTGTCACATTACTTAGCGTGCCAGCAACAACAATGGCACAAGTGCACGACGACATCTACGTCATTGACGAGACAGCGCCTATACCCAGCAACGAGACAAAGAAAGAACGCAAAGAGCGCATCAAGAAAGGCCACGAGATTGTTGACTCAATATTCCACCTCAAGGCCCTAAACGCCATTGAAGACGGATATTTCGTTCTTCAGGCAAAAGAAGTGCGTAACTCCTACGGACACTATGAGATGGGACTCAACGACAACACTAATTTCATGCTCATGCAAGGCGACAAGGGCATCTTCCAGGTAGCATTCAACAACATGATTGCCGGGGCCAACGGACTGGGCGGCATCACCCTGCACGGACGCATCAGCAACAAGAATATAAAGTATGACAAAAAAGGTAATGCCATCTTAACCTACACCATGATAGGACGACGCATGAATGCCAGCGTCACAATCACCGTCTTCAATGGCAGCGACCAGGCTATAGCCGACGTATTCCCCACGCTGGGCAACGGTCGCATTACCCTGAGGGGAAGACTTGTGCCCTACCTCAACGAGAGCATAAGCATTGAGCCATAACACCAAGGCCTGCTAAACAGAACTAGAACACACAAAAAACCGACCCTCTCGGAAAAAAACGGAAAAAGGGGTCGGTTCTTTTTGTCCGTTTTGAACTAATTGGGGACGGTTCTTTTTGTCCGTTTTTTCCAATTTTGAACTAATTGGGGACGGTTCTTTTTGTCCGTTTTTTCCAATTTTGAACTAATTGGGGACGGTTCTCTTTGTCCGATTTTTTCAATAAAAAGCAGAATGGTGATATGGCTCATTTTGAAATCCCGTAAAAAGCATTAACTTTGCAGCCGTTTTTTTGAAATTCATAAAAGTAACCACCACCGCCGCGCGGCACGATTGCCGCCTTCTTGAAAAAAAACTATCAAAATGAACTGGACAGCACTTGCCACAATAGGGCTGCTCTGTGTGAGCAACATAGTGATGACATTCGCCTGGTATGGGCACCTGAAGCTTCAGCAGATGGGAGTGAGCACCCACTGGCCCCTAATCGTTGTAATTCTCTTCTCATGGGGCATAGCACTATTTGAATATGCGTTTATGGTGCCAGCCAACCGCATAGGCTTCATAGACAATGGTGGCCCATTCTCGCTGATGCAGCTCAAAGTAATACAAGAGGTTATCACCCTGACAGTCTTTACCGTGTTTGTCACTGTTTTCTTCAAGAACGAGCATCTCCACTGGAACCACTTTGTGGCATTCACTTTCTTGATTATGGCAGTGTATTTCGCTTTTATGAAGGTGGAATGAGCTAGTAATCGTTCAATAAACGCATCTAGTGCGCCTTACATTTGCAAGCCAGTAAAACTCTTATAAAAATACTTAAATAATGAATGTCGATTGAGAGGAATTCGTTACTTTTGCAAGTTAATCTCACCGCAGACATTGCCATGATTGAAATGACTGTGGCAACGACTTAGTAACCATCTAAGTATCAATAAAATGAACTGTATTACACTTAACAATTCACTACCGGCAGTCTTTGCTGGACGTGAAGACACTGGCAGCGAGATATGGCTCCGCAACGTGACCTTTGAGCGAGGCAAGAAATATCTCATCAGCGCCGAGAGCGGCACTGGCAAGTCGTCGCTGTGCAGCTATATCTATGGCTACCGCATCGACTATAGCGGCACCATTGCCTTCGACGGCCAGGACATCAGGCAGCTGAGCGTGAACCAGTGGTGCCAGGTGCGCACCCATCACATCGCCTACCTCGCCCAAGAGATGCGTCTCTTCCCCGAGCTCACGGCAATGGAAAACATCATGCTCAAGAACAGCATCACCAATTTCAAGACACGTGCCGAAATAGTGGCGATGATGGAACGCCTGGGCATTGGCGAGAAAGTTGACAGCCTGGTGGCGAAGCTCTCGATAGGCCAGCAGCAGCGTGTGGCCATAGTGCGCACCCTGTGCCAGCCATGCGACTTCATCATGCTCGACGAGCCAGTGAGCCACCTCGATGAGACCAACAACCAAATTGTTGCCAAGATGGTCACTGCCGAGGCCGAGCGTCAAGGTGCCGGCATCATCTCCACCTCGGTGGGCAACAATGTGAAAATCAATGTTGACAAAGAATTCAAGCTATGAGCAAGAACGACAATAAAACCCAACATGACTATAGCAGCCGCGCTCTGATGTGGAAGCTACTGCGCAAGCACATCAGTCCGTCGCAGCTCATAGGCTTCTCGCTAGCCAGCTTGGTGGGACTAACCATAGTGATACTTGCTGTGCAGTTTCATCAGGATGTGAAGCCTCTGTTTAAAGACGAGGACAGTTTCTTGCGCAAAGACTTCATGATTATCACCCGAGAGGTGTCAACGGCATCTACTGTGCTGCAAGGCAGCAACGAGTTCACCGCCAGCGACATTGAAGACATTGAGGCGCAGCCCTGGTGCCGCCAGGTGGGCAAGTTCTCGAGCAACGACTACAGCGTTGACGCCAGCATCAGCGTGAGCGGACAAGGCATGCGCACGATGATGTTCTTTGAATCGTTGCCCAACGAGTTCCTTGATGTCACCGACCGGCATTGGAAATTTGACCCCAACAACCCCATGATTCCTGTAATCATCTCAAGAGACTATCTCACACTCTACAACTTTGGGTTCGCACCAAGTCAAGGGCTGCCGCAAGCCAGCGAGCTGGCAGTGTCTAAAGCGGTGAACCTGCGGTTCACACTCCGCGGCAACGGCCAGGAGCAGACCTTTGAGGGCATCCTGGTGGGCTTCTCGTCGCGCCTTAACACCATTGTCGTGCCCGAGGACTTCATGAAGTGGAGCAATGAGAAGTTTGGCTCTAACGCCATTCACAACCCATCAAGGCTCATTGTCGAGGTCAACAGCCCTGGCGACGAGCGCATTGGCAGGTATTTCTCGGAACACGGATATCAGGTTGCCGGCGACAAGATGAACCAGAGCAAGGCGCAAGGCTTTCTCAACATCATCGTGAGCATCGTCATCATAGTGGGCATCATCATCAGCGTACTGGCATTCTTCATCTTGATGCTGAGCATATACCTACTCTTGCAGAAAAACACCAAGAAACTGCAAGACCTGCTGGTGCTGGGATATTCTCCTAGCCAAGTGTCGCGCACCTATATCAACATGGTAATCTACATCAACTGCGCTGTGATGGTTGTCTCGGTAATTCTCATGCTGCTGATGCGAGCCTATTACTTGCCCATGCTCAACGCCATGGACGTGAGAGGTGGGTCTATCATCCTGGCACTGATAGTGGCGGTGGTCATCATGTCGCTCATCACGCTGGGCAACGTGCTTGCCATCAAGCGCAAAATCAAGGACTTGTGGATTCAAGCCTCATGAGTTGCTCGCTCAATTAAAGATTTAGAAAACATTAATTGAAGAAAACACAAGCCACATCTATAATTGCCTTGCCAGGGCTCAGTAGCATGACGGCTTGTTAGCTAAAAAACACAACATGACAAAAATAATTGCTTTAGCCAATCAAAAAGGCGGTGTGGGGAAAACCACCACAGCCATAAACCTCGCAGCATCGCTGGCACGATGTGGCAAGCGGGTTCTGCTCATCGATGCCGACCCGCAGGCCAATGCCACCTCAGGACTAGGCATTGACCCAAAACAGTTGCAAGCATCAATCTATGAGTGCCTGGTAGATGAATACCCCATCAAGAGCGCTGTGGTGCCCTCATGTGTAGAGGGGCTCGACGTGCTTGGCTCGATTATCGACCTTGTGGGAGCCGAGTTAGAGCTCATCAAGAAGCCTAACCGCGAGAAGGTGATGGCTCGCATACTAAAGAGCGTGAGCGAGAGTTACGACTACATCCTCATCGACTGCAGCCCATCGCTGGGACTTATCACCGTCAACGCACTCACGGCAGCAAACAGTGTGATCATTCCTGTCCAGGCCGAATACTTCGCCCTCGAGGGCATCAGCAAGTTGCTCAACACGGTGCGCATCATCAAGTCGAAACTCAACACCGGGCTTCACATCGAGGGGTTCCTGCTCACTATGTATGACGCACGCCTCAGGCTTGCCAACCAAATCTATGAGGAGCTGAAATCGCACTTTGGCGACATGGTGTTCACCACCGTGATACCGCGCAACACACGCCTTAGCGAGGCACCCAGCCACGGCCTGCCAGCCATTCTCTATGACCCACAGAGCCGCGGTGCCCTCAGCCACCTGATGCTTGCCCAAGAGCTGATCGAGAGAGACTCCAAAAAGGCATGACTTGCCGCCTTGCATGCACAGCATTTCATAACTGTGGCAACTAAAAAAAACGATGACAAGCCAGTACACTGGCTTGTCATCGTTTTTTAAGACTCTAGGTCGCTACTCTTGCGGCAAGCGGCGGAAGCCTTGTCCCAAAATCTCGGAGCTCTCCATGATGTTGACAAAGGCTTTTGGGTCGATGCGATAGAGCACAGAGCGCAGCTTAATCATGTCGGCTCGGTCGAGTGTGACATACACCATCTTGCGCTCGTTACCCTTGTAGAGGCCACTGCCAGTGATGCAGGTGCCACCACGCTTGAGGTTGTTGATGATAAAGTTGCGCACTGGTTCGGGGTTATCGGTAATGATGAACATTGTCTTATAGCTCTTCATGCCGTCAACCACAAGGTCAATCACCTTGCCCTCAATGAAGATGATAATCACCGAGTAGATAGGCAGGCGTATGTCGCCAAAGGCAATGAGAGTGCTCAAGGTGATAATGCCATCCACTATCATCACTAGTGTACCCAAAGAAATCTTGGTGTATTTGTGCAATATCATCGAGATGATGTCGCTGCCACCACTGGTGGCTCCTGAGCGGAAGATGAGACCAATGGCAAGGCCGTAGATGATGCCGGCAACAACGGTGTTAAGGAAATAGTCGGGGCTGAACCAACCGCCATTGTGAGGAATCTCAACCATCGACGCTCCAGCCTGCTTAACAATCTCACCGTCGTGTATCACTGGGTTGTAACCCCACCAGCTTTCCAGAATGAATGTGAACAAAAATATCAACGCCGTTGAGACAATGGTCTTGACACCAAACTTGGGTCCCAAAATCCAAGTGCCAATGATGAGCAGTGGCACATCCATGCACAGGGCGTAGAGCGAAATCTTCCACGGCCACAGGGTGTTGAACACGTTGCTCAAGCCATAAGTGCCGCCAGGCGCCATCAGATAAGGGTTGACAAACATCACGTCGCCAATGGCAAACAGAGCGCTACCCACCGTGAGCAGGAAATAGGCAAGTATCTCACGTTTAAGCTTTTTCTTGTTGTCGAGAGTTAACATTATGAATTGTTTTTACTTGTTAATAATAACATTTGTCTTAAAATCGGGCGCAAAGGTAGTGAAAAGTTTTCAGATTTCAGGAAATCAGAAATCAGTTTTTATTCTTTGCCTTGTGTTTTAGGCTCTTTTGGGCGAAATATCATTAATCAGCACCAAAAACTAATGACTAAAAACCAATAACTAAAAACTTTTCATTAACTTTGCAGTGTGATAGCATCTATTCTCTAGCATAGAAAATGATAATAATTCGCACTAAATATCTGCCGCCATCGCGCAACTACTCGGCCATCAACCTCTTTGGCGTGTTTTTTGTGCATCCCGACGTGCAGGTCAACAAGCGCCTTATTAACCATGAGAGCATTCACACGGCTCAGATGCGCGAGCTACTATACCTGCCATTCTATATCATTTACCTGGTGGAGTGGCTCATCAGGCTTTTTCTCAAGGGCAATGCCTATTTTAACATAAGCTTTGAGCGCGAGGCCTACAAGAACGAGAGCAACTACGACTACCTGGAGCAGCGCAAGCACTACTCGTGGACAAAATACCTGCGCATGAAAAATGGCGCAAAGAGGCCTAAGCCAAGAAAGAGATTTCGTAGAAAATTGAACAAAAAATATTAGCACAATGGATAAACATGACATCGAGAGCTATAAGGCCGAGTTCATCGACCTGCTTAAATCTACTGGCCGAGAAGGCATCGACGACCTCATTGAGATGCTTGATGAGGGAAAGCTTCATTTCTTCACTGCACCAGCAAGCGTGAACCACCACCTCAACAGCGACGGCGGGCTGCTGGTTCACTCGCTCAACACCTGCAAGGCGGGCCTCAAGCTGCGTGAGATGGTCATCGCCATGAAACCCGAGCTTGAAGACCGTCTCAACCGCGACAGCGTGATTATCGCAACCTTGCTTCACGACATCTGCAAGGCCGACATCTACTCTCCTGCCATCAAGAAGCAACGGGGCTCTGACGGCATCTGGCGTGAGGTGAACAGCTATGAGGTGAGTTACCGCAACTTCCCTATGGGGCACGGCGAGAAATCGGCGATGCTCGCACTCATGAGCGGCCTTGAAATCTATGATGACGAGCTGCTTGCCATACGCTGGCACATGGCCGCATGGGACCTCCCCATGCAAAGCGTGGAATTGACTAAATGCCTCAACACCGCCCGCGATGAGCACCCTCTGTGCTCACTGGTAAACCTCGCCGACGGCATTGCAGCTAACCTCCTAGAATGGGAGATGTAATCAATGCATAATTCATAATGCACAATGCACAATTCACAATGCATAATGCATAATGCATAATGCATAATTCATAATTCATAATGGACAATGCTTAATGCACAATGCTAATGCATAATGCACGAATCCATACTGAACGACTTATAATTCACAACTCAATGAAACTAAGATTTATAATCACATTACTGATGCTTGTGGTGATTGTCAACACTCTGCAAGCCCGAGACATCACTGCGCAGCGCACCCAAAAGGCTATAGATCGCTTCGTTGACGACTCGCTAATGCGCCATGCCTCGGTGGGAGTGATAGTTACCGACATCAAGAGCGGCAAGATGCTGGGCGGTCGCAACATCAACCTGGCATGCATCACGGCATCGACCATGAAGACCGTTACATCGTCGGCAGCACTCGAGCTGCTGGGAGCCGACTTCACCTTCAGCACCCCCGTCTATCTCGACGGAGAAATTCATGGCAACACCCTGCGGGGCAACCTCGTGGTAGTGGGACAGGGCGACCCCACGCTTGGCTCGGTATATTTCAAGGACAACCTCGACATAGTGCATGAGGTGGTGGGAGCTCTCAACAAGCAGGGCATCAGCACAATCGAGGGAAAAGTGATTGTAGATAACAGCATGTACTACTACCCTGCCTACAACGGCGACTGGTGTGCCGATGACCTGGCATGGGACTATGGCATGGGCCTGCACGCCCTCAACTACTGCGACAACCGCATGAAACTCGTGTTCACTGGCAAGGGCGACGGCACAGCGGCCAATGCCCACTTTGAGCCAAACGTGCCAGGCGTGCAAATCATCAACCGCTTGCGGCCTGGCAACGACGACAATGTGGGAGTGCTGCTGGAGTATGCCAACCCGGCTATCATCCTCACTGGCACCGCTGCCGACACTACCTACTATTTTGATGTGGCAAACCCCACTCCCGGCGCTTTGCTCACCGACAGCCTGAGTCGCACTCTCGCCACTGCGGGCATAAGACTCAACAACCGGCCTTTTGAGCCTACCAGCCGCCGCTGGTTGCTGTTGACACACAAGTCGCCAGCACTCTCCGACATTATAGCCTCGCTCCTTGAACGCAGCGACAACATGTTCACCGAGGGCTTGCTCAAGGCCATCGCGGTGGGCAGTCATCGCGAGCCCACAGCAGCGCAAGGCGTGGAGGTCATCGACAGCCTCTTCACAGCGCGTGGCATTGATGCCTCGGGCAAATTCCAGTATGACGGCAGCGGTCTGGCTCGCAACAACAAGGCTCCAGTCAAGTTCTTTGCCGACATGCTCACCTACATGAGCAGTCGCCGTTTTGGCTCTCATCAGCTGCGACTTATCGACCTAATGACAAGAGTCGGCATTAACGCTAAGATAGGCACACAGATTCCCGCCTCGTCGATTAGCGGCATGATAGCCTCAAAATCGGGCTCCATGCGCGACGTGCAGTGCTATGTGGGCTATTTCCCCGCCGACAATCCACAATACACCTGGGCAGTGCTTGTCAACAACTGGCATGGTAGCCGCCCAAACCTCAAGGAGATGATTGACCGCCTCCTGCTAGGAATTTTTGTACCATAAACCATATAACACACATAGTTAACATAAAACATGAACACTACTATCGACCAACTGCTCACCAATGTCTATGAACTAGAAGGACTGCTGCTGGTGATGCAACGCCACAACGATGAAGTGCCACAACTGGTAATCGACAAGTTCAAAGAAAAAGCACAGCATATAGCAGCACAGGCAAGCATTATCGACACTATCGCACAAAATGCCCACACTCCTGAGGCAGAGCCTGTGCCACCCGCTTTTGTGCCACCCACTGAGCACACTGACGATTCTCCTGCACCTGCCACGGCTCAACCTGAGCAAGAGCCCATTATAAAGCCCGCGACACCCCCAGAGCCTGCCCCTAAGCCTCTTGACGAGGCTAAAACCATTGCGACAACAGAGCCCCATTCACAACTCAATGGCACTCCCTTGCGCGACATCACGCAGGCATTCTCCATCAACGACCGCTTCATGTTCCAGCGTGAGCTCTTCGACGGCGACAAGCAGAAATATACCGACGCTATTGCCGTGATGCAACGCCTGGCAAGCATCGACAAGATTAAGGACTTTATCACCAATGACCTTGGCTTAGACCGCAGCAACGAGGTGGTGAAAGAGTTTGTGAGGCTCATCGAATTAGGACTCGGAGATTGACGATTGCTTGTCGCACATCAGACATCTGGCATCGCTCTCGTCGCCTAGTCAACACTATCGCCATTCCACCATTCTAGCTCTCAATAATTTATGTCAGGAAAATTATATATGGTGCCTACACCGGTAGGCAATCTCGAAGACATGACCATGCGCGCAGTGAAAGTGCTCAACGATGTAGCCCTCATTCTGGCTGAGGACACACGCACCAGTGCCGTGCTAATGAAGCATTTTGGCATCAACACTCCCATGCGCAGCCATCACAAGTTTAACGAGCACAACACCACCAGCGCCATCATCGAGAGGCTAAAGGCGGGTGAAGACATAGCACTCATCACCGATGCCGGCACGCCAGGCATCAGCGACCCCGGCTTCATGCTCTCGCGTGAATGTCGCCGCAATGGAATTACTGTAGAGACACTACCTGGCGCCACAGCCTTTGTGCCTGCACTTGTCAACTCGGGGCTGCCGTGCGAGAGATTTGCCTTCGAGGGGTTCCTGCCAGTGAAGAAAGGCAGGGCGTCACGCCTAGAAGCTCTGGCTCAAGAGCCGCGCACCATGATTTTCTATGAGTCGCCAAACCGACTAGTAAAGACTCTGCAGCAACTGGCCGAAACCTTTGGCGCCGACCGAGAAGCGTCGGTGTGCCGCGAGATCTCAAAACTCCACGACACCACTCATCACGGCACATTAGGCGAACTTCATGAGCATTTCTCACACGAAGCACCACGCGGCGAGATAGTGATAATAGTCGCAGGCAAAGACAGCGAAACCCACGTCAAAGTGGATAAGTATGCCAAGTTCAAGAACAAATACAGCCAGCGCGATGAGAACGCTTAACTTTTTCATCTTATCGTTAATAGCCTTTATGGCTGTCACTTCACTCACCGCCTGCCGCGACAAGGACAAGAGCAACGATGAGGAGCAGCCACAAGTGATTAGAAGCAACGACGAGCTAAAACCCTCGGCGCAAGACGTGCTCACCGCACCACAGCAGCTCAAAAGTACACTCAACACCCTCACCAGCGATGTTAATGACGGGTTTGACGAGATAACAAGCCTTGAACAAGCCATCGACGAGACCAGCGTCTCTCAACTCTCGCAAAGCAAAAGGGCAAAGCTGCGCAACAACATCTTGCTGATGAAGAACACTATTCAGGACCGACTACGAGCACTCGCAGAGCTCGATGACGACCTAGACAAGCTCGATGACAAGAGCAGAACCGAGATAGCACAAGCCATCAACAACCTGCGGCAGCAGCTCGCCTTGCAGCAGACGAGAATAAACCAACTCAACGCAAAGCTGCAGCACCCTATCCCAAAAGCCGAACCGCACAACGAGCCACACGACACCACCACGGTCAACAGCCAGCCCACCGAGCCAACACAACCAGCACCCAGCAATGGCGATCAACAAAAGGAGCAACGCGAGATGCTCAACAAAGAGCTCAACGAGTGCTACTATGCCATAGGCACTAGAGAGGAGCTAAAAGGCCACAAGATAATAGACTCGGAGTTCCTGAAAAAGACCAAGGTGATGCAAAGTGGCAACCTCTTAATATCTTATTTCACCAGGGCCGACAAGCGCACTCTCAGCGAGATTACTATCCCAAGCAAGAAATTCACCATTCTCACCAACCACGACCTGCAGTCATTCTCTACCGAAGAAAACGGCGACAAGACAATAATCAAAATACTCAACCCAGCAACATTCTGGGAACTAAGCAACTACCTAGTGGTGCTGACTGAATAGCCACAATGCTTTGCTACAACCTCTCATGAAGATAGTAATCGCCATCGACAAGTTTAAGGGAAGCGCCACTAGCCAGCAGCTATCGCAGGCAATAGCCGAGGAGATCCTGGACCTATTGCCCACCGCGCAAGTGGTGACAGTGCCCATCGCCGACGGCGGCGACGGCACCATTGACTGTGTCAAGAGCATCTTAGGCGACAAGGCCAGCACACGCCATGTGAGCGTGGCTGCACCGTTGCAGCAGCTGCCACGAGTTATGGCACAATATATCATCGATGGCGACACAGCGTTCATCGATCTTGCCACAGCAAGCGGACTGGCATTGGTGCCACAGCACAGCCGCAACGTGATGGCGGCAAGCACCCTGGGCACCGGAGAAATGATTGCTCATGCCATAGCTGGTGGCGCGAGGCACATAGTGCTGGGCCTTGGCGGCAGTGCCTCTTGCGATGGTGGCACTGGCATCCTCGCTGCTCTAGGATTCAAGCTCATTGACTCCAACGGCAAAGTGTTATCGCCTTGTGGCGAGAGTCTTGCTGCTATAGAGCGCATCGTCAGTGATAAGGTTCCTGGCAATGTGCTTAACACTAGGTTCACGCTGCTGTGCGACGTCGATAACCCGCTTTATGGCTACAATGGTGCCGCCCACATCTTTGCACCGCAAAAAGGGGCTACACCGCTGCAGGTAGAGCTTCTCGACAAGGGGCTCAGGCATTTCGCCACTCTACTGCCACCTCACATCGCCCTCGTGCCAGGGGCGGGTGCCGCCGGCGGTGTGGCGGCTGGCATGATGGCGATGCCTAGCGTTACCATCAAACCAGGAATTGAGGTGTTGCTTGAAATGGCACATTTCGACGACCTCATTGCCAATGCCCAGCTTGTCATCACTGGAGAGGGGCGCATCGACGACCAGACCCTCCACGGCAAAGCCCCGGCAGGAGTGCTCAAGTCAGCTCAGCGAAAAGGGATACCAACTATTGCGTTGTGCGGAAGCATAGCACCTGGCACCAACGTGACCAAGATGGGTTTCAAGCAAGTAGTCCCCACCACCCCACCCCACATGCCATTAAAAGAAGCCATGAACACCGAGGTGACCCTGCACAACGTAAAATCGGCTACCCGACGAGTGCTTAGCTCATTCTTTTTTTAGTTAGAGCTTAGTGTTAAGTGGTGAGACTGCCCCATCGCCTTGCCAGCTTATGACAAATAGTTATTCACAAGATATTTTTGCCATTTTTGCTGTTGAAATTTGTTAGAGTGAGAAATATTATTTATATTTGCGTGTTGATGATGTTCCACTAAATTTAAAGCTATGAAAAAGGTGGGGTTTAGGTTCCAGAAATGGTCGGCAAGGGCAATAGTTGCTATTGGCGCGCTGCTAGGCATCTCGGCGTGTTCGCATAGCAAGAGAATGATAGATTATGACGGTACTCCCACACCTCCAATTCACAATCTTAAGTATGGTCCACTCGTTAATGTGAAGGTGTCACAAGAAGCGACATTGGTCAAAAAACGCATCGATAAGGAGGGCAATGTAGTCTATGACACAATTTCTAACAGCGACATTTTGTCTCCCAAAGTGCCAACTCCCCTCAACGAGGAAGAATGATCAACTCCAAAACCACAAAACCTCAAAACTCCAAAACCACAAAACCTCAATGAAAAAGTTTAATTTTAATGTTCACAAGTGGTGCGTGCGCACTTTGGTCGCCATTGGCGCATTGCTTGGCATCTCGTCATGCACACATAAGCTTGGGCCTAATCCTGCCGAGGGCGTCTATGGTCCGCCACCAGGTTACGTGCCTCAACGTGCAAAAGCGATTGAAGATGTGTATGGACCTCCTGTCGAGAACATCGACAGCATTAGAGCTACCAACGAGCCCGAGTTGAAACAGAATAAAGAGCCTGAAAAATGAAAAAATCGACATTCATAATTAAGAAATGGCTGGCGAGAGGACTGGTAGTAGCAGGTGCTTTGATAGGTGTGACGGCGTGTCATCATTCTAAAAAGCCCATCAATAGCGATGCCAGCGAGAGCCTCTCAAGCTCGGCAACGAGTGAGCCAAGCGACGTGAGCCCTGTGGAGGATGTCTATGGTCCTCCCATCGAAGAGGTGTCAGAGGTAGAGGTGGTCTATGGTCCTCCTTCTTATTTTGATGACCAAGAAGCTGCCCCCACCATTGTTGATGAACAGCCCACAGGACCACAAAAAGTGAAATAATGAGAACACGCCAGCTCATAGACTTTGAGAACACACGCCGCGAGCGTCGATGGCTTGAGAAGAATCATCCTCTCAGGCAGCTGTTCTGGGAATGTACACTGCGATGCAACCTCTCGTGCAGGCATTGTGGCAGCGACTGCCGCAAGGTGTCAGCCACTCCCGACATGCCGCTAGAGCATTTCCTCGCGGTGCTCGACGACGTGGCAACGATGACCAACCCTAAAAATGTACTCGTCAACACCGTGGGTGGCGAGCCACTAGTACGTCCCGACATAGTGGAATGTGGCAAAGCAATCACTAACCGAGGTTTCCTGTGGGGCTTCGTGACCAATGGAGTGCTGCTCACCGAGCCCATGCTGCGCGAGGTGCTCGACGCTGGCCTTCGCACCATAGCGGTGAGCCTCGACGGACTTGAGCCGGAACACAACTGGCTCAGGGGAGGCTCGTTCAGCGGAGCGATGGATGCCATTAAGCTTCTCACCCGCACGCGCAACCTGCTGTGGGACGTGATCACCTGCGTCAATCAGCGCAATTTCTCTACCTTGCAACTACTCAAGCAGCACCTTATCGATGCCGGTGTGACCAAGTGGCGCATCTTCACCATCTTCCCGCAAGGCAGAGCAAAGCTCAACAGCGAGCTCTATCTAAGCCCAGAGCAGTATGTGGAGCTGATGGACTTCATAGCCGCCACACGCAGGGAGGGGCAGATTAACCTGTCCTACAGCTGCGAAGGCTTCCTCGGTGACTATGAGGGAGAAGTGAGAGGCCACATCTACCGATGCGATGCTGGCACAATGACGGCATCGATACTCGCCAACGGCGACATCAGTGGCTGCCTGAGCATTCGCTCACATTACAACCAAGGCAACATCTATCACGACCGCTTCAGCGACGTGTGGAACAACCGCTTTGAACCGATGCGCAACCGGCGCTGGATGAAACACGATGAGTGCACCAAGTGCAAGGTGTGGGACTGGTGTGCCGGTGGGCCATTCCACCTGCGTGACGATGACGGCAACATGATGCACTGCAACTGGCTAACCATCTGCAAAGCAAAGAAATAACATTAACCTAATGCACAACATCAAGCTGGGCAAAACACCTTCGTCTATCTTAATAATCAGCAATTAGGAATTAGTTTAATTCGCATAATTAGCCGTTCTTTATTTTTTAAAGTAGATTCAGTTATTTTTAAGTGGAATTTTTGCTGTAGAAAATGCCAGAGCTGCTCCTAGTGCTGTGCAATATTCAGCATGGGTGGGAATGTGGAACTTCACGCCATAGATTTCCTCGATGCGGGGGAACACCACAGCACACTGAGGCAAGCGGGTGAGGTTGCCAATGAGCACAAAGTCCCTCACGCCAGTGTTAAGCTTCGACAGCACGGCAGCCGAACCTATCGACTCAAGCACCATGCAGATGATGCCTAGTGCCACGTCGTGGTCGCTGGGAGTGACGTGACGCACCTTGCCAAAGAGCGACGCCGTGGCGTGCAGTGGCAGACCCTCAAGGTCGGTCTTGCAGATGTCCTTGATTTGAAGGTTGATGTGAGTGATATTACCTGTGCTAGCGAGGTCTATCACGTCGCTGATGTGGTCGGTCTTGAGCAGCAGATGCGCCAGCCCCATCAGGGTGCCACCGCCTATGCCTATGCCACCCAGGTGCTTGATGTCGTCACCATCCACACTCACTAGCGTGGTGCCAGTGCCCATCGACACCACTGTGAGCTTGTCGAGGCCACTGTCGAAACGTGCCCCCAGGCCATCGGCCTGAAACTCATCGGCCTTGCTGGTGGGCAAGCCATAGATGGGAGTGGTAACACCCGAGCTCCCCACTCCAGTAAGCATCACATGCTCAATATCGGCAAGGGTGATGCCGTTATCGTAGATATACTTGCCAAACGCCCCAAAGAGCGACGTGATGGGGTCGGCAGCAGTGATAAACATGGGCGAGAGAATCTGCCCGTCATTCAATCCCACAATCTTGGTGGTGCTTCCGCCCACATCAATTCCTATTACTAGTCCCATAGTATCGTGTTTTTTTACAAATAGCGCTCAAAATTAGTGCAAGTTGAGAGAAAAACAAAATGAAACACGAAGTTTTTTCTATAATTGATTTTCGCTAAATTCTAAGCGAAGCGACCACCACGCACTGTTTTATTGCGAAAATCATGAGAATTAGTTGTTTTTTTGGGGGGGCGCGAAGTGCCCACAATCTCCCAACTCCAGACTTGAGGCGTCGCACTCGCCGCTACCGCGAGTGACGACGATGCTTGGCAAGAAATGTAAACTACTACTTAAAAAGATATAGCGCGAGACAGCCTATATTGCGAATTTTTTGTAACTTTGCAAAAATTACTCTTATGAAAACTCAATAAATGCGATTTCAGCATTGTCAATAACGTTTTTTACACCATGCAACGAATATAAACCCAATTTTCTAAAGCGTATGAAAATCAATTTCAAACACACAAGATGGAGTTTCTCCATTATCTTGACACTGGCAACGCTCGGAGCCACACTGTTGACCAGCTGTGACGAAGACAACGGGCTGCCCTACTACGACGACAAGTCGCTCGACGCACCCTACCTCTTCACCGAAGGTTACCAAGACGAAATCCAGTACCCCTATCAACTCTCCACGCCACTGACCGACTGGCTCTCGCTAGTGCGCGACGACGTGAAGGTGTGCAAGCTCAGCATCCCCGGCACCCACGACAGCATGACCGGCATGGGCTTCTACACCCCGGTTGTCAAGTATTTCTCTAACATCATGGCAATCAGCCAGGTCTCGACCTTTGACGAGCAGATGTCGAGTGGCATCCGCTTCTTCGACTTCCGTCCTGTGGTGGCTATCGACACCCTTGCCCAGAAGCCCGAAGACCGCCAGATTCTGCGCTTGGCTCACGGCTTTACCGAGGTGAATGTGTCGCTCGAGCAGTCTATCGACTGGATGCAACAGTTCCTCAAGTCGCACCCCTCGGAGTTCTTCATCGTGAAGATACAAGCCGACAATGGCATGGAAAGCCAGCAAAACTGGACTGTGTTGCTCAACAAGGTGCTCTCGATGCCCAAGTACCAAGGGCTGTTTGTAGAGAACTGGCGTCCCGACATCACCGTGGGCGAGATGCGAGGCAAGATATTGTGGCTTAGCCGCTACGACCTGCGCCCTGTGAACCCCGCATTCCACTATCCCGTTGCCTATTGCGACTGGCCCGACGAGGACCCTGACGTAGATGAGGAGGTACACCCCGAGCAACAGCGCAACTGCGCCATCTACAACATGGAAGACCCCAGCATCCGAGCCACACTCTATAAGCAAGACTACTACAAGACCACTAGCGAGAAGCGCATGGCAACCAAGATAGCCACCGTGCTCGCCATGATGAAGAGCGCGCGCGAAGCCACCGCCAGCGACGAGAACATCTGGATTGTGAACCACTGCTCGGCCTATACCGAAGTGTCGGCGCGAGGATACATCACCAACGCCTCTAACCTTCACCCCAAGGTGATTGAAGAGCTGCTTGCCAACGAGGGCACAGTGGGCATTATGCCCATGGACATGTCGTGCCACGACTATGTGCGCTGCATCATCAACGGCGGCACTCCTTACACTAGCGACTACCTCTACGGCTTCTATCCACGCAGCCAGTCGCTTACCAACCTGCTTGTGATGTCAAACAAGAAATTTTTCAAATAATCAACATGCGTCATGAAACAGTTTAGACTTTCTATATCACAGTTTTGCCGCGTGCTGGCAGTGGCTGCGGCAATAGCACTCTTGACTCCTGCTACAGGGGCGCAAGAGAACAAGAACCTGAAACTTCACAGTGAGAACGGCATGTTGAACCACCTAGCAGTGGGGCTGCAGACGGGCCTGGGAGGCACCGGCATTGATGTGGCCATGCCATTGCACCGCATCGTCACCGTGCGTGCCGGCTTCGTGGGCAATGCCGTGGGCGACATCAAGTTCAAGGCCATCAACACCGCAACCAACATCACGCAGATGCAACTCGTAGAGGACGACGCCATCAAGCAGGCCAAGATGGTTGACAAGGTGGAACTGGCCCTCAAACCGCGCTTCTGGAACGCATTCATCATGGCCGAGGTGCATCCCTTCCCCACCCCATTCTATTTCGCGGCAGGAGTCTTTGCCGGCAACCGCACCTTCCTGCACTTCCGCAACACCAACGACGGCGCGCTGCAATCGCTCTATGATGCTAATCAAAAGGTGGAAGACTACAACAGCCTGTTCCACACCAACTATCCACCAGTGGGACTCAAGTTTGGAGACTATGTGTTCACCGCCGATGAGAACTACAACATCGACGTCAAGATGAAGACATGGGCAGTGAAGCCCTATCTGGGCATAGGCTTCGGGCAAAGCATGGCACGCCACCACCGCCTGAGCGTCGCCGTTGATGCAGGGCTCCTGTTCTGGGGCTCTCCGCAATTTCAGTTCAACAGCGGCAAGAAAATCAAGTCCACCTCCAAGGAGTCGGGCATCACGCATTTCATATCATGGTTCAGTGCCTACCCCATGATACAAATACGCTTAGCCTATAAAATCTTCTGACCCACTAAAAACTGGCACGAGCGCAGCCACCGCAAGGCGTTCACGCTCAAGCCTTAAGAATCTCGGGGAGGCGCAATTATTGCCTTCTTAGCAACACAAGGTGACACCACAACTGCGGGTGTCACCTTGTGTTGATTAACCGAGTTTTGCTGCCTTATCATGGCACAGCCTCATCACAAAAGCCACCGATTATTATTCAGTAATTGCCTATGAGTCTTGGTGCGTGCAACATATTTTTCCTGATACCATTTTTTGAAATCTTGAGCATTGGCAGGAAAATAACTCCAATGGTCGAGTCTGTTCCAAAGAATCGCTTTTAAGCTAATGGGTGTGCCATCTTCTTCATAAGGCAGAATGGATGGCAGGTCATAAGTCCTCGAATAATAGTCTAAACATTTTTGGGGAGTGGGGCTATTCTCCAAGACCATTCCCACCCATGCCTCTTCATATCCCCACATAAGGCTATCCACACCTTCGGGCACTTCCTCTTCACCATTATAGTAACGGCAGTCTAATATCAATTCTTCTCGTGTCATATCGGCGCAAAGGTGCAACTGTAATTTACTGAACCCATTTTAAAATATCGCTTTTTTGATAAATTAGGCTGCACCTCTTTTATTTTTGCAGTCGGAAAAGTTTAGATTAACTTTGCCAATAAAAGTTAATTGTTTAACCATAAAACCGAGAGAGGCCGGTGACCTTTGGCTGCGCCTAGACAATATCCAGTTGCCGTATTAGTCCGACCTCTCTTTTTTTGATTGCTCGCTCCATCTATAATACTTGGTGTCTGCTGCAAGACCGACCAACTAAAAGTGTCAGGGGCAATCGAGACGGTTTTTAAAACCAGTGCAAAGATAATGGATTTAATCCACATTGGCATAGACATTTCCAAGAAAACATTGGACTTGTCTATCTACGGACGAGAGAGGAGGGACAGCGGATTTCTCCATGTGACAAACGACAAAAAAGGATTCAGCAAGATTCTGTCTTGGGTAAAAGGTCTAAAGATTCAGCTTTCCCAGGTTTGGTTCTGTATGGAACATACTGGTGAGTATGGGTACGCCCTGGCTTTGTTCTTCGATGAGCATGGTATAACCTATTCTATGGTGTCCGGAGCTGACATCAAAGGGGCAAATCCAAGCAAGAAGGGCAAGAACGACAAGCAGGACGCCGCTATGATTGCCCGGTATGCGCATGAGAAAAGAGACTCGCTTGCTCCATCGCACTTGAACATCCGCCCTCTGTATGAGTTGCGCTGTCTGCTGAACGAAAGGCGGATGTATGTGCGCCAACGTGCTCAATGGAAGGCACAACGCTCAGAGCGGCGCTTGTTTTCGACAAAACACAGAGACTCTCGCGTCAACAGAGCAATCAAGACTCTTTCTGCCACTATCCGAGAGATCGAGGAGGAAATCAGGTCTGTCATTGCCGTGAACGAGGACATACGGCGTAATTTTGAGCTGATCATGAGTATTCCAGGAATCGGACTGATCAACGCGGTCAACTTTATTGTTGCTACAGCCAACTTCTCCACTTTCAACAATGCCAGACGCTATGCATCGCACATCTGTGTGGCTCCATTTGCCGTCGTGTCGGGAACAAGCATCAACAAGGGCACACATACGAGTAAGATAGGCAGACATGATTTGAAAACTGAGCTTCGCACGACAGTTCTCGCAGTACTGAAGGCCGATTCTGAAATGCGCAAATACTTCGACCGCCGCAAAGCTGATGGCAAAAAATATAACGTTATAGCCAGCAACATCATGTTCAAACTGATATGTCGGGTTTTTGCCGTTGTCCGAAGGGGAACAGGATTTGTTGAGACCCATAAATATCTGCAAAAAAAGGAATAGGCTAAACGGACATATCACAGAGATTGCCTCTGCGCCAATGGTGCAGAGCGACTCAGCGTGCATAAACAAAAAATATTATGAAAAACACCGAGGGGAGCGCCAAGCGGCAAGGGGGCGAGCAGCCCCCGTCGAGCGTCCACAATCAATTCATTCAATTTCACATTTATTAACCATCAAATGCTTGTGCATTTCCTATAATACGGCATAAAAAATATAAAAACTTAGTTTAATAATTTTTGTTCTGCTTTCGGTTTGCACTAATTTTTGGAAAATCAAGCAAAATCAACAAAAATAAAATAGAATTCGTTTAATTAGTGTGCTTTTATTTTTAAAGTAGATTCTGAATGTTAAGACAATTCAGTTGCTCAAATCCTGTTTTCTTGACACAACCTCTTTTTAGAACTTATAACGCAATCCTGCCAAGATGGTGCCCTGCTCGCCAAATCCCACCTCAAGGAACCCCCTGAATGCACTGCCAAATTCGGCTCCCACGGCCGACGCTTGCCAGCCAAAGGCAGCCTTCGTCTTATCGTGGTTGTCACCAGACTCCAAACCGATTATTACACCCAAGGCCAATTTTGAGTACATGCTGAAGTGCTGGCGATTAAGCCAGTTATACTTCACTGCGGGCATGATGCTGATATACTTGGTGCGAGCCTTGTCGCTGTCGTTCCATTTACACGTGCTGAACGTACCCACAACTCCCACTCCGAGCGCCGACTTGGGACGATAGAAATATTCTGCCCCAAAAGCACCGATATAGTTGGTTTGCTTTCCTGAAAAAATGCCTTTAAGATAAGACGAACTAACATCAGTCAACGCTCCAAAGCCATAGGAAATGCCTATCTCGTGTTTCCACTCCTGCTGAGCACAGAGGTTAAGAGTTGCTGTTACAACAAGTACCGAAAGAATAAAAAACTTTTTCATTGTGTAGTAGTTTAATTGATTAGTGTTTTTCGTTTATATTTCTCACTATAATAAATTTTTGAGCTGCAAAGATACAACTTTTATTCAAAAAACTGCCTAATCAACATTTACTTTTTTGCAACTGACCATTTTGGCACTTCTTGTTATGTGATGCCCGCGAGGAAATTGCAAAGCTTATCTTGCAATAGTGAATTATTTAGGTGGCAAAGGCTAAAGATTTAGTGTGTCTTTTGCATTCCCGATATACCCCATGATTTAGCAGAGAAATTTGTGAAGGTGCGCTGCGCCTCGACAGTGTTTCAGATGGATTGAGGCAGGGTGTTCAATGAAGACACCGACACCAAAGAGGGCGGCCGGTAAACCGACATTCAAGAGGCCGTGAACATGGTCTGCTTCACCATGTGAGTCCACTCTAACCTCGTGGGGGGTGGTGCCAGGCAAGTCGCAGACCAACAACAGCGGCAGCGACAAGCGCGAGCTTTACACCATCGCCCAGGCCCTGCAAAAGCCCTATCACGACCTGCTATTCACCGTCCATCGAATGATCATCCGCTTCAACGGCTGGCAGGGCTGCAAAGTCGATGTGCCGTTCATACAACTCACGACCCTCGACGTGCACATGGATGCAAAGCAGGTGACGATAGTAGGCAACGAGTAGATTTTTGCTAATTATCTGACTTGAGTCAGACTCAGTGAAAGAAATAATGATTACCTTTGTAGCGAAGTAACTGGCAAAATCATTAGCATATGGCTGATATTATCATTCAAAATATCTCGGAATCAGATTATAGCGCAATTCTGCGACAGGCTGTCGCAGTTATTGATAAATCAAGAGCTATTGTCGCTAGAAGTGTTTGTACAACAATAGGCGCGGCTCATTGGGAATTGGGCAAACTACTTCATGAACAAAAGATTGAAAGCAATCATGGTAGCAGCGTTGTCAATCGCTTGTCTTTAGACCTGAAAGAACGTTATCCTCAAATGGGAATGTCTCCCCGTAACTTATGGGATATGAAGAAGTTCTATGAACGATTTTGCAACAGTAACTCAAAACTGCGACAGGCTGTTGCACTTTTGCCCTGGGGACACACTTTGAAGCTAATGCAAAAGTTCGGAAGTGACGATGATGCCATCCTTTATTATGCTCAAGAAATCATTGCAAAAGGTTGGAGCAGAGACTTGTTAATAAGTGCCATAAATATGCAAATGCACTTGAGAAAGATAGAGCCAATTGATAATAATTTTAACCGAACATTACCCGAAGCCGAATCGCAGCTTGCAAACGAGGTCTTTCGTAGCGGATATAATCTTGGTTTTCTTGGTGTAAAGAATCCAATTCTTGAAACAGAGCTAGAAGCGAGACTCGTCAATAAAGTCAAACAATTCCTGCTTGAATTGGGGCGCGGATTCACTTACATTGGCAATCAGCACGAACTCGAATACAATGGCAAAGTCAGTCGAGTTGATTTGTTACTTTATCATCGAGGGCTCAGATGCCTCGTGGCTTTTGACCTCAAGATTGGTGAATTCAAGCCCGAATATGCAGGCAAGATGAATTACTATCTATCATTGCTTGACCGTATTGAGCGGCAAGATGATGAAAATCGCTCAATAGGCATTATCCTTTGCGCCGAGAAAGACAAAGTTGAAGTTGAGTTGGCTCTTGAGGATATGGGCAAACCTATTGGTGTTGCAGATTATCATCTGATTATTCCACAGGAAGAACTTAAACGCGTAGTTGCAGATGAAGTTGAGGCGTTCGGCAATGAATTGCCATACCGAACCAAATTGCCCTTGCTGGATAGCGAACAAAACAACGAAGATTAGTAAAACGATAACAGAAACATATTGAAATGAAGCAGCTTAGGCCAGCATTCCTCGTTGTAGTTTTATTAGTATCACTAACTACGTATGCCCAAACCGAGGTTAGCGAGCAAATTTCATTGTCGAAAGGAAATGAATTGTCTTCGACAAATTTGAAGCAGTCATTGCATAATGATTCTTCGCTGATTGGTAATGATATTCCAGGTTCAAAATTCATGGGCATTGACGTTGCTGAACTATATACACCAACACCAAAGTACACAATACCTACAAACGTATCAACCGAATTTAGATACTGCGAACCACCAAAATCGCAATTGCTTTACAACCGCTCTTTAGACTTCTCATTGCCCTCATTTAACTTGTGGAGATATGCAAATTTATCATTCTATGGCAATATAAATCAGCGTCCGGGACTAATGGATGTGGCGTCGGGAGCAGCAACCTATCATCAAAATATAGGAAAATGGCAATTATCAGCTTCAATGATTGCCCACAAATATTGGATGCCAATGCAAAAACAACTTGTCACGCAATATGGCATTGGAGGCACGTTGAGTTATCAGCTCAACAATGATATATCCTTGCACGCCTATGGATATTACTACAACAACAATCCTATAGTTGGACCCGCCTATAGCCCCTATGTAAATACATCTTCTTATGGAGGCTATGCCAATATAAGGTTTAGCGACTGCTTTAGTACCGATGTGGGTGTCAATCGCTACGTTAATCCAATGACAGGAAGATGGACGACATCGCCTATTGTTACACCGCATTTACGAGTAGGTAGGGTTGACATAGGATTACCCGTTGGAGAATTTCTCAAAGCCGCCTTTGGTGGCGATGTGGATAATCCTATCCGATATCGAGAACCCCAAAAACGACAATCAAAAAAGAGAAAATAGCGGCACAATAGTTTGTCTTTTACGCATAGTAGCAGTTGGTTTACCTTTACAGTAAATCAACTGCTAATCTATTATAACAATGACACGAATAATCACATCAGATGAACAGTTGCGGCGATACCTGCCCAACGCTTTCGCCACGGCGCAGGGCGAAACGCCCTTGTACGACAAGGTGCTGTCGTGGCTCCAGACCGCCGAGCGGTGGCTGTTCTCGCAGTTCGTAGGCGACGACTTCGCCGACACTTTCCTCACGCTCGACCCCGACGAGCCGGTGCGCGTCACCGCCGCGTGCGTCGTGGCGCATGAGGCCATGATGCGTGCCGTGCCGAGCCTCGACCTGGTGCTCACGCCCAACGGTTTCGGCATTGTGAGCAACCAGAACGTGGCACCGGCAAGCCGTGACCGGGTGGCACGGCTCATCGCCTCGCTCGAAGCCAGCCTGGACGACTGCATCGAGCAGCTGGTGGCGTACCTGTTCCGCATCACGGAATGGTACGACACCACCATTCGCCACTGGTTCACCGCCACGCTATTCCCATTTATCGACCTCGCCAACCTCTGCGGCTTCACCGATCATCGGTGGGCGAACTATTTGGGCTTGCGCTCCAAAGCCATCGACATTGACCCGCGCGACCCGATGATTTCACCCCTTTACGGCAATATGCAGAGTCTGACGCCCACCTACCTTTTCATAGGCACTTGGGAGATATTCTATACCGATGTGGTTAAAACCTACCAGATGATGAAAACTGCAGGTGTGAAAGCAACGCTTCATGTTGCACAAAAGCTTGGGCATGTTTATCCGCTATGGCCATGCTCCGAAGGCAGCGCTGCCCGCGAGGAAATTGCAAAGCTTATCTTGCAATAGTGAATTATTTAGGTGGCAAAGGCTAAAGATTGTTTAGTTAGAAATATAACAATTTGAGTAGTTTTGCTGCAAAAAACATTAAAAATCTTTAGAAAAAACTCTGATTATCAAAATATTGTTATACCTTTGCGATTGTCATTTACTCTTCGTTTAGGCCAATCTGGATTCTTCCTTCATGAAGAGTTTTCTGTATAACATATAGAATCCAATGACTAATGTTATGGACGAAGAACTCAATCAGCAGCAAATTAAGCAGATCCAGGAGCTTGAACAGCTCAGGAATAACCTGGAAATGATGGAGGACACAAAGCCGGGCCGTAAAGGTTGGATAGTGGTCTTGATTATTTTCATTATTTCCCTATGTGCCTTTTTCGCCTTCAAAGCCGGTGCGCAAAGTCTCACTTTTGCCGACCGCAACATTGAGCGGCGCGCACTGCTCAAAGGCGACACCGATGGCGACGGCCACATCTCAAGGGTTGAGGCCGATTCTGTTAAGTCACTCATCCTCACGCAGTACCGCACAGACATGTTTGAGGTGTCGACCTACGAAGACCTCGCTTTGTTCCCCAACCTTGAGAAACTGTGGTTAGGAGAAAGTAAACTTGACACCGTGGATTTGAGCAAGAACTGGAACTTGAAGTATGTCTACATCGAGAGCGACAACGTGAAGGTGATTATCTTGGCCGTGGGTTGCACACCCAAGTTGGCCTACCCTATGCACAGCGGCGAAATCATCGTCCGCCGAATCAAGAATCCCGACGCACCGGGAGCCATGTTTTTCCAATATTAAAACCTGCTGACTATGAAACGAATTATCCTTATTGCCTTGCTGGGGGTCGCGACAGCAACCTATGCGCAGATACCGCAACCCGGCGACCCGCATTGCGCCTATTGCAATGTAAACTTGAAAACCGGCGAAGCGCACAAGAGCAATTGCCCCTATTATGAGGCGCCAAAGGAGGAAGAATCATCATCTTCCAGTTCCACGCATCTGCGCGACTACACTCCGTTGCCAGAAGTATCTTCCATCGAGCATGCTTTGATTTATGAAATAGGTGTCAATGGCGTGAAACCATGCAGTCATTGCAAAAGCCTCAAACATCAGCCCTGGTGTGAGATAATCAATATGCAAAAATGGGCCAAGGAAGATCGGGCAAAGGCCGAGAATGCCACTACCGAATCCGTTCGCAAGCGAGCCTTGTGGGACTATAAACGCATGGTTGACTATTTGAAATTATTTATTAACCTCAATTATACTAAGGCTGACCTTGATGCTTATAATGCCAGAATGGAAAAAGAAGAATCCGAGCGAAATGCGGAAGTGCAAATACAGCAGCACACTCCTCAACCCAACTCTGGCGGTTTTCAGCACCTCTCGAGCGTTGACATCAAGAATGGCTATGACAAGAAAATCGGTTATAGCAGCGATTGGGCTACAGCCTATGGCAAGACTTTCCCCAATGGTCAAGAGCTATGGGTGCTCTACGACCAGGACGGACAGGAGGCAGGGCAATTCTTAAAGGTGGAATCTGTGCCGGTGCCGACTGGATTGGACGTTTTCTTGGTGAAAAATCTCGAGGGAAAGTGGGGCGTGTACAATGCTGGAGGCTACGCAATAGTTGAACCAGTATATGAAAGTGTTAAGGTGCTTATAGCTCGCGATAATGGTGGACCAAGAGAATTTTATGATGTAACACAGCGTGACGGACAAGGAATGTTGCGTCATGGCATAATTAATGGTGCTATTGTCAGTGGTGACAATCGTACCATCCCTTGCGTGTGCAACCGCATTGAGTTGATTGACCGCAGCCCGTCAAATCACGGTGTTTTGGCAAAAATCACGGTTGATGGACGCATGGGCGTCATGGATGCCGACAATGGCGATGTGCTAATCCAGCCCGGCTACTCATACGTCAACACCTATTTCACGCTCAAGGGCGGCATGTATGTCCTTGCAGGCGACGGCAATCGCATGGGCGCTTACCACGTGGGCGATGAGGTAGTGGAAGTGGTTCCCGTCACCGAGGGCTACACACTTGACAAAGTGAAACGTCTTATCGCTGTAATAGAAGAGGAATGAAAACGTTTATAGTAGCAGTTTTAGCCTTGATGGCCTTGCAGGCGTTTGCCTCGCCCACTCCCGAGGAGATGTATGGCTCGCTTGATAAAGATGGTAAATACCGCCAAATGCAGGAGCAAGTTGACCAAATGATTCAAAAGAGCGAGGAAGCCACGCGAGACAAAGCGGCCAAGCAAAAGATTGCCCTATGGGTCGCACTCGCTATCGGCTTTATACCGCTTTGTGCCATCGGCAAGCAAGTGCTCTCAAAACGCACTTGGGACGAAAACCCAAGTGGCACCCGTCAGGCACTGGTCATCGGTCTGGTCGGGGCCGCACTGCTTTTCGGGTTGAACTATGGCATTTTCCTGCTCAAGATTGAGTATGGCAGCAGATTCAATGCCGCGCTAGCGGCAGCATTGGTGCTGTTGCTCACCATTGGCGCTATCTATGTGGTGAGAAAAAAATAACAACTCACAAAAACTTAATAACGGCTCACCTTCGCGTGGGCCTTTTTTGCGTCTTTTGCAGAGCTGCCGCATCGACCTACGCGGAGTGGCAAAACCGACCTGCTCAACGCTTTCGGGTCGTGGGCTTGATGCGAAAGCACGAGGAAAAGTTCCCCGAGTTCGCCACCAGCGACACAGCAAAATTGTTCACTCCACCGATATTTGAGAATTAGAAAAAATAGCCGGAGGCTTTTTTCTGATTCTCAAAGTTTAGAGTTGAGCAGTTAGAGTTTAGAGACCTCGGTGCCCCAAAATTCTATCACATCTGGCAAAAATCGGCAAAAAATGCTTTTTTCTTTCGTTTTTGGCTCAATTATTGCAACTATCTCAAAAAGAAAGATTAACTTTGTAAGATAATATATACTAACGGAGGATAAAATAATGGCAAGACCGATTAAAGAAACACCTATTCTCTTTGGTGAGGAGGCTAAGAAGTTCGAAATGCGGATGCAGAAGCCCAAGCCGGTGAGCAAAGAGAGAAGCACTCGTATCCGTCATGACTATGAGTTTATGCGTAATCGTTGCGTCAATTGCTCATTCTAAATGATTGACAAGGACGCTATACAGTTGCGCCGTCTTGGAGAAACAGATACTGTTTCCCATTTTGATTGTGGAGATGAAGACCTCAACGACTTCATCCTCACAGATGCTCCTTTGTACTTTAAAGTGCGCCTTGCCACCAGTTATGTGCTGGAGGATAAAGTCAGCGGTGAGGTTTACGGCTATTTCAGTCTTGCCCATGATCGTATTTCATTGACTGACTTCCCCAGCAACTCGGCCTACAATCGATTCCGTAAACAATTCTTTGCACAAGGCAAAATGTTCAAAAGCTATCCCGCATTGAAGATTTGCCGTTTGGCAACAAGTGTAAGTTGCCACGGTGAAGGAATTGGCGCAATGATTGTCAATATGATAGTTGGTTCGTACAAGAACGACAACAAGGCTGGATGCCGTTTTATAACAGTTGATGCCTATGCTGGCGCCTTGTCGTTTTACTATAAGATGGGATTTATGCCCTTGACCAAAGAAGATGAAGATGCAGCGACAAGACTACTGTATTTTGATTTAGAAAGTTTGCAAGATAACGAATGATGCGCGACATCGTGGAATTCATGCGAAAGCACGATGCCCAGTTCCCCAAGTTCCGGCACTCCGCAACCTACAAGTTATTTGAACCACCGATATTTGAGAATTAGAAAAAATAGCCGGATGCTTTTTTCTGGTTCTCAAAGTTTAGAGTTGAGCAGTTAGAGTTTAGAGACCTCGGCGCCCCAAAATTCTATCACATCTGGCAAAAATCGGGATGACCTCAACATTTTTGGGCTATTTCGATTGCCGTTTGGATAATTTTATTTATCTTTGCATTGAGGTATATTAGGTGCTATTAATCATGAGTACGCAAGACATCAAAACGACAATCGCCGAGTATTTCAAGACACAACCTGTCTTGAAAGCATGGCTGTTTGGATCTTTCGCTCGTGGCGAGGAGACCCCCGACAGTGATGTAGATATCCTTGTTGAATTTGACCATAGTACGGCAATCGGACTTTTAGCTTACGCCCGAATGTGGAGAGAGTTAAAGGAGAAGCTTGGTCGAGATGTTGATCTTGTTGAAGACGGCACCATGCGTCCACTGATTGCTGAGGAAGCAAACTACGATAGACAATTAATCTATGAGAGAGCAATCTAAAGATAAGGACAGACTTCAACACATTCTTGAGTGTATTGACAATGTTTTCCAGTTTTTGGATGGAAAAACGTTTGAAGATATGACAAACAACAGAATGTGCTTTCATGCTGTTGTCTATAACATCATGATTATAGGAGAGGCGGCAAATATGCTGACCAAAGAATTTCGTGATGAAAACCAAGACACCCCATGGCGCGACATTATTGACATGCGCCACGTGTTAGTTCATGGTTACTATATCGCCAGTCCTAAATTTGTCTGGGACACTTATGTTAATGACTTGCCAATTCTTAAACAACAAGTTGAGAACTATCTTAATGTTTTATGATGCGCGATTGTCAACATGCCATTCAATGTGATAATGGTTTATGCAACTTTAGTAAGTTGCAGATAATCAGCGTGTTATTACCCCTCAGAAACACAAGAATTTCGCTCGTAATTTAATTGACAAATTCGGTGGCGACTCGGTCGCTTCCGCTCCATACATTACGGCACATTCCGGCTACGGCTGGAGTGTACCGTTTTGCTTTATATAACCCTTTGAGACATATCCCAATACCAGCGAAATACTCTCACCACTGGTGATACAAATTTCATGGACGAATAATTTGCTGATAATGAGCAGGTCCAAGACAGTAGAGGAGCGCGATTTCAATTTAAGGTTATGCATTCAAGAGATTGGCGAGCAAAAAAAACGCCAACGACGTAAGTGGTTCAGCACCAAATACTACGCCTCAGTCATGAATATCAAGGAGTTCTATGAGGAGAACTTGGGACTACAATTCCTGGGGATTATTTCTAACGCGCTGAACAAGAAGAATTTCGCCCAAAATCACTTGTGATAATATGATTTAACAACCATATCTTAGTCTATATGCTTCTTCCTCATCACCATTTCGCCAAACTCCGTTTCTATAGATTTTTATTATTCTCCATTGCTCTGAATCATCATTCCTAACAGCATATACTAGCGGACCAGCGTCATCGCCATATCGATAGACGCATTTTTGTAATTTCAGGTCATCTTCATAGCCATTTATAATGTTAAAATCACGAACTCGTAAAGCAACATATCTATCATGCAATTTTTCCCAAACAGGATCTGAGGTTTTTATTATTGTATATTCATTTTCGTCAGGTTTTGTATATGAAATTCCAATAGCTTCAAAAAAATCAAATTCTGGATGCGGAATCTCACTATTTTTTTTTCGTTTATAGCTACGCACCATTTTCAAATAAGATAATTTGCCAGCTACTATATGTTCCATTTTTGGAATAAAATCTTTTGCATTAGTCATATTTTTATAATAGTGCATCAAGAATTTGTTGCTAGCTAATACATATCCATCTTTCTCCCAATTGTGGAGAATGGTGCGAAGTTGTTTAATATATTTATTAGTAACATTCAGTTGCTCATTAACCGTTAATCCTGCTACTTCTTGTCTTTGATAATAAAATGAGACACGGCTTTTCTTTTTGTTTATCTGAAATCCTTCAGAATTAATAATCATATTAAATACTGCTGCGAATGTTATCCATTTCTGAGTTCTTGAGCAACTGAATGTTATATCATCAACATATCTTGAGTACTGAAAACCATGTCGTTCTGAATAACCTGATAATTTTCTATCAAGATTCTTTAAAACTAATTCTGAAATAGCTGGTGAAGAAGGTGCCCCTTGTGGAAGGACTGGAATTCCAGATTTTGAGCGCATCGTTACAAGCGAAGTTAAAAGCAATGCTACTTCATAGTTTTTAAATTTAGAAAAAAAGACTGGAATTATTTGTGAAGCATTAATGGACGGATAAAAATCCTTGATATCCATATTATAAACAATATCTTTTCCCACATGAGGTTTCGCATAATCAATTATAGATTTACCTCTATGATTGACACTTGTTAGTAAAATTCTTATACAGTTTTGTATTTCTTTAAGTCTATTGTTTGGAGCTGATATTTGACGTTTATTTCCATTTCTTTTTTTTATTGAGAATATTCTGTAATAAGAATTATTTCTATCTGAGGCTATTTCTTTAATTTCATCCAACGTTATTGGCAATTCATAATGGAAATAGCCCTTATTTATAGCTTCCAAGATGTCAGCTAACATTTGGAGGTCTTTGATATTTTCTTTATTATTTTTGACGAAAAAATATTCGTCACGACTCATCTGTTTTCTTTTCATTTTTTAAGAAAAAAGAGCGACAAAGAAATAAAATAATTTGCTTTCCTTGAAAGGTTTGATTGGTACACTTTGATACATTAATTTCTATTTACCGATACCAGTAAACTAATTCGGAAAATCCGAATCAAAGCTTGAAATTTATTTCTTGTCGCTCAATATTAAAATTGATTAAATACAATTTTTTACAAAAATAAGCAAAAAATTGTGATTACTATTATGACACCTTATTTTATAAGTTTAATTAACTATTTTTTGTGTCTTTTCGTCAACCAAACTTTGAGTGTAGTTTTGCGACAGAAAACCGCAAAATCAGTGCAAGTTGAGTGAAAAGCCAAGTTTACTTGAGCTTTTCCGAGACGCAGCCTGATTTATCCAAAACTTTTTTCTTATGATTGACACAACACAACTGACTCAACTTATCTCCGCATTCTGTGTGGAGACGGAGAAGGAGTCGATCTCGCCCGAGACGGTGGGGGCACTCCTTCACGACATCACTGACTTGCTCACCAGTGCGTCAAGCAGCACCGAGCAGCAGATTTTCGAGAACTGGAAGGCGATACTGTCGCAACTCCGCCTGGTGGAGAGCGTGGAGCAGGGAGCGGACAACGTGGAGCACGTGAACATCGCCATGCCCCTGCACGCTTGAAATGAGGAAAACAGGCATACGATGATTATTAAAAATAGTCCCAAGAAATAAGCGCAGGTAGCGGAAAAATGCCTACCTTTGCTGTGTTATTAGAACGATAAATCAGATTTTATATGTCAAGAATTATTATTATAATCCTGCTGTCGCTGTTGTCTTTTCGGACGATTTCGGCTCAGCAACCTGATCAGCGTATTGGTGAACTTATCAATACTGAAGATTGGTTTGAACTTGAGAAAGAGTACCCAATATTAAAGGATTCGATTCAGGTGCCTTTTTTGAAGGTGGTGGCCGAGGCTATGATTGCCCGTAACTTCAACCAAAAAGAGCGTGCGCTGGAATGCCTAAATGAATTGCTGTCTAATCACCAGTCAGACCTAGGGGCAGGAATATTTAATTTCATCATTCTGCGTGCTCAGTTGCTGGAAGAGATGGGAAGGTATGCCGAAGCGGCCGATTTCATAAAAAACGTTCTTGACCAGCTGAAAGGGCAAGGCGTGACACAAGGGTTGGACGCCATGGGCTATTATTATCAGCATGTAAATGCTCTTCGTGAGTTGCCTGCACTGAGTCTGTTGCGTCCCAATCATGATGTCTCAGTTCCATTCGCCATGAATGAACTGAAGCCTAAGCGGATTGAATCGTGGATGAGAAAGAAAGATGAAAGAAATCCCGATGCCAAATCGGTATTGATGAGTATTCCTGTAACGCTTCATGGCGAAACCATACCTTTCCATTTTGACACAGGAGCAGGAATGACTTTTGTCACCGAGAAGTTCGTCAGGGAGAAGGGCTTGCCACTTATTGGCGACACCGTGGTCTATACGGGAAACTCCAAAGGGTTGCGCACGTTCATCGACAGTCTGCAAATAGGCGAGATAACCGTCCGCAACATCATAGCGGGCGTAGGGTTGGAGGAGGAGAGCGAACTTCTTGACTTGGTAGGAGTCGGACCCATATTAGGCCGTGATGTCATATCAGCCATCGGCGAAACACAAATTTGCATGGACGACAGCACCATGCTGTTCCCTTTCAAAACATCGCCACTGCCAGCTTTTGGTCGTAACATGCTATACAACTCACACGTGGAAGCGACTGCAGGTGATGAAAGCCTCAGATTCCTCTTCGACACTGGCAACGCAAGCAATAATGCCTGCTATCTCTATGCTGCTTATTACAACTCTCATCGTGAAATTATAGATAAAATTGCCACAACCGACACAATCTCAGGTGGTGGCTATGGAAATGCCGGGGCAAGGGAAATGAAAGTCATCCGGCCATTTAGTCTTTCCATAGGCAACATGCCGATTCAACTTGTTGAGGCCGTTGTTGACGAAGAAAGCACGCTGGCTGACGAACATTGTCATGGCAATATAGGTATTGCCGCCGTTCTTCAGCACAGGAAAACCATAATCAACTTCCGAGACATGTTTGTTAAGTTTGAAAAGTAGCAGCATAATAATCGCGATTTTCCTGCGTTAATTGGTAGTAGCAAATGTGTAAATTAGAGTAGTAATATGAGAAAATTAAAGTTTTTAGGATTTATATCGCTATTGTTCTCAGTTTTCTTCCTCGCATCTTGTAGCAGCGAAGACGATGTTGTGAAGCAATTGACGAGCAAGCAAAAGGAAGCCTATGCGCAGAACATTTCGGGTGAATATCCTGGCCTGTATATCATTACCTACAAAAACAAAGATTGTGTCGAAGGGACTGACGAGGCAGGTCGACCTATAACGGTAGCCCATAGTGAAACCTTCAATGGCGTACAGGTTGATGTGTCTGACAACAATATGCTGCATGTTTTCTTTCAAGACTTCCCCATATCTCTGATTTCAAAGGTGGTTACTGACGAAGGACTCAGCCATGCACTTGCCGAGTCTACTCAGCAGGCTATCACTGCCCGCTATGGCTTCGACTACGACACTGACTATTCTCATGTGAAATGGGCTTTCATCCCCAATGTCATGCTGCTAAACTTGAACTACGATGGTGTTGATCATCACATCCGCATAGAGTTTAATAACAACAGCCAGTATTACAAGTTTACGGAGGACGAACTGAAACAGCCGAAAGCGTTCTGCTCACTTGTTGAAAACGGCATAAAACTGCAACTGGAAGCTATCTACGACGGTTCCACGCTCGTGCAGCGCTTCGGTTATGAAAATGGAAACTATATGCATATTATCTTCAAAGCTGATTAACAAAAACAGATAAATCGGGATTTACAAGTATTCAATAATATCTTTAAGTTATGAGAAAATTTAAGTGGCTTAGTTTCATCTTTTTGTCTATCACACTTCTTGCCGCAACATCATGCGGCGACGAGGATGTCAAGAGTTTTGACTCAAGCAGACTTGAGGGCATTTGGACACAAGTGTTCGCTAGTAGGATACAAGACGCGAGTGTCGTTAAATATGTGTTCTATCCTGAAACGTCTTATTCTGGGCGAATTGAGCTTTATGAATCAAATTGGCCCGATGAAGGATGGACGGTTACCGACCTTCATTACCGAGTTGGAGAAACAGCACACATGAACATCTTTACCGGCAAGGAACATGATGGTCAGACCAAAATTTATATTGAGTGTGACATCCACCGACTCACAAAGAATGAAATGGTTTGGTATAAGACCGATTCCAAAGAGGAAATCGCTCGTTTTAAGAAAGACACCAAAATAGACAATAACTGATGTAGCAACGTCTCTTAAGGCTTCAAGCGGTTGAGTTAACCAAGCGTATCTCAACCGCTTAACTTATGGCAATCTCACTCACAACAGACGGTGCACAGCGTGGGCACGACTTTGTTTCAATTATTGTCATTCAAGCTGTTTTCGTTGAGCAAGAAGTCGTAAATACTAATGAACAATACCCCTTTATCATTTTGATATTTAGGATAATTGTCACCTACAATCACCACCTTTTGGAAGCTGTCGTTGATATTACGTAACGAGTTTAACTCTTGGTCGCGCTTCTCCTCATCTGGCAAACGATAAGCGACTTGAATATAGCTCCGCTTGTATCCCTCATTGCACACAAAATCTACTTCGAGATTGCGACGCTCGCGTTTGCCGTCATCGCCAGTCACATATCTGGTTACTTGACCTACGTCCACCGAATAACCACGCAGTCTCAACTCGTTATATACTGCATTCTCAAACAAATGAGTCGGTTCGGTCTGCCTAAAGTTTAACCGGGCATTGCGTAACCCCATGTCGTCAAAGTAATACTTTGCTGGAGTGTCGATGTACTTTTTGCCCTTTATGTTGTAACGCAATGCTTTCTCAATCAGGAACGCATCTTCAAGGTATTCTAGATAACGCTTGATAGTGTTTCTGCCAATGTCGCTATGCTTCACCGAGTGAAATGTGTTCATGATTTTTTGAGGATTTATCAATCCTCCAATAGACGAAGCGATGATGTTGACCAACTCCTCCAAATCATCATCATTCCTGATTTGATGCCACTCGCGAATATCGCTTAAATAGGTGTGTCGAAACAGGTTTTGCAGGTATTTCCGTTTATCTTGCACAGAGTCAATGAGAACTACTTGAGGCAAGCCGCCATAGGTCACATATTCATTGAGTGCCTCAGCTTTACTCATGCCATCGCGCACGTTCATAAATTCACCGAACGACAATGGATGGATGCGTACCTCGTCACCACGACCGCGGAACTCGGTGATCACATCTTTTGACAGGAACTTGGCGTTTGAGCCGGTGACATATACATCGGCGTTGGGCACTTGCAAGTAACTGTTGAGAACGTCCTCAAATTCACTGACAAACTGCACCTCATCGAGCAGAATGTAGTGTATTTGGTCATCTTGCAATTTGCTGTCAATGTGCGCCAACAGATTGTCTGGGTCACGCAATGCCATGTTTCGGCGGTCTTCCAAATTAATTTTGATTATGTGTTTGTCATCAACACCTTCATTACGTAAGTACCTGTCAAACAATTTAAAAAGCAAATAAGATTTGCCACAACGACGCAAACCTGTTACCACCTTTATCATTCCATTGTGGCGACGACTTATTAGCCTGTTTAAATGGATGTTACGTTGTATTTCCATATTTGTTGTGATTGTTTTTTGTGCAAATGCACAGTTTTCGTCCACAAAGGTAAACATTTTTTTGTTTCTGGCAACCGTATGAGCTCTTTTTTTACAAACCCCATTGGTCATGGTTCGTGACAACAATGCCCTACGTGAAATATTGCGTAAGCCTAATACAGAGGCAAGCTCACTTGCACTATGCCTTGCAAGGAGGAGGAAAGCGATAGCTCACCAACCTCAAGATGATTACCAAAGGCTGATGAATAACAAATCTCCAAGAAATAAGCGCAGGTAGCGGAAAAAATGCCTACCTTTGTGGCATAATTTGAACGATAAATTGGAATTTATGGAAGATATCAGAATATATCATTCAATTTGGAAAAACATAGCCTTAATGGCTGTATGTTTTGGGGTTGTTGCAATGGGAATTTTCATGCTTCTGCATGGAGAACAATCATTCATTGTATGGGCTGGCATCTTATTCTTTGGCGGAGGTGGACTTTTCATGTTATTTCTCATATTGAAAGAAAGAATAACCCACACACCATATTATATGATTACGGATGATAGAATCATTATGAATAGTGGTTTAAAGACTTATGAAGTTCACTTTGCTGATGTAGAACGCTTCTATCTCACGAAAGTGGGAACAGAAAGGGGAAAGACAAAGTTGATTGGCATACAATACAAAGAAAACGTAGAGTTGCACAAATTTGAAGATGCTAGCAAGGCTGGGCGTGCCGTTCGCCGCTTCAACAAGAGTGTGGCTGGTTCACAAGAAGCACTTCCCGCAGAAGGCCTGACGATTAAACCGAAGGAATTGTGCGAAATTTTGAATGAGAGAGTAAAAAATTCACGAAATATCTGATAGCAGGACAAATTCAAAAAAAGTTAAGATAATGTATTTACAGGTTAACCTCTGTCAGTCAGTAAATTCCAATTTAGCAACAAAACAAATAGGAACAGAGATATATGAAGATAGTAAAGATTACCGTCCTCAAAACGATGCTGAATGACTTCAAGACACTGGTTGACTATTTTGGTTCATACGCCTTAGTGGAGATTACGCTAATGCTTATGGTCGTGTTGCCAACCCTGGCAGTTTATAAATTCACAAAAGAATAAATCGGATTTTATATGGCAAGTAGTAAGGACTTTGTGCAATATATTGTTGACCAATGTTCGGGAGCTGGTGATATAGTAGCCAAGAAAATGTTTGGGGACTATGGAATCTATTGCAATGGAAAGATATTTGGTCTAATCTGTGATGACTGTTTCTATCTGAAACCTACTGAGGCAGTACGTCCATTGCTCAGAACGGAAGAATTGCGTCCGCCCTATGAGGGCGCAAAGCAGTATTTCTACATAGCAGATGTAGATGACCATGACTATCTTTCTAAGTTGGTCATTGAAACATGCAAGGTTCTCCCTGAACCCAAGCAAAAGAGAAAGAAGTAAATTCCATTTAAGCAAATTGAATCAATTATGGATTTCAAGAAAAAAGTAGTAGTCGTGACGGGTGGCGCACAAGGTATAGGCAGGTGCATCGCCGATGAGTTCCTGAAGGCAGGAGCCACGGTTTGTGTGATTGACAAGCAGCCGGGCAACCACTTTGTGGGCGACCTTGCCGACAAACAAGTGTTGGAGCGATTTGCCAAAGAAGTGATAGAGAAGCACGGCCACCTGGATTTTCTTATCAATAATGCCCTGCCGCTGATGAAGGGTATTGATGAATGCAGTTATGAGGATTTCCAGTATGCTATGAGTGTGGGCGTGACCGCTCCGTTTTACCTCACAAAACTCTTTCTGCCTCACTTCGACGAGGGTGCTGCCATCGTGAATATTTCGTCTTCGCGCGACCGCATGAGTCAACCTCAAACTGAGAGCTACACTGCCGCCAAGGGTGGTATTGCCTCTCTGACCCATGCTATGGCTGTCAGCCTGGCTGGTAAGGTTCGTGTCAACTCTATCTCTCCTGGATGGATTGATACCGCCAGCACCGTGTATGAAGGTCCCGACGCCACCCAGCAGCCAGTGGGTCGTGTTGGCAATCCCATGGACATTGCCTGCATGGTGCTCTATCTCTGTTCCAGCAAGGCCGGTTTCATCACAGGCGAGAACATCTGCATTGATGGCGGCATGACACGCCTGATGATTTATCATGGCGACCATGGATGGACATTAGAATAAGCAATAAATCATGATTGAGATAAAGAATGCCCAGAGGGGACAAGCAGCCGATATTGCCCGGCTGATCATGACGGCGATGACAGACGATTGCTGCCTGCATTTTTGTGAGGCGGGCTATGGTCTGGAGGACTTTCGTGAGATGATGACCATGCTTGTGGAGCGTGAAGATTCACAATACAGCTACCTTAATACGCTGGTGGCCATGGATGAAGACAGGTTAGTTGGGATTGCCGTCAGCTATGACGGTGGCCATTTACATTCACTGAGGCAGGCATTCGTGCAAGCCGCAAAAGAGTGCATCGGCAAGGACCATTCAGGAATGGATGACGAGACGCAGGCGGGCGAGCTATATCTCGACTCGCTTGCCATAGAACCTGAACATCGCCGCCAAGGCATTGCCCGGCAACTCCTGAAAGCCACCAAGGAGAAGGCGGAGCGGATGGGATTGCCCTGCGTGGGGTTGTTGGTTGACAATGGGAATCCTGCTGGCGAGAAACTTTACACCTCTATCGGTTTTCGTTATGTGAACGACAGTTCGTGGGGCGGTCATCCGATGAAGCATTTGGTATTATGATGCTGGCATGATAACGCAACAAACAGATAAGTTCCAATTTATCGTCAACATCTTTTAAGAGCCAAAGCGGTTGGTTTACCTTAGCAGTAAATCAACCGCTTAACTTATCGCTATATCACTTCCACAATAGACGGTGCGCATGATAATTATTGTTAAATTGTAAGTGCTTGCAGCAACATTAATGTTTTTTACGCGTATTAATGACAAAGATAGTAAAAACCGTTTTTAGATATGAAAAAAATCGCACTTTTGCTGCTTATGGCAGTTGCTATAACTCTTGTCGGTTGTGGCAATGATGAACCAATTAACGAGAATGAATTGAAGACCAACGAACTTCGCAACAAGTATAATGATAAAATCGTTGGCTCGTGGTGGCAAGAACGGCAAAATGAGAGCGTCAAACTTTTTGAGCAGCTTACCTTTGCAAGCGATGGAAGTCTAACGGGTTATGTAAAAAAGCAAACCCGTCATAAGGTTATCGTTGGTGAGCAAGAAGTTTGGACTGATTGGGAAACAACGAGTGGTAACGGCGACCTTAAAGGCAACTGGTCGCTACTATGGAAAGACGGCAAATCTTACCTCAATCTATATGCTACCATCAACAATGATGAAGAATTTTCTCACAGCGAAGTGTGGTATGGTCAAGACATTCCCTTCAATGACATATTCACAGACGAAAATAACGACACTTGGTTAGACATCGAGTCGCCTTACTGGAAAGGGAAAGACAATGAAAGGCTGATATATTACATTTATCAAAAAGGCACTTCATCACCCACATTCTAAACACACCGTCTTCCTAAGGCTTCAAGTGGTTGGTTTACATCTGCGGAGTGAATCAACCGCTATTTTTAAGCAATAATGACAACGAGACTAATCTTTAATGACGGTCAGTTGGGCGAGTGTCAACCCTACGCTTTTGGCATAGTGCACTTGATGTGGAACCATGAAGAGGAGTTCCCAGAGTGCAGGCAATTCACCACCTATAAGTTTGAACCACTTATATTTGAGAATTAGAAAAAGGCCTCCGGCTATTTTTTCTAATTCACAAAGTTTAGAGTTGAGCGGTTAGAGGTTAGAGACCGCAGAGGCTCAAAAACTATAACAAAAAACGCCCCAAATATTGGAGCGTCATTTTGTGTTGCAGATGCAGTGTTGTGATTTTACATCTTGTCCTCATGCTCGGTTATCTCGGCATCGCTTTGGGTGTAGTTGCCCAGCGAGCCTTCTTTTGCCTGGATGCAGATGTAGGTCATAGGCTCGGCCGAGGTACACTTGATGTTGCGGTCGCAGTTGGTGGCTACACGCACCACCGAGCCTTCGGCGATGTCGAACGCCTCATCGCCCACCTGGAAACGACCTGCGCCCGAGAGGATGATGTAGTTCTCCTCGTTCTCCTTGTGGCTGTGATAGAAGGGAACGGCAACGCCTGTGGGCAGTGTGCCAAAAGAAATCTCACACGATGTGGCACCTACCACATCCTTTACAAACTGCTTGCCCTCGAAGCCAAGCACCTTTCCTACCGAGGTGTGGGCGAACTTATCGCCGCTGTTCAAAACTTTTAATTCACTCATGATTTGCTATGTTTTAAAAATTATACTAACTTTGCAGTGGAAATCCGCTTTACTTTTGATACCGCAAAGGTAAGTCTTTTTTTCAGCCCTTGCAAGAAGTTACCTAAAAGTGAGGCAGTTTCCTTAAAGTAAGTAATATTGAAAATGAACGCATTACCACTACAAGAAAATTTAAAAAAATATACCGACATCGCACATTGTCCCATTCGCAATGTGCTTTCGCACATTTCGGGCAAGTGGCCTATATTGATATTGTGTATATTGTCAGAGAACGAGAGAACGCGCTTCAACGCACTCAGCAAAGCCATCCCCGACATATCGTCGAAAGTGCTGAGCAACACGCTCAAGAGCCTTGAGCATGATGGTTTGGTCGAGCGACACCTATATGCTGAGATACCACCGAGAGTGGAATACTCCTTGACAGACCTCGGCAAAAGTTTAATGCCCATCTTGGGAGAACTTATAGGATGGGCACTCAATAATTTAGATAATTTCAAGCGTTAATAGTCCGCTGATTAACGCCCTTGACAATGCGCGGTGCACAAATAATATCGGCTCGCTGCGAAACGCCGATGTGAGCCGCACAATCACTGCTCCCGCAGTGCTGGCGCAGTCACAAGCCCCAATGGTCATTGTTCAGGAGAACAATGCCCTGCGTGAGACAATCGCTCGCTTGAACGAAAGGCTCAACGAGCCATTCGTCACCGTGAACACCGTGACCGGCAATCTCGGCATCAACTGACGAACGAAGCAAGCGCAGAGGGCAAGCTTGCTTACACTATGCCTTGCAAGGAGGAAGAAGGCGATAGCCAACCAAGCCCAAGACGACTACCAACGGCTGATGAATAACAAAAGTCCAAAAAACAAGCGCAGGTAGAGAAAAAATGTGTACCTTTGTCTCGTTAAAGCAACAAAGTACCACTATGACCGACATCATAATTCCAAATACAAATGATTTGCTCCCTGATGGTTACGATGCGTGGCGTAATGCGATTGAGACGCGGATAGAGAGAGCGAAACTTCAAGCTATCCTGAAAGTCAATTCAGAACTCTTATCGCTTTATTGGTCAATTGGTAACGACATCTTGGAAAAGCAGCAGAAGTTGGGTTGGGGTGCGCAAGTTATTGACCGATTGTCAACAGACTTGTCACGCAAATTCCCTGATGATAGAGGCTTCTCAGTGCGTAATCTCAAGTACATGAGGATGTTTGCCGAGGCATACCCCGATTTTCCATTTGTGCAAGTCCCACTTGCACAATTATGCGAATACCCAATTTGGCAAGTGCCACTTGCCAAATTGCAAGAGGAAGGAAAAGACTTTGTGCAAGTGCCGCTTGCACAAATAACATGGTATCATCACATCTCGCTTATTCCTAAAGTAAAGAACGGGGCGGAAAGAGCTTTATACATTTTGGCAACGGCCCATGAAGGTTGGAGCCGCGACACGATGCTTACTCAGATAGCGAATGGGTATATTGAGGCAAAGGGCAGCTCAATCAACAATTTTGACTTCACCCTACCGTCTCCTCAATCCGATTTAGCAAAATACACTTTCAAGGATCCATATAACTTCAGTTTTCTCGGTACTGTGGCTTTGCAAAATGAGTTAGACATTGAGAAAGGGCTCGCATCGAGGGTCGTGGAATTCTTGCTTGAGATGGGAAAAGGATTTGCCTTTATTGGTCGTCAATATCATTTGGCCGTAGATGAGAGTGATTACTACATCGACATCTTGATGTACCATCTGCAACTCCATTGTTATGTGGTCGTTGAGTTGAAAGCTGTTGAGTTTAAGCCCGAATTTGTAAGCAAACTGAACTTTTACATTTCTGCCGTTGACGAACAGGTGAAATCTCCTGAAGACAAACCTACAATCGGTTTGTTGCTTTGTCGTTCAAAGAGTGACACCAAGGCGCGTTTCGCTCTGCGAGGCTTCACACAACCATTGGGCATCGCCGAATATGAAACACAAAAATTATTTGCCGAGGTCGCTTCGTCTTTACCACAAATCGAGGACATGAAGGACAATTAAGGTGAACTCGACCCCGAAGATTAACTGCAATAGTATAGCAATTTAAGCAAAAACTATAGTTTTTTGAAGATTTTCCCCAAACATAGTCGTTATGTTCGGGAAAATTATTATTTTTGCTGTCGGATTGGCAACAATCCGGACTTTTTGAAATAATAAAGAAGCGTTTTGCTTATCGTTATTACCGAAAACTTAGGAACTTTTCAACGTAATAGCTGACGATAACTGAGCGGTTCTCACGCTATAGCGTGGGCTGCTTGTTTACATCTCTATTACGGGTATCCTAAGGTCTTCGGTAAAGACGTGGCAAAGTCAGTCCACGTTTCTTGCGTAATAATGGGTATAGGACTGGTATCCAAAAAGCTTTTACAAAAATGAAGAAGTTTCTAATTTTTTTTCTGATGCTGTTGCCGCTGGCTATAGCATCCTGTGGTGGCGATGACAAAGATGAACCACAAACGACAGCCAATGATCCGGAAGGAACAATCCTTATTAATCTGCAAAATATTTTTACAGGGGATTATTGGCATGGTTATGAGGGTGGAATAGAGGATATGAATAATATTCATGGTTGCTGTTTTGGCATGAACCAGTTAAATAATTTACAAGCTGCGTCAACAGATGAAGGGTATAATAATGGTGGAGTGGAAGAAGCTGAAATATGTTCTTTAGGAAAGGTTAAGAATCTTTCTGATATAAAAAGCATTCCAGAATCAGGTTGGGCATATCAATCTGCTGCGGTTCCTGGTTACGGTTATATATACAGATTGCGATACTTATGGTCAACAAAAGTCACTTATGCAAGGATATATGTTGTTGACTATATAAAAAACACAAGTGGTGGTATAATAGGCGCAACTGTTAAATATCAGCAAAATTGGAAACCTGAATAAGTTTCAAATAATCAGCTCACGTCTTTTAAGGCTTTAAGCGGTTGGTTTACCTTTGCAGTAAATCAACCGCTTAACTTATGGCTATGTCACTTATCATTAACGGAAGGGAGGCTGCCCTGAAGAAAGGCTCGTCAATAGAGTACGTTTAAATAAATCGGGCTGCGGCTCGGCAATCGAAGCAAGCTTCATTGCACTCGCCTTGCACCGATTTTCGGAGAACCGTATCTTTACTGACGCCTCTAATGGGCAATCAAGTAAAAAAAGAAAACACTGATTATCAAGTAAGTCACCTTGATTATCTGCGTACTGCGTTATTTTTTCAGTTGAACAACAATTTCTCGTCGAGCAGGAAATCCCAGTAATTGATAATCCTGATACCCTCATCGGTAGTCCACGGTGCCACGTTGTCGGCAGTGATGATGACTTTGCGGAATCCGTCTCTGATGCTGAGCAGTGACTTTTGCTCTTGGGCGACTTTCTCTCGAGACGGCATACTGTAAGCCGACTGCACGTAGATGCGTTCGTCATCATTGTTCACAACAAAGTCAATCTCAAGATAGGCACGGGCACTCTTGCCTTGGGCATTGGTGTACCAAGTCTCAACATTCCCCACATCGACCGAGTAGCCACGCCCCACCAACTCATTGTAGATTACATTCTCCATGATGTGGGCAGGCTCTTGCTGGCGGAAGTTGATAATGGCATTGCGCAAACCAATGTCGCTGAAGTAATACTTCGAGTTGGAACCGATATACTTGCGGCCTTTTACGTCATAGCGCATTGCCTCTCTAATAATGTAAGCATCAAGCAAGTGGGAGATATATACCGATATGGTCTTGTCGGTAATAGACTGATGACTCACACTCTTGAAAGTGTCAGCTATCTTCTTCGGATTGGTGGGCGACCCTATTGCAGAAGCGAGAATCTTCACCAATTCCTCTAACCCCTCATCATTATGAACTTTGTTTCGCTCAATCACATCGCGCAGATAGGTGGATTGGAACAGGTTCTTGAGAAACGTTTTTTTCTTCGAAATATCATCGATTAGCGCAACTTGCGGCAGTCCACCATAAATAGAGAACAGACGCATACTCGTGTCCTTGTCGCCACCAAAAGCAGCGTAGTACTCCGAGAACGAAAGTGGATTCAATCTAATCTCATCGCCTCGACCGCGAAACTCGGTTACAACATCACTCGAGAGGAAACGAGAGTTGGAGCCGGTCACATACACGTCGCAACGGTCGTTGTGCATCAGGCTAAGCAACACCTCAACGAAGCGGTCGAGCAACTGCACCTCATCAATAAGTATGAAACAACGCCCTTCGGTTTCTTTAAGCCTTTTGCTTACGTGTTGCATAAAGCGATTAGGGTCACGATATTCCTGACTGTCCCAGTCATCGAGCGTCAATGATATAATGTTGGCCTCAGGAACACCCGATTCAAGCAGATGCCGCTTAAAAAGGTTAAACAACAGGTAAGATTTACCGCAACGACGAATCCCGGTTACCACCTTGACCAAGTTGTTTTCTTTGCCATGTATCAATTTTTGCAGATACTTATCTCGTTGAAATTCCATAAATTGAGAATTTATTATTACTTAAAAATGTGATTGCCACATTTTTTCGTAATGCAAAGATACTTCACTATTCTCATATAGCCAAAATTTTTGAGAGTTTTTTGCCACTACAACAAGTTGTGCATCTTTAAAATTGCGTGAATGATTTCTGTGTAAATACACAGTTTTCGTTCATGAAACGGCGCTATCACTTGGCAACATGAGGGTTATTCAGCCAAACAACAGTTCCCTATTGTGGCAGTAACTTATCATTCTTTGTAAATGCACATTGCGTTGTTCCAGATAAGATGTGTACGAGATTTCTGTGCAAATGCGCACTTTTGATGCCCAATGCTAGAGATTACCCGGGTCAGAATACTCATAGCAGATATCCCACATCACGTCAGGGAAACCAGTCCGCAGATCCTCATTCAGGAGAATGCCGAACTGCGGGAGGCGATAAAGTGCCTGAACGAGCCACTCGTCACCGTGAACACCGTGACTGGCGATCTCGGTATCAAGCAGGCGCAGGACGACTACCAGAGGTTGATGAATAATAAACCTCCCAAAAACAAGCGCAAGTAACGGAAAAATGCCTACCTTTGCACCATTATTAGAACGACAAATCGGAATTTATTGGAACTTATGATTATTGATTTTAACAAGATAGAAGAACTAGCATTACCTGGTATGAACGGGGGAACAGGGTTGATGACCGTGCGGATGTACAACGATGAAAAATACCGTATCATTCCCACAACAATCCATTCGGGCGGGAGCATCGGAATGCACAGGCAGACATCCGGCGATGATATGAACTATATCTTGTCAGGTATTGGCAGAGCCATCTGCGATGGTGTAGAAGAAGAACTGCGCCCCGGCGTCCTGCATATTTGCCCTAAAGGATCGGAACACAGTATAATCAATACTGGGACAGAGGATCTGGTGCTGTTCACTATTGTTGTTGCCAGATAAATTCCAATTTATTTGAGAATTATAAGTCTTTAATAAAACAATTATGATAGAGATGAAAATTGAGAAATTCACGAATGATGATTTTGCCAAAGCAGCATCGCTGGCTGCTGGTGCATGGGGCGAATTTTATACCGACGAACGGCAATGGTTTATCGATGCAGTGGCAGAGTATATCCTCCGCTATAACTACAGCAATCCCTTGCTGGCCTTGAAGGCTGTTGGCGATGATGGCGTGATTCATGGGGTGCTTTTTGCAAACTTACATGACGACAAGGCGGATGTTATTCAGTGGCGTGAAAACATTGAGGCCCAGATGACCGACCATGAGCGTGGACGCTTCTGTCTATTGGCTGACTATATGCTAGAGGTTGATGGGAAAACGGTGCAGTGCATGAGTGATGGTGATGTGAAACTATCGCTTTTCATCAGCAATCAGAAAGGCTGTGGAAAACTGTTACTACAGGCAATGATG
>ONJX01000021.1 GCA_900318255.1 uncultured Prevotellaceae bacterium | reverse complement strand
AGCAGTAGTTTTAGCAGTGGCTTTTGCATCTTGCAAAACTGACCCCGCCACCAGCACCAGCACTCCCGCCGAGACCACTGAGAACGTTCAGAACACTCCCGCCGAGGGCACCGAGAACGTTCAGAACACTCCCGCCGAGGGCACCAGCGAAGCAGCTTCCGAGAACAAGGACGCCGCCCAGGTGAGCGAGAGCAAGGACGCCGCCGCCCCCGAGGCCGAGCAGGCAACTGAGAAGAAGACCGAGGAGACCAAGCCCGAAGCTTAACAACCTACTTGACAACAGAATGATAGCGGGTGTGTCGAAAATGGCGACACATCCGCTATTATGCTTGTGTTGTAGATGCGTGATTATTTGGTGGTTTTAGCCTCTTTGCACTGGGTGTATAATGCTGGGCAGTTGCTCACCACGAAGTATTTGCTGCCCTCGGGCTTTACCACTTCCACGCCGCGCCAGTTGGTGTCCCAGCCCTTGCTGTCGATGAGCAAGTAGATGACGGTGCCTTTCAAGAACTGGCTTTCCTGGTACTTCTTGTTTGGGTCAACTTTCATGTTGATGGAGAAGGGCGGCTCCACGCTATATCCATTCTCGGGGGTGGCGCCGTTGAGCAGAGCCCAGGCGATATAGGGGCGGGCATAAAACTTGTCGTTGCCCATTATCTCGCGCAGCCACTCCACAGTGCTGTTGTAGTTGGTCGTGGTGTTGTTAAGGCGCAGCGCCTCCTCGCCGTCGGTGCAGTTGTTGCGGTATAGCTCAAACGCCATTACCTGCAATGCCGCAGCGCCTTGAGGCTCTGTGCCCAGTGTCTCTTGCATCTGTTTCCACTGGTCGATGGTCTTGGGGAAGGCGCTAAACTCCACGCTGGTGGAGGCGTCGGGCTTCCAAGTGCTGTGGTCAATGCTGCCCGTGCACGATGCCTCAATGGTGTTGTCGCTTCGCTGGTGTTGTCGCTCCGCTAGTGTTGTCGCTTCGCTGGTGTTGTCGCCTCGCTGGTGTAGTCGCTCCGCTTGTTCTGATGCTTGGCTGGTGTTGTCGCTTCGCTGGTTTTTGCACGCAGTGGTTGTGACTCCGGCAATCATGAGAGTCGCCACTGCCAGGATGATTGTCTTTGAGATTTTCATGTTGTCTTGTTTAGGATGTTCAACAATTCACAAAAGTAAGTGTTTTATTGCATAAACGCAAAAATATCACGAAAAATCGGCCAACACTTGCTCTTTAGATGGCTTTGTGGTAATTTTGCGCCTGTTAACTCGTTAACTTTTTGTTTTATGACCCAAGAACTTGAAGATTACATACTTGCCCACATCGATGCCGAGCCCGAGCATCTGCACCAGCTCGACCGCGACACGCACATCGAGCTGCTCTACTCGCGCATGTGCTCGGGGCACTTGCAGGGCCGGTTGCTGAAGATGCTCGTGCGCATGATTCGTCCCAAGCGGGTGCTGGAGCTGGGAACCTACTCGGGCTACTCGGCGCAGTGCCTTGCCGAGGGACTGCTCGACGACGATGCCATCATCCACAGCATCGAGATAGAGGATGAGCTTGAGGATTTCTTGCGCAACCATTTCGAGCAATCGCCTGTGGGCGACCGCATTACCCTCCACATTGGCGACTGCCGTGAGATAGTGCCGCAGCTTGGCGGCAACTTCGACCTGGTGTTTATCGATGCCAACAAGCGGCAATATGTCGATTACTTCAACCTCGTCATCGACCATGTGAAGCCCGGCGGGTTCATCATCGCCGACAACACCCTGTGGGACGGCAAGGTCACCGACCTCCACGGCAAGAAGCTCGACGACCAGACCCGCGGCATCCTCGACTTCAACGACCTAGTAGCCCGCGACCCACGCGTAGAGACCGTGATCCTGCCCCTGCGCGACGGCCTCACCATCCTCTATAAAATTGAGCCCACTATGAAAAAGTCCATATTTTGAGTCTATTGTAACAAAACAAGCAAAACAGAAAATAATACATTGATTTTAAGCAAGCAAAAAAATTAGTTTAATTAGCACAATTCGCCGTTTTTTACTTTTTAAAGTGGACTCCAAGCTCAAGTTTCTAAAGTGAAATTTGAATGTCAAGTTATTGTGTGCCAGGGTATTTGACTTACATGTCATCCAGTGTCAATCCAACAAGCGTAGTCTTGCCTATGCGACGGCGACCAGTGACAACGGTCATCTGCGCATAAGAGGCCGAGAGTCGCTCAATCTGCTGCAAGGCAAAAGTTTCTTTTTCTCTATTATAGAATTTCATATTCTTTGATTTTTGCAACACATGTTACTGTAACGGCGGTTGCAAATTTACAAACAATATTTTACTTAACAAAATTACATAAAGAAAAAGTTGGTGATTCCTATTGGCTTCAAACTGGTGCTGTTGTTTGTTTTTGTTGCAATTTTGCTGAAAAAAGAATAATAATTCAATGATTTGTTGCGTTATAGAATAAATTGTGAAAGGCAACCGAGTATTGACCCTCAAACACTTTGCGTTATGAAATACGGAAGATTAGTGTGCAACACACTCAAGCAAATCAGGCTTGATGTTGCCCGTGCCAATGGCATTGATTACGTTCCAGCTCCATGCACCCACAAGGGCGACTGCGCTGGCACGTGCCCTGCATGTGAGAGTGAGGTGGAATACCTTGAGAAGGAGATTGCCCGTAGGCATTCTTTGGGCAAAGCTGTGCTGATTGCCGGTATTGGGCTCACAAGCCTCACTGCAATGGCCAGTAACACATCAAGTAATGTTGCGACCGCTTCGCCCAATAGCATTCAGAGTCAAGTGAGCGACACAACGCTTCAAAACGAAGTTTTTGGCATGAATCCTCATCGCATGCCCAGCTTTCCTGGTGGGGATGCTGCTCTAATGAGATTTATAAGCGAACATGTAGTATATCCCGAAGAAGCTTACAAAAATGGAATTGAGGGCAAGGTGATTGTGCAATTCCTTATAGAAGAAACAGGCAAGGTGGGTGAGGTGAAAGTGGCCCGCTCGGTAAGTGAGGAGCTCGACCGTGAAGCCGTACGTGTCATAAAACTTTTGCCTGATTTCATACCAGCTTACAACCGCATCAAGAACGAACCAATGAAGATATGGTACACCATGCCCGTTACCTTCAAGTTACAACAGCATCAGCAAACAGATGCTGATGTGCGTCGATGTGTTGAGCAGATGATACAAGTTGGCAACCAGAACGTGGACCAAATTCTCACGCCAACCCTGAATGCGGTTCTTGCCCATGTTCATAGCATCTTCAGCGTTACTGATGATGACACCTTTGTTGAGTTTTCCTGGGCACCTGGAATACTGGACGTGTGCAATGTGAATGGTCCAGAAGTGAGAATCGTGAATGTTAACATTATTGCCGGAGGCCATGCTGTGGCCGACATGCTCTATGTCGACAATCCATGCTACGAGATTCCTTACACTCTGGACCTATTGTGGGAAGATGGCGAATGGAAAATTGATGACGTTTTCTACTCCAAGCAAGAAGAAAGAGAAGGCTGGTGCACCTTGAGAGACCAGTGCAGTTCGTTATACGATCTCCTGGCTCAAGGCTACATAAATCAACCAGCACAAGACGTCATCGCCAAGATGCTCGCTATGGAGCCAACCGAAAATGCCTACAACGATCCTGCTACTATCTACTACAACAACCCCAAAGAGCTGAATCACTTGATTGAGCAAATAAGCAATGGGCATGAACTCCTGAAGAAGAACCCAGGCTACACCTCAGCCATGAGCAAGCAGCTCAACGACATGATTGCCCGAATCAAAAAGCACATTTAACCCGAATCGGGCTTTAGGTTTCGTGTTCTTTCTTGTAATTGTTATAAATCTTTTTTAGTTGTTTATCTATCTCGCTTTGAGGTCGGTCGAGTTCGCTTAGGTCAACTTCAAAGGTGCTTGACGTCTGCAACTTGTCGTGGTATTTGATGATAAGGAACAGTTGTGTGCCACTAATGCGGCTGTAGGAGCTTTTAAATCTAACCATGTCGCAGTCCTCAAAGGGTATCACATGGGCCAATCCTTTGTCATAGATGACGAAATTATCATCGCCGACGGCAAACGCTGGAATGCCGCGACCGCTCATGCTGGCTTTCCTGTAGTTCTCAAATACCGAGAGAATGATGCCCAGGGTTATCAGGAAATAGGGGACAATTATCACATATCCTTGCCATTGCGAGAACATGAACGAGAGTTCCCAGTGGAAATAGCTGAATATGGCAAAGGCGACTAACAGCATCGATAAAATGGTATAAATAAATACCTTAGCAACCGCTTTGCCCTTGTGGTAATAATATTGATGAGTGGTTTGCATGAGAATGTAATATCTCCTGCAAAGTTACAAAAAAGTAATATTCATGACAAACTTTCCTTATTTTTGGCCGTTTTTGGAAGAAATGTGCGCCATTTTGGTACACATTTCATGGAAATGTATTATCTTTGCAGTCTAAAATAGTAACAACACTAAATTTTGAGATTATGATTATAGTAAGCACTCGCGATTTTCGTGCTAATCAAGGCCGTTATCTCCATCAAGCCCGCAATGGTGAGGACGTGATAATTAAGTCGCGCGACCACGGCAGCTTCAAGATTACCCCTGTGACCAAGGATGACACCGTCTATAGCATGGAGGAACTGGCAACGATGGCAGCCGAAGCAGAAGTTGAGTACAATTCTGGCAAAGGTTATCACAAAAGAGATGACGAGAGTATGGAACAGTTTTTAAGTAGGCTTACCAATGTATAAGATCTTTTTTTCAGAAAAGGCTAAAGTAGGCTTAAAGAAACTGCAAAAAGAAAGTCCTCAACTTATAAAAAAATTAGAAAAACTTCTAATTGAGATTGAACGCCATCCCACAACAGGGACAGGACAAGTTGAGCAACTCAAGTATTTGGGGCCAAACGCTTATTCACGTAGAATTAATAAAAAGCATCGCATTGTGTATAGAGTTCTTAATGATGTTGTGGAAGTGATAATAATCTCAGTGTTTGGACATTACGAATAATTTGAAAATAATAATATGGAATCAACAAGACTACAGAAGATACAGAGACAGATACAGAAAGACCTGAGTGAGATATTTCGCGAGGACACCGCCAAGATGCGCGGTGTGCTGGTGTCGGTTAGCAATGTGCGCGTGTCGCCCGACCTGAGCATCGCCCGTGTTCACCTGAGCGTGTTCCCTAGCGAGAAAGGCCAGGAAATCATCGACACTGCCAACCGCAACGAGAAGACCATTCGCTATGCCCTGGCGCAGCGCGTGCGCAACCAGCTGCGCAAGACCCCCGAGCTGGTGTTCTACATCGACGACTCGCTCGACTACATCGAGCACATCGACGAGCTGCTTAAGAAGTAATGCTCAATGCACAATGCTCAATGCACAATGCTTAATGCACAATGCTTAATGCACAATGCTTAATGCACAATGCTTAATGCACAATGCTTAATGTTTAATGTTTAATGTTTAATGTTTAATGCACAATGCTTAATGCACAATGCTTAATGCACAAAAATTACTAGAATATCTAGAAAGTCTATAAAGACAAGGCACGCCTTGTCCCTACTTAACACTTTACACTTAACACTTATCACTTAAAATAGATGGCTCTGTCATTGAAAATAGCGCTGCGCTACCTCAAGTCGAAGAAGGCTCACAATGCGGTGAACATCATCAGCATAGTCTCGATATGCGGTGTGGTGGTGACCACTGCCGCGCTGGTGTGTGTGTTGAGTGTGTTTAATGGCTTCTCTAGCGTGATACATGGCAAGCTCGCCAAGCTCGACCCGCAAGTTGCCGTGTGTCCTGCACAGGGCAAGACCATAGCCAACGCCGACAGCACCATTGCTGTGATAGCCCGTGTTGGTGGGGTTGACAAGGCCATGCCGGTGATTGAGGACCAGGCACTTGCCGTCTTTGCCGATTACCAGATGCCAGTGCGGCTCAAGGGTGTTCCTCGCAACTACAACGAGATCAACTCCATCGACAGTGTGATTGTTGACGGCTCCTTCGCCCTTGACGACGAGGTGGGCAACAGTTATGCCATAGTAGGTGCCGGCCCTGCCGTGAACCTGCGTCTTGTGGCCAATGGGCTGCGCATGCTTCAGTTCTACGCACCCCGGCGTGAAGGCCAGGTCAATGTGTCTAACCCCATCGACGCCTTCACCAGCGACTCACTCTTTGTGAAGGGCATCTTCCAGGTGCAGCAATCATCCTACGACCAAGATCTAATCTTTGTGCCTATCGACAAGGCCAGAGAGCTCTTCGACTACGACACCGAGGCCACGCAAATCGAGCTCAAGCTCAAGGATGGTGCCCCAGAGAAAGATGTGATCAAGCAGCTGGAGCAAGCACTGGGTCCCAACTTTGTTGTGAAAGACCGGTTGATGCAGCAGTCGGAGTCGTTCCGCATGGTGAATGTGGAGAAATGGGTGACATTTTTGCTGCTCACGTTCATCATGATCATTGCCACGTTCAACATCATCAGCACCCTCTCGCTGCTCATTATTGAGAAAGACGAGAGCATAGTCACCTTCCAGAACTTGGGGGCCACCAGCAAGCAAATCACGCGCATCTTTGTTGCCGAGGGATGGCTCATCACCATGCTTGGGGCACTGCTGGGAATAGTGCTGGGACTGCTGCTGTGCTTGGGTCAGCAGACCTTCGGGTGGCTCAAGATAGGTGCCGACCCCACTCAGGTCATCGTCAATGCCTATCCGGTGAAGGTGGTGTGGACCGATATGCTCGTGGTGCTGCTGCTCGTGGCCGCTATAGGTTTCGTGACGTCGCTGGTGACCAGCACCATCATGCGCCGCAGGTTGCGTCGCCAGGCACCCAAGTCTTTGGCATAAGATTTGCAGATTTTTGTTTTTTAAAAACGCAAATTCTATGAACGACAATATATATAACCCCTATGTGATGCCCATCTTCAGGCAGATGGGCAACGAGCGGTCGTTTGCCGGCACCGCTTTTTGCATCGACGACTATCTGGTGACAGCCGGTCATGTGCTTACTTATCCAGCCACATGCTACGTGCGCAACGGCAATGATTACCACCCGTTGCATTTCGACCACTGGCTGCCCGAGCAACTGCCCACCGACGACCACACGGGCTATGACATAGCTTTTTACCCTATTCCTGGCTTGCGGAGCCCACTCTCGCTAGCTGGCAGTGACGCCGAGCCTAACGACCACCTCGACATCGTGTGCTGGCAGATGCGTGGCATCAGGCCAGTGCAGGTATCTACTCAAGGTCTTGTCATTAAGGATCCAGATCTAAATGGTTACTTCCGCCTAGCTACCGTGGATTATATCACCCACGGCTGTAGTGGCTGCCCCGCCTTTGGTGGCGACGGCAAGGTCTATGGCATGGTCACGATGGGCCGCAGCAACGTCGATGCCAAGAACCTGGCTCCCTTGCCTCGGCAGATGGAGCAGAACACGTGCTGGGCGTTCAAGACGAGCTACATAAAGCGCTTTTTGCCGCTTCGCTAGTTTTGTCGCTTCGCTGGTTTTGTCGCTTCGCTAGTTTGGGCGCTTCGCTAGTTTTGTCGCTTTGCTGGTTTTGGCGCTTCGCTGGTTTTGTCGCTTCGCTGGTTTGGGCGCTTCGCTAGTTTTGTCGCTTCGCTGGTTTGGGCGCTTCGCTGGTTTGGGCGCTTCGCTGGTTTTGGGCGCTTCGCTGGTATTTTTGCTTCGCTTTTTTGTAATTATCTAATATTGACTTAAATAATTTTTTTCTTATGGCACCATCATCAACACCACTGTGGCTAGACCTCAGGACAGAGTATATCGACGATAACTTTGACAACCTAGTAGAATACCTGCGCAAGGCCGACAAAGAGGATAGTTTTTATAAAAAAACTCTAGACTTGCTAGAAAAACGCATAGCAGAGCTGAACAGCGAATTAAGCAGTTGTCCACTATATGCCGAGCGCGACGACAAGGACACAACCCTTAAAAAGGCTCGAATGCTGGCGGTGTATCTTCTCGTCGGCGATGGTAATTCAAAAAGCAGTGCCGAGTCGTTTGTGACTTTAATGAAAATGCTGTCGATGCTGTGGCCCAATCATGCCAAGGCACTAATAGGCAAGGCGATAGAGCGTCTTGTCAACAGAGATGTCATAAACCTGGGATTTACATGGCAAAATTATAACGATATACCCACCGAACTCTTCACGTTTAACCTGATTAACAATGCAAAATTTAGTAATCCCATCAATAACAATAAATATATTTCCTCTCACGGCACGATAATACTTAACAATAATGGTGTGCACTTGAGCAGCAAGTCGCTTAAAGACAGCTATAAGTTGCTCACTGGTGGTGCCAGGTCGATGGACACTGGCTTGCACATGGCAGTGGTTACCCAGGCTAGCGAGAAACTAAAAAAGAGCCAGGAGAATGACATAAAGGCCGTTGATAAATTTGTGAAAGACCTGAAGCTCGATTTTCAAAATGCCAAGCAGAGTGCGAGTCCAGGCTACAAGCGCTACTACACCAATGGCGATGAGGCAACAATAATAGTGACTCAAAAACAAAACAAAGTTATCTCGGTTAGAACCATCGATGAGAATTATGACACTATTGAAGGGCATATCGCAATCAACAGAGCCAGCATAGATTATTATAAAAGAGACGATATCTATAATTTCTTTCAAGAGGGCGACATCCTAAAAGCTACGGTAAAGAGTGTATATAAGAAGGAGTTTGATTTTGAGAAACAATTTGTCGATTTCATTTTAGACGACTGCGAAATCAACGACTTTAACGAAGATAATTTTGCTCAATGTGTCATCGTCAATAACAACGAGAACAAGTCTAGGTCGCACATGGTGTGGATTAATGACTATGGTCACCCCATCAAGACTTTCTATGACGACCGCTTTGAGGTGGGGGCGCAGGCCTATCTGAGCATCAAAGAAATAAACGATGAGTACAGGACGATATATGGTAACATAGTAGAGGGTCCTTTAGAGACCAACAACGAGTTTAACCCCCTGGAGGTGCAAAGGGCGTGTTTCAGGAGTTTTATTGATTTCTATAAAGACAAAGTTAAGCCTAGCAGCGACAACACCCACGATGAGCCCTTGTCGCCAGCTATCATGAATGTGGTGGTGAGGATGCTTTTTGACTACCAAAAGACTCTGCTCAAACCCTCGGAACGTTACAAAAACCTCTCGCTGGCGATGCTCATAGCCACCGTTGTTGATGACCATGATTCGGTGGCTTATATAGAGTTTGCCAAGAATTACCTGCAATCATTGCTGGCTTTTGTCAACGATGAGCCAGTTGACGAACTTCTCATTGCGCCAGGGGCATCGTTTGCCGCTGCCGAATCTACACAGCTGCGCGTTAGCATCGTGGAGCTGCTGCGGGAGTATGGCAAGGGTGGCAATAGCACGCTCCTGAACGAGGCTATCGACAGTGGCAAGCCCACGATTTCGCAGCTGGCGCAGCTCATCCAGTCGGCCAATCGCATGAAGGGCATCCTCACGCCAGGTGCCTTGTCGGTTATCAAGCATGAAATTCTCAAGGCATTATCTATTGAGAACGAGGGAGATACCAACCTTGAGGCCGATACTGGAATATACATTGGCATTGAGTCGTCAACGATGGAGTTCAAGACCTCGGTGATCTATGAGCCAGGAAAGAGCGACCTTCCCAACGAAACGACTCAAAACTATAACATAGCCAAGACGGTGTGCGCCTTCCTCAACTCACAGACTGGCGGAACACTGTTCATTGGTGTTAACGACCAGGGCTATGTCGTGGGATTTGACAATGACATGAAATTCTTGAAATGCGGCACTATAGATTCTTTTATCAGGTATGTGCAAGACATGCTTAAAATGAAACTTGGCATCGATGCTATCTACTATATCAAGATTGAGCCAGCCTACGACAACCGGGTGGTGATGCTGCATGTGGAGCCCCATCCTTATCAAGTGGTGGAACTTGACGAGAAAGCCTACATAAGAGTGAACAGCGAGACGCGCCCTATGCCCGAAGAGATGCGGCTGGAGCTGCTTAACGAGAAACGCAAGAAAGACAAGGGCAAAGCTGCCAACGTCTCGTGGCTACACAGGGCGTGCCAGATGAAGAAGTGTGTGGTTCTGCACAATTATCACTCGTCTAACAGTGGCGACATCAACGACCGTCACATTGAGCCTTACAAAGTGCTACCTGAAGACAATCTGGTCTTGGGCTTCGACATCGACAAGAAGGCGTGCCGAGTGTATAATATCAACCGCATCGACTATGTGGAACTTAAAGAGAATGAGAGCTGGGGTAACACTTCTATGCATCTCGACACCGAGATTGACGCATTCCATCTCTCGGGCAACGCGGCCCTGAAGGTGTCGCTAAAGCTCGACCTGCTGGCACGCAACCAGCTCATAGAGGAATATCCACGCACTAAAGATAAAATAGTGTGTGATGCCCGCGACAGCAACACTTGGTATTACAACGACACCGTGCGCAGTGTCCTTGGCGTAGCTCGATTCTACATGGGGCTGGCCGAGCACATCACTATTCTCGAAGCTCCCATTGAGTTGAAAAGCAAGGTTAAAGAACTGGCACAAGAGATACTGAGCAAGGCCTGAGAAGTGGAGTGAGTCCTCTCAAGTGCACATGTCACCACAGCAGAGGAAAGGACACTATTGCGGTTTGTTGTCGATTAGTGAATGAAAATTTCCAAAAATTTTCAAATAATTTGAGTCAAGCATGATGGCATCGCCACCACACACCGCACTCCTTGCGACTATTCTTCATGCTTTCCTCTCACTAAAGGTTCTCGCCGCAGGCGACCCTCTGGGGTGGTGGCTAATTGTCCTTAATCAGAGAGGGAACAAAAAATCTTGTCCCTAATTGTCTTAATTTTTAATCAGAATAATCAGTTGTTTAACCCCAAATCGGTCATTAGGCCGATTTGGGGTTAAATCATTTTACTATCACTTTTTTGTGATCCACGATGTAGATGCCAGATGGCAAACCATGTGTGGCCGATTCACGAGGAACACGGTTCCTGAGCTGTTGTCCCTGCATGTTATAGACATCGACCATAGCATCAAGAGAGTCGTATGACACGTTGCTGATGGCATTAGTGTCGTCAACCACAATATGGCACACGTCACTAAACTCGTTTCCTGTTGTAGTGTTTTTAATAGTAACCATTATGTCGCACTCTCCTTCACTAATTGCCGACACAACCCCATTGCCCGACACACTTGCCACAGCATCATCACTAGAAGTCCAGCTCACTTCTTGATATTCCTCAATATCTTGGGAGTTAGCAGGATATATTAGAGCCTCAAGATTCAACAGGTCACCAGATTTTATAATCGATGACTCAAAATCCATACCATTCATTTGTATTCTCACGCATTGAACATTGCCTTGATATTCTGGCAACACGGTGACATGGCATTTGGCTATTACTGAATCGACATAAGCAGTTACATCATACTCTCCAACCTCTACACCTTCAAAAGTGGCATCAGTCAAATGTATCTGATGATCAGGAAATGCCCTGTTGCGCGCCACCATCATTGTTACGCCATTTCCATCTTTCTCAAAAGCCGTAGAATTTAAAGGGAAGGGACGAGGATTGAAACGCAGCGTCTCGCCTTGATAAATCGATACTTCATCATATCCAAGGTCTAACGACTCAACAGCTATATAGTCCTTTTCTATTATTGTAGGAAACTGGCCCCACAATGGCGCCGCTTTATATGCTTCAAGAGTTCCAACAGGCACATATAAAGTAGTAGCCCACCACCGACTATTTGGAACACATTCGGGAGGTGTCGCGCTTGTTGCATATACTACACTTGCATTAAAAGCCCTACGCCCAAAGAATTCTAAATTATTCCCAAAAACAAGAGTATGACACCTCCATATTATCTGGATATCGTCATCTCCTTCGATTGTCCTGACATTGTCGGGGATAAAGAGGGTCTTTCCATCCATTTTTATGTATGGCAACCCTGACGGTAACAATTCCACCTCGTTGCCAACCCTAAAATAACAATATTCAATGGGCCTCGATATATCATCAGTATAATCAGACTCAGTTCCCGTCTGATTCCTATAAGTGATTTTTTTCCCAATACTTTCACATCGCTTGGCATTGAAAAAAAACATATTGTCAGGAGCAGATAAGAAATAGTAGATACCGTGCGAATCCACACCATCGCTCTGAAGCCCTGTATTAAAGAATGCATAATCGCCTATTGACTCAATTGTTTCAGGGATTGTAATGTTCTTTACATAAGTTCTGCTGTTAGTAAACGCCTTACTATTTATCTGCTTTACAACAAATTCCCTATTATAAGCCGTAGAGAATACATGGCTTGGTATCTCAACTGTTTCAATGGTATAATTTTTCATACCAAAGAGACCCGCCCAGGGCTCTCTTACATGAACACCAACCGATTCTCCATCTTCTAAAATAGTGTAGTATATCCTGTCTTCAACAAAATCGGCAGGTTCAAAATATTGAGCGCTAAGTGCTGCAGGAGTAATTAATGCAGCTGCAAAGATTAGAAGTTGCTTGATTCTTCGTACCATAGTTTTATGTTTTAAAAGTTTGACAAATTAAATAATCACTTCAGTTCAATAGTGGGGTTTGTACCTGTTTTCACAAGCACATCGCCATGTTGCCACATGGAATTGGCATCATTGCCCGAAAGGCGACAAACAACATTATAGCCTTGATAAGTAATTGATTCAATGCCTAATGCTCCTGTTAGAATGTCGTTTGTAGTAGCTGGCATCCAATGATATCCATTAACTGAAATCCCATTGTCACAAAGAAAATAGTTGTTGGTATTAGGAATGTCAACATACTGAAAGTCACTGCCACTATCCCAACTGTTGCCACGCCTGCGGAACAGGCGAATAGTACCCCGGGCGCTATTTCCATCATCATCTGAAATGATTAAAAAAACGCCACCAGACGAATAGTGCATAAGTCCATTATCTTCATACATGCTGGGAGAATTAGAAACCACAAACAGCTGAGAATTGTTACGTGTCGCCAGCAATCTGCGCTGCTTGTCATATATGACTTGGTATTTGTAGTGATAAATACCATCAGCAGCAAGCCAATAGATGCCATCGTTTTTTGCGGCTGAGTATAAGTGAAGACTATTGATGTTATTAATTGTGAAATTTTTATCAACATTATAGCCGCAACATATTATACTATTTTGAGACAGCATATAGCTAAAATCATTAAAATCCTTTAACGGTGTGTCATCACTCTTGCATATCTTGATACCCATAGGGTATAATTTCTGTGACTGATCACCAATCCTGTAACGATAGAGGTGAGCAATGTTTAGGACTATACTCTTATCTATTTTAATGTCATATTCACTATCATTTGAAAACCTATTAAAAAGTGTAGGATAGTTCACAACACCTTCAGTCTCTTCATCACCCTCATTATAGTTACGAGGAATATCCATGAAAACAATTACGTCATTATTCATTGACACAATTGTCTTGTCATTCTGATCCTCAGATGAAAAAACAAATGGTATATTATATCCTCTTTCTATATAATTACTCTCCATACTCACGCATGACCTATCAACTTTAATAACATGACCTCCCTCCATGTGATTATTATTGAAAGACAAGGCTTTACAATCCTTTATCTCAACATCTGCATTTATTATGTTGCTCGAAATTCGTCCTCCATGGCAACTACGAACTTTTACTCCCTTATTATACTTTCCTTGATGAATTGCATTATGCTCAAAGATTAATGCATCACCAAGATAACCTAAATCAAAAGCATATTTTATTTCATTAGGCTGAACATTGTAATTCTCAATAGTGTCATAAAAAGCATAATCGCAATTTATGATTGATTTTACGTCATAATAGGTTTTGCCGAGGGCGTCATTTGAATTAATGCACACTGCTTGAATAAAATCCTCAAAACGAACATTGTTAATGTTGATTGACGTTGCAGAATATATGCAGTTTGGTGAATAGGACGGACTCTCCATTATATTATCGTTGTCACTCCAGTTTTTCCTTTTAAAGCAGATGTTACTTATACCAGTAACCTGCCCAGCCAGGAAGTGACCACGGCTCATTACTTGTAATTGATTGTTGTCTATTTTTGTGTTCACATAGACCATGTAAGTCTCAGCACCTGAAAGGTGATTGATAAAATTGTCGGCCACTAGGATTGTACCGTCATACATCGCCATGTCATCGCCATACTCACGTGCATTTCTTGAAGGACTATCATTAAGCAAAGAATCCGTCAACAGTGACATGCCTTTAACACCATTAAGCTGGATGCCTATAGGAATAATGATGGGATTGCTGATTTTATAATAGCCGCAAGGCAGGAAAACTTCACCCACCCCCTTCATTTTTATTGCTTTGTTGATTGCATCTGAGCAATCAGTTGATGATTCCCAACCATTAGCTGTGTTGTCTGAGAATACACTCTTGTCTTTTGCTTCTGCACCAAACCATTGAGGATAGGCACAATCAATATCCCAGGTGCCGTCAACTGTTACCCCAGAGCTAAAAATTTGGCACGCAGGAGCAATTATCTTTGTGTGATTTCCAGTGAGATTTCCAGTGCCTAATATCTTTCCTCCTTGGAAAATAAGTGTGACATTTAGGCCCACTCTCTCATCAGATGTCAATGTAATATCTTGCGCAATGATTTGTGTGGTATTATCGTGAAACAATGACATAATAATATTCTTTTTAATTTATTTGTGATTGTTTATAAAAAAACAATTTCAAAACATATAAATCAATGATATTCAACCATTTTAGCACATTTGTAACAACTCTATGTACTATTTTTTACAAATTAAAGAAAATTATCGCACACCACAAAACCACAAGTGTTAAATATTGTTTATTTGTGTGGTGTCGCTATGTGCAATGAGAGGCAGCATGTTAAATTGATGTTGCGCCCAGGGGCGCTAAAATTTTTTGTTCAAAATTCCTGTCATATAAATGTCTCAACCGTAAAACATGATTTTGCAGGTGTCCCAAAAAAGCATTAACTTTGCACTCGCTATTGGTGGCTGGCTGACCAGGCCCGCTCTCCTTCAGCCCGCACCATCAGTTCTTATTATTTTATTATTAAACTACTCAACAAAATTAAGGATATAATTATGGCACTTCAATGTGGTATTGTGGGACTTCCCAATGTGGGAAAATCAACGTTGTTTAACTGCTTGTCGAACGCTAAGGCGCAGTCGGCAAACTTCCCTTTCTGTACTATAGAGCCCAACGTGGGCGTGATTACCGTTCCCGATGAGCGTCTTAACAAGCTCGCCGAGCTGGTGCATCCTGCCAAGGTGGTGCCCACCACAGTGGAAATCGTAGATATTGCCGGACTGGTGAAGGGTGCCAGCCGCGGCGAGGGCCTGGGCAACAAGTTCCTGGCCAACATCCGCGAGACCGATGCCATTATCCATGTGCTGCGCTGCTTTGACGACGACAATGTCACTCACGTTGACGGCTCGGTAGATCCGGTGCGCGACAAGGAGGTGATAGACACCGAGCTGCAGCTGCGCGACCTTGAGACCATAGAGAGCCGCATCAGCAAGGTGGCCAAGATGGCTGCTGCCGGCGAGCGCGACGCCAAGATGCAACATGAGGTGCTCAAGCGCTACCAGGAGGCACTCACCCAGGGCAAGAGCGCCCGCAGTGTAGCTCTTGAGACTAAAGACGAGCAGAAGTTTGCCCACGACCTGTTTCTCTTGACTAACAAGCCCGTGCTCTATGTGTGCAATGTTGACGACGCCAGTGCCGCCACCGGCAACCAATATGTAGAAGCGGTGCGCGAGGCTGTCAAAGACGAGAACGCCGAGATTCTAGTAGTGGCAGCTCAAACCGAGAGCGACATTGCCGAACTCGACACCTACGAGGAGCGTCAGATGTTCCTCGAGGAGATAGGTCTGAAAGAGAGCGGTGTGAACCGACTCATCAAAGCGGCTTACAAGCTCCTCGACCTTGAGACCTTCCTCACCGCTGGTCCCAAGGAGGTGCGTGCCTGGACTTACCGCAAGGGTAGCAAAGCTCCACAGTGTGCCGGCGTGATTCACACCGACTTTGAGCGCGGCTTCATCCGTGCCGAAATCATCAAATATGAGGACTACATCGCCTATGGCAGCGAGGCGGCAGTGAAAGAGGCCGGCAAGATGCACATTGAGGGCAAGGACTACGTGTTCCAGGACGGCGACATCGTGGTGTTCCGCTTCAACGTGTGACGATGATAGTGAATTAAATAGCCATCATTTTTTAAGAACAACAGAATTAGTTTGAATATTCTGAATTGTTACAATTTCAAGGTGTGGGAATCAAAGCCCACACCATTATTTTGTATTATTTCCATTTATATCCGGCGATAGAGATGCCGTTGTCATAGATGTGCTCTGTTCCCGCAGTAGGAAATTCAACGGTTTTTGTCCCGTCGGCTCCGCGACGTTGCATTCTCACGTAAAAACGATTGTTGGTCATTTCACTGCCAGCCAAGCATAGTAAAACACCATAATCCCCCTTTTCAAGATGTATTGTGGTTTTCTTTTCGGTGTAGCTTGACATGGCATCACTGCTGTTTGTCACCTTTCCGTTGTTGTCAATAATCTGATAAGAATAGGTGTAATCGCCAGTTTCGCCAAACCATGTTGCTGTGTTCTTCCCATAAAGATAGATGTGAGATTTTCCTGGTGCGATGCCATAGCCTGGCTTGTTAACCTTGTTGTTTTTTAAAATATCTCCTGACTGTGAGAGTTGGTGGCTGTATCGGTTGAAAGATTTGTTAGGTTCATATTTGCCGTTTTTGTTGATGGTTGCCACTTGTATTCCAAAAAGATCTTGCTTGCCAATGCCTATTCTCATGGGCACATCATATCGATACACATCATTGAGGGTTAACTGTGATTGCTGGTCAATGGCGATGTCGTTCTCGCTTATTGATCTTAATCTGTCGGCAGTTACATCGGGCGATTCATGAGGGTTGTCACTTCTCACACCATTATAATATACAAACTGGTCTCCATTTATTGTCACCACAGAGTTTTGCATGTTAGAGTTGTTAGTGATAATAATGGAGGGCTTTGTCCCTTTTTCATAGAAATTGGCATTATTGACAATCGTGGAAGCTTTGATGGTAACAGTGGCACCATTCTCACAGTGATTAGAGCTGAAGGTGATGCCTTTGCATTGGTCAAACAAGATGTCACCATTGAGTATGTTAGAAGTGATGCTGCCGCCATCACACATGGCAACCCTTAATGCCTTGGTGTAGTTGTCAACATTGTGAACGGCATTACCTGTGAAAACCAGAGCGTCGCCCAGGCTATTGAGGTCAAAGGCATAGAGCACCTCGCGGCTCTGCTTAATGTTGCCTGCTTTGTGAAACGAGCAGTTAGTGATGATGCGTTGGTCGTCATAGGTCTTGTCGGTTGCTGCCACTGCTTGCAGGCAGCCATACCATGAAAGTTGGTCTATTATTACTCCACCAGCCATCAAGATCGCCTTGTAATGTTGGGACCCATTGCAGTTGAAGGTTAAATTCTTCAGCATGGTTCCGGCATTAGGGTATGCTATCTCCCAGGTGGCACTGTGCTGACTCACTTCAATTTCTTTGCCATTAGAATCATTGTGCTTAACATTGACGAGCATCATGTATCCGCCATTGAAGTTGTTTTTCCCTTTTGATGGGATGAGTGAGGTGCTGTAGGTGTTCTTTCCTGGCTCCTGGCGCCCAGCTTCTCCTACTAGAGCGATGCCAAACTTGACAAATATGGTTGAGGCAATAGAGTATTCACCTCTAGGCAAGAAAACCTCTCCAGTGCCTTTCATTGTTATGGCTTTGTTGATAGCCACGGCCCAGTTGGCTGTCTTGGAATCTTCAAACCATTGTGGGTAAGCTCGGTCGAGCACCCATTTCCCCTCTACTGAAATGCCTGGAGCGAAAATTTTCTTAATAGGGGCTTGTAGCGAGCTTGCATTGCCTTCAATCTTTGAGTTGTTGCCATCTATCATCTTGCCGTTGATTGTCAGGAGTGATGATTCTCCAAGGTTGATGGTGGAGTTGCTCAAATTAATGGAGCCCAGCTCACCCTCGGTGAGAAGACACCCTTTACCAGTGTGTAATGATGAGTTGGTAATCGAAAGTTTTCCTCCCACCACATACATTGCTGAGCCCGAAGTCATCGTCATGGTTGCATTCTTCACTGTTATCGAGCCATTGCCGGTGATGCAGATGCTTGAGTTAGCAGGAATTTCACAAGGCGATGAGATGACAATGTCTTTTGTCACTTTATAGTTGCCAGCTTTCCACTGCTGGGTTGATGTGGGGAGTTCCTGCCATGAGGCTACTGTCGATAAGTCGAATGTGCTTTGCGCATAGCATGGCATGAGAAGTGCAACACTGAGTATCATTAGAATCAGGCTGATGTTTTTTTTCATGATGACTTTTTTAGTGTGTGGTTAGTTGTTTAAAATGTTATTATATACATCTAGTGTCTGCTTGGCGATGTTATCCCAGTTGTAGTTGCTTAGGTCATATTGCCTGTGATGCCTGGGGTGGGACATCTTGCGTGAAAGGTTCTGGGTGAGACTGGCAATGTCGTCAACAGGGAAGAAGTCGTCGCTTTCAAGTTCTGGGAGGCAGTTGGCAGGTATGTCGCTCACTAGCACATCAAGGTTGTAGCTCATAGCCTCGAGTAGCGAGATGGGCAAGCCTTCGTGGGTTGAGGGAAGCACAAAGAGTGCTGCATTGGTCATTAGCTGATTGAGCTTTTCTCCTTTGATAAATCCTGTGAGCACCACGTTCTCGGTGTCATGAGCCATTTTTTTAAGTTGGGCTGAATAAGCGTCGTTGTGGTCGCTGTCGCCAGCGATGACCAGCTTCATGTCAACTGGCTGTGCCCCCTTGAAAGCCTCGATGAGCCAGTGAAACCGTTTTTCGGGAACAAACCTCCCTAACGCTATTACATATTTGCCTGGAGTAAGTCCTAGCGCTGAGATGTAGTCGGTAGATGTTGATTTAACGGGAATGTTCACTCCATTGTAGATGAGCGACACGTTGTGGGTGCGGTTGTGTCTCTCCTTGAGAATGTCAACAATTACATGGCTAATGGCGATAATGTGATTAGACTGCCGTGCCTGAAAACGCTCGCCACAATAGATTACTGATTTTGCAAGTCTTCCCCACTTTTGCCGTTCATAGTCGGGGCCATGATTAGTGGAGACAACCGTCATCCCTAGCAGTTTAGCCAGAGGTGTGCATATTGAAGGTCCCACGGCATGGATGTGCACGATGTCGGGCTTGAGCTTGCGTGCCTTGATCAATGCCAGTGCAGTGTGAATAAAGGCTTCGATGCTCTTGCGCCTGGGGGCATAGACGTCAATCAATTTCACTCCTTTGTATTGAGTGATGCGATTGTCGTTGGTCACATAACAGCTTCGCCTGATGATGGTCACGTCGCATCCCATTGCTGCCAGGCGTGGGTATAGCTCTTCGCAGTGTGTCTCCACGCCACCTTGAATGTTGGGAATTCCGCGAGTGCCAACGACAACGATTTTCATGATTTATTCTTTGTGTGAAAGACGAGATCAAGTTATGCGAGAAAAAGTTTAGAAAGTCTCTCTCAAGTCGCCCTGATGTGGGTCTTGTCCCACATCGTGCCAGCGCATGTCGAGTGTTGCCGGCTTGCCCAGCATGGAGCGCAACTTATTCTTGATTACCCACTTGGCGGGATGCTTGATGTATTTTTTCATTACTGGTGCAGCGGTTCCCACCATCCAGCAGTTTTTGGGGCACTTGCGCACCTTTGCTCTCACTTGCTCGGCTTGCTCACTGTTCCATATTGCCATGAAGTCGCTGGTGTGGCGTATGTTGCCCATCGATTCTTGCCAGTATTTCTCCTCAAGGCCGTTGCATGGATACACCTCGCCATAAGGGTCGATGAAGAAGTTCATCATTCCGGCCTCGCAAGGCAGCATGCGGCGGTTGCCTTCAATGTAATTGATAAGGCCCATGTTGAACCAAGCGCGGAACCATGACTTGGGACTGCTCTCCTTGAGTTGCAAGTTGACTAGCGTCTCAAAGTCGTGGCACACTTGGTCGCGATTGGTGATCACATTGTCGGTCTTGTGGAAATAATAGCTGTTGTGGAAGGCGGCTGTGGCAAATTCCATCCCCATCGACTTGCTCAGTTTGTAGAGTTCGAGCATGTCGCTGCTGTTGTTGTTGCTCACTGTGCACCCGAAGCCTATGTCCTTCAGCCCCATGTCCTTGAGGGTGTGAAGGATGCGTAGTCCTTTCTCAAAGCCTCCCTCGCGTCCTCGCAGCTCATCGTTCTTCTGCTGTAGCCCCTCGATGCTGATGCGAATGCCTATCTTTGGGAACTTCTTTGCCAGGTCGATGACGCGTTCTTCAAACCATCCACTGGTTGAGATGACTATGCGTGGACTCTTCTTGTAGCACACTTCCACTATTTCATCAATATCCTCACGCACAAAAGGCTCACCACCAGTGAGGTTGATGAACTTGAGTTGAGGCAAGCACTCAAGCTCACTAGGCTTGAGTTCTTTCTCCTTTATCGTAGGGTTGTCCCAAATGTTGCACATCTTGCAGCGCATGGGGCAACGGTAGGTCAATATGATAGAAGCGTCGGTAGGCTTTATAATTGTCATGACAATTGCGTACTATATCTACATTTAAACGCAAAACACTGCGTCGTTATTGTGTGGAGAGGCATTTATAACCCAAATAAGAATCGTGTTGTAGCAAATCTCTTCAAAATCAAGTGGTGTAATAGAATGGGAATAATAAATGCTAAAGCGATGATTATTATAGCCTGGAGCGAGAAGGTGTCAAGGATAGGGAATTTCTCTAGAAAGGCCTTGCCAAAGCCCTCGATGGTAGTGTGAAAAAGGTAGATGATATAGACCGATGGTGCCAGGAGCACGCACGACCTTGCCAAGACAGGAATATGGCGCTCGCAATTGTGGCACAGCGGCATGACGGCCGCAATGCCTAAAAAGGCCAGGCTTCGATACATGAGCATTGAGTCTTGGTGCTGCACGTAATAGGCTTCGCCCACGGCCAGTAGCAGCAAGATTATCAGTGTTGGGCCAGTGTTGAGCTTAAAAAGATTGGGGGCATAGTCGGCTATAACCACTCCAGTCATGAAATAGACCATCATCGCCTGGCATTGCCGCAAGCACAAGATGTCGATGTCACATGAGGGAAGTAAAGAGATTGCGAAGCTCACCACAAGCAATACAAGGCGAGATGTCCTTGACTTGAAATGGAACACTATCATGAACATCATCATCAGCGCAATGATAAACCACAAGAAGTAACCGGCTTCGGGCAAATAAAACATCCTCAAATAGGACAAGGTGGTGACCGGGTGATCTACTCGGGCTGAGCCTTGGGTGAGCAGTTTAATGGTGATGATGATTGTGGAAGTAACAAGATAGGGTATAGCAAGCCGCTTTATTTTCTTGATAATGAAGGCTGCGAATGTTTCTTCTTCTCGTCGTGTGACGATATAGAGGTATCCGCTGATGAAGAGAAACACTGGCATGTGAAAGGTGTAAATGACCTTGAGCAGGTTGTTGTATTGCACTGGAGCATTGCTGGGGTCGTAGTGCCCAATTACAACGAGGATGATACACACCATCCTGGCGATATCGAGCGTGGCAAGACGCTTGCGTGGTGACTTACTCAGCTTTGAGTCCATAGATCTCGATGATTTGCTGCAGGTGCTTTTGCTCCGAGAAACGTGCCGCTGCCGCCGTCTTGATGTTGTCATTGTTCCACTGTGCATCGACGGCTTTGATGATGGCTTGCGACAGCTCGTGGTTGCTGCCCGAGGCGAAGGTGAGGCCGTTGTCGTCGCTCAGCAGCTCGGGGATGCCGCCAATGCTGGCTCCCACCACTGGCGTGCCAGCGCATAGCGACTCTATTACGCTCAGGGGGTTGTTCTCATACCACTCGCTGGGGACAACCGAGAATTGTGCCTTGCTCAAGAGTGTTGCCACTTGCTGAGCGTTTTGATGGCCCAGGAACTCGATGTTTTTATTGCCGGCATACTGCTGCTGCAGTCGTTTGAACAGTGGCCCGTCGCCTGCCACCTTGAGCTTGAAAGGCAGTTTAGATGCCACATAGAGTAGTGTTGTCACACCTTTTTCTCTTGACAGTCGCCCCACATAGGCATAGTAATCTTCGCGGGTAGGGTGGTTAAGAGACTGGTAAAGCGCGAGTTTCTCGGGGTCGATGTGGTTGCACACCACGTGAATTTTTGCGGGGTCGAAGCCATCTTTGCGCAACTTCGCCGCCATGAAGTGGCTTGGGCAGATAAAGGCGTCGGTAGCCTCTTCGAGTGCAGAGCGGTTCCACTTGCGCGCCTCAATCCACGCCATGACACTGGCAGCAAGGCTCCCTTTCATGCAACGCGTTTTCAGGACCGAAATCTTGCTGTGGCCTATGCATCGCTCGCAAGGCTTCTCGTCGAGCAGGCAGGCATAGGACGGGCACACGAGCTTGTAGTCGTGCAGTGTCCACACCACACGGCAGCCGTGTCCCTTGGCAAGCTGCGCCAGCACTGGCGAGAGATAGGAGTGGATGTTGTGCAGGTGCACGATGTCGGGCCTGAAATCGTCGATAATTTTTTTGAAAGCGGGCTTGATGTCGCCCCAGCCCATGAGCCTCTTTGCGGCTTTGAGCTTATTGCCAAGCGACCCGTCAAAATCTACTTGTGAAGGATAGTAGTCATTCCATCCCGAATCGACATTCTCGGGATACTGCATGGCAAACACTGCCACCTCATGGCCTTGCTCCCTGAGCAGTCGCTCCAGGTTCATCGCCACGATGCAGTCACCCCCACGCGGGTAGTAGAACTTGTTAACTATGAGTACACGCATTTTCTCGATGCTCTGTTAAAGAAAAGCGTGCAAAATTACAGAAAAAATTGTAAAGCTGAAAATAATAGAGCCTTTTATTTAAAAACCACGATTTTACACTAATTAAGTTTCTAAAGTGCTGAAACTTTAGAAACTTGAATTATAGCGTTTAGAGTTATGTGTGGACAAGGCGCGCCTTGTCACTCTATAATCTCATCACTGTCTGTCATAAACGATAGACCAGTGAGCAAGATAGAAACTTGTGAATTACTAATTATGCAATTATTATCAAAGTCTTGTTGGTGCAGGTGTCGCTGGCTTGAGCCATAAATTTATTGAATTCTTTTCGGGTGGTTTTGCCATTCTTGAGCATTAGTAATATACCGCTGTCGCTATCTTGGAGCTTGTCGTTAATCTCGCTCAATTTATCAATTTGGTCAATCTCAATGAAAATGTAGTCATTGTGTTGTGACTTTTCAATCTCATCATTGCACTTGGTGGAGTACAGGTTGTCAACATTGCTGGCTTTGAGCGTGCTCACCGTTTTGCTGGCTTTCTCAATGCAGGTGATGAATCCTGATAGAATTTCATGATTGTCGCCACTGAAATCGTGAGTATAGAGTTTGTGTATATTACCCATATTAAACAGCCTTGATCTAAGCTCATTAAAGTTTATCTGCTTATTCTTGGCTGAAGAAGCTTTCCATGCTTGTTTTTCCCATGTGCTGTTTAAATCAAAGGTGTCGAGAATGCGATTGCGTTTCTTCATCAAGTAGAGAATTAACACGATAGGCAGCAACAGCCCAAAAATGAGCAAGACGAGCGATATAACAACTGGCTTGATGATACTGGGCTTGACGTCGCTGTAAGCCTTGTCGATGACGAAACTTGGCGAGGAGTTCTTGGTGAGCTGCAACATGCTGCTCTCGCGGCGCTGCATCAAGAAGATAAACAGCTCGTTCTTGAGCTCCTTGTCGCGCAGCAAGTTGAGGTATTCCTTCTCTTGCGAGGGCATGTGCGACTTCTTCACGTCGTCGTGCCCTATGCTGGCATTGAGCTGGTCGAGGCGTATGCGTGAGGCGTCGATGTGGCGTCCGGCGCTGGTGACAATCGACCTCTTGGCGGCTGCGAGTTTTTCGTTGATAGACTGCAGGGCCTCGTTCTCGCCCTTTGCCGACTTCTCGAGTTCCTGCTTTGCTGTCACCAGGCTGTTGTATTGTGAGATGGCCGCTGCTGAGGCATCATTGCCAATAATGGGCAAAACATTGTATCCACTCTTGTTGAGTTCATTCAAAATCATTTGGTTGATTTCCATCTCGGCGCGCAGCCTCACTGCTTCTTGCTGTGTGGCGGCGTCTTGCTTGATGATGGCTCCAGCCTGTGCCTCGAGGTCAACGATGCTGTTGTTCTTCTTGAACTCCACCATGCGGTTGTCGGCATTTTCCAGCTCTTGAGCCAGTGATGCTATGCGGGTGTCGTAGAACTCAATTTCTTTGCGCGAGATGTCGTCTTTATGCTCCTTGCGCACGTTGTTGTAGTTCTCCATCATCTTGTTGAGGATGGCGATGCCACGCTCGGGGCAGGGGTCGTCTAGGGTGAACTCCACGGCGTCGGCCTTTTTGTCGTAGAGGTCGAGAGTTATCTTTTTGCGGTAGTATTCTACTAGGGGCTCGCTGCCGGCGATGCTCACCGTGAACTCGTTAGTGAAATCCTTTAGGGGTTGGCAGGAGTCGTTGTGTGCCACTTGGAATGTGCCGTAAGGGGTTCTCACCTCACATGGCAGAGTCACGTCGTGGAGGGTGGTCACAGTAGTGAACATCCCCTTCTTCACTCTTATGGTGGCTTTCTCGCCACTGAAGGCAATGTTCATCTTGAGCCCCACTCTAAGGGTGTCGAACAGCTCACTCGGGGCGTTAACCTTGATGGGGCTTTGGTTGCCATAGAGGGCTTTACGCTTGAAGCCGTCGTGCCCCACCACGGTGCAGTTCAGCCCCAGGTCTTTGATGGTGCGCATCAGCACGGTGTGGGTCTCGGCAATGATGCGCTCATTATCGACCGACGAGGCGCCAAAGCCACCTATCGAGAATGCCCTCATCATTTGTGAGATGCCACCAGCTTTAGAGATGCTGCTGCCCGTGCCGTTATCCTCATCTTCCTCGATGAGCATAACGCTGTGCACAGTGTACTCGGGCATGTGGTGCTGCCAATACCACAAGGCAAGCAAAGCAAAAGCAGCTACCGATGCTATTATCCACCATTTGTAACGCTTTATCTCGCGAGAGTGACGTCTTAGGTCTAAAGTATTGTCGTTCATATCTTTATTTTGAATGTTTTCTTGTGAGTTATGGAGTGCTGGTACACCTCGGGTTCATGGGCCAGCGATGCCGTTAAGCCCAGCAGCATCATAGCGAGCATTCCTGGTGATTGCACAAAAACTGTGCCACCAATGTTCTCTATTAAAATGAAAATAATTATCGACACTCCCACCACGAAGTGGTACTTGTAGTGCTTAGAGTTATATCTTATTAATGCACGCAGATGGTGGTATATCGACGTGAAAAAAATGATGAAAGCCACAACACCAGCTATCCCGAACTGAGCAAGGCAAGGATAGTAGGCGTCGCAGATGAATTCATTGAAATCTTCCGACAGTCCCCACACATTGTTTATGCCATAGTAGTGATATAAGCCTGAATAGTTTTGGGCCGACGCATAAGACGCAAACGAGGCCAGTCCTGAGCCAAACGGGAAGAAATCGACAAAGATGAGTCCCGCAGTGGCATAAAGAACTGGTCGAGCAAACGACTCCAGGGTTTCAAGGTCGAAGGAGTCGGATGTGCCAGTGATGAAATAATAAGAAATCTTGTTCCAGCTGGCCGCAATAACAGTGGCAATCACACTGATAATCAGCAACCCATGCTTGAAATTGAAATTCTTCATCATGCCAGGTTTGTAAAGGAACATGAAGAACATGATCAAGATAAACTCGCCAAAATATTTAGCCCTAATGCTTCTCAAGCCAATCACCAGCATGACAACGATTATTGTCACATCGCGCTTGCTGAGGGTCCCTTCTGAGTCGATGGATAGCAGCATGTGTGTGCAAGCACAGATGAAACAAGTGGTACCCAAAAAGGACAAATGTCCCAATGTTAGTTCGGTATAATAGTCGCCCAGGCAAGCCAATATCAGGCATGCTGTAACGTTGATGTAACATAAAACCTTGATAATGTCTTTTTCACGCTCGTTGAATCTAGGCGAGATGGCAAAGATTACTAAATAAGGCAGGAAAGGCTTGAGTTCTATTATTGCATCGGTGATGATGAAACGCGTGGTGTTGAAATTGAGAAATGCAATGGAATAGACAATGTAGAATGCAAAGAAAATTAAGAACGCGAAAACCACTGTGTACTTGCGGTACTGCTTGTTGACGACACAATCAACAAATGCGATGGCTCCAAGCAGATAGCAGCCAAGCTCATCGGCAACTTTCACATACTGGAGACTGGGCAGCATTAATGCAATGCTGCCAATGAAAATCCAGATGCATAGTTTGTCGAGCTTGATAGTCATTAGTGGGTGGATTGCGGGGCGGTATGCTATTTTACTGTGAGGGCAATGATGAGAGAGGCTATTACCGAGGCAGCACTTACTATCGTGGAAATGACGGTAAGTTTGTAGGAATTATTTTGGTTGTACTTGGAGTTGTCGATGCGTATTTGGTTGGGCTCAACATATACCACATCGTTCTGTTGCAGATAGAAATAAGGCGACGAGAAAATGCTGCTGTCGGCGAGGTTTAGGCGGTGATAGGTCTGCTGCCCGTTTTCGTCACGTATTATCATCACGTTGCTGCGCTCGCCAAACTCGGTGAGGTCGCCAGCGGCACTCAGCGCGTCGAGCAGTGTGAAGCGCTCGGAGTTGACATAGATGCGGTGTGGGTTCTTCACCTCGCCCATCACGTTAACATAAAAGCCCAGCAGCTCCACTCTCACAAAGGGGTCTTTTACCGTTTGGCTCACTTTAGATGAAATCATCTGCTCAATCTCGCGGGTGGTCTTTCCCGCCACGTTGACGTGTCCTATCACTGGCATCACGATGTCGCCATCTTTGTTGACAATGTAAGTTTGAAGGCGAGGAACAGGTTGTGTGGCCATCTCGCCTCGACGAGCGGTGTTGGCCTGTGGCTGGTTAAACATAGCTGTGGCTTCGGGAACCGATGAAGAGACCACAATCGAGAGCTCATCTTCGGGGGCTATCTTTATGCCATATTTAGAGCCTTGTGGCATCACTCCACTGGGTGTGTTGCCCAGATTTCTGAAGTAGGATAAAGTGTTTTCGGTTGATTTGCATCCCGAAAGCATGATGATTGCTGCTATTGCTATTATTAAGTGTTTGATTTTCATAATTGTTTGGATATAAGAATGGTGTAATTAGTTGTTTGTGCTAAGAAATGTATTTAATTCTTTTTCTATTTGTTTCACATACAGGTCACGGTTGAAATAAGATTCAAATATTTTATTGAAAGAATCAAGTACCATTTGAGGCGTATAGGTTGTTGCGAGACATCGATCAAGCATAGCGGCAGCGTTGGTCTCACTCACTAGGCACAAGAGCTGGTGCTTTTGTGCAATGTCTCGGTAGCTGAGTATAGAGTCGCTCACGATGGGGATAATGCCGTTTGCCAAATAATTAGACAACTTGGTGGGTGTTGACACATTGTTGACGATGTGGTCTTTTCTCAACAGAAAGCCAAATTTGCAGTCGGCGATTTCATCGCTCACTTGATCTTGTGTCACGCTCTTGATGATTACGTTCTTAAGCTGGTGCTTTGAGACCAGCTTGTGTGTTTCGCTCTCATTAGGAGTGATGATTTTAAACAAGCAGTCATGGTGAGTGGATTCTATGTGCTTATAAATCTCAATGATGTTTTCAAAGTTTTGCCACACATCCACTGTAGAGCCCACATAGCAAAAAGTGTTTTTTTCATATTTTCCTGGGGTGAAAAAAACATTGGGATTGATGGTCTCGTTAAAGCAAGGCATGATAAAGTGCTTTGGCGATTCAACATGAAACTTGCTTGTGATGTAATCTTTTTGGTAAGACGACACAAAAAAGGCATAAGAACAATGCTTAATCGTCATTTTGTCGAGGAAATTAAGTCCCCATAGTCGCAACTTGTTGTGGGTGCGCATGAAATCTTCTTCGGCGGGGAGACCTTGAAACCAGTGTATAAAGTTTCGGTATCCCTTGAAATATAGTTGTGTGATGTCTTTGTGGCCTGTTGTAATGAACCATGTGTCATGACGTTGGGTTGAAATCTTCTTTAGGCTTGTGGCACTCGTGTCTTTTAAAGGCAATACCTCATGGCCGCAATTCTTCAACGCCTCGATGATGATATTGAGATAAAAACTGGTGACAGTGCGATTATTTATTTCAAAAAAAAAGATTTTCATAACAATGGTTGCGTAATGTATATATTAATATAAACGTTCTTAGCAATGCCATTATTGTTTAATGCCTTCTTATTTTTGAAATGACCTTATCGCATATCTCATAGCGTGTGTCTTGTGGTAAAGAAAACGTAGCGACAACTATTGCCACAATCATGTAAAGTAGTAGCAACCACCATGTGTCGAGGAAGTGATAGGGGATGGCACCCAGCGGAATGATGGCAGTGGCTATAGCCGTTGAGCGATAAAACGACAGATTGAAGTAGCGTTTCATGTCGTGAAGGCGGTAGAAGAAGAGTACTAGATAGGTGATTATTGATGTGGAGATGGCTCCATACACTCCCACGTGCTTTACCAGCAGGTAGTTGCACACAATGTTGACAATCGCCGCCAGGAAAATGGCGGGCAGGGTGCGTGTGGTGTCTTTGGCACACTGGTAGCCCATGTCGAAGAATGCCGAGAGAGCAAATAGCACAGCCGAGATGCCCAGCAAGTAAAGGTAGCTGGAGCTCTCTTGATAGTTGGCATCTACAATGATTGGGTACATCACCTTTAGGGTGAACGTGTAGCCAGTAATCAGGATAGCGAGAATGCCAATGTAGCTGTTGAACATCTTGGAGAAAAACTTGTCGCGGTCGGGACTGTTATATTGCAGGATGGCGGTCTCCTGCCATGCTTGATAGAAGATGGTGGCAAGGGTGAGGATGATGCCGTTGAAGCGGAATGCCACGGCATAGAGGCCATTGACGTCGAGCCCAAGGAAGTGGTTGATGAACCAGCGGTCGCTGCTGCCTGTGAGCCACCAGCACAGTGAGCCAGGGAGCAGTGGCAACGAGTACTTGAGGATGTCGTGCCCCACTTGCTTCATGCTGATATTGAACCTGAAGTAGCGTGCCACGATGTGCATCTTCACTTCTAGATAGAGGAGCGCAATCACACGGGCAAGAATGTTGGCAATGAAGATGCCTTCAATGCCCATGTTCATGCAAGCGACGAAGATGATGCTCAACACACCTATACTCAGCGATGACAAGATGCCAGCCATGACAAAGTCCTTGTTGTTGCCCAAGCCGCGCGCCACTTGTGCGATCACTTCAAAAAACGACATCGCCATGAGCAGTGCAAAGCAATACCACAGGTAGTCGATGCTGGTGAACATTGCCAGCATTGCGGTGGCTATAACTGACACTACAAGACTAGTGAGCAGAGTGCGGTAGATGAATGAGATAATGCGAGTGCGATGCTGCTCATCTTGAGTCTCAAGAAGGAATCGGAATGCTCCGTCGCGCAGTTGCAGCGTGGCAAGGGGCATTATCAGGAAAATTATCGTCAAGCACAAGTCGTAGTAGCCAAAGTCGCTGGTGTCCTTGACGAAGAAGGTGTAGAGCGGCACCATCGCAAACGTGATGATCTTTGATCCCAGGTTTCCGATGGCATAGATGCCCAAGTCTTTCAAGAACTTGGTGGAACGCTTGCTATGTGCCTGTGCTTGTGCCAATCTTAAGTTGTTATTATTTAGGTGGAATGTGGAACGGTTTTCGTTTATGGTTTATGGTTTATCGTTTATTGAAGATATTGGTGAGATTATGGGCAATACAACCTGTTTGTGTTTTGGCTGACAAGGCACGTCTTGTCCCTACTAAACCCTTAATTCTAAACTCTCAACTGTAAACTCTTAACCCTTAACCCTTAACTTTTACCCCATAATTAGTAGCTGTACACCACATTGGCCACCACTTGCCCCACGGCTTTGAGGGTGGTCTGGTCTATCCAGCCGAGGGTGTCGTCGGTGGTGTGCCAGCCGGCGAAGAAGCCGCCGTCTGGACGCATGTCGATGATGTCGATGCACTTGATGCCCATGCCGTTGATCACGACATGGTCGTCGGTGACGCCACCGCCATAGTTGTTGTCGAAGTAGGCTCCATAGCCACTCTTCTGCGCCACATCCCACACCTCGGCAACCACAGCTGGTGCATATTGCATCGACTCATATTCCTGATAGAATTTTGCGCCCTTAGCGCCCACCATGTCGAGCAGGATGCCAAAGCGTGCCGTGTAGCCCTCCACATGTGGGTTGCGTGCCCAGTATTGCGTGCCCAGTGCCCACGAGTCCTCCACGTCGTTGGTGCCCCAGTCCTCGGCATCCACGAGCAGGATGTCAACGCCTATGCTTGGCTTCTTCTCCTTCATCAGGCGAGCCAGCTCCAGCAGCACTGCCACGCCGCTGGCGCCATCGTTAGCTCCCATCACTGGCTCACGGTGCTTTGCCGGGTCGGGGTCGTTGTCGGCCCAGGGGCGGCAGTCCCAGTGTGCCAGCAGCAAGATGCGGTCGCTGTTGCTGGGGTTGAAGCTCCCCACAAAATTCTTTATGTTGAGGGCGGTACCGTCAAAGGTGGTGACTTGCCCCTGTTGCACAATCACCGTGTCGCAGCTCTGTCGCAGCGATTGCTCCAGCCACTGGGCGCACTTGCTGTGAGCCGGCGTGCCAGGCACGCGCGGCCCGAAGTCGCACTGCGTCTTCACCAGGTTAAAGGCATTGCTGCCATCAAAAGTCACTGCTTGAGTGATAGCGTCATCAACAACCGAAGTGCTCTCGCTTGCCTTTTGCGACTTGCAGCTCAACAAGGTCATTAAAGTTAACGCTATTAGAAAAAAGTGTTTCAGTGCCATGATGATACATTAAAAAATGTGAATTGTGCATTATGCATTGTGAATTGTGCATTATGCATTGTGAATTGTGCATTATAGTTTAAGGTCCTCTTCGTTCTTGGGCTTGGGGGGGTAGTCAACGGTGTAGTGCAGTCCGCGCGACTCCTTGCGTTCCTTGGCCTGGCGCATGATGAGATAACCCACGTTGATGATGTTGCGCAGCTCGCAGATGCGGCGGCTCACGGTGCTCTCCTTGAAGAGTTTCTCGGTCTCTTGGTAGAGGATGTCGAGGCGGTTCCAGGCGCGGTCGAGGCGCAGGTTGCTGCGCACGATGCCCACGTAGGCGCTCATTATCTCGCCCACCTCTTTCTCGCTCTGGCTGATGAGTACCATCTCCTCGGGGTGCTGAGTGCCCTTGTCGTCCCAGGCGGGGATGTCGGTGCGGTAGTCGTAGTGGCCCAGGCAGGCCATGGCGTGCCGTGCGGCAGCCTCGGCATATACCACTGCCTCTATCAGCGAGTTGCTTGCCAAGCGGTTTCCGCCATGCAGCCCGGTGCATGAGCACTCACCCACGGCGTAGAGGCGCTCTATCGACGAGCAGGCGTTCAGGTCCACCTTGATGCCGCCGCACAGGTAGTGGGCAGCTGGTGCCACCGGAATGTAGTCCTTGGTGATGTCGATGCCTATCTCCAGGCAGTGCTTGTAGATGTTGGGGAAGTGGTGCTTGGTCTCCTCGGGGTCTTTGTGGGTCACGTCGAGGAACACGTGGTCCTCGCCGCGCTGCTTCATCTCGCTGTCGATGGCGCGTGCCACCACGTCGCGTGGGGCAAGCGACAGGCGTGGGTCATACTTGTGCATGAACTCCTCGCCAGCAAGGTTGCGAAGCACGCCACCATAGCCGCGCATCGCCTCGGTGATGAGGAAGGCTGGGCGGTCGCCGGGATGATAGAGGGCGGTGGGGTGGAACTGGATGAACTCCATGTCTTGCACGGTGCCCTTGGCGCGATACACCATGGCTATGCCGTCGCCAGTGGCGATGAGAGGATTGGTGGTGGTGTGATACACCGCTCCGCAGCCGCCAGTGGCCATGAGCGTAAGGCGCGAGAGGAAGGTGTCAACCTTGCCCGTTTCTTGGTTGAGCACATAGGCTCCATAGCACTGAATGTCGTGGGTGCGGCGGGTCACTATCTTGCCCAGGTGGTGCTGGGTGAGAATCTCGATTGCGAAGTGGTTGTCGAAGATGTCGATGTTGTCGTGAGCCTTCACGGCCTCGATGAGCGACTGCTGAATTTCGTGGCCGGTGTTGTCGGCATGATGGAGGATGCGGAACTCGCTGTGGCCGCCCTCGCGGTGCAGGTCGAAGTCGCCGCTCTCGGTCTTGTCGAAATCCACGCCCCAGCCTATCAGGGCTTTAATCTGCTCTGGGGCATGTGTCACCACCTGCTCCACAGCCTTTGGGTCGCTGAGCCAGTCGCCAGCCACCATAGTGTCGTGGATGTGCTTGTCGAAGTTATCTACTTCGAGGTTGGTGACGCTAGCCACGCCACCCTGGGCGAGGTCGGTGTTGGCCTCGTCGAGTGTGCTCTTGCACACGAGTGCCACCTTGCCGGTGCCTGCCACCTTCAGGGCGAAGCTCATTCCTGCCACGCCCGAGCCTATGATGAGATAGTCATATTTGTAAACCATAATGTTGTCAGTTAAGAGTTTATGTTTTTTATATTTATAGTCTTTAGTTTTGTGGTTGAGTAGCGGCGAAACCCTCTCCCCCGATTCACGATTTCCCGAAGGCGTTCTTCACGCGCTCTTCAATGGCTGGGTCAACGGGCCGGGTGGGTTCTTCGCTGTTGTTGTGCGGTGTCCCTCCGCCAGGGCCATAAATGTCTTCGTTGACCTTGTCGCGGATGTAGCGTGTGCTGTCGTAGCTGCCGTCGGCAGAGTTCTGCGGGGTGATGGTATCATAGTCCAGTGAGGAGGAGTCGGTCTCTAGCGGGGTGTCGGTGTTGAGGCTACCTTCGCAGCCGAAATAACGGCGGTCGAGGGTGTAGTCGGCAGCAAATTGCTTGCGCAGGTAGGCCATGTCGCGCCGAGCCAGCACCCTGCGCAAGAAGGCTCCCACGATGGGCAATGCAGCTCGGCCTCCCTGCCCTTGTGCTGTCTTGAAGTGGATTTGGCGATAGCTGCCTCCCACCCATGCGCCGCACACCAGGTTGGGGGTGGTGGCCACAAACCAGGCATCGGTGAAGTTGTCGGATGTTCCTGTCTTGCCACCAATGCCCACGTTGCTCACATAGCTGTTGATAGCCGCTCCTGTGCCGCCGGCATCGCGGCACACTGCCTCGAGCAGCTTGCGCATGCAGTAGGCCTGGTTGTGCGACAGTGCCCTGTCGGGGTCGTCAAAGGCCTTGCTGTTATATATCTCCTCTTTCTCGCCATTCTTGTTGGTGCGGTAGATTTTTGTCACCAGCACGGGCTTCTTGGGCTGCCCGTCGTTGATGACTGTGCCATAGGCGCTCACCAGCTCCATGAGGTTCACGTCGCTAGAGCCAAGGAACATCGACGGCGTGCGGGTGAGTGTTGACCTGATGCCCATCTCAAAGGCGGTGTTTGCCACGTTGTTGACACCCACGTTGCTGCCCACCTTCACGGCAATGATGTTGTTGCTTCGCGCAAAAGCCGACCGCACTGTCATGTTAGTGTTAGAGAACCGTCCGTTGGCATTCTTGGGAGACCACAGTTTAGAGGTGCCAGTAGCGGGGTCTATATCTACCAGTGGGTTGTCGAGCGGCGCATCCACATAGAGGTCGCAGGGCTTGATGCCCTCCTTCATGGCAGCGCTATAGACAAATAGCTTGAACGTGCTGCCTGGCTGGTGTTGCGCGCTCACGTTGTCATATTGCCACGTCTTGTAATCTACATCGCCCACCCAGGCTTTGACCTCGCCGCTGTGGGGGTCAATGGCGATGAAGCCGCAGTGCATCTTGTGAAGCATGTATTCTATCGAGTCGAGCGAGCTCATCTCGGCATAATGGCCGCCGTTGTAGTCAAAGAGCTTGACGCGGTGCTTGAGGTTCATGTAGTGGTTCACCGAGTCGTAGTTCTCGTTATACTTCGCCATCAGCTGTTTATACACTGGAGTCTGCTCGGCTTTACGGGCCACGAAATCGGGGATTACCTTACCGCGGTCATCCACCCAGCATGGGTTGTTGCCCCACTCCCGGTCGAAGTTTTGCTGCACTACCTTCATCTGCTCGAGCACGGCTTTCTCGGCGCAGGCTTGCATGCGTGTGTCGATGGTGGTGTGAATCTCCAGGCCGTCGCGGTAGAAGTCGATGTCGTTCTGCTCGCACCACTGCCGCATCTCGTCGGCCACTGCCTGCCTAAAGTAAGGGCACTCCACGTTGAAGTCGGTCTCGGGGGTGTATTTCAGGTTCAGGTTGAGCTTGCTGAGCTTGTCATATTCTTTTTGCGAGAGGTGGTTGTGCGCCAGCGCATTGTTGAGCACCACGTTGCGGCGCTCCAGGCACCGGCTGGGGTTGTTGAGCGGGTTGTAGTAGGAGGTGCCTTTGAGCACTCCCACTAGTGTGGCGCACTGCTCGGTGGTGAGCTTGGCGGGCGTGGTGTTGAAATACACCTTTGCCGCCGTCTTGATGCCATAGGCCTGGTTGCCATAGTCAACGGTGTTAGCATACATCTCAAGGATGCTCTTCTTGTCGTAGAACATCTCAATCTCGGTAGCGAGAATCCATTCCTTGGCCTTGGTGATGAGCATCCCCACGCCAGGGATGCGGCACAGCAGGCCGCCAGTATATTGGCTGGTGCGCATCTTGAACATGTTCTTCACCAACTGCTGCGTGATGGTCGAGGCACCGCGTGCGCGGCGGTGTACCACAAAGTCTTTGAGCGCTCCGCCCATGCCCTTGAAGTCAATGCCGTGATGTTCATAGAAGCGTTCATCCTCGGTGTCGATGAGCAGCACAAAGAACATCGAGTCAACCTCCTCATATTTTACTGGCGTGCGGTTCTCCTTGTAGTATTTGCCTATGAGTTTGCCATCGGCGCTGTAGATGTAGGACGCGTTATAGGGTCGTGGCGACATTATTTCGCTCAGCGACGGCGACTTGCCAAAGAGCCATAGCAGGTTGATGTTGATGGCAACGACGGTGAGCACCAGTGTCACCACCAGTGTGCAAAGGGCCATCAGGCTCTTCACATACCACGGCTTGCCGGCGTAGAGACCTTTGTACCAAGCGTTAAAGCGCTGGTAGCGCTCAGCCACCCATCGCAGCACCGCTGCTATTTTGCTTAATATGCCACCCATTTGTCAATTTTTGTAGGGACAAGGCGTGCCTTGTCCGTGATTTGTGTAGATTTTTGTGGTGGTCAGGCATGTCTTGCCAGCGCAAAATCTGCTTTACGCCGTGCAACGTGCCGTCACGCTCCACAACAAACTGCAAAATTACTAAATAACTTATAACAGCAGCATAAAACACACTTAAAAAAACAAAAACGGAGGTTTTCGTTTGTCGTTTATGGTTTGTCGTTTGTCGTTTATCGTTTATGGTTTATGGTTTGTCGTTTATGGTTTGTGGAGGACAGTGGTGAGATTATGGGTGCAGGAATCTCTATACACTATAGCTGACAAGGCACGCCTTGTGAGCTTGTGAGCTCAAAACCATTGCCTTGTCAGCTTGTTCCTTGTCAGCTCGTGAGCTTATATTTAGAATCCTGTCCAGTTCTGCCGCCACAGGTCGCGGGCGAGCTCGTCCCAGCGCACGATGGTGGCCCCGAAGAAGTCGGCGACATAGCCGTTGAGCATGGCCTGTGCCTTGACGGGGTCGATGGCTCTGAGCTGCTGCCACATCTGCTGCACATGGGGCAGCTCGCGCTGTCCTTTCTCCATGAAATAGTCGCGCTGTGGCTCGATGAGCGAGCGGAACTTGCCCCAGCGCACGGTAGCCAGGCGGTTGGCCTTGCGGTAGTGCCACAGGGCGGCATCGTCGCGGTCGCTGTGCTGGCCGCACACTTGTAGCAGCTTGGGCAGCTGGGTGGTGCCGGCAAAGATGGGGAAGCGCGGACTCTCGCCAGGGTTGTCGAGGGCCACCCAAGCTACGCCGCCTATCTCGTCGGGCAGCCACGAGCGCAGCTGGATGACGGTGCTGTAGGCACACCAGGGCACACTCACGGTGCGTATGTTCTTCATTGCCGAGTCGCCCATGGCATAATACATGTTTATCTCGTCGGGGCGCATCCAGGGGTTGCTGAAGGGCGACACCACGCTGTCGGGCTCGTTCTCCACGAGGTTGCCCTTCTTGTCCTTGCGCTTGGGGTTGGGGATGAGGTGGCGGCCGCTCAGGTTCTTGTCGGTGCCCTCGTAGTAGCTACCTAGCAGCTGCATCACCTGCTCGGGGCTCACCTTAGCGTCGGGCTTGACGCTCAGCGGCAGCCACGAGGCGGTGTCGCTCAGGTTGAGCGATGGTGCCAGGGCGTTCATGATGTAGTGCTCGCGCACGCTGTAGTTCTTCTTCTCGTGCATGTAGTTCTCGCCGCTGTAGGCCTTGAAGAAGTTGAACTCCTGCTTGCCGTCCCACAGCTTGAGTTGGCGGGCTACTTCACGCACGTTGCTCGATGCCATGTAGTGGTTTTTGTCGGCAAGGTCGAGGGTGCCAATGCGCGAGATGTTGGCCGAGACGGCAATCTCGTCGTCGGGGATGCGCACTGCCGCCCACACGGCGCCCACCCGCTTGGGACCAGCACCAAATATCTCGAAGATCCACACCTCGTTAGGGTCGGCCACGGTGAGGCACTCGCCGCTGTCGCCGTAGCCATATTTCTCGGCTAGGCTGCCCATCAGGGCTATCGCCTCGCGGGCGGTGGTGCAGCGCTCCAGGGCGATGCGCTGCAGCTCCTCAATGTAGAACATGCCCGCCTTGTTGCGCAGCGTGTCGTGACCGCCAATGGTGGTCTCGCCCATCGCCAGCTGGTGCTCGTTGAGGCAGGGATAGGCGGTGTCGAGGTAGCGATAGGTGTGGCGCACCTGTGGGATGGTGCCTCGCACATAGAGCTTGGTGCTGTCGCTGGAGCTCTGGGTGTGCATGCGTCCCTCATAGATGGCGGTCACCGTGTCGCGCTCATAGTCGCGGGCGGGCGTCATCGTCATCCAAGTGCGATACCACGAGTCGCAGGTGTGGGAGGTTATCACCGAGCCGTCGGTGCTGGCGTTCTTGCCCACCATGATGCTGGTACACGACAGGCGCTTACGGCCCTCATCAGTTGATTCATCTACTTGTGCCACGGCGGCAATCGCCACTGCCACCAGGGCTATCAATGTAAAAAATCTTGATTTCATAGTAGTTATTTCTATTAAGCGCCACAAAAGTACACAAAATCTCGCAGTTTCGCAAGTTGTTATCTTGATCACTGGTTTAGTATATCGAGGGAACGAGGAATGGGGGAATGTAGGGACAAAGCGTGCCTTGTCCGTGACGAGTAGGCATGAAATCTTGGTCTAATGGTCAAAATTTAGGATGCTTTCAATCTATAAGTACCACCCATTTTGACCATTAGAGCATAAAATGGGAATTGGTTGTAATTCGTTTAATTCGTGTGCTATTACTTTTTATGGTGGGTTCTGTCATTGATGAACGGTGTCGAGAGCCACAATTATTGTCGTTTTTAAAAAAGCCAGGACCGAGTGAAAACAATTAAGGCAACAACCTTGCGATTGCTGCCTTAATGCGCTTCAAGATGGACTTGAACCAACGACCCCCTGATTAACAGTCAGGTGCTCTAACCAACTGAGCTATTGAAGCATTAACAATTAAAACTTAATATTATGAAACGCGCTTCAAGATGGACTTGAACCAACGACCCCCTGATTAACAGTCAGGTGCTCTAACCAACTGAGCTATTGAAGCAGTATTTTACTATGTTTTCCCGGTTTTCCGAGAAATGCGGTGCAAAATTACAGCCTATTTTTGAATTGTGCAACACTTTTCGCCAAAATATTTTAAAAAATCGTCGAATAAATGATTTTTCCCCTCTTTTTTCGTTCTATTTCATCAAGAAGTAGTACTTTAGCAGTCTCAAATCAAGGTGGAACGTGGAAGGTGGAACGTGGAAGGTGTAGGGACAAGGCGTGCCTTGTCAGTTAAGGAGCTAGAAGTTCTAGAAAATCTAGAATCTCTAGAAAGTCTAGAATCTCTTAACTATAAACTCTTAACTGTAAACTCTGAACTATATAATTATATGAACTATAGAAAATATTTTTTGCTGATTCTGGTGTTGCTCTCTGTTGCAGCACAAGTGGCGACGGCAGGCGAGGAGGGCGACGACAACGTGCGCTCAACTCGCATAGCTCGCAATCTAGACATTTTCAACGCGCTGTTCAAGGAGCTTAACGCCTTTTATGTTGACACTCTCGACATCGACAAGTCGATGGAGACCGCCATTAACGCGATGCTCAACGACGTGGACCCCTACACCGAGTATATTCCTGCCAAGGACACCGAGGACTTCATGGTGATCTCCACTGGCGAGTATGGTGGCATAGGGTCTTACATCTTTGAGCGCGACGGCAAGGTGTATATCAGCGAGCCCTACGAGGGCAGCCCGGCAGCGAAGGCTGGCATGAGGCCTGGCGACCGCATCGTCATGATCGACGGCGAGAGTGTGGAGGGCTGGGACAATGGCAAGGTGAGTGAGCACCTCAAGGGCCAGCCCAGCACGCCAATAGAGGTGACCGTGGTGCGGAAATATGACCAGGACAGCCTGAAGACCTTTAACCTCCACCGCGAGAAAATCAAGGTTGACCCAGTGAGCTACTATGGTGTAATTCACGAGAACATAGGCTACATAGCCCTCGACACCTACAACGAGCACTCGGCTGCCAACGTGAAGAGCGCCCTGCTAGAGCTCAAAGCCAACCCGGCGGTGAAGTACATAGTGCTCGACCTGCGTGGCAATGGCGGTGGCCTGCTCGATAGCGCAATTCAGATTGTGGGCATGTTTGTCCCCAAGGGCACCCAGGTGTTGCAGACTCGCGGCAAGACCAAGCAGCAGGAGCGCAACTACAAGACTACGGAGGAGCCTGTGGATGCCGAGATTCCGCTGGCTGTGCTCGTCGATGGCGGCACGGCATCGGCAGCCGAGATTACCGCTGGCGCACTCCAGGACCTGGACCGTGCTGTGGTGCTTGGCACACGTTCCTTTGGCAAGGGGTTGGTGCAATCGACCAGGCCATTGCCATTTGACGCGCTGTTTAAGGTGACAGTGTCGAAGTATTACATTCCCAGCGGACGTCTCATCCAGGAGATAGATTACTCGCAAAAAGATGAGGCTGGCAACCCCAAGCACACCGTTGACACCACAGCCCAGCAATACCGCACCGCTCACGGCAGGGCAGTGAAAGGCGGTGGTGGCATAACCCCCGACATCGTGATAGAGCCTCTCAAGGGCAGCCGCTTGGCCTATAACATAGTGCGCGACAACTGGGCCTTTGACTATGCTGTGAAGTATGCTGCCGAGCACCCCACTATTCCCGCTGCCGAGGAGTTTAAGATTACCGACGAGATTTTCAACGACTTCAAGGCTTTCATCGACCCGGCGAAGTTTGAATATGACAAGGTGTGCGAGACCAGTCTGGCGTCGCTCAAGAAGACCGCCGAGGACGAAGGCTACCTCAACGACGAGACCAAGGCGGAGTTTGACCGCCTCGAGAAGCTGCTCAAGCACGACCTTAACAAAGACCTTGACCTGCACCGCGACGACATCGAGAAACTGCTGGGCAAGGAGATTATCAAGAACTACTACTACCAGCGTGGCCAGATGATTTTTGCCCTGAGCAAAGACCGCGTCACTGCTCGTGCCAGCGAGATGTTTAACAAGGAGGGTGAATATGAGAAAATCCTGAACTTGCCTGTTGCTAAAAAAGCCTCTGCACCCAAGAAACAATCTAAGAAGAAAAAGTGAAACCATCGCCACTTCAGCTAAGCGAGCTGAGCCAGTTGCTGTTTACCACGGCACAGCGTGCTGCCCTCAAGCGACTGGTTACCGGCAAGACCAACCGCGTGATGGTGGTTGACGGACTTGCCGGCTCGGCAGCGGCGATGATGTTCACGGCGTTGCCCAAAGGTGCCTCACCCTATCTCATCATTGCCAACGACCTCGACGAGGCGGGCTACATCTACAATGACCTGTGCCAGCTCACCAGCGAGGCGCAGGTGCTGCTCTTCCCCTCGGGCTACAAGCGCGACATCAAGTATGGTCAGGTCGATGCTCCGCAGCAGATACTGCGCACCGAGGTTCTGAACCGCTGGCACACCGACGGCGACCTGCGGTGGGTGGTGACCTATCCCGAGGCGCTTGCCGAGAAGGTGGTGCCGCGCGAGAGCATAGAGAAATCTACTGTCACCCTCGAGGTGGGCAAGGAAAAGGACCTCACGCAGGTGGCGGTGAGGCTGCGAGAGCTGGGGTTTCAGGAGGTGGATTATGTGTATGAGCCAGGGCAGTTCTCGGTGCGAGGCTCCATCCTCGACGTGTATTCCTATAGCAATGAGTATCCTTACCGCATCGACTTCTTTGGCGACGAGATCGACAGCGTGCGCACCTTTGATGTGGAGACGCAGCTCTCGAAAGAGAAGCTCCAGAGCGTGAGCATTATCAACAACACATCGATGCAGGCGGCTGGTGCCGGGGTGTCGCTGCTACACTTCGTGGGAAGCGACGTGACGTTGCTCGTGCGCGATGTGGAGTGGCTGCGGCAGCGTGTCGAGGCCATAGGCGAGGAGACGTTGAGCCATAGTGCTATCGAGGCTCAGGAATGTGACCACGAGGCGATGCTCAAGGTGGTGGATGTGCCGCAGTTTCTCGCTGCGCTCAACGCCATGCGGCGACTGGAGTTCTACTATGGCGAGAGTCAAGCCAGCGGCAACGCCAAGTTGTCGATGCACTGCTCGCCGCAAGGTATCTATCACAAGAATTTTGACCTCATCAGCCAGTCGTTCACCGATTTCCTTGAACGTGGCTACACATTATATATACTTAGCGACAGCGCAAAGCAGATAGAGCGCCTGCGCGTCATCTTCGACGACCGTCATGACCAGATTGTGTTCACGCCAGTGATCAAGACCTTGCATGAGGGCTTCGTCGATGACGACCGCAAGATGTGCGTCTTCACCGACCACCAGATTTTTGACCGATTCCACAAGTACAACCTCAAGAGCGAGCGGGCACGCTCGGGCAAGCTGGCCCTGTCGCTCAAGGAGCTGAACCAGATAGAGACTGGCGACTTCATCGTGCATGAAGACCACGGCATAGGGCGCTTTGAGGGATTGCTGCGCACCCGCCTCAACGGCACCATGCAAGAGATGATAAAACTTAGTTACCTCAATGGCGACGTGATTTTCGTCTCGATTCATGCCCTGCACAAACTCTCGAAATACCGCGGCAAGGAGGGCGTGCCGCCCAAGCTCAGCAAGCTGGGCACCGGCAAGTGGCAAGCTATCAAGAACCGCACCAAGGGGCGCCTCAAGGACATCGCCCGCGACCTCATCAAGCTCTATGCCCAGCGCCGTGAGGAAAAAGGCTTCGCTTTCAGTCCCGACGGATACTTGCAGCAAGAGCTCGAGGCGTCGTTCATCTATGAGGACACCCCCGACCAGCTGCTGGCATCGCAAGCGGTGAAGGCCGACATGGAGAAGGACAAACCCATGGATCGCCTAGTGTGTGGCGACGTGGGCTTTGGCAAGACCGAGGTAGCGATACGTGCTGCCTTCAAAGCCGCCGTCGATGGCAAGCAGACTGCCGTGCTCGTGCCCACCACCGTGCTGGCTTTCCAGCACTACAACACCTTTAGCGACCGCCTCAAGGACTTCCCGGTGCGCGTCGATTACCTGAGCCGAGCCCGCAAGCCCAAGGACGTGAAGCAGATTCTCGCCGACCTTGCCGAGGGTAAAATCGACATTATCATTGGTACTCACAAGCTCATTGGCAAGACGGTGAAATTCAAAGACCTGGGGTTGCTAGTCGTTGACGAAGAGCAGAAGTTTGGCGTCGCCGTCAAGGACAAGCTCAAGCAGCTCAAGGTCAACGTTGACACCCTCACCATGAGTGCCACACCCATACCGCGTACCTTGCAGTTCTCGCTCATGGGAGCGCGCGACCTGAGCACCATCAACACGCCGCCCGCCAACCGCTATCCCATCCTCACCAGCATCAATGCCCTTGTGGACGACGTGGTGAAAGAGGCTATCAACTTTGAGCTCTCGCGCAACGGGCAGGTGTTCTTTGTAAACAACCGCATCGACCCGCTGTTCAACCTCCAGGCTATGATCAACCGCCTGGTGCCCGATGCGCGCGTGGTGGTAGCTCACGGGCAGATGCCACCCGAGCAGCTCGAGCAGCGCATCATCGACTTCACCAATCACGACTACGACGTGCTACTGGCCACCACCATCATCGAGAGCGGCATCGACATGCCCAATGTGAACACCATCATCATCAACAACGCACAGAACTACGGCCTGAGCGACCTGCACCAGCTGCGAGGCAGGGTAGGGCGCAGCAACCGCAAGGCCTTCTGCTACCTGCTCGTGCCCCCAGGAGTGCCACTCACCTCGGTGGCGAGGCGACGCCTCCAGGCCATCGAGAGCTTCAGCGACCTGGGATCAGGCATTCACATCGCCATGCAAGACCTCGACATCCGTGGCGCCGGCAACCTTCTCGGTGCCGAGCAGAGCGGCTTCATCGCCGACCTGGGCTTCGAGACCTACCAGAAAATTCTCAAGGAGGCAGTCCTCGAGCTCAAGACTGAGGAGTTTGCCGACACCTATATGGAGCAGGCGCAAGACGACATTGCCCTGGGCGGCGACGGAGAAGTGGAATTTGCCGCCGACTGCGTCATCGACACCGACCTCACACTCATGTTCCCCGCCGACTATGTGCCCCAGGAGAACGAGCGCATCTCGCTCTACCGCGAGCTCGACAACATGGAGAGCCAGCGCGACGTCGATGACTTTGAGGAGCGCCTGCGAGACCGCTTCGGGGAGATCCCCGACGTGGGGCGCGAGCTCATTCGCATCGTGCCGCTGCGACGCATCGCACGACACCTCGGCATCGAGAAAATAGCGCTGATGAAAGGACAGATGTATGCCTACTTCGTGGGAGAGGAAAACAAGGCCTACTACAACTCCCGAGCCTTCGGACGCATCATCAACTACATTCAGCAGAACCCACAGCGATGCCAGCTGCGCCAAAAGAACAACAAGCGCTCAGTCGTCATCGCCAGCGTCACCACCGTCCTCCAAGCCCTCGACATCCTCCGCACCATCACCACCCTAGACGCAATGTAAGTGGCAAGACAGTTTGTGTGTGGACAGTATGTGCCTTGTAGTATAGTGTTTTTTAATATATTAAAGTTGTCTGACAACTGCTGTCATATTATACACCTCTCTGTTCACGCCTAATTCGGGCCATTTTTTCTGAGAAACCACCATTTTCCACGAAATCTTTCTCCAACCGTTCAAGCTGTTTATAAAGCAAGTAGTCAGCTTGCATAATGAGAATGATAGCCATGTTAGCAATCGTTTCGGGTGGGCGGGTACGACAAATCTTCATAAAGAAAGCAGCATCGTTATGCTCACGTCCAAGTTTTCGCATAGCCACCCATTCTTGAGATTCCTCCTCCCATTGCCTGTGGTTCCGTGTGCGAAGATAGTCTATGTAGTCTTCAAGCAATTCCTGCAAACTTGCTTTAGCCACATTAAGCAGTTTAATTTCGGTCTTTGCTGAAGTTGCCGAAGCGGCACACCCTTCCACAATGTTCTGTTTTCCACTGCGTGCCGCCTGCACCATCTGGTCAATTGTGCGGTCACCAAGCTTTAAATAGGTGTGGCAAAAGTAGAAGGTCATCTCATAAATAACCTCCGTCTTTTGGTAAGAAAGCAATTTGCGGTAGTTGCCACTGTGGCGAATAAGTTTCTCAGACATAATGCTTTTTCTTTTTATATTTAGTGTTTTTTTCATGACCCTAAAGACCTTAAAGACTTTAAAGTCCTAAAAGAACTAACGCCCTTTTATCAGTTTTATCTGCAAAAATAGCAAAATCTATCGAAATCGTGTATGGTGCATTGAAAAAAGTGTTGTTCAAGTTGTATATTTGTTGTAGGGGTTGTTTGAAAATCAAGGCGCAGCCCATTGAGCATTATGCATTATGAATTATGCATTGTAAAAATTGCATGTGTCGCAATTTATTGCTAACTTTGAGCGTTCAAAAAACTAAGGACTAAAAAACTAACAATCTAAATACTATCGATTATGTTTAACAAAGAAGTTTATGTGGAGCGTCGCAATGAGTTGAGAAAGCTCATGGAGGGCGGCGTGGTGGTGCTCTTTGGCAACAACGAGGCGCCTAATAATTACCCTAACAATGCTTACTATCCTTTCCGTCAGGACTCGTCGTTCTTGTACTACTTTGGTCACAAGCGCGACGGGCTGGTGGGTGTGATTGACGTGGAGAGCGGCAAGGAGACCCTCTTTGGCGACGACATCGACATTGAGGACATCGTGTGGTATGGCTCGGTAGATAGCGTGGCCTCGATGGCAGAGCAGGTGGGCGTGGCAAGCAGCGCGCCCATGGCACAACTCGAGGTGCTCGTGAAGGAAGCGGTGGCTAAGGGACGCAAGGTTCACTTCCTGCCGCCTTATCGCCACGACACGATGATTCAGATCATGGACCTGCTGGGCATCCACCCGAGCAAGCAGCGCGAGGCGGCATCGCTGGAGCTCATCCACGCAGTGGTGAAGATGCGCTCGGCAAAGACTCCGCTCGAGATTGAGGAGCTGGAACGCGCCAGCGTGATTGGCTACAAGATGCACACCACCGCCATGAAGCTCATCAAGCCAGGAGTTACCGAGAAATACATCGCCGGGCAAATCAATGGCATAGCGCAGAGCTATGGCGCGCAGGTGAGCTTCGGCACCATCTTCTCGCAGCATGGCGAGATAATGCACGGCGCACCGTCGATGGCTAAACTTGAGGACGGACGACTGGTGCTGTGCGACTGCGGTGCCGAGACCATAGAGCACTACTGCAGCGACCACACCCGCACCATGCCTGTGAATGGCAAGTACAGCTCGCGGCAGCTGTCGATCTACAACATCGTGGAGGACTGCCACGACTTGGTGCTCAAGGTGGCTAAGCCTGGCGTGAAATACTTCGACGTGCACATGGCAGTGTGCCGCCTCATGACCGAGCGTCTCAAGGCTCTGGGGCTGATGAAGGGCGACATCGACGAGGCCGTGGCTGCTGGCGCTCACGCCCTGTTCCTGCCTCACGGCTTGGGCCACATGATGGGCATGGACGTGCACGACATGGAAGGCTTGGGACAAATCTATGTGGGCTTTGACGAGGAGACACGCCCGCGCCTCGACCAGTTTGGCACTAACGCCCTGCGCATGGGGCGCCGCCTCGAGGAGGGCTTCGTCATCACCGACGAGCCAGGCATCTACTTCATCCCCGACCTCATCGACGAGTGGCGCGCTAAGGGCCACTGCGCCGAGTTCCTCAACTTCGACAAGATTGAGACCTACAAGGACTTTGGCGGCATACGCATCGAGGACGACGTGCTCATCACGGCCGACGGCTGCCGCTTCCTTGGCAAAGACATCATCCCCTATCACCCCAAGGACGTGGAGGAATTCATGGCACAATGACACCCACAGAGGGGTGGACTAGCGCAAACCCCTGACATCCAACTTTTAGACATAAGAACATAAGTTGTTCATAAGAACAAAAATTATGTTCTTTTGTCCAAAAAAAGACAGGCGACGACAATATGTTCTTTTGTCTAGAAACAACTTGTTGGGCGATAAAAAAACCACCCGTGTTGCGGGTGGTTTTTTGTGGTCTTTTCCAGTGGCAGTTAATTACTTAACGTGCTTCTTGCCGCCTTGGATGTAGATGCCATGCTCGGGAACGCTCTTGAGCTCGCGGCCCTGGAGGTCGAAGATGCGGCTGTCGGTTCTGTCGGCAGCAATGGCGCTGATGCCGGTGGCTTCTTTCGACACGGTCATCACCAGAGGCTCGGCAACGGCTTTGCCGTCGGCAGTAGTGAGCTGTGTGACGGTGATGATGTACTTGCCTCCGTTATCAATCTTGAAGTTTGCACCATCAATGAGCTCTATTGGCTGGTCGAGCAGGTTGTCGTTAATCTCGAAGTAACCCACGTTGTTCTCGTCAAGACCGCCAAACCAGCGCCAGCCGTTTGTGGAAGTCTCGTCGGGGGTGATGAGCTTGAACTCGTCGCCATCCTCAAAGTTGATTACAACGGTGAACACGTCATTCTCGAGCTCAAATGGCACGCGGCCAGCCTCGTTCTGCCAGTCCCAGCCATTGAAGCTGCCCACCAGGTAGAGCTCGTCGATTGTGGGCACTGTGCCGCCCTCGGGCAGAGTGGTGAATATCGCGCTCTGTGTCCAGAGGCTTGCCACGCCATCGGTAACGCCACACACCTGAACCTCATATTCGGTCTTAGGCTCAAGATTCCTGATGGTGTAAGGGTTAGACACCTCTTCAAGCATTGTCCATTCATACTGCTCGCCCTGGGTGGCATTGGGGACTGTTACCTCCAGGTCGTCGATGTTGAGCCAGAACTGGTCGGTGCAGTTAAAGTGGCGAATGGCGATGTAGCCATAACCCTCATATTCGCTCAAGTCGGCAACAATTTGTTGATAATCAACGGTAGTGGTGTAGATGTCGGAGATGGCAACGAAGTCATCGGTCGATGTCCACTCATCGCCTTCATACACATACACCTGGAACTTCTCGTTAGCGTAATTGGCGTGGGTTTCCTGCGAGCAAGCCCAGAACGACACCTGTCCACCAAGTTTCACCTTGGGAGTGATAATCCAGTTGTCGGGAGTGAGGGCGCCGGCACTGTTGTCGTAGCTGGCACTGTACATCACGCCCGAGCCGCTGTGAGCCTTCATCTGCGAGTTGCCCCATGTCCAGCCTCGGCCGTCGCCATCGGCATCAACAAAAGTAAAATCGCTCAGTTGCTCATTGTCCTCAAAGTCCCACAAGCGGTCGCTGCCCGACATGTCCACATACTTGCGGTAGCGCAAGTTGAAGGTATTAGCATCGCTGGTCCACGACACCAGAGCCGAGTTAACATCGGCAGTGGCGGTCAAGTCGGTGGGTGTTTCAACCTGCTTGTCCTTATACACCTCCAGGGTGTAGGAGTATAACAAATATACCGACAAGTCGGGGGCGGCACTCTCCACATAGATGTTGCTAATGGTGAATTTCTTGTTTAAGGGGTCATATACCCACAAGATGTCGTTGGGAGTTTGGGCATCGCTAGTGCCACAAGCATAGATGCTGTATTCTCCATATTCACCGCAGTACTGACCGGTGGGGAAGCTGGCATAATCTTCGCCCAGGCGACCCTTAATCCATGCATTGGGGCAGCTTAAAACCACACCTTTAAAATAAACGTCATTGCCATGGAAAGCCACCGAGATGGGGTTGTCGTTGACAAAGGGGATGTTTTCGCCGTAATAATATGTGCCACTTATAGCCCAGTCGTCCTCAATCACGGCATCGGCCGGAGGAGTCACGAGCACATTGTCTTTAGCGACATTGGCAGTGTTTCTCTTGATTCCGGTAAAGGGCATGGTGGCGCCTTGAGGAATCAGTTGTGCAAACGATGCAACGGCAATAGTCATCACCATTGCAAAGGTCAAGTAAAATCTTTTCATAATTACTGAATTTGGTTAATAATTTTCTTTTTCGCCACAAAGTAAACACATTTTTTATAAAAATCCAATTTAACGCACTATAAATTAAAAAAATATACCATCAGTGCCATTGAGAAATGCTGGGGTGTCTTTGATGACACATTTGTACTTACTAGCCCATAAAGTGGCATTATCAATAATTATAATACTATCTAATCCTAAGTCTTTTGAAAGAGAAAGAGGTTAGTTAATTAGTAGAAACATTTCCAGTAGAAAGCTTTTCACTTGAGGAGCCAAATGAACATGCAACCATCATGATGGTGCAGCCAATGGTTATAACTGACAATATTTTGCTTCTCTTTTTCATTGTTTCTTCTTTAAGCTGTGGAACAATGGCTTGCTTTGATAACAGCCCATATATGATATTCTCTTGCCATAATTCAATATATTTTCTGCCATCCGCAAAGATAGCGGTATATCATTAACAATCAGCTATTCTTTTTCATTTTTCATTCTTTTCTTAACTTTAACAATTAAAAATATATTGTTAGCAATAAGAAAAACAAGAACGATAGCACCGACAATAGTTCTAACTCTATTTCCAAGACCTAACCAAACGCGGAAATACAACAAGAAC
>ONJX01000024.1 GCA_900318255.1 uncultured Prevotellaceae bacterium | reverse complement strand
GATAGCGTGAGGGTCCCACCTCTTCCCATTCCGAACAGAGAAGTTAAGCCTCACCACGCCGATGGTACTGCGAAAGTGGGAGAGTAGGTAATCGCCCCCCTAAGGAGAGCTCGAGGAAAAATCCCCGGGCTCTTTTTTCATGCCCAATCGCAAAGCACAGTGGCAAGCCCTAAGCCCTGGGTTTGTGCCGCCTTGTGAACTCTCGGGGATGAGCTTGGTCGCATTTTGAGCGCCGGCGGTGCGGCGCAATACCAAACAGCCCCCAGGCTTAATTCCCCACGGCCACCCTCGGCTGTGCCGTTTTCCTCATCCCGAGCAGATGGGTTTGTGCCGCTTTGTTAACCCTCGGGGATGGGCTTGGTCGCATTTTGAGCGCCGGCGGTGCGGCGCAATACCAAACAGCCCCCAGGCTTAATTCCCCACGACTACACTCGGCTGTGCCGTTTTCCTCATTCCGAGCAGAGCACTATACTCCACCACCTCGATGGTAAGAAAATTTCTTCCCTTCCCTTCTTCCCTTCTTTTTTCCTTCTTTCCTTTCTTTTCTTTCTTCCCTCTTTCCTTTCTTTCCCTTCTTCCTTCCTTTCTTCCTTCCTTTCCTTCTTTCCTTCTTCCTTCCTTTTCCTTTCTTCCTTCCTTTCCTCCTTTCCTTCCTTTCTTCCTTCCTTTCTTCCATTTATTCTCTTTGTTCTCTCAATTAACTTCTTTTTTCTTCTTTTACTTCTTTAATTTTATTTCCTTTTTTCTTGCGTTTAATGTTATGTGTTAAACCTTTTGTGATTTTTTTTATCATAATATAATAAGCGCTACTACTAATAATTATAATATGAAAAGAGGTCGAATAATTGCTACTTTCTTGATATTGTGTGTGTTTGTGTTTAATGCAATGGCTCATGTCGATGAGCGTGAGGCAATAAGTGATTATGCCTATAATATGGCTCGCATTATTCAAGACTTTACTCAGTCTCACTCTAAGAACCATCAACGTCCTGAGAAGTTCTGTGTGGTTCCCACTGGAAATGGTGAGATGAGTTTGCTATGGGTGAGTACTTTTGATGAGGGGTATGGTTGCGTGTTCTCGTGCGCTCATGGAATAAAAAAGTTGTTTGATGTGGGTTATAATGCATCTGGTGAGCATGTTGGTTTAGCGATGCGTAATGGTGTGCTGATTGTTACAAGCAGCAATAGTGGTGGAGAGATCACTGGTGCGAAGTTCTACCGTTTTGCCAGTGGCGATCTTAAGGAGCTAGATTTCAGCATGAAGAGAATTGACGGGCGCGAGGTTTATCTTGACTCTAAGGGCAAGGAGCTGAAGCCTAAAAAGGTAGAGAAAGAACTTAACAAAGGGTTGAAAAAGAACCAGGTTGCACAGGTCTATAACTCCGAGACGATGGAGTGGAAGCCTTTTCGCAAGATTGGCACCTATCTTAATGCGCAAGATGACATCACGCTGTCTCAGCTTCCTGTGCTTGCCTATGCCGACTATAAGCGCAACGAGTTCACTACCCATGCTCGGAATATGCTCGATGCCGCTAATTACACTCACATCGTTTTTAAGGACCGTGTGGGTGCTGCAAGTCACAAGAGAAGTGTAGATGGCGATGCAGCAATCTATGAGCTTAGTGATGCCAAGTCAATCAAGACGATGTTTCGTGGTTATAAGGATAATGAGTTATTCCCGATTATTGCCACCGACGGTTATCTCTCCACTCACGAGATGAAGTCGTTTGTGCGCTGGAAGCATCCTGAGAAGGTGAAGCCCATGGAGAAAGATCGCCAGCAGGTGGTGAGTGAGTACTTTGGTGGGCGTGCCATTAAGAATGCTCGATGGCTTGCCGACCTAGAGTCTAGCGACCGCAAACTCTATGCCGTGGAGTTTAAGCCCGAAGGCAATCAGGCTCTTGCTGTGGTTGCATGCTTCATTGGGAACCGGCTGGTATCGACCTACGACCAGTATGCTGTTGTTGACAAAAGTCGTGGCTGGCTGTGGACACCTGGTGATAAAGGTGATTTCATGAATGCGTTGCCCGAGTTGCAAGGCTTGGCTATTACCGACGAGGGTTTTGAGCTGTATATGAGTCAGATGGTTGGCGAGAAGCGTCACATGATAGTAGTGCGCGAAGTGCGCTCGATGTTTATCGAGCTCATTGATCAGGAGTTTTAGAGTGTGTAGTGATGCCATCGCAACAAACTGAACACTTTTATCGTTTTTATTGAAACAAAAGAGCTGAAAGCTAAAAATCTGTCACTAGACAACAGATAAGTGACAACTTTTTAGTATCTTTGCACTTCAATTTTTGCAGAGAGATGAAATTGCGCAGCATATATGACTCACGTCGCATTTGGAAGATGGTGCTTCTGGCAGTGTCGCTGGTGCTAGTGGGGGTGTTTATTTATATTTCTAACCGCCTGGTCAAGGACCTTGCCAAGCAGGAACGCGAGCGCATGGAGATATGGGCCGATGCCACTCGTGAATTAACGACCTCTACTGACACTGACGTGGATTTCCTTTTCCGCATAATTCGTGGCAACCAGAATATCCCTGTCTTGCTTGTTGATAATGATGGGAATATCATAGAGCAGCGTAACTTTAAGCTGCCTGAGCCTGCCGACACAGCCAAGATGCTTGACGAGTACTCAAAGGTAAATAAGGAATTCCTTGCCAAGAGGTTGCAGAAGTTGCGTAACTCATCAAATAAGATAGATATAGAGATTGACCAATCGACGCATCAGACGCTCTATTATGAGGATAGCGATGTGCTGCGTCGCTTGGCTTATTACCCTTACATCCAGCTGGCTGTGATGCTTCTGTTCCTGGGCGTGGCCTATTTTGCTCTTATCAGTGTGAAGCGTGCCGAGCAGAATCGTGTGTGGGTGGGACTGTCGAAGGAGACTGCTCATCAGCTGGGCACTCCCATCTCGTCGCTGATGGCTTGGACCCAGATGCTAGAGTCGATGGGTGTAGATAAGGAGATTATCAGTGATATGGACACCGATGTTCACCGCCTGTCGGTGATTGCCGACCGTTTCTCTAAGATTGGTTCCATGCCCGACAAGGAGCTCACGTTTATTAACGAGGCCGTGGAAAGCAGCCTTGCCTACATGCGCACTCGCATCCCGAAGCATGTGACTCTGACAGTTCACACCGATGGCGACAAGAATTGTGGCGTAATGTTGTGCCAGTCGCTCTTTGAGTGGGTGATGGAGAATCTCACTAAGAATGCCGTTGACGCGATGGAAGGCAAGGGGAGTATCGACATCATGGTGACCAGTGATGATCGTCATGCTCACCTCTATATCAAAGATACTGGCAAGGGTATAGCTCGCAAGAACTTCAAGAACGTGTTTAACCCAGGGTTCACCACAAAGAAGCGTGGCTGGGGCTTGGGCTTGACGCTTGTGAAGCGCATTATTGAGGAATACCATGGCGGCAAGATCTATGTGAAAGATAGTGAGCTGGGAAAGGGGACTACGTTCTCTATAGAGATACCTAAAATTAAGTGTTAAGTGTAAAGTGTAAAGTGTTAAGTAGGGACAAGGCGTGCCTTGTCACAGTCAAGTGTTAAGTTTTTTAAGTGGTTTCATCGCAATACATAAAAATGCTGGGTACTGGTAGTGCAATGTGCACTCGTTGCTACAACACCTGCTTCTATCTTAAGAGTGCCGCTGGGCAGCTTATGGTTGATGCTGGTGGCGGCAATGGCATCTTTCGCCAGCTCTATCGCGCTGGCATCGACTATAGCCAGATTCACCACCTCTTTGTCACTCATGTTCACACCGACCACATAATGGGTGTGATATGGCTCATCCGCAAGATTTCGCCGTTGCTCTACAAGGGCAAGTATCACGGCACATTCACCATCTATTGCCATCGCGAGGTGCGTGAGGCTCTCGAGACGATGTGCCACATCATGATTCCTGCCAAGATTATGGCCGCAGTGGGCAAGACTATCATCTTGCGTGAGGTGAGCGATGGCGAGACCATCGCTATAGGCGACATGGAGGTGACATTTTTTGACATAGGCTCTGACAAGACGCTTCAGTATGGTTTCAGAGCCCTGATGCCCGATGGTCAGCGCGTGGTGTGCCTAGGCGACGAGCCTTACAATGCCGTGAGCGAGCGCTATGTGCGCGACTGCGACTGGCTGCTGTGTGAGGCCTTTTGCATGTATCGCGACCGCGCGCAGTTCCGTCCTTACGAGAAGCATCACAGCACCGTTGTTGATGCCGGCAAGTTAGCCCAGGAGCTCGGCGTGAAGAACTTGCTGCTCTATCACACCGAGGACACTCGCCTCATGTCGCGCCGCGAGAACTACAGTGCCGAGGCTCGCACCGTCTTCACTGGCAACATCTATGTGCCCATGGACCTTGAGACGGTTGACTTAATGTATAATTCATAACAGGGCATGCATGATGCTTTGCCCGTGAATTAAAGCGAAATGGCTTGGCACCAGCAGAGGTGTCAAGCCATTTCTGAAATATAGCGTTTTGTTTTATTATAAACAAAAATGCGTGTGCTGTCTTTATTTAAGATACTCGTCAACCTTGTCGTTGGGCACCATTCTTTCCTCAAAAACGTAGGCACCAGTCTTAGGCGAGCGAACCATCTTAATCACTTTGCTGAAATTACGTCCTTCACCAGTTTGAAGGGTTGCAACTGTCTTTTTTGCCATGATTAAAAAGTATTATTTGATTTCTTTGTGAATAGTGTACCTCTTGAGGTATGGGTTGTATTTCTTCAACTCCAGACGCTCAGTAGTGTTCTTGCGGTTCTTAGTAGTGATGTAGCGTGACATTCCGGGAACGCCGCTTTCCTTCTGCTCTGTGCATTGAAGGATTACCTGAATGCGATCGCCTTTAGTTTTCTTTGCCATAACTCGTTGATTTAATAGATTGCTTTAATTTCTTTAAGATTTCCGTCTTGTGCGGCTTTTTTCAAAGCGGCGTCAAGCCCGATACGGTTGATAAGACGCAGTCCGCTGGCGCTCACTGTAAGACGGATCCACTGATCCTGCTCTACCCAATAGAACTTGCGGTTGAAGATGTTCACATTGAACTTGCGTTTAGTTCTTCTTTTAGAGTGCGACACGTTGTTACCTGTAATCGCCTTCTTGCCTGTGATTTGACAAACTTTAGACATAGTGTTTTACTTCAAAAAAGTTATAAAATACTTTATTCACTCTCGTTGATTTCAAGCCGCTACTTCTAGAAATATGTCCACGCAGCACAATATTCTACCACGACACCCTTTTTCACTGGCGATAAATTGACGTGAGAAGCCATCAATGCTACCCACCAGCAGTTGTTTTTGCGTTTAAATATCGTCCTACGCTTTATGGCCACATTTTAAGCATCTTCAAGCAGCCATCGAAGTTTCAACGATCATGTCACAGAACAGGTCTAACGGGACTAAACCCAAGTACCCTGACTCGAAATCGGTTGCAAAGGTATGAACAATTTTTTAATTGACCAAATTTTTTTTCATTTTAGCATTGAAAAAGCCATTTTAGGTGGCGTTTTTCACAGCACTTCGGGCAGTTGGAAGAGTCGTATGCCGTTCGACCCCTTGATGAGAATGTAGTAGCCGTCGATGTGCTGTTCGGTGAGCGCAGCTTTCACCTCGTCGGCATTAGAGAACTTGCGGAAGCTGCAATCCACAGCCTCAAACTCGCTTCCTACGAGCCACACTTTGTCGAAATGGCATTGCTTGAGTTTCTCAACCACAGCCACGTGCTCGATGTGGCTGCTGTCGCCTAGCTCTCTCATGTCGCCCAGAATTGCCATCTTGGGGCTCACCTGCATGAGCGAGAAGTTGTCGATAGCGGCAGCCATTGAGGTGGGGTTAGCGTTGTAGGCATCCACGATGAGGTGGTTGCGTCCTGTCTCGGTGAGCTGCGAGCGGTTGTTCTGTGGCACATATCCCGCTATGGCCTCGCTAATGGCGACGGGGTCAACGCCGAAGTGCAGCCCCACTGTCACAGCGGCCAGCACATTGTCGAGGTTGTAGCTGCCAATGAGGTGTGTGGCCACTTCGTGCCACTCGTCGTCCTCACTCTTCCAGCGTAGCCGCAGCAGTGGGTCGCACGCCACTATCTCGCCCATCACTGCCGCATCTTGCTGCTGAGAATACGTCACAGTCTCCATGCCATGAGGCAAGATGCCCATGAGGTGCTCATTGTCGGCATTGACAAAGACGACGCTGCCGTCGCGGCTGGCAAGGTTATCGTAGAGCTCGCCCTTGGTATTGATTACCCCCTGGAGCGACCCGAAGCCCTGCAAGTGAGCCTTGCCCACGTTAGTGATGAGTCCGCAGGTGGGCTCAGCAGTTTCGGCAAGGGTCTTGATGTCGCCTGGGTGGCTGGCTCCCATCTCCACCACAGCAATGTCGTGCTGTGGCGAGAGCCGCAGCAGTGTCTTGGGCACGCCCACGTCGTTGTTGAAGTTGCCCTCGGTAGCCATCACATTGAACTTTTGTGCCAGCACGGTGCGCACCAGCTCCTTGGTAGTGGTCTTGCCATTAGTGCCTGTGATGCCCACCACGGGAATTGAGAACTGGCGCCTGTGCTCCCGTGCCAGGTCTTTGAAGGCCTGTAGCGAGTCGGGCACAAGCACCATGGTCTTGCCCTCGATGGGCTGGGCAAGATAATCGTTATAGACCTGCTCGTCGTCAATCACAGCCATGACGCACCCCTTTTGCAGGGCTTGCACAGCAAACTTGTTGCCATCGAACGACTCACCCCTGAGGGCAATAAAAATGCTGCCCTCGGGGCAATCGCGGCTATCGGTGGTCACCACCGGGTGCTGCTTGTAGAAAGCGTATAGTTCTTGAATGTTCATACTTAAGTTTCGCAAGTTGATAACTTGCTCACTGGTTTATCGTTTATAGCTTATCGTTTATGGAAGACAGTGATGAGGTTATGGGCCTTGCATCCTCTAGGCGCTTTTGCCTACAAAGCACGCCTTGTCCCTGCATAACATCAACACTATTCTCTAAACCTTAATGTTCATATTATTCTGTTAGGGGTTTAGACAGAGGCCTAAGTTCTGGTATGCGCTCCTCGCCATCTTTGGGCGATAGTGGGCGATACACACACTTGGCAAGTCCCTTCGATGGCCATATCCACCAGTCGTCGCCCTTGAAGCCGCTGAGCAGTCCCTCCAGGTCTTTCTCGGCGTGTGCTTTGCTGTAGTAGCACTGGCAGCACAGGCGATAAACGGTCTTGCCCTTGACGGTGGTCTTATACACGGGATAGAACATCACCTCACTCATCTGCTCAGACTGTTTAATAGCTTTTTCGAGCGAGGAATAGCTGCCGCACACAACATAGTAGATGGTGCGTGGCTGCTTCTTGGTCTTGGCTTGTGCATCGATGGCACACATAGCCATCAAAGCAATCATTAATAGTGGTAAACCGATTTTTGTAAAACGTCTCATAATAATATAGTTAATAGTTAATAGCTAATAGTTGAATAGTTAATAGCTGATAGTTAACAGTTAATAGTTGTGAGTTAATAGTTAAAAGTTAAGTGGAGAGAGGAGAGTGTGTTTTTAGTTGCGGGTTGTCTCAAGGTAAATGTCCTTGATCTCAAAGCTTTGCGGCAAGTCGATCTTTCGCTGCGTGTAAACGCCTCCAATCACGTTATTGAACGTTTCGTGGAAGAGATAGTAAGTCACGTTGCCGTTGGAGGCAGTGACTTTCCTCACGCCGTAGAAAAATCCGTCTTTATATCGGCACATGACCATGTTAGTCAGGCCTGTGTCATAAAGATTGGCACTGCTTGCGCCGCTGTTGACCACTGCTATTTTGCCGGTTGCCAGATTATCCACATAGCAAATCTTGTTGGCACTGGTAAGGAAAATTTCTTTAGAGAATGCATTGGGAATTAAGTTGTAATTATAATTCACCGAGGTGGTTGATGTGCCCGAGAGGTAGCAATCCACCCATTTGCTATAAGTGTGATCCACTTCATAACCTACAAGCTTGGCTACGTCTTTGAGCTTCTTAACTACCGCTATACCATGGTCAACAGCAAGATTCTCATACCAAAACGACACTCGTCCTCCATAAGTCTGGTTGGGGTCGGTTGGCGGCAAATAATAGTTCTGGGCTTGCGATGTTATAGTGCCTGCAACCACATCTTGAACGAAGTTGATGCCATCGCTATTGCTGAAAATCATCGCAACCTTTCCTTGCTGATAGTCGGCCTTTACTAAATCAGGTTTATAGTCGGAACTGGTGTCAAACACCAAGCCATTGTTCTTAAATATCATGTAATTACCACTGCTGTAGTTGGTGAGATAATAGACGTTTCCACTCTTGTCGGCATAGAGCCATGGAGTGGCACTTTTCACGTCATAGCGCTTGATAAAGGATCCATAAGCGTAGGGGTTGGTGCTGCGGTGAATCTCGCTTTTCGATCCATTGGTGACCCAGGCAAAGCCATTGCCATTGCCCACCTCAAAGCGCTCCACCCATTGGTCGCCGGTGGCACCACTGATAGATGGATGGCTTGTGCCTTTATTGTTGTAGTAGATGGCTGGCACCTTCACCCCGCTGGCATTGAGCTGCGAGCCTGCAACCCATATCGATGGCTCTACCTTCACGGTGAACTGGTAGTTGTAGGTGCCACCGCCTGGCGAGGTGTAACGGAAGCTCACCGTCGATGTTCCCACCTCCATTGCCTCGATGGTGATGGTGTGGGCAGTGTTGTATTCATAGCATTTCACGCTGGTAGTGTTAGACGAGCTAAAGGACTGCAAGATACCGTCCCACACGGTGACGCCAGCCTCTTGTGGGATGAAGTTGATAGATGCCCCCACAGGCATATACACCACACTGCCAGTGTTGTTCAAGGTAATCCTGGTGATATTGTCGAAGGCATGGTAGTAAATCATCGAGAAGTCGCGTGTCCATATCGACCAGTAAGCATCGGGGCTGTAAATGAAATGCGTCTTGCCAGGAGTCAGCGGATAGGTCATCTCGCTCTTATAGCCTGTCTTGCCTTGACTCAGGTAGTGATAGTAGTCGTAGGACTGCATGATGCCGTAGGCATAGCCAAAAGTGGTGTTGCCCGAGGTGACAAAGTGTGCCACCGGGGCCTTAGACTCTTTGTAGTAGTCGTTCTCGGTAATGCTGGTAATGCCTGCAACGTGGTCATAGTAGGTCACATAATCGCCTTGCGAGGGTCTTATCACTTCGAGCTTGCTCTCCATCAAGGTGAGGTTGAGGTTGATAGCCACCGTGGTGCCGCTGCGTGTGTAGGTGCCGCTGCCGGTAGCCAGGTCCACGGGCACATCAATGTTCCACACTTGGGCGTTGGCATAGTCGGCGTTACGCACCCAAGCCGCCTTGATGCTCCCCGACGTTTTGAAACCCGCCTTGTTGCTGCCGTTGATGTCCTTGAGCAGCCACTTGCCGCCATTGCGCACGAGCACATACATGTTCTCCTCCACACCATCGAGTGCGATGAAAATCACGTCCTCGTTGTTCTTCCAGGTGTGCTGCACTGGAGTGGCCGACGAGGTGACGCTGATGTAGTCGTTCATCTTGATTTTGGTCACTTGCGCCGAGGAGCCACCACCGCTGAGCATGACGTTATAAACCAGTGTCACATCGCCGGCGGTGATGTCGCCATCGCCATTCTGGTCGCCATTAACTACTCCTGAGTGGTTGTTGCTTAGTATCACGTTATAGAGCAGTGTGATATCAGTTGCTGTTACCTGTCCATCACCATTCACGTCGCCTGCGACTGTTGCCGTCTCTGAGGCTATGGTGAAGTAGCTGGCAGGGTAGGTCGCTGCCATAGCCATAGCCACCACGAGTGCTGATAAAGTGAGTAATAATAACTTTTTCATAGTAGAGTCATTTTTAGATTATTATAAATTTTTTCTTGATTGTGTAAAACAAAATCAATTATACTAGAAGATACTCTTTAGGAGTGTCATTATGTTAGTGTTCTTGTTTTTATTGTTGAGCAGGTTCTCGATTTCTATCAGCTCGTTGGTGGCGTTGAGCCGCTTGGCAAGCGGGTGCAGCGATTGTAGCAGCTGCTCGGCGCTGTCGCGGCGGTTTGCCAGCTTGTTGAGTGCTTTAGCCAGACCGATGGATAGCACCAGCTCTTTATGCCCCATGTGTGTGCTCACCTTTTTTTGGTAACGCAGAGCCTTGGTGTAATACTTAGCCGCGTTGCGTCCGTTACCCATCTCGAGCATGATGTCGCCTTCTTTCTTGAGAGAGTTGACAAGGTTGATGAGCGCCTCTCGCGTCTTCTTGCTGTCGCCATTGTTGAGCATGCTGGTGTAGAGCTTCACCTCGTCGTCGTAGTGCTTGAGCACGTTCATCTGTTGAGTCTTGGAGGTGATGATGCTCGTAGAGGCCTCGACGGCATATAGCAGCATGGGCGAGAATCGTCGCTCATTCTTCTTGACCAGACGCTCAAAGAGCTTTTGGCACTTGGTGAGCTCCTTCTTGGCCCTAGCGCCGTCGCCAATGCTGTTGTGCACCGAAGCGAGGTTATAGAGCAGCGAAGCGAGGATGGCCAGGAAGTCCTCCTTCTTCTTGTTGGTGATTTCCACCAGCTGTAGCAGGGCGTTCTCGGCAGCTCCCAGTGCGAGCATAAAATCGCTGTTGCTGATGAATATTGTCATTCTCGCCAGCCATAGCCAGCTCACATAGAGGTGAGGCATGTCGCTGTAGCTCTCGTCAAACACAAGGGTGTCGATCATGGGCGCAGCGTCACCGCTATGGTCGTTGGTGATGAGGTAATACACATGCCATAATTTCACCTCCCGCATCATCTCGCGGCTCATGGCGTCAAAATCGGGCATCTTGTTGAGCTGGTCGATTTGAGCCTTTGCAACGGTGATGTCGTTCACCAGTTTTGGAAAGGATGAGTCAAGGAGTAATGGCTTCATTTGCTATAGTTTTAAAAAATGACGAGTTGGCGGGTTGCATGGTGTGTGGTCAGGTACTTATTGCTGTTTCAGTGCATGAGACTTGACAAACTCGGCACTGAGTGTGTTAGCCTGGCTAGCGGCAGCGCAAGCCGCGAAGTCGAAGGCGCTAGTTATGAGCTGCTGCCACTTGCTGGGCTCCATCACTTCCAGGTCGCCATGCTTGATGTCGTGCTCTATGAGTTGGTGTATCACTCCGGCAATGAACCCCGCTTGCCATCCCAGGTGGTTGTTGCTCTGGCAAGAGAATGGCACGTTGGCCTTGTCAATGCCTTTATAGATAGTGGCACAAGTGCCTGGAGTGATGTGTATGTAGGTGGGTCCGTAGAACTTGATGTGGTTGTTATACACCTTGTCGCTGTCCTGGTTTGGGAACATGGTGTTGATGTCATTGTCGTGGTCGATGACGATGCTCGACACCTCAAAGTTCTCGAGGATGCTTGGCATCACCTTAGTGATATTGAACTGTGTGCCATGCTGGAAGCCTGGCAGGTAGATGACTATCGCTTTGCGCTCGGCGGCATAGCTGAGCAGGTCATAGAGCCTCTCGCGCTGAGGCTCGTCGATGGCATAATAGGAGCCAAAGAGCAAGATGTCATCCTCATCGATGCGAGGCCATATCACGTTAAAGCGGTTGGCAGGATATGTGCCGTAGTTCACAATCTGGTCTTGCTCACCGTCGCCCTTGAAGATGGCGGCGAGTGGGGTAGAGCCGTCGGTGTAGCGGTCTATCGACTTGGTATCAACATGGTGTTTTTCAAAGAAATCAACCACCCAGTCGCCCACCTTGTCGGTGCAGCACTCGCTCACCATCGACACTGGCAGGCCCAGGTCACCTAGAGCAGCAGCGGCATTGCTCACTCGCCCTCCCACAAAGGAACACACAGGCTGGTGATTTTGGTAGATGGTGTCGAGAATCGACTCCCCAATGGTAATGATTTTGCGCATATTATTTATTATTTTTTTGTAAACTAAAGTTTCGTTCAGTGAAGCAGTGTATCAGTAAAACACTATGCATTCATGCATTCGTCGGTGACGGGAAAGTCGCTAATTGCCTCACTCTCGGCCACCATGATTTCTGTCATAGTCTGCCTAATATCCATTGTAGGCTTATTATTTGCTATGCAAAGGTACTGAAACCATGTTAAAAAAACAAAGATTGTGACGTTTTTTGACAAAAATGGCGACCATTTTTATGATGAGCGTGAGATGAAGAACAAGAAATGAGGAAAGTGGTGGCACACTATTGTATTATTTATTGAAAACTTTCTCATAATTTTGCGGCAATTAAAAATAATGTATTACCTTTGCAATGTTGATTGCTAGTGCAATCAAGGAACAAAGAACAAGGAGCTAGGAACTGAGAACGAGCCTTCCACTTTCCACGTTCCACCTAAAATAAATTTATTAATCATTTAACCCAACAACACATGAAGAAAATTTTTACTCTATGCTTTATGGCAGTTGCTCTGATGGCAAGTGCCAAGACCTACACACTCAGCGAGCTGGCCACACTGGTTCCAGCTCTGGAGGACGGCACCGGCGTTACCGTGGCCGATGGCGCTTACATTATCAACCTGCCGGCATCGCTGCCCGAGGGTGTTAGTGGCCTGGGCTATGACGGCAACAACATCGTGCTCACCAAGACCTACTTCACCATCAATGGCGACTTGGTAATTGGCGAGGGTGAGACACTGCTCTTTGGCGGCTCATCAACAATGGAAATTAATGGCAACCTCACCATCACCAGTGCCACCATTGGTGCTGCCGAGGGCTCTGAAGGCACTGCCAAGGGTTTCCGCATGTACAAGGAAGGTGCCAGCGCTACTATCACAGGCAGCACTTTCAACTATGTAGGCATCAACTATGGCAACGGCACCGAGGAAGGCTGCCTCACAGCGACTGGTTGCACCTTCAACAACCACAACAGCAAGGGTGGCAATGCCGTGATCAACTTCACTTCATTGAGCAAGGGCAACCTCATCGAGAACTGCGAGTTCAACAATCCCACTCTCTCGGCAATGGCCAGCGGTGCTAACGTGGCTTGCGGCATCACCATCAAGGGTAATGTCATCAACAAGCCCGCAACTAGTGCCCGCCTCTATCCCGGTATCAACATGAGTGCTACTGGCCCTTATGACATCGTCATCGACGGCAATCAGGTGCACGGCCCTGCCGAGGTCACTCGCTCGGGTGGTATCGCACTGGCTTGCCTGCTCGGCAATCCTCCCACAGGCACTATGTATGTCACTAACAATTTCGTTGAGAACTGCTCTTATGGCATCACCCTCACCGGTCCTGGTGATGTGCGCATGATAGGCAACACCGTGCTCAACAACAAGTACATCTCCGACCCCGACCTGGGTGGTAGCGGCCTGAACATCACCTGCAACTCGGCTAATGTGATTGCAAAGGCCTACATGCAGGGCAACCACATTGAGGGCAACGCTTGGGGTATCACTCTCATTGGCAACGTTGACGTCAACGCCGGCTATGTAACTGGCGAGGAAAAAGATGTGGAAATGAATTCTGGTGAGAACGTGTTTATCAACAATGGCAACACCAAGTATGCCAACGGTGTTGACCCCGAGGGCGACTTCCAGCGCTGGGATCTCTACAACAACTCGGCATGCACCGTCTATGCTCAGAACAACTACTGGTATGTTGCTTCGGGCGCCAACCCACGCGTGACAATCTTTGATAAAGCCGATGATCCTTCTAAGGGCGAGGTGATTTACACACCCTGGGCAGGCACTACCTACACCGGAATCGACACCATCAATGCCAGCGACAACGCTGGGTCGCAGCGCTACAACATCATGGGTCAGCCTGTTGACAGCAACTATCGTGGCATCGTCATCGAGAAGGGCAAGAAAATCTTGGTTAAGTGAGAGCAGAACTGAGCTTGCTCAAGTTATGCCGAGCGTGAAAGATTTGGAGCAAAGCTCAAAATCTTGGTTAAGTAAAAACAAAACTGAGCCTCATTGCATTCTAATCCCTGATTAGGGTTTTAGACTTAACTCAACTCACAAGAAGAGGGTGCATCAACTTAAAAATGATGCATCCTCTTCTAGCGTTTTAAATAGAATGCTTTAAGGGGCAAAGCTCTTTTATCTAATGCCACCCTCCGCCTGGATTGCCACCTCCTGGGCCACCACTGCTGGTGTTACTATAAGTCACAGTGGAACTTAGAGTACCGCTTGCAACAGTTGTGCCGCTAGTGGTTGTGCCTCCTGTAGTAAGTCCGTGGAATGTGGTGCCGCCACTAACGCTGGCTCCTGAGGTGATGGACCAAGCGCTACCGCTGCTAAATTTATGGGATGAAATAATCATCTGAGAGAAAGAGCGCGAGATAAGCATTTCATATTTTGCATCTCGCCGTACCGCTGAGGCCAGTATGCACTACCAACTGCAAAGACGCTCTCGAGCATATCGTCCAGCTGCTGGCAGTCAAGTTTGACGCTAATCTGACCAACAAGTCGGAGATGATTTACGATACAGTGATGAGCTGGTGATTTCTCATCAATCCTTCCTAACCAGGAGGATTGATTGGAACCGACAGATGTGAGAAGAATGGCTGCTTATAGTTACATAAAGATACAACAGTGACTATAACTAATAATAGATAAAGCCGCCTATCTGTAAAAGATGGACGGCTACCTAATTCTCTTTAAAACAAATCGGAATGGGTTCCAGTTCCTGTAAATAACAAAACTAACTCCGTATCATTTTGTTCCCAAATTAATAACCAGTCGCCTTTTAAATGACATCCCCAACTGCCATTGAAATTACTGGATAATTTGTGGGGTCGATATGTGGCAGGTAATTTGCCAGTATTAGCCAGCAAATTAATTGCTGTTTTCAGCAATTCCATATTATAGCCACGCTTGCGACAACGTTCTACATCTTTGCGGAACGTTTTTGTCATTTTAATTTCATACATAACCTCAAGTCTAAATACCTAAAGAATCAAACATTTCCTGTGGTGAGGAAAATGTCTCGACCCTGCCAGCGCGCTTATCTTCTTGAGAACGAAGATAGCTACTTTTAGATTTAGTAGGCACTTTGTTAATCAACACACCAAGAGCTTTAAGGTAAGCCATAAGTGCCTTGCCGCTTGAAGTTCTTTCGTTTAATGTAATTGTATAAGTTGCCATTATTTATTCCTCTATAATTGTTAATAATTCATTGCAAAGATACAATATTTTTTTATTATAAACACACAAAGCTTCTCTATTTATTTATTTTATATCAATTATTTTTTGAAATGCATAAAACAATAATGCTTAGAAGCGCACTGAGATATGGCTTGAGAATCAAACAAGTCGGAGATGATTTACGACACAGTGATGAGCTGGTGATTTCTCATCAATCCTTCCAGTCGGAAGGATTGATTGGAACCGCAGGAGGTGAGACTATGGGCAGGTGGAAACCGAATAATGAGCAATTATTTGGTTTTTTATGAAAAAACCCTTTACTTTGCGAAGTTGAACTACACAAAACAATTTATTATGAAAGGAAAAAAGATCTGCAAGGCGCTCAAAGAAATCAGACTCAATATCGCAAAATCTAATGATATCGATTATATTCCTGCAGAGTGTAATCACAAAGGCGATTGCTCTGGCACTTGCCCGCAATGTGAGAAAGAAATGCGATACATTGAGCAACAGTTGTTGCGTCGTCAAACCCTTGGCAAGGCAGCTGTGGTTGCAGGTCTTGCACTTGGAGCAACAAGCATTGCTCCTGCAATGGCACAGACATATCATAATGTGCCAAAAGTTGAGCAAAGCAAAGAGGAACTGAAGCCTGTTGATTGTGCACCAAATGACGCTGCCGCAATAATTGTGCGTGGAACAGTTATTGATGAAACTAATGAGCCATTGATTGGAGCAATGATTCACGTCCTTGATGAAAAAGGAAAAATAACAAAACTCGGTACTGCCACTGATTATTACGGACAGTTTGCAATTAGGGTTTCAAAAGGAAGTAAAGTACAGATAAGATATATTGGTTGTAAGATAGTGACAAAGAAATTCAACAAGCCAGAGGAAAATCTCGTTATAAAATTGAAGGATAAGGATATGCAATTAACAGGAGAGGTTGTAATTGTTAAGCAAAAAACTATGCCTGATGTTGATTCTGACATCTATGAGATGAGATAGGTCAGTATCACTCAGCAGGAGCTCGCCACCTGAACGCCTGCGGCTGGTTACGAGCCGGAAGATCATCGGCACGCCGAAACGCCCTCATTCCCACCCCTCACAGCGACAAGTCGCTTCCCTCAAAACACCGTGCAATGGGCATAAACATCTTTTTTTCTTGTAGATTTTTTTAAAAAAGTATATCTTTGCATATTCAAATTAAAAAAGCATGGAGGAACTGGTTGTAAAAATACCCAATGTTTCACAAGAACTACGAATAGGATATAGTTTTAACTATCTTATTAATGTGATCTCTGAAACTGAAGCTGCAGATAAGGTGCTTTGGGACTTTTCTGGTGTGGAATTTATGCATCCATATTTTTTGGCTCCATTGGCTATTTATAGGAAACATCAGAAAAAGTAATTAAGTGTATTAATATTCCATTGCGTGTTCAATCATATCTAAATAGTATTTGCTTTGATAGAATGTTGCATTTCGATGAAGATAATCGTGATGATGTGGAGGCTGTAATGTCAAAGTATCTAGATAAGACTTACATTCCACTTTGTAGTTTTGCAATGACAGACTCCAATAAAGACTCTTTTGGTACACTGCTTCAGAGTATTATCACTCGTCAAGTTAAGATGGAACGCGGCGTATGTAATTCTTTAAGCTATCTTATTGGTGAACTGTTGGATAATATTTACGAACATTCGGATAGTAGCAATGGCTATGTCTTCTCACAATTCAATCATAGTGAAAAAGCTATTAATCTTTGTATCGCTGATACAGGTATAACCATTAATGGTAGTTATCAAAAGGCGAATCTTTATTTAGATGAAATAAATGGCAATGAAGTTGAAGCATTGAAATTGGCGAATGAAGGCTATTCTACCAAAAACCGACCTGAAGCCGAGAATAGAGGATATGGTATATCTACTTCTAAAGAAATGCTTGTGGTTGGGATGAAGGGTGCTTTCTTTATGCTTTCTGGTGGAGCTTTTCATAGATATGAAAATGGCGCTAATGATTATTTTGATTTGCGAGATATTTTTAGATGGAATGGTACTGTTATTTTATTACGCATTCCTATTAATGTACCAAAGAATTTTAACTATACAGATTATTTAGAATGATATGAAACAGACAATAAAACTAAGAGATATTTATGCTGCGGACTTGTATACACGTTCGCGTGCAGCTGAACTTCGTTCAAAAATAGAAGTGACAACTGAAGAGGTGGAACTTGATTTCGATCAAATAGGTTTTATGTCACGTTCTTTTGCTGATGAGCTATGTAACATCATTGATGATATGAAGTCTATCAAGTTTAGTTTTATAAACCGTTCTGACGAAGTGGAAACCATGATGAATAAAGTTGTAGAAGGGCGTAGTCGTGAGCGTAAACGTGGTGTAGGTAATGCAAAGATTTTCAAGATAAAGAATTTGGAAGAACTATCTAAGTATTTTCTTGAGATGGCATAGTGTCTATTCTAAATCATGTCTGATATAATAAGTCGAGAAACGGTAATCTTCGTTCTCGACTTTTTTAGCATACCGAAACGCCCTCATTCCCACCCCTCACAGCGACAAGTCGCTTCCCTCAAAACACCGTGCAATGGGCACGCAGGATGCTTACTCAATAGTGCTGGTGCCGCCCTGCCTCCGCCGTCGGTTTCGCTGTCGTGAGAGTGCTGCCCATGACCTGCCGCAACTCCGCTTCGCTCCGTGTGCGCCAGTCATCGGGGCGTGTCGCTCTTTACCTCGTGGTGGGGACGCTCCGATGTCGCACGGCTGAATCCTACGCTATCGCAGGTGTCCGATCTGTTGCCATAACGACACCCGAGATACACATTATAAGAAGCAATTATTGAAAAAATAGTGTGAGCATAAATGAAAAACCATTAATTTTTATTACCTTTGCACAACAATTGAAAAATAACAAATTACTAAAATACTCTGCATTATGTCTATCTTGGTAGTTTTCAAGCTTATTGGCTCGCTGGCGTTGCTCATGTTTGGTATGAAATCGATGAGCGAGAGTTTGCAAAAGATGGCTGGTCCACAGCTGCGCCGCGTGCTGGGCGCGATGACCACCAACCGTTTCACAGGAATGTTGACCGGTGTCGCCGTCACAGCGGCAGTGCAGAGTTCCACGGCGACCACACTGATGACCGTGTCGTTTGTCAACGCTGGCTTGTTGACGCTAATTCAGGCCATCTCGGTGATTATGGGTGCCAACATCGGTACCACAGTCACGGCATGGATTATGAGCCTGGGATTTTCGTTCAACATCACCGACTTTGTGTATCCAGCATTCTTCTTAGGCATCATCCTCATTTACATGAAGAAGCGTCGCGTCATTGGCGACTTCCTCTTTGGTGTGGCGTTCCTTTTCCTGGGACTGGGCACTCTCAAAGAGACCGGCACCAACTTTGCCACCGACCCGGCCATGCGCGACAGCATCATGGCGTTCTTCTCGCAGTTTGGCAGCTCCATGTGGAGCTATCTGCTCTTCCTGGTGATAGGTAGCATCCTCACGCTGTGTGTGCAGTCGTCGGCCGCCATGATGGCTATCACCATGATATTGTGCTCCACTGGCGTGATGAGCATCACCCAGGGCATCATGCTCGTGCTCGGCGAGAACATAGGCACCACCATCACCGCCAACATCGCCGCCATGGGTGCCAATGTGCAGGCACGCCGCGCTGCGCTGGCTCACTTCACCTACAACATGATAGGTGTCATCTGGTCGCTGTGCCTGCTCAAGCCCTTCGTGGGCCTCATTTGCAACATTGCTGGCTTCGACCAGGACATGACAGCCGCCGACCCAGGCTACCAGGCCAACTTGGCAAAGATATCGGTAGTGCTCGCCGGTTTCCACTCGGCATTCAATATCACTAACACCGCCATCCTCATCTGGTTCATTCCGCAAATCGAGAAACTCGTGTGCGCCATCATCAAGCCGCGCAAGCAGGACGAGGAGGACGACTTCAAGCTACACTTCATCACTTCGGGCATCATGAAGACTCCCGAGCTCTCGGTGCTTGAGGCGCAAAAGGAGATTAAGTCTTTTGGCGAGCGCATCCAGAGCATGTTTGGCATGGTGCGCACACTGCTCGACGAGGAAGACAAGGACAAGTTTGTGAAACTCTACTCCCGCATCGAGAAATATGAGGAGATCAGCGACCAGATGGAGGTGGACATCGCTAGCTATCTGCACGACGTGAGCGACGCTCACCTCAGCGACGAGACCAAGGCCAAGATGCGAGCCATGCTGCGTGAGATATCCGAGATAGAGAGTATTGGCGACAGCTGCTACAAGCTTGCTCGCATCATCAACCGATACCGCACCAGCAAGGAGCAGTTCTCGGGCTATCAACTCAAGCACATCAAGAGCATGATGGAACTCGTGGATAACAGCCTCACCGAGATGAACAGGGTTCTGGTCAACTACAGGGAGGACAGCGACATCAACCGTGCTTATAACATCGAGAACGAGATCGACAACTACCGCGACATGGTCAAGGCCGAGAACTTCAACGACGTGAACGAGCAGAAGTATAGCTACGCCATCGGCACTATGTACAGCGACTTCTTCGACGAGTGCGAGACCGTAGGCGACTACGTCCTCAACGTAGTAGAAGCCCGCATGGGAGTCAAGAAGAAAGACTAAACTTAACAGGGACATTCTATAACACCCCAATATAATCTATTGGGGTGTTAGGGCTGTAATACGTTTTTGGCGCAGTCGTGAGCGTGTGGTTCGCAATGCCCCATCGCTCACCCCAAGAATGTGGGTCATCTGCTGGTCGGTCATGCCCATCTCTTGAAGTATTAGGAATAATTTATTCCCAGGCGACAGTTTGGTATAATCTTGCTCCAATTGCAACATGAACGGCAGGTTTACCACCTTGTAATACTCTACAAACTTGAGAATGCTATCCCTGTTCCAAGTCACTGCTGACCCGCCATCGACAATGTGACGATAAAGTTCTCGTCCCTCGCTTAACTTCTCGGTTTGCTCCGACTGAAGGGTGTCAATTTTTCTTTGCAGCGATTTCACTTCCTTGGTCACATCCTTGCCCGAATGTTCAAGTTGCTCAATCTGAAGACGGTAATCGTTGATAAGCACTTGGTCACGCATTATGCGCTCACGCGCCTTGTTGCGCTTGCGGATGTGATAGATAATAAAACCTGCTATGCCAGTAATAAAGCCCAATGCAACAAGCAGTGCCCATTTCACAAATCGGTCGAGCTTGCGGCGTTCCACCTCCTTGTCATACTTCAGCTGAATCTCCTGCACCTCGGCGGTTTGCATCTGCTGCACCAGGCTGTCTTTCAGCTCCAAGAGATGAGTGGCGGCTTCGGCAGAGCCCTTGAAATCGTTGTTGTCATATTTCCTGCCGAAAATTGACTTGTAAAACATAACTTTATCCCTTAAATTGGCCGATTCTAGCGCTTTGTTCCACAAACTATCTGCCATCTTATAGTCGCCTTGGATGTAATAAATCTCCCCAAGCCTTAGAGCATTGAAAGGATGTGGATATTCTGCGATAGCTCTTTCAAAGTAATGCTTGGCACTGTCCACCTCATTGCCTCTTAAAAAGATTGTCCCTGAATTTCCAAGCGCAATAGAACGGTCTTTTGGTGTCATCTTATTAAGTATAGACATACTGAGAGCATTGTACTTTTGCACGCTGTCCTGCTCATTTCTATCGAGGTAAAGAACCAATAGATGATTACAAGCATAAGCCATCATGTGGTTATTTCCACTTTGTTTGGCAAATTTAAGAGCTTTATATGAATATTCCATTGCAAGGTCCTTGTTCCCAGAATAGTAATTAAGGGTGGCAAGAGATTCATTTGTTAGGTATAAAATGTGTGCATCGTTAACCACATTTGTTAATTCTTGGGCTTTCTTTAACCATTCAGAAGCAGCATGATTGTTACCATTACTAAATAACTTATTCTTACCTTTATAAAGATAACAATAAAATAACATCCTTTTATCCCTCTCTTTGTAATACTCGATGCACTGGTCAAGGAGTGTGTCACATGGGATATCAAAATGAAAACTGTCAGCAAGATATGGAACTTGAGACAAACCCACTTTGAGCACTTTATAATACATTCCATCGGCTTTATTAAGCTCGTTTTCGTCAATTAGTTTAAAGGCACGATATGCCGAATCTCTTTCGTCATAGCTTATCAATGAGTCGACCAGCACCAGTTGCTGTTGGTGCGAGCCGTGCGTGCAAGCTACAATCAAAATAGCAATAGCTATAAGAATAATATGAGGAAGAGTCTTCATTGTTTCAGTGCAAAAATACATTGTTTTGTTGGAATCTCAAGTTTTTTTCTTGATTTTTGTATGGAATCTCAAGTTTTGCCTGTTTTTATGTCGTTTCCCACAAATTTTTTTGACCATTTTCTGTCGTTTCCCACAAATTTTCATGGACCTTTTCTGTCGTTTCCCACAAATTTTCATGGAATCTCAACTTTTTTTCGCGATTTATGTATGGATTCTCATGTTTTATTTTGCGTTTTTTGTATGGAATCTCAAGTTTTACATGCTTTTATGTCGTTTTACACAAATTTTAATCTGACTTCCATCTCATGAATTTGTCTGATATTGCAAAAAGCTGTTCCATAATTTTTGCTCAATTAATAAGAAATCTGTCCTTATCTTTGTTACAAAACGCATAATTCAGTTATTTTTCTCTACTTTCCAATTAACTTTGTAACAATACATTACATAAATTTCAACTTGTAACACCTCTTTAAAAAAAACTTTGCAAAAAATTTGCGTCAATTGAGAAATGTGCCGAATTTTGTGATACCGAAAACCATTCGCGCGGTGGGTCTCGGAAGTAACACATGTCTAACTTTTTAAACCAATTAAAGATGAAAGCAAAACATTACCTAACAACTATGACGTTCCTGCTAATGGCACTCGTCATGGCAGCACAACCAGTAAACAATATCGTTGAGAACCTTTCACAATCAAAACAAGAAATAATAGTTCAAATCGGTAAATATACTTTTCGTAATAATCAATTAATTACTCCTCCACAGCAATTATTAAATGAATCCAATGAACCAACTGATTCGGTTACTGTGCATGTGGAGTTTTTGAAAAAATCAAAACAAGATCCAAGTCAGTTTCAATTTGGCATTTATAATGAAGAATTTAGTAAGGGATGGGATGTTATAAATGCTGAAGAGAAAGAGGTAAAAATTCCTGTTGGTCTATATGATATATTTTCGATGACGTATAATTATAATACAAATCAGCATCCACTACATCATATAAAAGAGCTTGTCCCTATAACATGTGACACTACTATAGTAATAGATTTCTCGGAATGTGTAAATGAATGGTCCGATGAGATTCAAATGGCTAATGGTGATGTAATGACACGAAAGATAATAAGACAGATTGACCATGAACCGTGGCAAGAAACCATTGTTGATGGAAACATCTTATGGGAAGCTGGTTTCATGGTGATCAGAAATGAAGAGTTTGATTTTAGAAGTAATTCCATGACATCTCATCCTCACTTGCCTGAAGGTGCCAGTCTTTGGGGATACTTCAACAACATTAGTGATAGATATACATTTATCCAGAATATGTCTTATGCTTGTAATGATGGTAATTTCTATACTAGTTACGCGACAGGCAATGGTTATGATTGCATGCCATTGAGAGTTACAAAAGACGAATATGTGATGTGCGAAGAGAAGATAAGTAATACTCCTCTATCTGAAGAAGTGGGTAGTTGGCCCGCTGGTCCCGAGTGGTGGATTACTGGAGCAACAAGCGACAAAACTGTTGCTAATATATATATTATTCCTTATGAGCAGAACAATATAATTTCGCATCCAACAATAGGATCGATGTATTATTTGCCAACAGATGAAATGGGAATTATTAGAACATACATACAACCAACAGATGCTATCAATCCAATAAAAATAAATGTTCTTGATTATATTGACACAGCAACTGGAAGTAATCAACATATATCTAACGAAACTCCAAAATTCCAGTTAATGAAGAATGGTGAATCTCTTTATTTCATAGATGGTCTTTCTTATGTAAATCTAGCAACAAGCGAACCATTTGAATATAAAGATGATTATCCTCCACATTCCAAGTTCTCATTCACTGCATCACAGAGGACCGACAACTTTTTCAATAATTGTCCAATTAATGCAATGATTAGTAACGGTAGATTCAATGAGAATATGAACGCGAAGCAAATTTCCATATCTATTATCCCTTGTGGTATATATGGTGAAATAGTATATAGTGACAATTATTATTCTGATTTGTCGGTTAATTATAATGGTGAGAATATCTATAATGGTGCCCTTAGTACTTGGTGGCCCGGAAACCGTGAAGATGGTGTTTATGAACTGGAAATAACAAATTCCAATGTGCTAGTTGATGATATTCCCGGCAATAATGTAACAACGGTCTATTTTGACCAAAATCAAGAAGACTGGAATTTCCCTGTAATGAAAATGCTTCAGTTCCGTGATTGTGATAATAATGTTACCGACCACTTTGAGGTTCCTAATGATGGCATCATTACGTTTGCAGGTGGAGATTTTGAGCCTACTTTTACAACCTACATAGATGATTATGGGTATGAAAGAAAATGGTGGTATGAAGAATGTCAACCTATGACAGTTGAAGTAAGCTATTCTCCCTATGGCAGTAAGGATTGGCTGCCGCTTGAGGGAATTGAGCATCAGTCAGAGTTTGACGACATTCCTGGCATGGGATTTTTCTATAGTGGTTCTTTGGCATCGGTTAATGTTCCGAGCGAGAACAAGTGGTATGACCTTAAATTCCATCTAGTTGATGAGTCGGGCAACTGGCAAGAGCAGATTATAAGTCCAGCTTTTAAAATCGAGTCGTTGACACCCAATGCGATAACTGAGGTCATCAACGGCGATGCTACCGAGGTGGCACGTTACACTGTGGATGGTTGCCGCATCAGCAGTCCTCAGCCCGGCATCAATATCGTGGTGATGAGCGACGACACCGCCCACAAGGTTTTGGTTAAGTAATCTCTATTGCGCTAGCATTCTCTAGAATAGAGAAGAAAAGGAGGGACAAAGGACAAAGTTCTTAGTTCCTCCTAGTTTTTCTTATCTACTCCTAATTATTCCTATCCACTCCTAACTACTCCTAGCGAGCCATCTCTCCCCTAGAACTGGAAGTAGATGAAGGGCTGCACTTCGCTGGTCTTGACTTGCACGATGATGACAATCAGTGCCACGAGCACTAACACATAGAGGTACGCGGGCATTTTCACGAAGGCGTTGCGACACCGCTGCGAGAGCCGGTCGGGCACGAAATGCAGGGCGTAGCCCAGCACTATGAGTACAAACACGTGCCAATAGTTGGCTATCACCTGTGGCAGCAGCTCAGGGTGGAGACTGGTGAAAATCTGTGAGAGCATCACGCCCAGGTTGCCCCACTCTCCGTGGTGAAAGAGTCCGTTCCATGTGATGTCGGCATTGCGGAAGAGCATCCAGGCAAAAATCACGAAGTGGAAGGTGACAATCACCATGAGCACATTCCAGAGCTTGGTGTGCACAAACTCAGCACCACGCGTCACTGTCATCCACACCTTGTGCAGCACCAGCGCTATGCCATGCAGCGCTCCCCAGAACACGAAGTTGAGCGACGCACCGTGCCACAATCCACCCAGCAGCATGGTGAGCAGGAGGTTGAGGTATTGCCTGGCCTTGCCCTTGCGGTTGCCACCGAGCGAGATATACACATAGTCGCGCAGCCAGGTGCTGAGCGAGATGTGCCACCGGCGCCAGAAGTCGGTCACCGACACTGCCTTGTAGGGGTTGTTGAAGTTGATGTTGAAATGGAAGCCCATGAGCAGCGCCAGGCCTATTGCCATGTCGCTGTAGCCTGAGAAGTCGCAATAGATTTGCATGCCATAGCCGTAGGCTCCCAGCAAGTTCTCTATGCCACTGAACTGGATGGGGTTCTCAAACACGCGCTGCACAAAGTTCACGGCGATGTAGTCGCTGATTATCGCCTTCTTGAAGAGTCCAATGACGATAAACCAGAATCCTGTGCCCAGCATCTGGCGGGTGACGACCACGGGTTTGTAAATCTGAGGGATGAAGTCGCTGGCTCTGACGATGGGGCCTGCCACCAGTTGCGGGAAGAACGAGACATAGAAGGCATAGTCGAGCAGGTTATCGACGGGCTCTATCTTGCGGCGGTAGATGTCGATGATGTAGCTCAGCGACTGGAAGGTGAAGAACGAGATGCCCACAGGCAGGAAAATGTCTAATGTGTCCCATTTCACGCCATTGAAATTAGCCCACAGCTCGCCAAAGAAGTTGGTATATTTGAAATATCCCAGCATCCCCAAGTCTATCACTAGGCTCAGCAGCACTAGCAGCTTGCGCACCCACCGTCGGCGGCTGTTGTGCAGCAGGTCGCCAATGATATAGTCGGAGCACGTGACTATCGCTAACAGGAAGAAATACACACCACTGCTCTTGTAGTAGAAATAATAGCTGAATGCCACGACAAAGATGGTGCGTGGCAGCGACTTGTTGCGCAGCAGGGTGTAAATGACGATGAAGATGGCAAACATGCACAAGAACATGCCGCTTGAGAAGATGAGTGGCGAGTTGCTGTCGTAGGCTAGCTCACCAAGCAGTTTTCCCAGGTCAAGGGTGCCAAACTGCACCTTCAAGTAAGATAGTATGTTTTGCCAGATGTCTTGCATTTCGGTCTTTTATCGGTTTTCATATCCTAGCATCAGAGCATCGTAGAGGTAGCGCGCAATGCGGTTGCCTCCACGGCTGTTGATGTGGGTGTAGTCGCTGTTGGCCTCGCCATGTCTCACCATCTCGACTATGCTGCCCTCGCCGCCCATTGCCGTGTACATGTCCCAGAACGCCACGCCGCTTTCGATGGCGGCGCGTTTCTGAGCCTGGATGAGGCCCAGCACGCCCTTCATGGTGCGCCACCCTCCCTCGGAGCGCTCCTCGCGGTCGCTACACCCCACGATGAGGACGCTGGTGCCGGGCATGTTGGCCTTGATGTTGTTCACGGCGGCGATGATGGAGTTGCTATAGGGGGTATATACGCTCCTGCCCGCTTCGGCCACATTGAGGCCATACATGAGAATCACGAGGTCGTAGTGGCGGGCTTTGTTAAACATTGTCATCACTTGTGGCGGCACTTTGCTCAGATGGCTGCCGCGTGCCGAGCGCATGGCGTAGTTATCGACCATGATGCCCGTCTCGCTGTCCATTGATGCCCCAAGAAAAACCATGCTCTCGGGGTTGGTGACACTCCAGCGCACCGACCGTATGTCGCCCGTGACTCTGGCGTGACCTATCAGGGTGCCAGTGTTGAGGGAGAAGTGTGTGGTGTCGGTGCCGTTGACCACAGCGGTGGCATAGCCTGCACCAGTGGTGCCAAAGAAATAGAACGTGGAACTAGTGCACGAAGCACATCGAGAGTAGTGTCCACCTCGGCCCATAAGGCTCACCCATGCGCCTTGCCCAGCGGTGAAGTAGTTGCCAGTGAGGTTGTTGTAGGCCTCAGCGTATCCGCCTTTGTCAACGGCTTTGTGCTGGTTCCATCCACCGAAGGTGTGCTTTACAGTGTTGCGGATGTTGGCAGTGATCGACGTCATGGGCACGTAGCCCACGCCACAACCGCCAAAGCGCTGCTGCAGCAGCTCGCGCAGCATGGCGGTGAGGATGTCGCCCTCGATAAACGAGTCGCCCAGCACAGCAATGCGCACCGGCCTGCTGCCAGCCTGGTCAAGAGCATTATAAAAGGCTGCCATGCCTCCGCTGTGGCCGTTGCTCATGTCGATGATGCTCGTCACGCCCTCGCGTGTCACCGTCTTTTGTGCATGGGCGCGCAGAGTAGAGTCCTCGGCAGTGACCACATTGCCCTGGCTGTCGCGAGTGAGGTGTGAACCCTCAATAACTGGTGTGCTTGACTTTTGGTCCTCGGCCATCTCGGTGAGATAGGAGTCGGCGTTCACAATCTTTGCCACTAGCGAGTCGGTAGTGGCGAGTTGACTCAACACTGAGTCGTTCCTCAGGTCGGAGAAAACATCCACCTTGCGCATTTTCCAGCCCCCCACGCTAACGCTTGGCAACCAGAACATAGCAAGCAGTGCCAGCAACGATGCCAGCACTATCCACACCACTTTGCTCAGATAGTTTTTCTCCATTTCACTCTAAAAAAACGTGCAAAGGTAAGGAATTTAAGTGATAAGTGTTGAGTTTTAAATGTTAAAGTTTTGCGCGTGTTAGCTTATTTCATCATGCATTACCACGCTAACTCCCTTATGCAAAAAGGGCTAGTAGCGATTTCAGTCATTGTCTCTTTTTAGCTTTATCAAGTCGCCCTTGCGCAGAGTAGCATCTTGAGGTAGGTTGTTGATTTTTGCCAAGTCCTTAAGGCGGATGCCAAACATCTGTGAGATGAGCCACAACGATTGCCCGTCGTCGGTAACACGGTATTGCTCATGCACGCCATGTGCCTCGCTGTGCTTGCGGTTCACATAGATGATGTCGCCCACCTGGGGCTGCTTGCTGCCCTTGGGCAAGTCGTTGTAGTCGAGAAGCTTGTCAAGCTTCATGTTATACTCGTCGGCAATATCTTGATAGGTGTCGCCAAGCACTGCCATTATGTAGTTTAGGTCGTGGCGGCGCTTGGTGGGGTGACGCAGTAGAGGGTGGTCGCGCTTTGGTCGAGTAATGGGCTTGCTCTCGTCGCGGCTAGGCTGCTCATCTACCCACTTGTCGAGCCCGTAGGTCTCAATCATGTTGATTAGTTTCTCTGCGTAGAGAGGGTCGGTGGCATAGCCACAGCGCTTTAAGCCATGAGCCCAACCGCGATAGTCGGTGATCTCGAGGGTGAATAGCGACTCATAGCGCTTGGCTTTGAGAAAGCGGGAGTGGTCGGTGTAAGAGTCGTGGGCCGAGCGATACTTGCGGTAGCATGTCTTTCCCGAGAACACGCTGTCGCCACGCCACGAGCGGTGGCACTTGATGCCAAAGTGGTTGTTGCCTTCTCGTGCTAGCTTGCTAGTGCCGGCAGCACTCTCGAGCAGCCCTTGTGCCAGGGTGATGCTTGCCGGTATGCCATGCTCGCGCTGCTCAATGAGCGCGGCATTTTTGTAGGTGTCGATGTAGCGATACACTTCATCGCGGGTCACAGAATGCCCGTTTTGGCAAAAAAAGAGGCAAAAAAAGAGGCAAAAAACTATTTTTTTGTTGATATTTAAAAAAATATCAATAATTTTGCGATTGCTAAAGTAAATATGAAACATCATGAACGAAAAGAATTTTGTCACAAAGATACAAATTTACTCCTATAATGAACTAAGTGAGGAGGACAAAAATTTAGTTAATCTTGCTAAAGAAGCCACAAAGGCCAGCTATGCTCCCTACAGTAAGTTTCATGTGGGGTCGGCACTGCTGCTCAATAATGGCGTCATTATCAAGGGCGCTAACCAGGAAAACGCAGCCTTTGCAGGCACCTGCGGTGAGCGCAGTGCTTGCTATAACGCTGGAGCCAACTATCCCGGTGTGCCCATCAAGAAGATGGCTATCGCGGCCTTTACCAAAGGCGACTTTGTGGAGCATCCCACCGCACCATGCGGCGTGTGCCGTCAGGCTCTGCTCGAGTTTGAGACCCAAGCACAGCAGCCCATTGAGGTGATTCTTGTGGGAAGAGAGAAGATTTATAAAGTGGAAAGCGTAAAAGCTCTGCTTCCACTGGCGTTCACAGAATTTTAAAAAGGCGAGAACTACTAGTTTGGTGGGCATGTGCCTCCACGCCCTTAGTAGAATGGCAACCAAGAACACTGCCCTGCGTTGTGTTGTGACAATGGCTATTGCTGTTGTCTTCACGTGTGTGTCGCTGGCGCAGCGGCCCGCAATGCATGTGATGGATGCGGTTAACGACAGTGTTGTCGATGAAGGCAACACCCTCTATCTCCACGACAAGCTCAACTGGGTGATGAGCGACGCCTACAGGCAGATGTGCTCCTCAAAGACTGCATCACTGAGGGTGGTGGGGCAGCTCAACGACACCCTAATGAGTGGTATCATGATTGATGTGGACCAGATGAAATGCGTCTTTGAGTGCCGCCTCAATCTCAACACTGGCGAGATAGAACCCCTCGACATGGTGCGAGGTCTCACACCCAAGGAGATAGCACGTGCCGAGCGGCAGGTGGCGCTGCTTGAGAAAGTGAGCGACCTTGATGACATCCACAATGTGGCAGAGGCAGGAAACCTAAATGCCAATGTGGTGGAGATTACACCCACTCTCACAAGGGTCTATCTGCTGCAAGGCACCGACAAGGCGAAGCTCATCCCCTTTGGCAACGACTATAGCTTTGACTTTGATGCCGCTGGCAACCTCATTGCACGTCGCAAATATCACAACTCCTTCATCCCCATTGACTTTGGTGGTAAAGAAGGCAATATTCACAAATGCACTCACTCGCACCTCGACGACAACCCCTACATCACCCCCACCGACATTGCCACCTTTCTGCTCTATGGCCATGACCTCTATGGCATGAAGACCTTCTCAGTTTACAGCAAAGCCTTTGGCTGCTATTTCACCTATTATGCCGAGACCGCAACAATCGTGCTTGTAGAAGACAGCGACGACATGAAATAGTTAAGTGTTGAGTGTTAAGTTCACTGCTATCGTGTTATTGGTGCAAGCATTAGCTTGTTCTAAAATAATTGAATACTAAATAGATGGCTTTCAATTTTGTACATAGCGATGAGCCTCACCACTGCCACTGCTGTGGGGAGGACTTCAAAGGTAACTACTGCCCCACATGCGGGCAGAAGGCCACTTTAGGATCCATTACCTGGAGTAGCGTGGGCAAGGGCGTGATGGACGTGTGGGGCATGGGTGGACGGTCGCTGCCGCTCACGCTGTGGCACCTCGTTCGCCGACCAGGACAGCTCATTGGCGCCTACATCAGTGGCAAGCGCCAGGTGAGCTTCCCGCCAGTAAAGATGCTGGTGATTGTGGGTGTGTTTTTTTTCGTGATAAGTTGGTTGCTGGGAGTTGATTCGTTTGGCGTAGAAAACAAGCCCATCACTAGCACTGGCGTGAGATACTTCATCGACTTGGTCAACCAATTTCTCGACAACAACGCCAACTGGGCTCTGCTCTTTGTGCTTGCCTTCTTCATCGTCCCCACTTGGATCGTGTTTCGACACGCGCCGCAATGCACGCGCCACACCCTGCCGCAAGGCTTTTACATACAGGTGTTTGTCGCCACACAACTCTTGATGCTGATAGGTGTCTTCTCCACTATCGATGACCTGTTTCATCTCTTTACCGAAGAGGACTACACCACCATCGCTACACTATCATTTATCACTTTCCTATTTGTTGTTGACTACAAGTACATCTTCGGCTACAGCTGGTGGGGCACATTATGGAGAGTGCTGGTTACGATTACCATCACCACCCTTGTGATGAGGGTAACGGTGCTCCTGTTCTTTACACTCGATGATCTCTGCACCCAGCAAAACGCCCAGCTCACTAAGTGCGTGTCTCTTGTCGCCAAAGATGTCTTGGCAATAGCTCTCTTGTGCTGGGCCACAAGCCTCATCAACCGCAAGGCATGGCGCAAGCTGCTACGCAAATCTAAGAAGAAATCCTAAAAGAAGACCCTATATCCTGCCACGAACGCCCAAAAACACCGTTTCGTGACAGAAGACGCAAAAAAAATTTGCTACGAAAAGATCAATTATAAATTGTTTTACGTATTCCATATTTTTCTGCTTATTCCAAAAACTAATTATCGTGGATGATTTATTGGAATTATCCAGATTTTTTATATAAATTTGCAGTTGTTACCTATTAAATGTTTATAGAATGAAGAAGACAGTATCACTCGTTATTATGCTCATGTGCGTTACCTTTGCTGCACAAGCGTTTTGGCTCTCGGCAAGGTGGGAAGGCACTGTGCAAGTGGGGGGGTGAGACCACAAACTCTCAAGTTCAACATCAGTGAATCATTTGACGGCTCACTCGAGGCTTACATCAGCGCCGTCAACGAAGAAGCGACGCACATCCCCTGCGAAGCCTCACGACTGCCTGGATACTACCAGATAGAAATAAAAATGCCATCGATCAACGCATGTTTTACCGGCACTGTCATCGACCATAACAGCATAGAAGGCACCTTTGTGCTTGACGGCAAGAAACAGCCGTTGAAGCTCATGTGCAAGGACTACGACACTGGCGAAGTGGTGCAATACCTCAGACCAGTAAAGCCCCGAACTCTGCCTGTAATGAAAGATGGCGACACCACAAAACTCATCAAGAAAGAATGGAAAGGCAATCTCAACTTTCAAAAGGTGACGTTTGGCCACGACGACGTGACCCTTGCCGGAACACTCTACATGCCCAACGGCACTGGCACCCATGGCGTGCCAGCGGTAATCATCGTCTCGGGTAGTGGCACTCAAGACCGCGACGGCTCCATGATGGGGCTCACCCCCTACAGAGCTATTGCCGAGAATCTGCTGTGCCACGGCGTGGCGGTGCTCACCTATGACGACCGCGGTGCGGGAGAGTCAAGCCCCTTGAATGGCAACGAGACTACACTCGACTATGCCCGCGACGCACAGGCAGCTTTCGACTTCCTGATGAGCACTCCTGGCATCAACCACTCGCGCATAGGCTACTGCGGCCATAGCGAGGGTGGACAGATCGCCTTTATCAACGCTTCCCGCGACCCGCGCGTGGCATTTGTCGTGTCGCTTGCCGGTCCCGCAGTGAGCGGCCGCGACGTGATGGTGCAGCAAAACCTCTCGCTGCTCGACATCAGTGGCATAACTTGTACCCCGGCACAAGTAGCAGAGCTTAATGGCATCTTTGACGACATCGTGAATATTGCCGACACCGCACAGCTGCAACAGTCGCTGCGCCAGCGATTGGCAGCCAGCACGCTGCAGCACTACACTCCTGAACTCCTTGAGCAGAGCGTGGCAGTGATGACCTCGCCATGGTACATGTCCTTCGTCCGCTTCAATCCCAAGCCTTATCTCGAGAAAATAAACTGTCAAGTTCTCGCCCTGGGTGGAGAATGGGACTTCCAGGTCAACGCCGAGCAGACCTTCACCGCTCTCAAAGCCAGCGTCAGTAACGTGAGATGCGAGCTCTTGCCCGAGCACAACCACATGTTTCAGAAGTGCCCGTCCAAGCTCGCCAGTCTCAACTATCCCACGCTGGGCAACATCTCGGCAACCACACTGGGCCTTATCCTTGATTTCGTTAAAGGCGTTTACACTAAGAAACAATAGGCTAGGCTATTCAAGCAAAAAATGAACTAATTGGGGACGGTTCTCTTTTAGTTCATTTTTCGTTTTGTCCCTTTTTTGCACGCACGAAGTGCTTGTTTTATAGCCCCTCACATTATCTCCCTTGCTATCCAGGCGCAGGCTTGGGCATCGGCAAGGGCATGGTGGTGATTCTTGAGGTCATAACCCAGGGCGGCAGCCACGGTGTGGAGCTGATGGTTGGGCAGGTGGCGGAGCTTGTGGCGCGAGGCGCGCAGGGTGTCGAGGAAGATGTAGTCAGGGTAGTCCATCTGGTAGGTGCGAAAAGCGGCGCGCAGGCATCCCTCGTCAAATCGACTGTTGTGCGCCACTAGTGGTAGCCCTGCAATCATCGGCTCAATCTGCTTCCACACCTCGGGGAAGAGGGGAGCGCCGTCGGTGTCATCACAGCACAGCCCATGCACGCGTGAGCACCAGTAACTGTAGTAGTTAGGTTCGGGCTGGATGAGCGAGTAGAACGAATCTACAATCTCTGCGCCCCGCACTATCACCACGCCAACTGAGCACACCGAGGAGCGCTCACCATTGGCGGTCTCAAAATCTATTGCAGCAAAGTCGGTCATATTCTAAATATTTTTTGCAAAGATACAACAATGATATGCCATTTCGTAGCAAAGGTGAAGGGAAATCGTCAGAGTTAAACTAGAATCGCCAGTAGTTATTGATGGCGGCTATTTTCGTGAGAAAAATCTGATTACCTCGCCAATGCAAAGGACGACAGATGTGGTGACGACGATAATGAGCCAGTCGCTGGCTTTAAGGCTGGTCACATTAAACATCTCACCGCCTAATTGCACTATCAGTATTTGCCCAACGAAGATGACAGCTGCAATAATCATGAACCCCTTGCAGTCTTTGATTCTTGCCAGTGCCGACTTGCCAGTCATGAATGCTTTAGCATTGAACATGTTCCAGAACTGCAACATCACGAAGATGGTGAAGAACAAGCTTAACTCGTAGGCGCTCAGTCCATCGTAATCGCCATAGTTGAATTTTATTAAGTCTAGCGTGGAGGTGACGTTGGAGTGCTGCATGACAATCAAAATTGTAAGCAGGAAAATAGTGAATAGTCCACCCACGCCAAGTATGTTCCATGCCATGTACTTGTTGATGATTGAGTCAGTAACCTTGCGAGGCTGCTCTTTCATGACCTTGTGAGTAGGAGGCAGTGAAGCGAGCGCTATAGCGGCGAAGGTGTCCATTATCAGGTTTACCCACAGCATTTGAGTAACTGAGAGCGGTGACTCGGTGCCAATGAAAGCGCCAATGAGCACAATCAGGCAGGCCACCACGTTGATGGTCATCTGGAACATGATGAAGCGCTGGATGTTCTTGTAGAGCGAGCGTCCCCACATCACTGCCGAGGCGATGGTGCTGAACGAGTTGTCTTGAATGGTCATGTCGCTGGCTTCCTTGGCCACTGCTGTGCCGTCGCCCATGGAGAGGCCCACGTCGGCGGCATTGAGGGCTGGAGCGTCGTTGGTGCCATCGCCAGTGACAGCCACCACCATGCCTTGCTTCTTGAGCATCTTCACGAGTCGCTCCTTGTCGCTAGGCTTGGCACGCGAGACGATTTTCACGTCTTGAACACGAGTGGCGAGTTCTTCATCGCTGATGGCAGCGAAGTCGCTTCCTGTGAGGATGTTGCCATCACCATCGTCGTCGGTCCAGAGGCCAATTTGTCGTCCTATCTCCTTAGCGGTGCCTGGGGTGTCGCCAGTGACGATTTTCACTTGAATGCCAGCGTCGATACATTCCTTGATGGATGCAGGCACATCGGTGCGCACGGGGTCGGAGATTGCAAAGATGCCGGCAAAAATCAACTCGGCATCTTTTATTTTACCGTCATGAAACACGGTTTCTCCTTCGCCTAGCTCAAGATAGGCCATAGCCAGAGTGCGCATAGCCTTGTTTTGATAGTCAACGAGCAGCTGTTCATATTTGAGCTTTTGCTCTTGGGTGAGGTGGGAGTGTGCAAGCAGAATTTCGGGCGCTCCTTTCACATATAGCACCCTCTTGCCTAGCACTCTTGAGATGGCGATGGTTGCCATGTATTTGTTCTCGGTAGAGAAAGGCAGGCGATCGATGATTTCCACTCGCTCCCTGATGGGCATGTAGTTGATGCCTCTCGCGTTCATCCACAGCAGGAGTGCCCCTTCGGTGGGGTTACCTATAGCTTTTGTGACCGCTTTGTTAGAGAAGTCGAGGTTAGCTGTGGAGTTGACGGCAATCATCTCTTCGATTAACTCGGGTTTTATGTCTTCGAGTTTCTCATCGGCTACCTGCATTTGATTTTTTGTGAGTGTTCCGGTCTTATCGGTGCAGATGACCGAAGTAGCTCCCATAGTCTCGCAGGAATGCATGGTGCGTGGCAGTGTGTTCTCTTTCATGAGCTTGCGCATGCTCAATGCCAGGCTTAACGTCACGCTCATGGGTAATCCCTCGGGGACTGCCACCACAATGAGGGTGACGGCAATCATGATGGTGTTGAGCACATAGGCCGTGAAGTCGAGCCAGTCGATGTTGTGGTGGGCGCCTATGAAGAATGATATTATTCGCCCCACGATAATTAGCGCAGCAATGAGGTAGCTGGCCTTGGTTATCAGGCGGGCCAGTTTGTCGAGTTTCTCGCTAAGTGGTGTGGGATCACCTTCATCGACCTGTGCTGCCTCAAAAACTTTTCCGCTCTCGGTCTTGTCGCCCACGTTGAAGACCTGTGCTGTGCAATATCCGTCGATGACGATGGTGCCTTTTAGGATGTGGTTAGAGGGGTAGGTGGCATCAATGTCGAAATGCTCTTGTTTCGTGGTTTTTTCGGCTTGTGGCTCGCCAGTGAGCGACGACTCGTTGACGAGCAGGTTGAGCGATTCCAGGAGTTGGCAATCGGCAGGCACCTCCTCACCCGTCTCAAGCAGAACGATGTCACCCACCACTATGTCCTTGCGTGGCACTTGGCTCACATTGTTGTTTCTTATCACTTTCACTAGCGTGTCATCGTTGACCTCGTTAAGGCTGAGGAATGTTTTCTCGTTGCGTAGCTCAAGGAGGAAGGCGATGCCCGTTGCCAGCAGCAGTGCTAAAATAATTCCTATGGGTTCGAAGAACACGGTGTAGGGTGCGTGTTCCCACACATGCTCATAGATGGCAATGCCTAGCGACAGTGCAAAAGCAGTGATCAGAATTCTAAAAAGTGCGTCCTTAAATGCTCCAAATGAGCCCACCATTATTATAAGGATGGCCGCTGTCAGTGCAACAAGTGGCATGGCCCATGAGGTGTCTCCTCCCCATCCAGCCACTAATGACACTATGGAGAATATCGTGCCTAATGTAATTGTGCTGAGGCCTATCCAGTGCGTGCATGCCCCTTTGAGGTTGTCCCAGAAAGTAGATTTTTTGGGTGGTGTGAAGACATTGGCGCCGTGTTGTCGCCGGCTCTCAAGAACTTGTTCCTCTGTCAATCCACTATAGTGATGTGCGTTGGCCATTTTGTGTGATAAAATGATTTAAGACTGGTAATATGGTGAAAATGAATGTTGTAGCCTTTGTCGGCTCAAGGTGTTGAGAAAATCAGCGCAAAGGTAAGAAAAAGTTTTTAGTTATCAAAGACTTCAAGTCTAGGTAGAACGTTCTACCTAGACTTGAAGTCTAGTGCTTGGAGCTTTATGTTGTTATTTTAGTGTTTCACGATTGTGTGGTGAGATGAAACGTTGTTGCTGGTATATACTTTTAATATATAGTGGCCGTCGCGCATGCTGCCCACGTTCATGTAGTTGCCGCCGTTGCGCGCCACGAGGTTGCCGCTCATGTCGTAGAGCTCCACGCCCATGATGTAGCTAGGAGCGCTAGCCATGATGTAGTCGCTCGAGGGCACTGGGCCCACCTTCACGCTGCTGTTGGCAGCAGGTTCGGGTACAGGTACAGGGTCGATGGCAGGTGCCCCATTGCTTGGCCCGAGCAGCACGCCATAAACGGCAGTGATATCGGCAGCTGTGATAATGCCGTCCCCGGATTGGTCGCCATTCACAATGTGACTGTCGTCGTTGTTGAGCAAGTAGTTATATAGCTCGGTGATGTCGGTTGCAGTGACCACTCCGTCGCCGTTCACATCGCCACGCACCCAAGCCTTCTGCCCCTTGAGCAGGTTGTCGAGCTTGATGGTAGCACTAGAAATCTTGATGGGGGATTCAGGTTCGTTACCTATAAATATTGACTCAATCTTATAGGTCTTGTTAGGATTGAGGTGTCCTACTTCGCCTGTTAAATATCGCACTTTGCCTGTTACATAGCGCCATCCGTGGAAGTCAATTTTGCCAAAGTCGAAGATTGGGTGATCGTACACCCATGAGGGGGTTGACTTAGGACTGCTGTTATCTGTGCTACTGAGATAGATCATCACGTCCACATAACTCATGTCGCCAAAAATGTGTAGCGAGAGTTCCTCGTTGCCGGCTATTGTGGCTTCGGATATGGCAGTGCTGGTAAATTCGTATTGACCACCCAGGGCATTATCACGGGTTGCAATAGCTTGTACCACCTTATCAAACGGAGGCCAACATGGATATTTGATCTGCAGCGACTTGCTGCCAAAGAGGCGATCGGTGGAGTTGCTAAGAACTGTGCCCTCTTGACCATTGCTCGTAGCTGCAACCATCGAGAATGTGCTGGCGTCCTCAAATCCCTCGATTACAGTGGCGTCGGGTTTCTCCTCGCCGGCATCAACTGCGATGAACTTGTTGACGATGGTCTCGGGCAGATGGATTCCTGCGGTGTCGCTCATCTCCTTGTAGATGGTGAGGGTGTATTCCTCGCCAGGAGTCATGGTGCTGGCAACAGGGATGCGGATGAAACCAAATGGGTCGGTATTCTTGCCTGTCTTGGTGTTTCGGCGGTTGTAGGTGAGGGCGTTGCCGTCCTTGTCGGTAAGGACAATCTTGTCGTAGTAGTAGCTGTTGTTGAGCATCGAGTCGGTGCGCAGCTCTATGATGGCGTTCTTGTAGTGCACTTTGTCGCCCTGGTGCGGGAAGATGTCGATTACCTCAAGATACTTGCGGTAGGTGGTTTTGAACTGGAGGGTGAATGGTTGTTGTAGTCTCATGCCTCCACCATGCTCGGCGGTGGTGTCGAGAGTCACGGTGTAGAGGGTGTTCACGTCGTAGGCGTCGTTAGGCTCAAACACCATGCGATAGTTGCTGTCTTCCCAGCGGAAGTGTCCTTCCACGGCTGGCTCGATGTGGAATGCTGCCTCGGTGGCCTCGGTGTTCATGTCCCAGTTGAACTCAAACACCACGGGGGTGTTGGCCTTGAGTGGAGCGTCGCCTTCGTGCCACACTGGAGTGTAGTTGATGACCTCGGGAGGTGTCTCGCGCACACGTGCCAGGTCGAAGTTGCAGTATTTCGATTTGTTTGCCTCGATGGTGACCTCTTTGGTCTGGGGAAAATAGTGCTCTTGCTCCACCTTTATCTTATATGTGCCTGGGTCGAGCATTTTGAAGGCGTAGATGCCGTTATACATGTCGTCGGTGTAGCAGGTGTCGAGTGGCGTGTCGTTCATGTCCATGAGGATTACTGTGGCGTTGCTCACTGGCTCGCGGTTGTCGTCGCCAAACATGATGAAGTCGTTAATCACGCGTGGCATGCGGTTGTCGCGTATGTTGCCAGCCACGGCACCCTTGTCGAAGAATGAGTAGCCAAAGTAGTCGTCGGCACCGAGCGAGAAGTTCCAGCCCTCCATCCAGCAGTAATTGTCGTTCATGAGACGGTAGGTCTCGGGAATATAGTCGTGGAAGGAGCCCTCGCTGAGCATCGACACGGCATGATTGCCTCGCAGCACGCCTAGGCCCTGGTTGTTCCAGTCGGGATAGAAGGTGAAGTCGCCGGCAATCTGGTAGTTGCTCGTCCACACCGCAGCGGCGTTCACCTGCAAGCGTTGCATGAGGGTGCTGGCGAGCACGTCGCTGTTGGGCACAACGGGTGAGCCTGTGGGACCGCGATAGAGACCCAGGATGTGGTTGCGACGCGATGGCACGCCCGTGGCGTTGCTGTGTATTGCATAAAAGATGTCGGCGCCGCTGCTGTTGCACAGCGCCACGATTGTCGAGAGGGCAAGGTCGCTGTTGGCGTCGTTTGTCACGCGCGACATGCTGGTGGTGTAGCCCTTGGCGCGCAGGCAGTTGTTCAGAGCAAAGCCCTTCTTGAGGTTGGAGTTCGACTCCCAGTAGCCCGAGGTGTCGCCAGCTGCAAACGGATAGATCACCACGTTGCGGTCATCGCTCTCATGCCCGCCATGGCCAGGGTTGATATAGACGTGTGGCATGTAGTCGCCAGCAGCTATTGCAGAAAAGAAAACTGCAACAACCATTGCCAATGCTAATGTATAGAAAAACTTTTTCATAATCGTTGCAGTGTTGTTACTGGTTAATATCAATAGTTATCACAGTGAGGTTGCCGTCGATGGTGGTGTAGGCAATCTTGCCGCCGCCCGCGGTGGGCTGCATGGTCATCGAGGTCTTGGGGGTGAGCTCGTGGCGCCAGGTGCCGTCGGCCTTGAGCAGTAAGATTTGCGACGAGGTGTATTGATAACCGTCGTCGCTGGCATTTTGGGCAACGATGTAGTCGTTGTTAAACCAGCAAGGCATCTCGTAGTTGCCCAGCTCAGCGAGCACCTTGCCTTGCAGGGTGGTGACCACGATGCCACGGCCAGCAGCAAAGAAGGCGACCTTGTCGCCAGCGGGCGAGACACTCGCCCACAGGTAGCCAGCATAGCTCTCAACGGGAGTGTAGCGGTTTTCCTTGCCATTGATATTCACAACAAGCTGCGAACCAGTGGTATAGACACTGACTCCACGCTTTGGTGAAGTGGAAAAGGAGCGCTTGTCGCCGTGCATCGCCATGCCTGCTGCTCCGCTCTCGAGGTGTACTGCTCCGTGCTGAGGCTCGAGCACCACGTCGCTCACCTGGCGCGAGAGGTCATAGCGCTTGCCAGTGCGATACACCAGTCGGCTTTTCTCGTCAACCATGCTGGTGACGTAATACACATGGCCGTCGTTACTCCACTTGGCGTCGAAGCCCGCGCCTCGCTCTTCGCTAATGGTGGCGACCTTACTGGTGGCAAGGTCAAGCATCTTTAATCCATGGGCATCAGCGTCGCTGTAGAGCAGACGGTCTCCGCTAGGGCTTAGGGTGGGGTAGAAGGCTGGCTCAATGCCGCGGAGCAGCGGTGTGGAGCTCGTCACTGTGACCTGCTGCGCACCTGCAATCATTGCCCATGCCCACATCAGTAATAGTAATGTCTTTTTCATTGTGCAAAATGTTTTATTTTAATTGAAAATTGTGCGATTATGTTTCTTTTTGCAAAGATAAATCCAAAAAACGAGAAAAGCAAAAATATTCAACTCTAATTCAAAATTCAAAAAATCGGACAAAAAGAACCGTCCCCAATTAGTTCAAAACGGACAAAAAGCGGACAAAAAGAACCGACCCCTTTTTCCGATTTTTATTGCAAAACGATAAAAACGGACAAAAAGAACCGACCCCTTTTTCCGATTTTTGTTGTAAAACGATAAAAAACGGACAAAAAGAACCGTCCCCTTTTTCCGATTTTTATTGTAGAACGATAAAAAACGGACAAAAAGAACCGACCCCTTTTTCCGATTTTTTGTGGTATTGAAAAAATTGTTTATCTTTGCCACTAAGTTATTGCTGTCTGCTAGATGAAATGTAGAATGTTGACACAATGGCTTGTTCTTACTTCCTCTTTCACTAAGCAGCTCACTCACACTCACAAATCAAAGTTTTAAGATTTATATATATATAATTATGGACAATAAGAACTATGACATTGAGGAATGTGTTGCCGAGGTTGACCGTGAGCGGTATGTGCGCGAGTTTCGTGATGTGGCGACTTTTGAGGCTTGTTGCCGGCAGTGCCCAAATTATGGCAATCGCTGGGGGTGCCCGCCATTCGACCACGACACGTTGCAGGACTTGCTGCCCTACGAGAAGGTGATGATCCTGGGTGTGAAACTCACGCCTCACGACCAGCGGATGCCCATGGAGCGTGTGTATGACGTCATGCGACCTGAGCTGGAGCGCCTTAATCGTCGCTTGCTGGAGCTGGAGCGTGAGAAGCGGGGGGTTGCTTTCGGCTTTGTGGGCAAGTGCGAGCGTTGCGGCGATGCACCTTGTGCTCGTGTTGAGGGCAAGCCTTGCCGTCATCCCGAGGTGGTGCGCCCCTCTCTCGAGGCCTACGGCTTTAACGTGAGCAAGACCGCTAGCGACTTGCTGGGCATCGACATGGTGTGGAGTAAGGACAACAATGTGCCTCGCTACTTGACGCTAGTGTGTGGCCTGTTCTATAATGATTGAGTATAGGGTCCACTCTAAAAAATAAAAACAATCGATTGATAGATAGGATGCTCACGCTCGCAAGGCATTGGGCGCGAACAAGTCACGCCTTGTCCCTACATCTTTTCTCGCTTATTCGCATTGTTGCTTGATTTTTCCAAAAAAAAGATTTTTTAAAGTAGATTATCTATTATAATATACAAATTGAGGTTAGTTGCGTTGGTTCGTTAAAAAGGTGTAAAAAATGGGCATTTGCCTTTTATTATCTTAATTAAGGAGTGTGCATTGGTTTATTAATACTAATTTTACACGCTTAAAACATGGCATTTAGAAAAAATGTTGATAATAATCGGCATAAAATGTGGTGTTGTAGCTTGTTTTGTTGTAACTTTGCAAGTTATTTTTAATAAAATATAGAAAATGAACAGACACTTTCCATTATACATCATGGTCTTCTTGCTGCTTGCCACGACCGTTGCCTCGTGCAACAAGAAAGATGAGCCCACGACCAGCACAGAGAGCAACTATAGCTCTTACTCTTATAGCACCACGCTGGTGAGTGCATTCTCGTTGAAAGCTAACACTAAAATTGCCGTTGGTCTCGACTCGGTGACTTTTGCCATCGACCAGGAGCGCGGTTTGATTTATAATGCCGACTCGTTGCCCTATGGCACTCGTGTGACCGCTTTGTGTGTCAATGTCACTAGCGCTAGCACGGTTGCCAGCAGGCAGTTTATCGTTAAGAACGGCACAGTTCAGAAGGATACCATTATAACCTACAGGAGTGGATCAAATGATTCTATCGACTTCAGTGGCGACGTGACCTTGCGTGTCACCTCTCGCGATGGAGTCAACACCCGTGACTATAAGGTGAAAGTGAATGTTCACCAGCAGATGCCCGACCTCATTGTGTGGGACCAGAGTCGTCGTCGCGACTTGCCCAATGTGTCATCCACCCTCAGGGCATCAAAGACAGTGATGCTCAATGGCAGCTTTATGTGCCTGGTAGATGATAATGGCAGCTATGTGCTCAGCACTACCGAGGATCCGATGACTGGCCCATGGAGCAAGAAGGCGATTTCGTTTCCCTTTGTCCCACAAGTGAGGAGCTTTACCGCCAGCGTTCAAGGCCTATATATACTTGACGAGACTGGTGAGCTCTACAGCAGTGCCGACATGGGAACGAGCTGGACTCACTGCGGTGTGTCGTGGAATGCCATCGTGGGAGCCTATGACGACCGCATCCTGGGTGTGAAGAACGATGGCACATCGTGGGTTCATGATGAGTATCCTGCTCGTGATGGCTTTGTGTCGCAGAAGCTCGACAGCAACTTCCCCGTCAGTGGCATGAGCCAGCTGGTGATGGCCGCCAATGAGTGGACTGCCAAGCAGCAGGCCATGTGCATGGGTGGAGTGCTTGCCAGTGGTGCCTTGACCAATGCGGTGTGGGGCTATGATGGCGAGCGATGGGGCATGGTGAGCAATGCTGGCGGAGTGCTGCCTGCTATGAGCGACGCCACTTTGTTTAGCTACTACACCTATTTGCGCTCCACGACCTCGGCCACTTACAACAAGCGCGTGACTTGGATGGTGGTGGGTGGCAAGCTTGCCGATGGCACCCTCAACACCACAACCTATATTTCTCGCAACCAGGGCATCAACTGGAGCAAAGGAGAGGAAACTGTGCTCTTGCCAGCATCAATTCCTGCCTTTAGTGGGGCTCAGGTAATTGTGTTTGACCGCACTTTGGGAGCTGGTGCCCCTCGTCTTAACTCTTACGATCCTGGGCAAGTGACGCCAGTGACCCAGTGGGATTGCTCTTATATCTACCTCTTTGGTGGTTATGCCGCCAATGGCACTGCACTGGGCAGTGTGTGGGAAGGTGTGTTGCAACGTCTCACCTTCAAACCAGTATTCTAAAAAAAATTAATTAATGACTTGTTGCTCATTGAAAATATACTTTTTCATCGCCAATCAGCGTTTTTCATTATTATAACCAAAGCATGAAAGTAGCTATCATTATGATAAAGAAAACCGCAACGATAATGGCCTTAGTGCTTGTGGGCACTATGCTGGCATGGAGCCAGACCTATCGCTATGAGATAGGTCCAGCAGTGGGTGTGACAGGCTATCTGGGCGATGCTAACAGGAGCAACATGTATAAGATGCCGCGTGTGGCAGGCGGTGGAATATTCCGCTACAATCTCAACACACGTTTCTCGTTTAAGGGCAACCTCCTGTATGTGAACCTTGCTGGCGACAGCAAGAACATAGAGTCGAAGTTTCCCTTTGACCAGCAGTTCAGCTTCAACGCTCATGTGGTGGACCTGGCAGGACAGGTGGAGTTTAACTTCTTCCACTTTGGCGACGGCCCGCGCTACAAGCACTATAAGCGCCTCACGCCTTACCTGACAGTGGGCCTTGGCGCAGAGCTCTCGTTTGCTAATGGCAACACAAGTTTTGGCATGGTGCTGCCGCTGGGCGCTGGCGTGAAGTTCAGGTTGAAAGAACGTCTAAACCTGGGATTTGAGTTCACAATGCGCAAGTCGTTCTGCGACAAGCTTGATGGCATAACCGACCTCTATGGCTACAATCACGGCATCGCAAAGAACACCGACTGGTACTCGGTGGCGATGTTTACCATTACCTATGAGTTTAGCAAGCGCTGCGTGAAATGTCATTATATAGAGTAAAATAAAATGGCTAACAACACACACATAGATATGTCATTGATAGATAAAATAGACCGCACTCGCCTTCCCAAGCATGTGGCCATCATAATGGATGGCAACGGGCGCTGGGCAAAGCAGCGCGGACTGATGCGCTCTATGGGTCATGAAAATGGCGTGACCACGGTGAGGCAAATCACCGAGATAGCTAGCGAGCTGGGGATAGGCTACCTCACGCTCTACACCTTCTCGACCGAGAACTGGAACCGTCCTCAAGATGAGGTTGACGCACTGATGAACTTGATAGTGGTGTCGATAGAGCAGCAGACTCCCGACCTTATCAAGAACAACGTGCGGCTTACTGCCATAGGCGACCTGGAGCGCATGCCCGCCTTTGCTAAGCAGCGTCTGGCCAAGTGCATCGACGACACGTCGCACTGCACGGGGCTTGTGCTGTGCCTGGCGTTGAGCTACTCGTCGCGGTGGGAGATAGTAGAGGCGTGCAAGTCGCTGGCTCGCAAGGCTGCTGCTGGGGAAATCGAGGTTGACGCAATAGATGCCGAGCTCTTCTCGTCGCATCTTGCCACTGGCCACATGCCCGACCCCGACCTGCTCATACGCACCGCTGGCGACGAGCGCATCAGCAACTTCCTGTTGTGGCAGATTGCTTACAGTGAGCTATTTTTCACCAACAAATTTTGGCCCGACTTCACTAAAGACGATTTTTGCGAAGCTATCGTGAACTATCAGCAGCGTGAGCGTCGCTATGGCAAAACCAGTGAGCAGTTGATGTCAAAATAAAACACGATCATAAAAAACATTACCACACAAAATAATATGCGATATATTAAATTCATAATGGTCTTTCTGGCGGTGATGACACTAGGCGCATCTCACAGCAGTGCCCAAGAGACATACACCCTGAACGATACAATTTTCTATCCTAAGCTCTCCTTTAATGGCGCTCCTACAAAATATGTGATTGCCGGCATAAAGGTCACAGGAGTTGACAACTATGAGGATTATGTCGTGATAGGTTACTCGGGACTGAGTATTGGGCAACGCATCGAGATTCCTGGCAGCGAGCTCAAGGCCGCCGCTAAGCGCTTCTGGCGTCAGGGACTTTTCTCAAAGGTGCAAATCAAGGTTGAGAAAATTCATGGCGACAAGGCATGGTTGGAATTCAACCTGCGGCAGCAGCCCCGCATCTCAAAAGTCAACTTCCTTGGCATGAAGAAAGGCGAGCAGAAGGACATCACCGAGCGGCTGGGAAATTTGGTGGGAAGCCAAATCACGCCCAACATCTCTAATCGCATTGAGCAGATTATCGAGAAATATTATGCCGCTAAAGGCTTTGAAAAAGCCACATGCAAGGTGCAACAGCAACCCGACTTGAGCAAACAGAACGAGGTGATTGTTGACGTTGTTGTCGATAAACACGAGAAGGTGAGCGTTCACAAAATCTATGTTGAAGGCAACGAGGTGTTTAGCGATGGCAAGATAAAGCGCACCATGAAGAAGACCAACGAGAGTGGCATTCTCAACGTGCTGAAGTGGTTCAGCCAAAAGAAATTTGTGCGCACCGACTATGAGGAAGACAAGCAGCGCATTATCGACAAATATAACGAGAATGGTTACCGCGACGCTGTGATAGTGTGGGACAGCGTAGCTACCTTCAACGAAAAATCGGTTGACGTTTACCTCAAGATTGATGAGGGTAAGAAATATTATATCTCAAACATCAACTGGGTGGGTAATACAGTGTATCCCACAGCCACACTCAACGAGGTGCTGGGATTTGAGAAAGGTGACGTGTATAACCAAAAGTTGCTCAACAAGCGCGTGAGCGAAGATGACGATGCCGTTTCTAACTTATATATGAACAACGGATACCTGTTTTTCCAGCTCATCCCCACCGAGACCAAGATAGAGGGCGACTCTGTTGACTTGGAGATGCGCATCTATGAGGGCAAGCAAGCTCGCATCAACAAAGTGGTCATCAACGGCAATGACCGCCTCTATGAGAAGGTGGTGCGCCGTGAGCTGCGTGTGCGTCCTGGTGAGCTCTTCAGCAAGGAAGACCTGGTGCGCTCGGCTCGTGAGATAGCCCAGACAGGCCATTTCGACCCCGAGAAGATGGACATCCGCCCGGAGCCCAACGAGGAAGATGGCACCGTTGACATTATCCTTAACCTGGAGTCGAAAGCTAACGACCAGATTGAGCTCTCGGCAGGTTGGGGCCAGACGGGAATCATAGGCAAGGTGACACTCAAGTTCACTAATTTCTCTATAAAGAACCTGTTCCATCCATCATCGTTCAAGGGCATCATCCCACAGGGCGATGGACAGACTTTCTCGATTAGTGCGCAGACCAATGCCAAGTATTATCAAGCCTACAGCCTCTCGTTTGTTGACCCGTGGTTTGGTGGCAAGCGCCCCAACACGCTGCAAGTGTCGGCATTCTACAGCCGCACCACAGGCATTAACTCGTCGTTCTACAACAGCCAGTATCAGAACTACTATCTCAACACTCTGTATAATGGCATGTATAATGGCTATAACAGTTACATGGGCAACTACTATGGCAATAACTATTATGAGAACGCCTACGACCCAGGCAAGTGCTTGCAGATGGCGGGTGTGACTCTGGGCTTTGGTAAGCGCCTGAAGTGGCCCGACGACTACTTCACTCTCATGGCCGACCTGAGCTATCAGTGGTATAGCCTCAAGAACTGGGAGTACATGTACTACATGAAGAACGGTGTGAGCAACTCGCTAGTGCTAGGACTCACGCTCTCGCGCAACAGTATCGATAACCCGCTTTACACACGTCGCGGCAGTTCGTTTACTCTCTCATTCCACGCTACACCACCAGCCAACCTCTTTGGCAAGAAAGACTGGAAGGCATTGAGCGAGGCGGGTACCGATGCGTCGAAGAAAGAGCTTTATCACTGGATAGAATACTGGAAGCTCAAGTTCCAGTCTAAGACCTACACTCCACTTACCGACCCCAATGGCCGCTGGACACTGGTGCTGATGACCCGTGCCGACTTTGGCTTGCTCGGCAGCTGGAACAAACACCTGAAGTCGCCTTTTGAGACCTTCTATGTGGGCGGTGATGGCATGAGCGGAAGCTACACCTACGCTACCGAGACTATTGCCCTGCGCGGCTATGAGAATGGTGCCTTCACACCTTATGGCCAGGAAGGTTATGCCTACACCCGCCTGGGCGTGGAACTTCACTTCCCATTCATGCTCTCTAACAGTGCCACCATCTATGCTCTCGCCTTTGTTGAGGCTGGTAATGCATGGACTAGCGTTAAGAAATTCAACCCATTTGACCTCAAGCGCTCAGCTGGCGTGGGAGCTCGCATCTATCTGCCAATGATTGGCATGATGGGTATAGACTGGGGTTATGGTTTCGACAAGGTTTATGGCAATAAGGGAGGCAGCAACTTCCACTTTGTGCTGGGACAGGAATTCTAAGATCAGTGTGAAATGTAAAGAGTTGAGTGCTTCTGACCTCATGTTTCTGAAATCTGTCCTCAAGAATTAAACTTTTAACTTAAAAAGCAGTCAAAAACAAGCAAAATATTAACAAATTTAGATACGTAATAGAGACAACATGAAAAAGTTTGCATTATTATTAGTGGCAATGGTTGCCTGCATGGCAACTGCCAGTGCTCAGAAGTTTGCACTCGTTGACATGGAGTATATCCTCAAGAACATTCCAGCCTATGAGATGGCCAATGAGCAGTTAAATCAAGTGTCGCAGCGCTGGCAGCGCGAGGTTGACGAGCTCAAGAAGGCTGCCGACGCCATGTATAAGAACTACCAGAGCGAGTCGGTGTTCCTCACCGATGACCAAAAGAAAAAGAAAGAAGAGGAAATCGTTGCCAAGGAGAAAGAGGCAATGCAGCTCAATGCCAAGTATTTTGGCCCTCAAGGAGAGCTCTTCAAGAAGCGTCAATCGCTGATGAAACCCATCCAGGACGACATCTATGCCGCTGTGAAGAAGGTGAGTGAGGAGCGAGGCCTGCAAGTGATATTTGATCGTGCTTCGTCGCAAAGCATCATCTTTGCATCTCCCAACATCGACATCAGCAATCAGGTGCTTGAGAAGCTAGGATACTCTAAGTAGCGCAAGGTTAATAGTTTACAGTTGATATAACTATTCCACTATTCTACTATTCCACTATTCCACTAAAAATTAATAATACTTAATAATAACCAATTAATTGATTATGTTCAAGAAATTTTTACTTGCAGTCCTCGTGGCTGTTCCTATGTGCATTCAAGCTCAAACCGTTAAGCTAGGTGCAGTAAATCCAACCGAAATTCTTAATGTTATGCCCGAGTTTGCAACAATGAAGAATACTCTCAATGAGCTGAGCGGTAAGTATGAGACTCAAGCCAAGGCTCTTCAAGATGAGTTCAACAAAAAGCAGGCCGAGCTAGAGACTCTTACAAAAGGCATGGCAAAACCCGAAAGCGACCCTACTGCTATGGCTAAGGCTAAAGAGCTGGAAGACCTCTATACTCGCTATCAGAATTTCATGCAGACTGCCCAGCAAGACATTCAGAAACAGCAAGAGACACTGATGGCTCCCATTCAGCAGAAGCTGATGACTGCTATCACCGCTGTTGGCGCCGAAGGTGGCTTTGCCGGCATCCTCGACTCAGCAACTCTCCTTTATCAAGGCAACAACATCGAGGACATCTCGGCTAAGGTGAAGGCAAAACTTGGCATTAAGTAATTTATTGCATATTGAAGAAATGAATTGGCCAAAGGTGTAACCATCACCGTTGGCCAATTTTTTTTGATGAAAAAGTGCAAAGCACGCACAAAAAGTGTTACCTTTGTGGTGAAGAAAACTTAACTCAAGATTGTGAAGTATCATAACCTTGAATATTAAAAGACACAACGATGAATATTAAACGATTATTGATGCTTGCTCTGCTGACGCTGCCCATGGCACTGATGGCACAGATGAAGATTGCCACAGTTGATGTGCAAGCAATTTTTGCTGCCATGCCCGAGAGCCAGCGAGCCAATGAGCAACTCGAGAAGGCGTCGCAGCAGTACAAGGCAGAGTATGAGATGATGCAACAGGAGTTTAACGACAAGTATGCCGCTTATCAAGGCCTGGCAGGCGACACACCAGCCACGATTCGCGACCGCCGCGTGCGAGAGATACAGGAGAGCAACAGCTCTATTGAGTCGTTTCTAGCCAAGAGCCAGGCCGCTCTGGCCGCTATCAAGCAGGAGCTGGAAACTCCCATTTATGCCAAGATAAATGCTGCCATCAAGGTGGTGGGTGATGCTGGGCACTACACCTATATTATAGATGTGTCGAGGGTGCCCGTGGTATATACAGGCGCTGGAGCTATCGACGTCACTGCAGAGGTGAAAAGATCTTTGGGTATAGAATGAGAAGGAGCAGGGAGTAGGGGAGTGATGTCTCCCTCCTTGCTTTTATTGCTACGATGGCCGACAAGATGACACCTGAGCAGCGACATCGCTGCATGAGTCGCATAGGCAGCCGCGACACTAATCCCGAGATGGTTGTGCGCCGCTGGCTGTGGAGACAAGGCTACCGCTATCGTGTGAACGCGAAGCAGCTACCTGGCAGTCCCGATATAGTGCTCACAAAATATAGCACCGTGATATTTGTAAACGGGTGCTTTTGGCATGCTCATGAAGGCTGCGACAAGTATAGGGTGCCGCTGACCAATGTCGATTTTGGACAGCAAAATTCCGTCGCAACCGTGAGCGCGATGAGCGCAACTACCGTCTGCTTCACAAGATGGGGTGGTATGTGCTGGTGGTGTGGGAGTGCCAGCTCAGCAAGGCCAGTCGCAGAGCCACACTGCTGGCGCTGAGTCGCCGCCTGAGCCAGATATATCTTGAGACTAATGGCGCAAAGCTCTATCCAGCCGAAGAGGATAATGCTCTGCCGCTGGCTGCCGAGCCACAAGTGGAATATGGGAAGTAGCCTGTAATAAACTCAAGCGAGATGGCAGCACACTGCACATCTCGCTTGAGTTTTTTGGTGAGGGGAAGATTTTATTTCTTCTTTCCTGACTTGTTGCTTTTATTGTTCTGCTGGGTAGTTGTGTTATTGTTGTTCTTGCTTTTGTTGTTATGCTGAGTAGTGGTGTTATTGTTCTTACCCTTTTCGTTCTTGTCTTGCTTGGTTGCAGTGTTGTCCTTGTTCTTTCTGTTGTGTCGGTTTGTTGAGTCGTTGTTGTTCTTGTTTTTGTTTTTGCTTTGTTCTGCAGCTGTGTTGTTCTTTTCTCGGTCTTTGTTCTGGCTGGTACTATGCTGTTTCACTTGGTGTTGCTGTTTGGGTTGCTCTTTGGCTTGCTGTTTGGGTTGTGGGTGCTTCTTGGCATATCCCTTTTCGGGGATGGTGATATCTTGACCTATCTCAATGTGGTCACCGTTGATGTTGTTAGCAGCGCGCAGGTCTTCTTGGCTCACCCCATAATGGTTGGCGAGCTTGGTGAGGTTGTCGCCTTCTTTCACTCTGTGCTTAGTGCTTTGAGGCTTCTTATCCTCTTTTTGAGTGTTTTTGCCCTTGTTGTTATTGTTCTTTTTGTCGTTCTTGTTGTTTTTGTTGTCGTTCTTGGCAATGTTGTTCTTATTGTCGTTCTTGGCAGTGTTGTTGCTCTTGTTTTCGCTTTTTGGGGTGTCTTTGCTGGTGTTTTGCTTTTCGGGGACTGTGTTCTTGGGTTGTGTCTTGGTTTTTTCGGGTTTGGGTGGCACAGGCTGCTTGTCGCGGTTGCTGTAGTTGCTGCTGCTGTTGTTGCGGTTGCTATTGTAGTTGCTGCTGTTGTTGCGGTTGTTGTCACTGCTGTTGTTGTCGCGGTTGCGGTTGTTGTCGCGATTGTTGTTGTAGCTGCTGTTGTCGCGGTTGCGGTTGTTGTCGTGGTTGCGGTTGTTGTCGTGGTTGCTGTTGTAGCTGCTGTTGTCGTCGCGATAGTTGTTGTTGCCGTAGTCACGGCTGTTGTTTCTGCTATTGTTGTTTTGTGCAACTAGCTCCTGCGATGTTTGGTTGTTATAGGGATTGCCGCTCTGCGAACCCATGACAGTTTCTTCGATAACGGAGTTCATGTTAATCACTTGCAGCACTTGCCCTGGATGCAGTGTGGTGGATGTGAGCTGGTTGAGCTCTTTAAGGTCGTCATATTCCATGCCATAGCGGTCGGCAATCTCTATGAAATCTTCGCCATCGGTCACAGTGTGGTAGATGTATTTGTCGGGAATCTCGTCTTCGCCCACAATGGCTCTCACATCTCCAGGCTTTACTTCACCCCTCTGTGCGTAGATGTTCTTTTGGTAGTTCTCTATTCTGTCTTCAGCCATGATGTAGCTGTAGATTTGCTGTGATGGCAGTGCCAGAGTGAGAGGTCGAGCCTGCGATCCATTGATGACTCCTGCACGGTATTGCGGGTTGAGGATTTTTATCTCATCGAGTGGTATGTTGAGCACGTCGGAGATTTGGTTGAGGTGTATGCGTTTGGTTACCGCCACGGTGTCGATGATGAGTGGTTTCTTGGTGAGGGTTGGGTTGATGTTGTGTTTTTGATAGTAGGTCATCACATAGTTGGCGGCAATGAATGCTGGCACATAGCCACGTGTCTCACGAGGCAGGTAGTTGTAGATTTCCCAAAAGTCAGGGTTGTCGGTGCCAGCGCGGCGTATGGCCTTGTTCACGTTGCCGGGGCCGCAGTTGTAGGCGGCGATGGCGAGCGACCAGTCGTGGTAGGTGTCGTAGAGCTGCTTGAAATAGACGGCAGCTTTCTCGCTCGATTTGTAGGGGTCGCGGCGCTCATCGAGCTGGGTATCTACGGTGAGACCCACCCCTTTGGCTGTGGTGATCATGAACTGCCACAGGCCGCCAGCGCCTGCTGGCGACACGGCATTGGGGTTGAGTGCCGACTCAATGATAGGTATATACTTGAGCTCAAGTGGCATCTTGTGGCGCTCTAGGGCTTCCTCAAAGATGGGCATGTAATAAGGGCACATGCCTAACATCTGTGCCACGAGAGTGCGGCTCCTGACGATGTATCGCTCAATGTAGCTTTTCACGATTTGGTTAAAAGGCATCTCTATCTCGGTGGGCAGAGCTTTCAGTCGCTTGATGTACTCAGCGTCGCTCACGAGTCCATAATCGCGGTTTTCGATATTTGACTCATCGATGATGGCATAGTTCTTAAGATACCAGTTCTCCATCATCTCTTTAGTGTTGGTCTCAAAACTCGAAGGAAAGACAATGGCATTGTCGGTAATCGACTCCTTGAGCGAGAGAATGTTCTTGGCACTGGCGCCAAGGCATGTGGTCACTAACGTGACTGCTGTTAATAATAGAACCTTATATTTCATGATTAATATTGTGTTTTCTTGTTGTGATGTTTCGTGTGTTATAGTTAAAATGAGAATGCGCACCCTAAGCCCACCGAGGGCAAGCGTGAAATGCTACTCTCGATTACTGCCGGGCGCAGCCGCATCGACAGGTCGTCGCTCACGTCGAAGTGCATCATCGACGCATCCACATAGGCGTCGATGACGTTGAGCAGATACACCGCTGCTATGCCAATGATGCAGATGTCGCGGTAGCGGCGGTAGTAGTCCTTGCGGTTCTTGAGGGTGCTGGTGAGCCATGTCTTGTCGAGGTCGCTCTCCTTAACGGTGGGTGGATAGAAGTCCATGTAGCTGCGCGTGTTGGGATCGTTGTCGGTAATGTCGCGGTAGGCCTTGGAGTAGTCGTTGAGCATGCGGTTGTTCCACGACGTGCCATAGGTCAACCCCACAAAGGCACCAATGACGATTGGCAGCTTCCAGTAACGGCGGTTGTAGATTTGCCCTGCTCCTGGGCACAGTGCCGAGAGCCACATCGCCCGCATAGGGTTTGGGTTAAACTTGAGCTTATCGTTGATGGCAGGCTTCGCCCCTTGGTCGAGCGTGGCGCTGAGCAGCATTGTGCTGTCGGCCACCACCACGGTGTCGCGCGCATGACCGAAGTCGCCTTCTTGCGCGTGCAGTGAGAAGGTGGCTGCCGTGCACACCAGCAGCAGTGCCAGGCTTGACGCAATAGATGATATGTGGCCGTGATGTCTCACTTCAAAACTCACTGGGGCGCGTTGCACACTAGCTTCATAGCTCATAAGGTCGGGGCTAAGGAGGCGAGTGTACACGACGCCGTTATTATTCTTTTAAGCGGTCAAAGATACTAATAATTCTGTCAAGTTCATCATCGCTGTTGAAGGCAAATGTTATTTTTCCTTTACCGCTGGCATCGCATGCCATCTTCACCTTCACACCAAAAGCCTTGGTCAGATGACTTGTGAGGATGTCAAAATCGGCGGTGCTGTGGTGCTTGGCAGCGTCTTTCTGTGGCTGTTCACCTTTTTTGACGATTTCCTGATATTGCTTTGCCAGTTGCTCAACTTGGCGAACGGATAAACCTTTTTTAAGTGTCTCGTTATACAATTTTAACTGCATTGCAGGGTCGCCAACCGAGAGGATGGCACGAGCGTGGCCCATGTCGAGCTTCTTGTCGCGCAGACCCAGTTGCACCTCGGCAGGCAGGTTGAGCAGGCGCAGGAAGTTGGCAATCGTGGTGCGCTTCTTGCCTATGCGCTCGCTCAGACGCTCCTGAGTGAGGTGATACTGGTCAATGAGCTTGCGAAAGGTGAGAGCAATCTCAATGGCATTGAGGTCCTCGCGCTGGATGTTCTCAATCAGGGCCATCTCGGTGAGCTCGGTGTCATTGGCATCGCGTATGTAGGCCGGCACACTGGTCAAACCAGCGATTTTTGCGGCACGATAGCGTCGCTCACCCGAGATTATTTGATATCTCTGGCCCGCAAGCTGCCGCAAGGTGAGAGGCTGGATGATGCCCAGCTCTTTAATCGAAGCGGCCAGCTCGTTGAGAGCCTCTTTGTCAAACGAGGTGCGTGGCTGGTCAGGATTAGGCTCAATGTCGCCAATGGCGATGTTGCTGATGGCTGATGAGCCGCTAAGCTGTATCTCGTCCATCGAGTCCATCGATATGAGCGAGTCTAGCCCGCGTCCTAAAGCGTTTCGTTTCATATACAATTAATTACTTTATAATATTGGTGCCATGAGTGTGACTTGTAATTGTCAGGCACCATAAAATGCTATTTTAGCTTGCAAAGTTACAAAAAAAGCTGAGAAAAACTCAGTCATTTTTATAAGATTAACATGTTTTGAGGGGTTGTAACAAGCAGGAAGTGGGCACAAGCATAATTGGCAAAAAGACTCCTCTCTCAATTTTAAAAAATGCTCACGATAGCAAGTTCTTTGGCATACTGATGCTTTGTCTTGCTCGGGTCGCACTTTTCTTCTTTAATCACTTAAAATCTAAGCTTGCATTAGAACGTTGATTTTCAGCAATTAAAAGTTCGCACCATTCGCTCAATTAGCAATTAATGTTTTTTTTAAGTGATTAATGCTTTGTTTTGATGATTTAAACCCTCAAAAAAATCAAGAAAATACTTGCATTTTGAAATAATTATGCCTACATTTGCAACAAGATATTCACTAACCAATTATTAACTATTTAAACTTTATATTTCTTATGGCTTACAAGATTATCGACATCGAAGGCGTGGGAGAAGTATATGCTCCTAAACTCATAGCAGCAGGCATCAACGACACCGACGCTCTACTCGAGAAATGCGCGAAACCCGCAGGACGCAAAGCCCTGGAAGAAGCAACCGGCATTAGCGGCAAGCTAATCCTCAAGTGGACAAATCATGCCGACCTGATGCGCATCAAAGGTGTGGGACCACAGTTCAGCGAACTGCTCGAGGCCGCTGGAGTTGACACCGTGAAAGAACTACGCAACCGAGTGCCTGCCAACCTGCAGCCAAAGCTCGAAGAAGTGAACGCTGCGAAGAACCTGGTCAACCGAGTTCCAGCACTCGTCGAGGTCGAAAGAATGGTGGCACAAGCCAAAGAACTACCTCCCATGATGGAGTACTAGTCTGTTTGCTGTGCAAAAACAGTAAAGTGGCGGAGCTAGAGCCGCCACTTTACTGTCAATACACCCCCGCAAAATCACCATCCACACCATACAAACAAGCCTTTTTAAGAAAATTGACCCAGAAAAAAAGAAAAAAATCAAAAAAAGTTTGCACAATTCAAACCAAAGCAGTAACTTTGCATCGCTTTTCGAAAAAGCACCACACATTATGGCAACGCTTTCTTCGAGAATGCTTGTTCGGGATGTAGCTCAGTCCGGTTAGAGTACGCGTCTGGGGGGCGTGGGGTCGCTAGTTCGAATCTAGTCATCCCGACTTTATAAGAAATACGTTGAAAATCAAGAGAATTGTCTGATTTTCAGCGTTTTTTCTTTTATAGAAAATATCAAAAAAGGTCAAAAAAAAATCGCAATCTTGTACAAAGTTGGATAATCGTGGATATTTTTGGACAATTTGACGAGCGAAAATACGAGCGACTTTCTTGTTAGACGAGCGAAAACACGAGCGACTTTTTTGTAAAGATGCGTCAATTTTGACTATGGCAAATACTAGATTTTATCTAGATGACCGCAAAACAAAAAGCGGCAAACCGAGTTTTCTTAAAGTAGGTATAGCTCATAGAGGTATGTCTGCCTACATTACTCTTGAAGCAAAGTTGTTTCCTCACGAATGGGACAGAGAAAACAACATTGTTGTGAAGCGTCCTGATGCTAAGTTGCTAAATGTATATATTACAGGCGTAAAGCAACAGATTGATACTTATATCATCACCCTTGCCAACGCAGGTAAGCTTAACTCCATGACGACTACCGAGGTTAAGAATTATATCGTTGAACAATTGCATCCAGAGAAAGCTGAAGCAAAGAAAGATGCTCAACGAAAGAAGAATCTATTTGCAAGTCGCTATGTTCGCTTTGCAGATAGCAAGAAAGAAAGCACAAAACGCATTTATATGGAAACATATAAGCGTATGACAGAGTACGCTGGTGCTTCGCTTCAAGAACTTGCATTTGAAGACATTACTAAAGAGTGGCTGACTAAGTTTGATAACTATATGATGAAGCAGTCGCCTTCAAAGAATGCAAGAAACATTCACTTACGAAACATTCGAGCAGTCTTCAATGAGGCTATAGATGATGAGATTACAAATTTCTATCCTTTCCGTCGCTTCTCCATCCGCAACGTAGCCACTCGCAAACGCAATCTTAAGGTAGAAGATCTTCGTAAACTATTCAGTTTTCCATGTGAGAAGCATGCTCAGCAATATCTTGATATGTTCAAGTTGATGTTCATGTTGTTGGGCATCAATGCTATTGACCTATGCCACCTAAAGAGCATCGTGGATGGGCGAATTGATTTTTACCGTGCAAAGACCAACCGCCTATATAGTATTAAGGTGGAGCCTGAGGCACTCGAGATAATCAACAAATATAAAGGAGAGAATTACCTCTTAAATATCCTTGACCGTTACAAGGATTATAAGGACTATACCAAACGAATAAATCGAGCCTTGAAGAATATTGGGCCAGTGAAGCGTAGTGGACTGGGAGGAAAGAAAGAGTATAAACCTTTATTCCCTGAAATATCAACTTATTGGGCACGTCATTCTTGGGCAACAATAGCTGCTTCTCTTGATATTCCAAGAGATACTATTGCTCATGCCCTGGGACATGGTGGAAACACTGTCACAGACATTTATATAGATTTTGACCAATCAAAAGTCGATGCAGCCAATAGAAAAGTATTGGATTGGGTATTATATAGTAAAAAATGACTGCAAAACTGCTTTCATAACTGCAACCATTACAGAAACTATTAATGAAATCATCTTTGCTTTCATTACTGCACCGAGTAACGATTTTCAATGAGTTAGATGCTAACATTACTGATTTCATAACCGATGACATTATCGCTATCATTACTGCAAATATTATGCCATATAACAAAAATCTCCGAGCAAAGTGCCCGGAGATTTCCTTTCATATTAATATAGCCTATATTATTTTATAGAATTCTCCCTTCAATAAGTTTGACATGCCATCTTCGGAGAACGTTGCAGTAATCTTCTCGCAAAGGTATTTCTTACCATCGATGAAGAATGTGGAGCGTACATTAGGAATCTCTTTGGCAAGGAAGGAGAACTGGTATTTCTTCTTTCGGTCGATGTTAGTGAACGATGTGCGCTCCACTCCTTGTCCGTATGCCTGGTTGTTGATGCGCAGCGAGAAGGGATGGTTTGCATATATAGCTCTCCATGTTATTGTCAGCGTACCTTGTGGTGAGTCGGTGTTCTGTGTCACGTAAGAATAATCCGTGTCAAAAGAGTCAATCCACGGATGCGGAAGATGTGGCGGGAACATTGCAGTCGCCCCATCCCAGAATGCCACATTCAGGTTACTGAATATCTCATCCTTCGCTTCTCTCTCACCATTACCTACAGTGCGGCAAGCCCCGAACTGAATCACTTCGTCTATGTCAGCATAGTCAGAGAGGAAAGGATTGTTCGGGTTATGCGAGTGGTGAGCTGGGCCAGTGTCAGCATCATTGCCGAAGTCTCCACACTCCAGGAATGTTATCGGTCCTTTAACTCTATCTGTGGCATCGATGCACACCGGCACAATTCTCAATTCTTCAATGCTGTCGCGGTTCTCCTCGTCAAGGATGAGATTACCGAATCGGTTCACCGGCACTAGTCGGCACACATTGCCCCAAGTCTCGAATACATTGCCACCTTGCGTGCGGTATTCAATCCTTTCCACCACTTCCACCACGAAGTATGTGTCTACGTCCTGCGCATGGTGCAAGCCCCATTTGCCGCCAGGATATAAGTTGCTACCACGAGGCTCGGTGTTGTCGCTTATGCAGTCCTGCTTCAGTCTATGTGCAAGCAGTTGCGCCAGCGTCTCGTATTCCGTGCACTTCACAGTGCCGTCAGGCTTTGTGAGCCGATGTATGTACCATTCACATGAATAGAAGTTGTCCAAGCGGTGGCCGCCTTTTGCATACCCACGGTTCAGCATAGCCTTGTAGTCGTCCTCATCTTCCGTGTCCACTTCCACAGAGAACTCATCCACCACTTGCTCAATAAGAACATTCCCTGCCGACTCTACATTCTCCTGCGTCTTGGAACAGTTTATATGCCCCTTCTTGTGGTCGATGTCAAACTCATAGAGAAGCAGGTTCTCCAGTTCCATAAAGAACTCGTTGATTGTCCAATGAGGAAGAGCAGTCGCCCATTTACCTGATGACCATACATAAGGAGTGGTGTTCATGACAATAAGGTACTTGTATATGCTGTTCTCCCACATCGAGAAGTCGTATGTATAGCCGAGAGCGTCACATATCTTTTTGGTCAGCCACAGCAGGTTCGGCTGGAACGAGAAACCTTTTGAATAGTCCAAGTCATCGTCATTATCCCCATCTGTTTTCCATTCATATCGGTTCTGCGAGCTGTTCCACTTCACGCAGTTCTGCAGAACGCCAGTCGAGTTGTTCACCCATGGCAACGCCGTGTAGTCCTGCCATCGGGACCACATCTGCTGAGGCGTTATGTTTGATGGAGTCAGACTAGGCCAATTCCCGAGGTCAAGCTCATTGATGTACTTCTCGTCGAAGCGAGGAAAGAAGTTCTGATAAGATCTTTTCTCAAGAAACTGCACCTTCACATACTCGTGAGTAATCTCAGTTATCACCACAGCTCCTCTTTTGTAGAAGTCCGTGTCCTGCAGCACAGCGTCATAATAGATGGTTTCAGCATCCACGTCCTTACGTGTAAGCATTCCAAAGACTGCCAGGTTCTGTGAGCATCCCGCCAGAGGCAGCTCAATCTCCATGCTGTAGTCATCAGCATCAGTAAAAATGCGGTTCTCAGAAACATATTCTATCGATGCGCCTTTCTTCAACGCTACTTGTTGTCCGTTAATTGTAAGTATCATTTCCTCTTGTTTTTTGGAGATTTATTATTTATCAATCGTTGATAACTGTCCTGCGCCTGTTTGATACCGAGATCACCAGTAACGGTGTTCACGGTAACAAAAGGCTCATCAAGTCGTTCTTTCAGTTGCTTGATTGTCTCTCTCAGTTCCGCATTCTCCTGAATAATCACCTGCGGTTGCATATTTGTGATAGCTGCTGGTGCCGTTATCGAGCGCGACACGTCACTGCCACGCAGAGAGCCGATAGTATTTGTTCGTTGAGCATAGTCCAGTGCCTCTATCAGCGGACGCGCCACAGGCGAAGCGAGCAGTTTCTGCGAAGCCACCCATTCCCCTGCGTGCACCACTCCAGCCACCTCGTCCACGGTACCAGGCTTTGTGAAACCACCCTTTGCATAGCCCTCCGAAGCTGACTGCTGCTGTTGTTTCTTGATTGCCGCCACCTGCACCATACCAGCCGCCACAGCCATCGCTGCCGCAATAGGAGCGATGATGTAACCCACCAGAGGAATAGCAGCCGCCGATGAGTATGCGTTGATG
>ONJX01000004.1 GCA_900318255.1 uncultured Prevotellaceae bacterium | reverse complement strand
TACTTCGTGGTGGAAGTGGTGGAAAGGATTGAATACCGCACACAAGGTGGCAATGTATTCGAGACTTGGGGCAATGTGTGCCGACTGGTGCCGGTGAACCGATTCGGAAATCTCATCCTTGACGAGGAGAACCGTGACAGCATTGAAGAATTGAGAATTGTGCCGGTGTGCATCGATGCCACAGATAGAGATAAAGGACCAATAGTATTCCTGGAGTGTGGTGACTTTGGCAATGATGCAGATACTGGTCCAGCACACCACTCTCATAACCCAAACAATCCTTTCCTCTCTGACTATACTGATATAGACGAAGTGATTCAATTCGGTGCTTGTCGCACTGTAGGCAACGGTGAGAGGGAGGCGAAGGATGAGATATTCAGCAACCTGAATGTGGCATTTTGGGATGGAGCGACTGCAATGTTCCCGCCACATCTGCCGCATCCGTGGATTGACTCTTATGACACGGATTATTCTTATGTGACACAGAATACCGACTCACCACAAGGCACGCTGACAATAACCTGGCGAGCAATATATGCAAACCATCCCTTCTCATTACGCATCAACAACCAAGCCTACGGACAGGGAGTAGAGCGCACCTCGTTCACTAACATTGACCGAAAGAAGAAATACCAGTTCTCCTTCCTTGCCAAAGAGATTCCCAATGTACGCTCCACATTCTTTATCGATGGAAAGAAATACCTATGTGAGAAGATTACTGCCACGTTCGGAGAAGAAGGCATGTCACAACTGATGAAAGGCGAGTTTTTCAGGGTTATCTGAATTATAGCTCGCCTTCAAAAGTCTTAGTGGCCTCATGGACATCATTCGGGTGAACCTGAATGTATCTGTTGGTGGTGGAAACATCGCTATGACGAGCTTGGTCACGAGCAACGACAATACCTGCATCGTTAGCCAAATCCCTGATACCGCTATCTTTCAGTGAGTAAAACTGATATTCCTCACTCCAGCCTAATTCTTCTCTCATCTTCTTCCAACGACGATTATACTGGTCGGCATTGCTTCTCTTTTTGTTAGGGATAAAGTTCTTGCCAAAGAGATAATACTCTCCTGGCTTTTCAAGAACCTGTAACTCAATCATCAAATTGCAGATTCGAGTATTGATACCGACATAACCATCCTTATGATTCTTACTGAAAGATCCAGACACGAATATTGTTTGATATTCTAAAGACACATCTTGGACACGTAAATGACTTAACTCATTGGGACGGATGAAGGTGTAATATTCCAGTTCACAGGCCAACAAGAAATAGGGATCTTTCTCCTTTAGATTCTTACGCATCTCTGCCAACATCTCCTTTGTCAAATCCTTACGAATCTTAGCTGTCTCTCTTATTTTTGGGATATTCGCTGCTGGATTATTTGTAAGATACTTACGTGATTTCAAGAACTCACACAAGCCGAAAACCCATGCTCGATAGTTGTTGCGCGTTCTTGCAGAGGAATCTCGGTCAAGCAATATCCAATCAAGAAAGTCATTAATAAGAGCAGAGTCTAACTGATAAACATACTTAGGTGGAACTGAACGCGAGACGAAGAATTCACGAAGAATATTTACACTAGATTTGTAACGCATCTTCGTCTTATAGCGGTCACCTTTCTTCTCAACATACTCAAGATAGAGGTCGAGACAATCTGACATTAATGTAAACCCACGGCTCTCTTTGACTTCAACCCATGGATTCCATCCTTCTCGCAATCTTCGGGTCACAGCCTCGATAATTTCGGCTGCCCGACGTTTTCTTTCTGAAATTTTCTTTAGCCCATCCAAACTGAATTTCTTCCGACGCAATTCTCCAGTTGTAGGATCTGTTGCGTAAAAATCCACATACCAACTTTTTCCCGTATGCAGTTTTGGATAGCTAAAACCGACTACTTGTGTAGCTGTTCTTAGTTTTGTTGGAGACAACATTTTTTTAACATTTTTTGTCCAAATCGCGAGTAATGTGACATTGGGCTAAAAATGTTGACTACAAAAATCAGCTAAAAAATATCGTACATTTACCGTCCCGATATTTTAAAAAAATTGGGGTAAATGGCTCACTTTCACCATGTTACCCCGATATAGCGGAAAGACAGGGATTCGAACCCTGGAACCCCGAAAGGGGTTAACGGTTTTCGAGACCGCCCCGTTCGACCACTCCGGCATCTTTCCAATGGTCGTTATTCGTTTTGCGGGTGCAAAGATAGCACTTTTTTCTTAAACTGCGCAAACTTTATCGCAAAAAACTTCACAAATTGTAAAGAGTTTCGATTGCTTTGAGCGGGTCGGTGTCCTTAAACACATAGTTTCCAGCCACTAGCACATCGGCACCTGCCGCAGCGAGCTGCTTGCCCGTGACATCGTTAACGCCGCCATCAACCTCTATCACAGCTCTTGAGCCGGTCTCGGCCATGAGAGCGCGCAGCTCACGCACCTTGTTGAGGGTGTTGGGGATGAACTTTTGTCCGCCAAAACCTGGGTTGACCGACATGAGGAGCACCAGGTCGAGCTGCGCCACGATGTCGCGCAGCAGGCACACCGGTGTGGCAGGGTTGATGGTGACCCCAGCCTTCATGCCAGCATCATGAATCTGCTGCACCACGCGGTCGAGGTGGTTGCAAGCCTCATAGTGGACGTTCATAATCGCGGCTCCACAGTCGCGCACCTCGTTGACAAACTTCTGCGGCTCCACAATCATTAGATGCACGTCGAGAGGTTTCTTGCACAGCTGCTGCACATATTTTATCACGGGAAAACCGAAGGAGATGTTAGGCACGAACACACCATCCATCACGTCGAGGTGAAGCATCTGCGCCTTGCTCTGGTTTATCATCTCCAGGTCACGGGCAAGGTTGCCAAAGTCGGCACTAAGTAATGAGGGGGAAACTATCATAGTTAAGGGTTAAGGGTTAAGGGTTAAGAGATCTTAGTTAATAGTTTTGTTGCGATGGTATCGCAACACACTCAACCTATTCTTGTTATCTTGTCTTCTCGTCTTCTTGTTTTCTTGTCTTCTTGTTTTTTACCACTTTGTAGATGATGAAGACTATTACTGCTCCCAGGACGATGAATCCTGCAATCTTCAAGTAGTGGTTGTAGTGCTCGAGTTGGGCGAAGAACTGCGTGTCGTCGGGCACGATGCGATAAAGCAGGTAGCCAAGTCCCGCCAGGACAATGTTCCATATTCCGGCACCAATGATGGTGAAGAAGCTGAACGTAGCGAAATTCATGCGCGAGAGTCCTGCCGGAATGGATATGAGGTGACGCACTGCCGGCAGCAGTCGGCCAAAGAAGATAGAGACAGAGCCCTTTTGCTGGAAATACTGCTCTGCTCGCTCCATTTTCTCTTTAGAAAGATGCAGGAAATGACCCACTTTACTATCGGCAAAAGCGTAGATGATGGGGCGGCCTATGAGCATCGAGAGGCCATAGTTGATAGCCGAGCCAAGATAGGCCCCCACTGTGGCGACAAGTATCACCAGCCAAAAGTCGAGGCTGCTGTTGGCTTGCAGTGAGAAATAGGCAGCCGGTGGCACCACCACCTCGCTAGGCAAGGGTATTACTGAACTTTCTATAGCCATCAGAATGATGATGGTCCAGTAGTTCATGTGGTCTTTAAACCAGAAGTATAGCTTCTCGGTCCACGACGGCTCGGCGCTGGCGGCTTGTGCTGCATCTTGCGCGAAGCATGCGTCGCTCATGAGCACTGCCGCCACTAAAGCGAGCAGGAATAATATCAATTTTTTGTGGTCGTTCATATTGTAGTTCTATAATTAGTGGCTGCAAAGTTACAATTTTTTTTACACTTCACATCCTAATTTGAGAAACATCGAGCGATAGGCCTCGGCTTTTTTCTCAAGCGATAGCGGATAGGCCCGTGATGACGATGGCATTCGATAAAGGTCAAAGTCGTGACCTGCATAGCTGCAAGGCACCACTTCACCCGTCTTGGGCACCACTACCCCTGCCTTCTGGGCAATGACGTCTGTAGCCTTCTCGCCAGCAGTGACAATGGCACGGAGTGTGGGACACTTTTCGAAAAAAAACTTGAGGTCGATAGTTTCCACTATATCAAGAAACTTGTCGCTGGCATTGTCCTTGAGGCGACGCACACGCATGGCGGTGTCGTAGAGGGCTATTTTCTTCTCAGTGAGAAAAGCTTTCAGCTTAGGCAGGTCAAAACGCTTCTCTTCTTCGATCCAAAAGTGGTTCTTATCATTGAAGAAAATCAGCCCCATGATGCGCCACATGTCGTTGATTTTGTTAGGGTAATAAAACTCCATTGACCATCGCTCGGGCTTGGGCGGGAAGGTGCCAAGCATCAGCATCACCGCCCCATCGGGCACGAACGGCTCAAAAGGATGATGCTCTATTTTTATGTTGCTAAGGTTTTTATTTACCATGGTGCAAAAATACAATTAATTCTATTAACAAAAAAAGGTTGAAAAGAAATTCAATATATATTTGTCACATAAATTGCTTTTTTGTACTTTTGCAGGTTGCAAGCATGAGAGAACTTATTGACATATTGCGAGAGCAGCGACACCTGGATAGTAGTGGCTACAAGGCGTTGCTGGAGTGTGACGACGAGGGCGTTGTCACCTACTTGCATGAGCAGGCTCGTGAGGTGGGTGATGAGGTGTTTGGCAAGGGAATCTTTGTGCGGGGGCTGGTGGAGCTCACCAACGTGTGCCGCAACGACTGCCTATATTGCGGCATACGCAAGAGCAACACGGCGGTGGAGCGTTATGTGCTCACCACCGAGCAGGTGCTGCAAAGCTGCCAACAGGGGTATGGACTAGGATTCAGAACCTTTGTGCTGCAAGGCGGCGAGCTGCCGCGCGACAAGGCCCCATGGCTCATCGAGCTGGTGGCGGCAATCAGGCACTACTATCCCGACTGCGCCATCACGCTGTCGCTGGGCGAGTGGCCCAGGGAGGTGTATGCAGCGTTGCGCAAGGCTGGTGCCGACCGCTACCTGTTGCGCCATGAGAGCCACAACGCTGAGCACTACGCACGACTCCACCCCGCCGAGATGTCGCTCGACAACCGCCTGCAATGCCTCGCATGGCTCAAGGAGCTAGGCTATCAGGTGGGCACCGGCATCATGGTGGGCAGTCCATGGCAATCGCTCAACCACATTGTTGAGGACATTGAGTTCATAGAAGGGTTTAAGCCCGAAATGATAGGCATTGGACCCTTTGTGCCACAGCACGACACGCCGCTGGGCAAGTGTGCCACTGGCAGCGCCGACCTCACCTGCCGGCTCTACAGCATCTTCAGGCTCATGTTCCCCAGTGCGTTGATACCCAGCACCACAGCCCTTAACACCATTGCTGCCGATGGCCGCACAATGGGCATCATGGCTGGCGCTAATGTGGTGATGCCCAACCTCTCCCCCACTGCGGTGCGCGCCAACTATACCCTCTACGACGGCAAGGCCATTTCTAACGCCGAGGCTGCCGAAGGCATAGCACAGCTCAATAAGCAACTCGCCACAATAGGTTACCACATCAACTGGGGACGAGGCGACTTTAATCAACGCATAATTAATTCATAATGAAGCTTACTATCATCAATTAAAATATAAGAAACCGTAACAAATAACTATTTAAAAAGAAGTCGTTGACTTGATAATGTACTAAACACATTGTGGAGTGAAACGACACTGTGTGAAACTATGTATAACCCAAAATCAGCTCATGCCGAGGAGTTTATTGACCACGGCGAGATAATGGAGACGCTCGACTATGCTGCCCGCAACCGCAGCAACCGCGCTCTGATTGAAGAAATTATAAACAAAGCCGCAACCTGCAAGGGCCTCACCCACCGCGAGGCTGCCGTGCTGCTCGAGTGCGACCAGCCCGACCTAATTCAACGCTTTGAGAACCTTGCCCGCGAGGTGAAGCAGAAGCTCTATGGCAACCGCATAGTGCTCTTTGCCCCACTCTACCTGTCAAACTACTGCATCAACGGTTGTGTCTATTGCCCCTATCACGGCAAGAACCACACCATTCCCCGCAAGAAGCTCACGCAAGAGGAGATACGCCAGGAGGTCATCGCCTTGGAGCAGATGGGTCACAAGCGCCTGGCTCTTGAGGCTGGCGAGCACCCAGTGCTCAACCCCATTGAGTATATCCTCGAGTCGATTAAGACAATCTACGACACTAAGGTGGGCAACGGCGCCATTCGCCGCGTGAACGTGAACATCGCCGCCACCACTGTCGAGAACTATGCCAAGCTCAAGGCCGCCGGAATTGGCACCTACATCCTCTTCCAGGAGACCTACAACAAGGAAAACTACGAGAAGTTGCATCCCACTGGCCCCAAGAGCGACTATTGCTACCACACCGAGGCGATGGACCGCGCCATGGAGGGAGGCTGCGACGATGTGGGCATAGGCGTGCTCTATGGCTTGACGACCTATCGCTACGACTTGGTGGGCCTGCTCATGCACGCCGAGCACCTGGAGGCACGCATGGGCGTGGGACCTCACACCATCAGCGTGCCACGCATCTGTCCTGCCGACGACATCTCGCTCGACCAGTTCCCCGACACCCTGCCCGACGACATCTTCTGCAAGATTGTCGCAATAATTCGCCTAGCGGCACCTTACACCGGCATGATTATCTCCACTCGCGAGTCGCAGCGTGTGCGTGAGAAAGTGCTCGAGCTGGGAATCTCGCAAATTAGCGGCGGGTCGCGCACCAGCGTGGGCGGCTACACCACCGAGGAGCGCCACGACGACACTGCACAGTTCGACGTGAGCGACCAGCGCAGCCTCGACGAGGTGATACACTGGCTGCTCGACATCGACTACCTGCCCAGTTTCTGCACAGCATGCTACCGCGAGGGACGAACCGGCGACCGCTTCATGAGCCTCGTGAAACGCGGCAAGATAAGCTACTGCTGCACTCCTAACGCAATGATCACACTCAAGGAGTACCTTGAGGACTATGCCAGCCCCGCCACCCGCGAGAAAGGCGAAGCCCTCATACGCCGCGAGCTAGAGAAGCTGCCCGACGACCGCATACGCGACCTCGCCAACCGCCGATTGATAGATATCGCTAACGGCGAAAGAGATTTCAGGTTCTAAAACACGTCCTGTTTGTTGCGTTGTCAACGCAACAAATCCAAAAAATGACTATAATGAACAGTGCACCGCAGTCATTACGTCGTCACATCGCCATCTTTGGACGGCGAAACGTGGGTAAATCGTCACTTCTCAATGCACTCACTGGCCAGCAAGTGGCCATTGTCTCGCCCGAGGCTGGCACCACCACCGACCCCGTGAACCGAGCAATGGAGATACTGCCACTGGGGCCATGCTTGCTCATCGACACTGCCGGCTTTGACGACGAGGGCACCGTGGGCACTCTGCGCAACGAGCGCACCCACCGCGTTCTCGACCAGGCCGACATGGCTCTGCTCGTCATGGACCAAGCCAGCGACCTCAGCCTAGAGAAGCTGTGGCTCGAAGAGCTGCGACGCCTTGAAATCGCCACTGTGGCAGTGCTCAACAAAGTGGATGCCATGGGCAATAAAGAAGATGTGGCTGAGCAGATAACCACTGCACTAGGAATTAAGCCAGTGGCAGTTAGTGCCCAGAACCATCAAGGCATCGCCGAGCTTCGCAAGGCTCTTGCCCTCGCCGCTGGCGACGACGAGCCCACCAGCCTCACCGCCGGCCTTGCCAAGCCTGGCGACAAGGTGCTGCTTGTGATGCCGCAAGACCCACAAGCACCAAAGGGGCGACTCATCCTGCCGCAGGTGCAAACCCTCCGCGACCTGCTCGACAAGGGATGCATAGCCACATGCTGCGCAGTAGAAACCCTCAAGCGGAGCCTTGATGCAATGCGCGAGCCACCAGCTCTTATCATCACCGACTCGCAAGTCTTTGCACAAGTCTATGAGCAGAAGCCCGAAGGCAGCCTGCTCACCTCGTTCTCGGTGCTGATGGCAGCTACCAAGGGCAACATCGATGTGCTCATTGAGGGAGCCCGAGCCATCGACCGCCTCACCCCACAGTCGCGAGTCCTCATTGCCGAGGCCTGCACCCACGCCCCCATGAGCGAAGACATTGGGCGCGTGAAGATTCCACGCATGCTGCGCAAGCGACTGGGCGAGACCATCACCTGCGACATCCATGCCGGAAAGGACTATCCTGCCGACCTGAAAAAATATGACCTGATAGTACACTGCGGTGCCTGCATGTTCAACCGCCGCCTCATGCTCTCGCGCATCAGGCGAGCGCAGCAGCAAGGCGTGCCAATCACCAACTACGGCCTCGCCATCGCCCACCTGCAAGGCATCCTCGACAAAGTGTCGCTGCCATAAAGCATAATAAAAAGTAACCAAAATTTGGTTACTTTTTATTTTTGTATTATCTTTGCAGCAAATATGTATGAACAGTATCTAAAATATAATTCAATTCCAGCAGGTGCAGTGCTACGCCGCATCTTGAAAAAGGAAAAAATCAGTCAAAAACAATTGTCTGACAAAACTGGCATTATCACCCAGCGAATTAACGACTTGATTAACAACAAACGTCGTTTTACAATCGAGACCTCCGCCATAATTTCAGAAATACTGCCAGTACCACATATCGGCTATTTTTATCTGTTACAAAGCCATCACGACATCTATCAATATGCCAAAGCGCAAGCACACTTGCCAACAGAGCTTTCTTCAATAAGAAAGACGTTGTTTTGGGATATAAATATTGAGACTCTTGATTGGGAAAAACATAAATGCTGGATTATCCAAAGAATTTTTGAATACGGGAATGATGACGAAGTTACAGCAATCATAAAACTCTATGGTATTCAAATGGTTAAAGACACATTACGTTCTATTCAAAACGAATGGAGACAAACTCAACGTGAACACATGATAAAAAAACACCTGCAATGACACTGCATTACAACACAATATCACCCAATCTGTTAAGTACTCTACGAAAATTTATGCAGGACGAAACTTTCAAAGAGTTTCGCCTTGTGGGTGGCACAGCACTAGCACTGCAGCTTGGACATCGAATATCGGTTGATATTGACCTTTTCACCGATAGAGAATATGGTACGATGGATTTGAGCAGCATAACACATTTCTTTAAAAAGAATTTCACCATTGCCGACGGTCTCGACACATTGACCACCACAGCTCCTGGCTATACAATATACTGTGGTGACAATAAAGACAATTTGGTTAAAGTAGATTTGTATTATACCGACTCGTTCCTTTTTCCACCCGTTATAGATGATAATCTTCGCATTTCTGACATAAGAGATATAGCGGCAATGAAAATCCTTGCAATTAGCAATTCCACTCGTGGAAAAGATTTCTGGGACATCCATGAACTGATGAATACTTTCGCACTTGACGATATAATCAATTTTGGTTTACAAAGATTTCCATATGGTTTAGACCGAGATAACGTGATATCGATACTATCAAACATACCAGTAGAGTCTATCGAGCCAAGTATCAATAGTTTAAATGGTGATTATTGGGAATTTGTTGCAGAAGACATAATAGAGGAAGCAACTAAACTATTGACTCAGCAACACTGCCATAAAGCAAAATGAGAATTGGGACCTGACCCCAATTCTCATCTTTTTGTTGTTAATCGGAGAGAATAGACTTGTCGCGGAAGTGGGTGTGGAGGAGCTTGTGCGACTTTTTGCCTAGTGGCTTACCCAGGAACTCATCATATATCTGCTTCACGGCCGGGCTCTCGTGGCTCTTGCGCACCATCTTAGTGACATCGGTGGCATACATGGCTTGCTGGCGAGCCTCAAGCACACTGATGTCGCCCTCGTGATAGGGCTGCCCGGTGCCGCCAATGCACCCGCCCGGGCACGACATCACCTCCACGAGATGATAGTCGAGCTCGCCAGCACGGAGCTTGTCCATTATGATGCGGGCGTTGTTAAGAGTGTGGACTACGCACACCTTTAGCTCAAAGCCGTCCATGTCGATAGTCGCCTCACGAATGCCGTCCATGCCACGCACCTGTGTAAATTCCACTTTTGGAAGCGGTTTACCGGTAAATGTCTCGTAGGCCGTCCTGAGCACAGCCTCGGTCACGCCGCCAGTAGTGCCAAAAATGTGCCCTGCCCCCGTGGCCTTGCCCAAGGGGTCATCAAATGCGCTGTCGGGCAAGTTCACGAAGTCGATGCCGTGGGTTCTAATCATCTCGGCAAGCTCTATGGTGGTGATGCTGCAATCCACGTCGGGGATGCCGTCGTAGATAAACTCGTCGCGGGCGCACTCATATTTCTTTGCTACACACGGCATTATAGAGATTACCGAGATATTCTCGCGTGGAATGCCTATCTTCTCGGCCCAGTAGCTCTTGGCCAGCGTTCCAAACATCTGCGCCGGCGACTTGCAGGTAGAGGGATACTTGCGCAGGTCGGGATAGTCGTTCTCAAAGAAGTTGACCCATGCCGGGCAGCACGACGTGGTCATGGGCAGTTTCACATCGGGGTCGCCAGCCATGTGGCGCTTGAGGCGGTCAATTAGCTCGGCGCTCTCTTCCATGATGGTGAAGTCGGCGCCAAAGTTGGTGTCAAACACATAGTCGAAGCCCAGCTGCCGGAGCGCAGTGACCATCTTGCCTGTCACCACCGTGCCTGGCGCCAAGCCAAACTCCTCGCCCAGAGCGAAGCGCACTGCGGGAGCAGTTTGTGCTACCACCAGCTTGTCGGTATTCTCGATGTCGGCAAGCACATCGTTGACCGAGTTGCGCTCGTCGAGCACCCCAATAGGGCCATCGATAGCGCCAAACTTGCACTTGGTCTTGCACTTGCCGCAGCATGTGCACTTGTAGGGATTTACAACGTGGGTGTGCTTCACCGTACCACTGATGGCCCCCACCGGGCAGTTGCGCTTGCAGGCAGTGCATCCGCGGCATTTCTCGGCATCGATGGCATAGGAGAGCACGTTCAAGAATGGCGTGCCACCTATCTCATAAATGTAGTTGCCCAGCATCGAGTCGAGCGACACTGGCCGCTTGAACGAGCTCCAGTGCTGCGACTCCACCTCGATGTGCTGTGCAGCCACCCCCACATATCTCAGCTCCTCGACAGGCTCGCCCCGCACCACATGCTTCTCAACAATCACGTTCACATCCTCGGGCTTGACGTGGGTGTAGGTGATGTTGTCGGGCAGGATGCGCACGATGGGACCCTTGGCGCAGAAGCCAAAGCACCCCGAGGTCACCACATCCACCATGTCGTCAACGCCATGGGCGTGTAGCATCATCTTGAAAAGGTTGACAATGCGCTCGCTGTCGTTCTTGCGGCAGCGCTTTCCCGAGCAGCACTGCACCTGCACATAGTCATGAGCCTTCAAGCCATATTGCTGAACGCTCTCTGACGGCTGCTTACTTGCCTCGCTGGGGCTAACGGACGATTGAGTTTTTTTGTTTTCAGGCATAGCTTTCACATTTTTATGCCACAAAGATAACAAAAGTTTCTCAAATATCATTATGTCCTATCACAAAAATTAGTGGCACAGCGCTTCTAGAGCCATCGCATCCCGACTGTGATGAGACAAAGCGGTCATGCTCACCACGCATTGTGGGGCATGACCGCTTTAGTATGGATTGAAAAGTTAGAGACGTTTAGTCGCCAACTTCCTCAAGAATCTTCTGAACATCCTTAGGCTGGAGGCGTCCATAAACCTTCTCGCCGATGGTTACCACTGGAGCAAGACCACAGGCACCCACGCAGCGCAGGCAGTCGAGCGAGAACTTGCCGTCGGGGGTAGTCTCGCCCACCTCAATATTGAGGATGCGCTTGATTTCCTCGAGCAGTTTCTCAGAACCACGCACGTAGCAGGCAGTGCCGAGGCACACCGAGATGGGGTGCTTGCCCTTAGGAGTCATGGTGAAGAACGAGTAGAAAGTGACAACACCATAAACCTTTGAGGCAGGAATATTGAGTTTGCGGGCGATGATGCGCTGCATCTCCTCGGGCAGATAGCCGTGCATCGACTGTGCCTCGTGCAGGATGTTGATGAGCTCGCCTGGTTTATTACCATGCTTGTCGCAGATGGCCTCCACCTGCTCAATGACATTACATGCCAATTTCATTTCTTTTGTCATAGTGTATATAATGGTTTTAGCCAGTTATTACTTTATTGAACGGTCAAAATAGTGAGTGTGGAGCAAGTGGTGAGACTTCTCGCTCAGAGGCTCGCCCAGGAATTCCTTGTAGAGCTTCTGGATGTCGGGGTTCTCATGACTCTTGCGAATGGGCTTGCCTTCGTCTTCAGCATAAAGAGCGTCGCAACGCTGTTGAATGACGTTGAAGTCGCCATGGTGGTAAGGCTGACCGGCACCGCCAATGCAACCACCAGGACATGCCATCACCTCAACCACATGGTAGTCGAGCTCGCCAGCGCGCAGCTTGTCCATGATGATGCGGGCGTTGCTCAGGGTGTGAGCCACACAAATCTTGAGTTCGAAGCCATTGAGGTCGATCTTCGCTTCACGGATGCCGTCGAAACCGCGCACCTGGTCGAAGTTGATGCGTGGCAGAGTCTTGCCAGTGTAAACCTCATAACAAGTGCGCAGAGCAGCCTCCATCACGCCACCAGTAACGCCAAAGATGGCGCCGGCGCCTGACGATTCGCCAAGTGGGCTGTCGAAGTCGCTGTCGGGCAGCTGAGCGAAGTTGATATTGGCACGCTTGATGAGTCGAGCCAGCTCACGGGTCGAGATGCTGTAGTCAACATCGGGATTGCCGTCAACCTTGAACTCTTCGCGAGTACACTCAAACTTCTTGGCCAAGCAAGGCATGATCGACACTACCACGAGTTTCTCACGTGGGATGCCCATCTTCTCGGCCCAGTAGGTCTTAGCCACGGCACCAAACATCTGTGCTGGCGACTTGGCACTCGAGGGATAGTCGAGCAGGTCGGGATAGTTATGCTCAAAGAAGTTAACCCATGCTGGGCAGCACGAAGTCATGATAGGCAACTTCACGCTCTTGTCGCCGGCCAGGAATTTCTTGAGGCGGTCGAGAATCTCGGCGCCCTCCTCCATGATGGTGAGGTCGGCAGCAAAGTCGGTGTCAAACACATAGTCGAAGCCGAGGTCACGCAATGCGGTGGCCAGCTTGCCAGTGACGATGCCAGGCACGCCAAACTCCTCGCCCAGAGCGAAGCGCACAGCGGGAGCAGGCTGAGCCACAACCACCTTGTCGGGGTCGGTGATGTCGGCCATGAGCTGGTCGGTGTAGTCACGCTCGGTGAGAGCACCCACGGGGCACACTGCCACGCACTGACCGCAGTAAGTGCAGTCGGTGTCCTTGAACATGCGGTCGAAGGTTGGAGCGATGGTGGTGTCGAAGCCACGACGGATGGCGCCAAGCACACCCACACTCTGCACCTCGTTACATACACTCTCGCAACGGCGGCAGTAGATGCACTTCTCCATGTTGCGTGTGATGGCAGCAGTCACCTCGTTCTTGCGCTGGCTCTTCTCGCCATCGTTGTAAGGCATCTCACGAATGTTGAGACGCATTACCAGACGCTGAAGCTCACAGTTGCTGCACTTAGGGCAGGTGAGGCAATCGTTGGGGTGGTCGCTGAGGATGAGCTCGGCGATAGTCTTGCGAGCGCGAATGACGCGTCCCGAGTTGGTGTGAACCACCATGTCGGGCATGCAGGCTGTGGCACACGCTGGTGCCAAGTTGCGGCGTCCCTCCACCTCTACCACACACAGGCGGCAAGATGCAGGTTTGTTCTTCACACAAGTGCCCTTGAGGTCGATGTGGCACAATGTGGGGATATCGATGCCGACGAGCTTGCCGGCCTCCAGCAGTGTAGTGCCCTTGGGCACCTCCACTACGTGGTTATCTATAGTGAGTTTTATCAATTTCTCTTCCATGATGAAAATTATCGTGTGTCGTTAGAAAACTTTAATAGCATCGAAGTGGCAACGCGACTGGCACATACCGCAGCGTATGCACTTGAATGGATTAATAACATGAGGTTTGCGCACATCGCCCATGATAGCGTCGGCCGGACAGTTGCGAGCGCAAGCGCCACAGCCTTTACACTTCTCGGGGTTAACGGAGTAGGTCAAGAGAGCCTTGCACTGCTTAGCGCGGCAAGTGTGCTTCTTAACGTGCTCTACATATTCATCATAGAAATTGTCGATAGTTGACAACACGGGGTTTGGCGAGGTCTGGCCCAGTCCACAAAGAGCAGTGTCCTTGATGGTGGCAGCAAGCGACTTGAGGTGGTCAATGTCGTCCATAGTGCCCTTGCCCTCGGTGATGCGTGTCAATATCTCGAGCATGCGCTTGTTACCGATGCGGCAAGGAGTACACTTACCGCACGACTCACCCACGGTGAACTCAAGATAGAACTTGGCAACCGACACCATGCAGTCGTCCTCGTCCATAACAATCATACCACCCGAACCCATCATCGAGCCAGCAGCAGTGAGGTGCTCATAGTCGATGGGGATGTCGAGGTGTTTCTCGGTAAGGCAGCCACCCGAAGGACCACCAGTTTGCACGGCCTTGAACTTCTTGCCGTTTTTCACGCCACCACCAATGTCGTAGATAATCTCGCGCAAGGTAGTTCCCATGGGCACCTCGATGAGGCCCACGTTATTGATTTTACCTGCCAGGGCAAACACTTTTGTGCCCTTCGACTTCTCGGTGCCGATAGAGGCGAACCAGTCGGCGCCCTTAGTGAGAATGATGGGCACGTTAGCAAGTGTCTCCACATTGTTAACGTTGGTAGGATATCCCATGTAACCGCTCTCGGCGGGGAATGGAGGCTTGAGGGTTGGCTCGCCACGCTTGCCTTCCATCGAGTGGATAAGAGCTGTCTCCTCACCACAGACAAAAGCGCCAGCACCGTAGCGAATCTCAATGTCGAAGTTGAAGTCACTGCCCATGATCTGCTTGCCAAGCATGCCATATTCGCGAGCCTGCTCAATGGCAATCTGGAGGCGGTGCACAGCCAGTGGGTACTCAGCACGGATGTAGATAAGGCCCTCGTTGGCTCCAATACAGTATCCGCACAGTGCCATAGCCTCAATTACTGAGTGAGGGTCGCCCTCCATGATAGAGCGGTCCATGAAGGCTCCTGGGTCACCCTCGTCGGCGTTACAAACCACATACTTGTGCTCTGCCTGATAGTTACGGGCGAAGCCCCACTTCATGCCAGTGGGGAAGCCAGCACCACCACGACCGCGGAGGCCAGCTTTCTTGATGATGTCGATAACTTCCTCGGGAGTTTGGTTCTGGAGTGCGTTAGAGAGTGCAGCATAACCGTCGCGAGCAATGTACTCGGCGATGTTCTCGGGGTCGATGAGACCGCAGTTGCGCAGCGCCACACGCTTCTGCTTGCGGTAGAAGTCCATGTGCTTAGAGTCGCTCACGTGCTCCTGAGTCTTGGGGTCAACATAGAGCAGACGCTCCACTCTACGTCCACCGATGACGTGCTCTTTCACGATCTCGTCGGCATCCTCGGGCTTGACCTGCGTGTAGAAAGTGTTGTCGGGCATCACCTTAACGATGGGACCCTTCTCGCAGAAGCCGAAACATCCTGTTACAATCACATCAACCTTATTGGCGATGCCATTAGCTTGAATGGCAGCCTTGAGGTTATCAACAATCTTAGCACTACTCGAGGCTTTGCAACCTGTACCACCGCAGCAGAGCAGCTCAATGTGCTCTGTACCAACGGCTAGTCCACAGGCTTTTTCACTCACAGCAGCATAACTCAGTTCACGAACGCTAAAGTTCGCCTGAGCTTTTTTCCTGAATTGAATCAAGTCTTCAAAGTTCAAGGTTTTCACTGGGTAAATTTCTTGTTTTAGTTATTAGTTGAAAAGTATTAAATAATCTTGATTTTATCACCCCAACCAGTAGGGATTTCAAAAAAGTCGTACAAAGTTACACACATTATTTTAAATAATAGTAATTTATTGCTTATTTAACAACTTTTTAAGATTAGCTCAAAACCTCACAGAATGAGCCCACAATAAAACATTTCGATAATTATTTTGATAATTGGCAAAGATGCAGTAAATTTGCAAGCGAATATTTGTTAATAGACATTAATTTAAACCACAAATAAGTATGAAACCAAAATTATTATTACTATTGTCGGTTGCAGTCCTCTTGTTTGCCAGCTGCAACACTAATAAGGAAATTCCTTACATGATTGGCGCCAACCAACTGCCCCAAGAAGTGCTACAAAGTGCTGCCAAAGCCAGCGACCCCGTGGTGATGCCCGGCGACATGCTGCAAATCAACGTCATCAGCAGCAACACCGAGGCCGTGAAACCCTTTAACAAGATTGACTACGTGTCAAACCTGGGTGGCAACGGCAATCTTAACAGCAACAACGAGAACTCGATGTATTTCTATCTCGTTGATGAGAAAGGTAATATTGAGTTCCCACTGCTGGGCACGCTGCATGTGGGTGGCATGAGCAAAAGCGCTACCGAGAATTATATTGCGTCGCAAATTTATCCTCGCTACCTCACCGAGCGTCCTGGAGTGGAAGTGCGCTTCCAGAACTTTAGAGTTTATATCCTGGGCGAGGTGAAGAGTCCCGGTGAGATTAAGGCCACCAACGGGCGCCTCAACCTGCTTGAAGCCATTGCTAAAGCTGGCGACCTCACCATTCATGGCCGCCGCGACAATGTGATGATAGTACGCACCAATAGCGACGGCAGCCGCTCTATCCAGACGGTGAACATGAACGACAAGAACATGATTGTATCACCAAGCTTCAACTTGCAGCAGAACGACATCATCTATGTTGAGCCCAACAGCTCCCGCGCCCGCCAGTCGTGGAACGTGCCACCAGCACTGTCGTTAGGACTCTCATCGGTGGGCACGCTCATCTCCATCGCCACTTTCATCATCACCTTGACGAAATAAGTTTTTCGGGGATCGGAGGTCCCCGAAAAACGACACACCACCCATTGCAATGAGCTGGGTGGTGTGTTTTGTTTTTCTGCTCTGGGAATATCGCGCCAGAGTTGCTTTGATAAGTGTTTTTTTAATTTGCCACGAAGCCTTCAAGTCCTGGCTCGCTGATAGCGGTAACGGTGTAAGCTCTAGCAAATTGCTTGAGGAAATTGATTGTAGAGAGCCTTGGTCCACGCTCTACCTGCTCCTCTTGTGATTGGAATTTTAATTCTTCGGTGTAGTTTTCTTGCATAGGCAGCCTTTCTTTAATGTGTTATACACCTTTATAACGCACTTAACCGCCTATTATTATTTCAGATACACATATTTTTCCCAAAAAAGTTATTAACAAGTGTAGGTGATTGAGAAATTGCACATTGAGCACCAGCTATGGAAACTGCAAGTTCTGCTTTCTGAACTGATCAATGTCGAGTTGCTTAAGGCCACAACTGTCAAGGGGCAGCATTTCGTTATGGTCATTGATATATAGCCTCTTGTGTGCCGCAAAGGCTTTGTTGCTAAGCGAGAGGTCGTCTTTCTTGTAGGGCGAAGAGATGCCGCTAAGGTCGAGCAGGGTGTGGAACACCACCATGTTAGTAGATACTGGCACACCAGCATGAGCCATGAGTTGGGCAGTAGCCTCGGGATAATTGCTGCTATAGGCCTGCGAGGTCCACACCAGCAGTGGCACGCGCAGCTGGTAATAGGTGGGCAGTGGCGAGGCGTGCAGGAATCGTCCTCGCTCGTCGTCGAAGATGTCTTCGCCATGATCGCTAGTGAAGACCACTGCGCTGTTCACCCCCTTAGCATCCACCAGCCTGATGATAGCCGATAGCACTTTGTCGGTATTGACGATGGAGTTGTCGTAGGCATTGACAAGCTGCTTGCGATAGACCTTTTCGGCCGATATCACATTGTCGGGCTTGAAAACGGCATCGCTCTTAGGATACCTGTCTTTGTAATTGAAATGAGAGCCATACATGTGCACGACGATAAACAGCTTGCCGCCATCATAGCTCTCCAAGCGCTTCTTGACGCACTCCACCAACTGGTCATCAAAATTGTTGGCAGCAAATGAAACATTATCTTTGAGAAACTTCACCTGGTGTGCCTCACAGCCAAAGGCATCGATAAACGAGTGATTGCGACGCTGGTTGCTGTAGAAGGCGGTTTGGTATCCAGCCTCTTTATAGGCGGTAATTATTCCCTTGCGGTAGTATAGACTGTCGTACTGCTCACTGCCAGCGCACGACATGAGCAGAGGCACACTCTTGTGTGTGGTGTTAGACATCGTTATTGCATCTCGATAGACCACCAGTCCATGCAGAGCGCTAGTGCCAGGATTGGTGTTACGAGAGTAGCCATAGAGGCTCCAGTTGTCGGCCCTCGAGGTCTCGCCAATGACAAGCACATAAATCTCGGGCAACGAATCTTGTCTTGTGTTTTTAGCGTTATAGGAGAAATCCCTTGATGTGCTTTCATAATTCTGCTGCTTGGCAAAGCGGTTGATGGCAATGCCCACATTGTAGGTGCCATTAATGGGGAACACATCGTTTTGAGCCTTGAACCCTCTATCGCAAAATACATTTATTATCATCAACACAGCACCAATGGCCAACACTGGCAACGACCACATGCGCTGCCGGCGACAAAAGCGGTCGCTAAGCGTTGTCTTAGCACGCCACGACACTATCGACATGACAATGCCAAAGCCATAGACCACCACCACAAAAATCACTGCCACCAGCAGATTAGACAGCAGCTCGGTAGCCTCGCCAGGATTGGTGGTGAGCACATTAAGGAACATATCCACGGCTATTGGCGACTCACCATAAAGCCATAGCAGCACAATTTGGAAAGCTCCCACAAACATGAACCAGAACAAGCACCAGAAAGGCTTGCCAGGCTTCTTGGCCAGTGTGAACAAGAAGGCATAAAACCCTAGCGGCAAGACAATCTGCACAACGCGCGTGAGCAGCGAGGTAGATTCGGTAAAGAACATGAAGATATTAGGCAATATCGCCATGAAGACAAACAGCCAGTAGATATACTGCTGATTGGTGAATATTTGTTTAAAACGCTTCATTAATTCCAAAAATAAACGCACTCTCCCCGTCACGGCCAAAGCCATAGTCGAGCCTGATGTTCACATGCTTGCGAAATGCCCATCGCAGTCCTATGCCGGCATTAGGCAAGAAATGCATCGAATGGCTGTCGTGAAACACTGTGCCACCACCAGCCCACACCGTCATGCCGAGCCATTTCCACACATTTTGGCGCAACTCAACCACACCAGTGAGCATGTGCTTGTCGCGGTAACGCCCGTGGTAATAACCCCGCATGTTGTAGCTGTCGCCCAACAGAGCCATCGTGGCCCATGAGGGAGTGCCATAGTTAAACAATGCTCGCACGTCGGCAGCAACTACTGCGCCACGCCAAGCTTTTTTATATATCGAGAACCGGAAATCGGTCCTAGTAAATCCATAATCGCCGTTCCACAGAAATCTGGGAAAGAACACCTGGCTCAGGTGCAGATACATGCCCCGTGTGGGTCCCGTTATGTAGTCACGAGTGTCATAGTCAATCGTGAGTCCCACGCCATAGCTGCGCTGGTGACGCGCCTGCCCCTCGAGCAGCTCGGGCATGTCGATAGAGTCGGCCCGGTTGTACTCCCAGTGTAGGTAGGGTCCCACAAAGAGCCCTGGCACAATTTTCACCAAGAAATTAGTGTTGAACTCAATGCGCTGGTGCTTCATGCGAGTTTTGTTGGCGGCGTTCTTGCCGTTGACATATCTCATGCCCCAAAAGTAGGCCGGCATGTATTCCATCTTCAGGAGCGAGTTCATGTGATACTTGCCAGCCGCGAGTATCATATTGTTCTGGGCCTCTACCGACCAGAATTTAGCCGTTGACACATCTCCCTTCACGAGAAGGTTAGACGGTGGCAATGGCGAGTGGCAGTTGCGCAGCCGATACCCATAATTGGCAGCCACACCCACGCCCAGCCGTGTCATGCTGTCGTAGTGCGGTCCACCGATGACGCTAAGCCCCGTAGAGGCTTCCTCTTCGGGCGCGTTGAGGTCGCCGGCAATGTAGCCTTTGAGCTTTTTAAAAAAGCCCTGTTTAGGAGCAACAGCGTGGGGTGCAACAAGCGTTGTCGTGTCTTGAGCTTTAATCAAACTCATTGACGAGACAATCATCAGCAATGACAATATTAACCATAGCTTTCTCACTCTAAACGCTGTTGCTTGTCCATAAAAAGCTTGCAAAGTTAACAATTTTTCTTTAAAACAGACCAATGTTGCAAAGTAATGTGTAATTTTGCACGTTTTTATTATGAGGAACCTATACTTACAGTTATTGCTCACCTTCATGAAGATAGGTGCTTTCACCTTTGGTGGAGGATGGGCCATGATTTCAATCATTGAGCGTGAGATTGTTGACCACCACAAGTGGATTGAGAAGGACGAGTTTCTTGACCTGCTCGCCATAGCACAGGCCATGCCTGGCATCCTGGCGGTGAACATCTCAGTGGTGATTGGCGACAGGCTTCGTGGCGTGAAGGGGAGCCTCGCAGCCGCCTTTGGCACGATACTGCCGTCGTTTGTGATAATTCTTGCCATCGCCATCTTTCTCACCCCCGACACCATCAAGAACAACGAGGTGCTCACTCGCATCTTCAAGGGCATCAGACCCGCTGTGGTGGCACTCATCATAGCTCCAGTCATCACCACAGCACGCGCTGCCAAAATCAACTGGAAGACCATCATCATCCCTGTGGCAGTGGCTGTGCTCATCTACTCGGGACTGCCAGTGGTGTCAAACCCCATTCTCTACATCATCCTGGGCGCAACTGGTGGCTACATCTATTACACTCACGTCACGCTCAAGCAACGAAAGGAGGGCGAGCAATGAGCATCTACCTGAAACTCATCTGGGCCTACTTGAAGATAGGCCTCTTCGGCTTTGGCGGTGGCTATGCCATGCTCTCGCTTGTGCAGAACGAGGTGGTGAAAAACGGCTGGATCACCAACCAGATGTTCACCGACATCGTTGCCATCTCGCAGATGACACCAGGCCCCATAGGCATCAACAGCGCTACCTATATAGGCTATGTGTCAACAGGCAGCGTGCTTGGCTCGATAATCGCCACCATTGTTGTAGTGCTGCCACCTTTCCTGCTCACCCTTTATGCCAGCCACTACATCTCTCGCCATAGCGACAGCACCATCATCAAGGGGGCTTTCATGGGCTTGCGGCCGGTGGTAGTGGGGCTCATCGCCAGTGCCGCTCTGCTGCTGATGAACAAGGAGAACTTTGGCTCCGCCTCTAGCGACCAGATTATTTCTATAATCATCTGCGCAGCATCGTTCTGTGTGGTATTTTTCACTAAAGTTCATCCCATTATTGTTATAATACTGGCGGGAACCGCCGGCTATTTCATCTTTTAGCGCACATAGGACAAGGCACGCCTTGTCCCTACTTAACACTTCACACTTAACACTTTACACTTATTATATTATGACTTACAAAGAAGCAACAGAATATCTATTCAATCAGATTCCTGCCTTTGAGCGGCAGGGCGACAGTGGCTACAAACCAGGCTTGGACACAGCTATAGCCCTCGACAACTGGCTGGGCAACCCTCACCGTGCGTACAAGTGCATCCACATTGCTGGCACCAACGGCAAAGGCTCAGTGGCCAACATGCTTGCCGCAACGCTGCAAGCAGCAGGCTACCGAGTGGGACTGTTCACCTCACCACATCTGGTAGATTTTCGCGAGCGCATCCGCGTCGATGGCGAGATGATTGCCAAGCGCACCGTGAGCCGTTTTGTAGAGCGCTGGCTGGCAAGCGGTCTTCACTGCGAGCCGTCATTCTTTGAGCTGACGACGGTACTAGCTTTTGAGCATTTCAAGCGCCAAAAGGTGGATTATGCCGTCATTGAGGTGGGCCTAGGCGGACGCCTCGACAGCAGCAACATCATCACACCCATCTTGAGCGTGATCACCAACATCTCTATCGACCACACACAGTTCCTGGGCAACACCCTGGCACAAATTGCCAGCGAGAAAGCTGGCATCATCAAGCCCGGCGTGCCAGTGGTGATAGGTGAAGCCTCGAAGCCCGAAGTGCGTGCCGTCTTTGAGCGCACGGCAAGCACATGCCACTCCCCTATCGTTATCGCCCATGACTCCCCTCTCGTGATGGGCTCTGTGAAAAACAGCGACGGCACTTTATCAATCTTCACCACACATGATGACACCCCCCTCACCTGCCAGCTCGGCGGCGACTATCAAGTCATGAATGTCAACACCGTGCTTCATGCCATCGAGGTGCTGAGAAGCCATGGCGTGAAAATCAAGAATAGTGATGTCAGGAAAGGGCTGGCGCATGTGTGCCAGTACACGGGTTTCATGGGGCGGTGGATGGTGATTGGCAAGAGCCCCACAGTGATTTGCGACGCCGGTCACAACGCCGGTGCCTGGGTCATTCAGTCAAAGCAGCTGCGGGAGTTAGATTGTGACAAGTTGCATGTGGTATTGGGTTTCTCGGCCGACAAAGACATCGACACCGTGCTCTCTATGATGCCAACCGACGCCATCTACTACTTCACCCAAGCGCAGTCGTCACGCTCGATGAAAGCCCATGACTTGCAAACCCTCGCCGCAAAGCACCACCTGCACGGCGACTCCTATCCCATGGCACTCAATGCCTATAAAGCAGCGTTAAAAGCCGCCACACCACGCGATGCCATCTTTGTGGGTGGCAGTTTCTATGTGCTGGGTGACTTGTTTAAGCACCACTCAGTCCTAAAGCCCAAGCAGGGTTAAACGCTGTGCTTCTTGCGATATTCCGATGGGGTGAGCCCCGTGTGCTGCCTGAAGATTTTTGAGAAGTAGCTGCTCGACTCAAAGCCACAGTTATAGCCTATGTCTCCCACAGGGTCTTCGGTCTCGAGTAAGAGCTCTTGGGCTTTCAATATCCTCGTTTGCCTGATATAGCTTGCCGTGTCGATGCCCAGCACGCTGCTCACCTTGCGGTTGAGCTGCCGCTGGCTCAGGTTCATGGCATCGGCGATAAGTGTGGAGTTGAGCTCCGATTTTGCGATGTTCTTGAGGATAATACCCTTCACCTTCTCGATAAATATCTCGTTCTTGCGTGCTATGCTAGAAAGAATTTTAGCTGTGTCAACACTCTCGACGGCCACCTCTGGTGCCACTTCACGTGCCACATCAACAGCATCGTCCACCTCGGGCTCTTTGCCAGTGAGTTTTACCTGATATTTTATCTTGAGAATATCGCGAGTGTGGAGCAAGTTGTGGGCAACGGTAATCAGCTCGTCGCGCTTGAAGGGTTTCGTGAGGTAGGCATCGGCACCCACCGAGATACCTTGCAAGCGGTCTTTATCGGCATCGCGTGCCGTCACAATGATGATGGGAATGTGACTCACCAACTCGTCGTCACGCAGCTGACGGCACATTTCCAAACCATCAACGCGTGGCATCATCAGGTCGGTGACAATGATGTCGGGGATCACTTCGCGCGCCTTTTCTAGACCTTCCTGCCCGTCGTGAGCAACAATCACATTGAAGGAGTCCTCCAGCACATGCTGAATGTAGGTAGCGACATCGGCGTTATCTTCCACCACGAGTGCTATGCGCTTATTGTCGCTGCCAGCAGGGGCATCGACTGGAGTAGAGACCTCTACTGCGGCTTGCACTGACTCGGTAAAGTCGTCGGCGCTGGTAGAGAACATCTTTGGCACCCATTTAGGATAGTCGCGGTTCTTGTGCTTCACAGGGAGAGTGATGGTGAAGGTTGTGCCCTCGCCTTCTTGAGTGTGGACGTCCACTTTGCCATCCATGGCTTCGGTCATCTGCTTCACCAGAGCCAGGCCTATTCCCGTGCCGAGCTCCGACTTTCCGCTCTCACCTTGATAGAAGAGGTCGAAGATGTGAGGCAGGTCTTTCTCATTTATGCCGCTACCATGGTCAGCGATGGCAATTACCACAGTATTCTTCTTGCGACTCATGTCAACTGTGATGTGCCCCTGAGGAGAGTCAAACTTGATAGCGTTAGATATTAAATTGGTGAAAATGCTCCGGCAATATTCTGGCACAAAGTCGATGTTAAAGTCACTGTCGTCGTGATTGAATTCTATTGTGGTGCCTTGACACCCTGCATACACACTCATGTTCTCTACTATCATATTGACAAGCACTGCCAAGTCGCCGTTTTTCCAGGGCAAGTTCCCTATGGCAGTCCTCACTTTAGAAATATTGAGAAGCTGGTTCACAAGCCTGAGCAGGTGATTTCCTTGATTGATGATAGCATTAAATTTTGGTAGCTTTGACTCGTCGGGCTCCTCGTCCTTGAGCTGCTCGGCCTCACCTAGTATTACGGTGAGAGGCGTGCGAAACTCGTGAGTGACATTAGTGAAGAAGCGGTCGCGCATCTGCTCGGCATTCTTCTCGGCTTTGCGAGCGCGAGACCTGAGCATAATGATGACTATCAAGGCAATGCACAACACCAGCAACGAAGTCACGGCAATGATGGCTGCAGTGATGATGAGCCGCTGCATGGTTATGGAGTTTTGCTGCTCATCAATCTTGTGCTCCTTCTCCTTAGTTTGGAACTCCATGGCATAATAGGATGTGAGCTTGCTAGTTGCCTCATCATAAATGCTGTCGGCAAGGCTGTTGCTCTGGCTCAGATACTTTGCCGCCTGCGAGGGGTTGTGGTCGCTCATGATGTTGGCAAGTAGCAGATAGTTATCCTTGAGCACGCTCTTGGCGTCACACTCTTTAGCGATGGTGGTGCTCTGATTGAGCCATTTCATGGCTTGAGCCTTGTCGCCCATTTTCACATAGAGTGCTCCCAGGTTCTTGTAGGCCAGCATCATGTTGTACTTGTCATCGTTTTTCTCAAACATTTTGATTGCTTGCTGGTAATTGCTAAGAGCTTTCTGTGTGCTGTCGGTAGCGGCATATATATCGCCAAGTGTCAACATGCGTCGCATGATTTGTAGCGAGTCGTTGGCAGTAGTGTCAATGTCGAGGGCCTTGTTGATGTAGTCTAACGCCCTGTCGGGTTCCTCAAGCTTGAGATAAATCTCGGCTGCCATGCCATAGCGGTTAGACAAGTGCCGCCTATTGGGCTTTTTGATTGTTTTCTCCAGATTAAGAGCCTTGTTGATGAGAGCCTTAGCCTCGTTGGGGCGTTGTGCGGCGAGATAGATATAGGCGATGTTGCTGTAAGAGGCGCTAATGCGCTCGTTGTCCTTGAGTTGCTCGTCGATATTAAGTCCGGCAAAAGCGTTGCTCAGCGCATTGTCGTTCATGCCTATGCGCTGATAGCAAGCCGCCAGGTGCGAGTAGGCATCGCTCATCGCCACCTTATTGTTTTTAGAAATCGACTTCATGGCATCTCGCGTGAGTTCTATCGACTTGTTGAAGTCGGCCTTATTGTAGCTCTCATAAGCTTTATGCATCAGGCTGTCGTAGGTGGCGATGCTCGAAGTGCTTCCCCCCGACGTGCTGGAGTGTTTCTTACACGACACATCAACTACCAAACACAATGTTACAGCCATCGCTACTGCTAACGCAGTTCTCAATTTGTGTGATATTACTTTTGCCATGAGTGGATTGTTCTTTTAATTTTAGCCCATATTTACTTATGGTGTGGGGGTGCGTTTTATGATTCTAAGGTGATGAAGGCGCAGGCACTCTGTAGAGCCCACCTTGGGAGACTGACGATACAAGCGCAGCTGCAAGGTGTTGCTGCCCTTGAGCAAGCGCACTAGCAGACGGCTGCTATAGGCCGTCATCAGCCATTGCCCCTGACCAAGTGGCGGTGCGACAACCACCCCCTGTAGATGGCCATTGGCGGTGACTTCCAGCATCTGGCAAGGCGCCCACAGTGCGGCATAGCCATTGCCATTGCTATATAGCACATCCACCACATAGTCGCCCGCCTCGGTGGTAGTGACAGGTATCGACACCCACGAAGAGCTGTCGCTAACCTCGATGGGGTGATGATGGTAGTGACGAGGGAATGAGCGATCAATGCTTAGGTGGTGATTGAACTTAGCAAAGCCTAGTGTTGAGGCTGTGGTAGTGATGAAGTGCGGCTTGGAAATGTAGCTGAAGCCATGTTTGTTGACCGCCATCAGCGAGAGGCTGCGATAGCTCACGGTGTCGCGTGTGCCCAGCACCGAGTCGCGCATCGAGTAGCGTGGCTCGTCGTTGATGAGAATTTTATATCCATCATTACCGTTATAATTATAGGTGGTGCCGTAGTATCCGTCCCACTGCCACAGCGGAGTCTCGGGAATGTAGCTCAGCTGCTCAGAGACGGTGTTTTTCCCCGACCCCGTGTAGATGTCGTTCATGGTAATCACTATGGTGTGATGACCGCTGATGTTTCCATCGATGAAGTTATCGGCAAGAACCTTGCCGTCGAGCGAGATTTTGCTCAGCTCGTTGCCAGTGCCATCAATAGTGATGTCGAGCACAGCATGGCGATATTTAAAGGAAGTAATGGCCTTCTTGCCATCAAAGCACACGGGCACTTTAGGGGTGAACTCTATGCCGTTAGGCAAGAAATTCATGCCGGCAATCACATTATAAATCATCGACAGGTTGCCGGCGGCGTTGCCACGAGAATATGAGAGGCCTATAGGCTCACCAGCTGTGGCACTGGTGCTCACATCGCAGCTGGCAAGCAGAGCTTGAGGCCTGACTTGTGCCCCTATGCCGCGCCGCAGCATGGCCACGTTGCCGTTGCGTGCGGCAGCAAGGTTCCACAATGCTTGAACCATGGGAATGACGGCATTGTTGAACTCTGGTTTCACGCTCATGCTGATGGGGTAAGTGAGCGGAATGCCATAATATGAGAGAGGCATCTCATTGACGAGCGTCTCGCCGCGGTTGTCGTCGGCAATGTCCCAGAGCACGCACAGTGCCTGCCCCATGTTGTCGGAGCAGGGCGACGCCATGTTGAGCGTGCCGCCATAGAGGTATTGTGAGTACTGCCCCTTAAGCTCGTCCCACAGGCGGTGGTTGATGGCGTCTTTTAGTGCCTCGGCACGAGCACTGTGGTAGTTCATCTCAAACTCGTCGCACATCATCTCCACCACGCGATAGGCATGCTCCATGATGGCATTGGCAAGCAGGGGTTCTGTCTCAAAGACGTCGGTCACGCCAGCCCACGACGGGTAATACTGGTTAATGCCGCTCACACGATAAGGGCAAGCCCCGCGATAAAGGCCCGTATCCCTGTTGAAAAGTCCAGAATTCTCTATTATCTCAATGTTCTTTAAGATAATACTATAGCAATATTTGAGCCATTGCTTGTCGGCAGTGACGCAATAGACTTTCCATGCTGCTGTTGCCCAAATCATCTTGTTGACAAGGGATCTGTAACTCTCGGCACCATCGCCAGTGATGATGACACTGTCCTTTACCATCGACTTGAGAGTCTGCATCGACCGCTGTGGCTCAAGATAGGCTAGCGACAGGGCTATGGCATAGCACTCTTGCGCTACCATAAAGTGGTCGCTGTCATGATTGTCGCCGCTAGCAATCTCCGCTATCGACATGTTGTGCATCACGTCAATGAGCTTCTGGCTTGACTCATACACCGGGTAATTTTTATCGGGAGCATTTATCTTCCACTGCTTGTTGATGTGGCGCGACTCTAGTGACAAGTCTATCGCAGCGTGATGAAAGCCGTCGCTAGCGGGCATGGCATCCACGAGAAGCTCCTGGTGAAGATGGCATTGCGATGCCTCAACGTTGAGCGGAGCAACATCGGCGGTGAGCCACACTCCCTGATAATCGTCGGCATAAATGGTGTCGTGGGTTGGGGTGACAAAAAAGCCTTTCTCGCTCAGGGCGTCCTTAATAGGGCTCAAGTCTATTCTCAACCTCAGCTGCTTGGGGTGCACTATTTTTTGTGAAGAAGAGCGCTTTTCATCGGCCACGCAGGCTTTGACAACGGCGTTCTCGGCATCGCCCGTGAGGTCGATATAGTGATACTCGCCAGGGCGCAGCTCGTTGTCGTGACCGTTGATGGCAAGGCGCACTTTAATCACCGCCGGCACCGAGTCGTGGAGTGGCGGCTCATAGTTGGTCACCAGGTGCGTGCCACTCCTGGCATGGGCTACCCACTTACCGTCAACCACCCTGTCGGGACCCACCGTGAACCGTTCGTTCTGGGTAATCACATCCTTGGGAATAGTGTCGTGATGGCACGCCACAAGCGTCATTGTCAGTAATAAAGCGGACAACAACAGTAAGCGACTACCTATTTTCCTTGCTATGCACATTTTTCAACTGCAAAAATAGATAGAAAATTCCAAAACTGATAAATAATGTGCTAAAAAAAGTTCATCATCTGCCAATTATTAGTTACGGGCTGCCCCCAAAAAGAACGGCGAATTTTGGGAATTAGGCGAATAACTAAGACGACCACTGCAAAGATTGACGGCGAATTAAGCTAAGAAAATGGGACACGACGCTGAGGCAATAATGAACGGCGAATTTTGCGAATTAGGCGAATAACTAAGACGCCCACTGCAAAGATGAACGGCGAATTAGGCGAATTATGCTAAAAACAGTGTCTCGTCGCTGCGGCAAAGATTGACGGCGAATTAGGCGAATTAGGCTAACAACTAAGACGACCACCGCAAAGATTGACGGCGAAGCGAAGAAGCAAAAAATTAGTTTAATTCGCAAAATTCGCCGTTTTATTTTGGCGCGTCGTTGAGATTCAGTTTCTCAGTTTAATTCGTATAATTCGCCGTTTTATTTTGGCGCGTCGTTGAGATTCAGTTTCTTAGCTTAATTCGCAAAATTCGCCGTTTTATTTTGGCACGTCGTTGAGATTCAGTTTCTTAGCTTAATTCGCAAAATTCGCCGTTTTATTTTGGCGCGTCGTTGAGATTCAGTTTCTTAGTTTAATTCGCAAAATTCGCCGTTTTATTTTGGTGCGTCGTTGAGATTCAGTTTCTTAGCTTAATTCGCAAAATTCGCCGTTTTATTTTGGCGCGTCATTGAGATTCAGTTTCTTAGCTTAATTCACAAAATTCGCCGTTTTATTTTGGTGCGTCGTTGAGATTCAGCTTCTTAGCTTAATTCGTATAATTCGCCGTTTTATTTTGGTGCGTCGTTGAGATTCAGTTTCTTAGCTTAATTCGTATAATTCGCCGTTCTTTTAAGTGTATTCAGTTAAAGACATTGTCTCTTTAGCAAAATTCGCCGTTATCTTCATTTTTTTTCTTTACTTTTGTGAAATAAGTTTTGTGGTTCAAAAAAAAGTTCGTACCTTTGCGCGCCATTACAATTTAAGGCGTCTTACCAGCGCCCCATTATTGTATAACTCATTAAATATATATTTAAAATGAAACAAGGTATTCATCCTGACAACTATCGCGAAGTTGCTTTCAAGGACATGTCTAACGAAGAGGTTTTCATCACTCGCTCCACAGTGAACACTAAGGAGACTATCGAGATTGATGGCAAGACTTATCCCCTGGTAAAGCTTGAGATTACCAGCTCATCACACCCATTCTTCACCGGCAAGCAGAAGCTCGTCGATACCGCTGGTCGTGTTGATAAGTTCTTGAGCCGCTATGGCAACCGCAAGAAGAAATAACCTCTTCAACACAAGGTTAGTTAGTACTAATGAACCGTGGCAACCTATCGCCGCGGTTTTTTCATTTCTAAACACCTTTGCCCTTGTTTTGCTTGGAGAAAAAGAAAATCAGGCGGCATAAAAAATACAAAAACTTCGGTTTTTATTTTGTTCTGCTCTCGGTTTGCACTAATTGTAGATAAATTAGGCGGCACCTCGGAAATAAAAATCAAAAACTTCGTCTTTGATTTTGTATTTCTCTCGGTTTGCACTAATTTTGCAAGTTAAATGACTACAACACTTTTTATCAACACTATAAATTATAATAATGGAAACCATCAGTAACGGAAAGTTCGTCGAGCTAGCTTACAAAATCTTCCTCGTGGAGAAAGACGGCGACACCATGATTTATGAGTTTAAAGAGGGTAAACCCGACCATTTTGTCTTTGGTCATGAACCTGGTATGCTCGAGGCGTTTACTAACCACCTGCAGGGGCTGAAAGCGGGCGATGAATTTGACTTCATCCTCTCGCCTATCGAGGCCTTCGGAGAGCGCGACCCAAACATGGTGCAGAAAATTGACAAGCAGATTTTCGTCATCGATGGCGAGTTTGACAGCGAGCGAGTATATGAAGGGGCTTTTGTGCCGCTTATGACTGCCGACGGCATGCGCATCGAGGGTATTGTCAAGGAGATTGCCGACGACACTGTGACGGTAGATTTCAACCATCAGCTAGCTGGCGAGACAGTGAAATATACTGGTAAAATCATCAACGTGCGTGAGGCCACCGAAGAAGAGAAGAACCCTCCACGCCACTGCGGCGGTTGCGGAGGCGGTGACTGCGGAGGCTGTGGCGACGGCGGCTGCGACAAAGACGGCGGCTGCGAAGGCCATCACCACGACGATGGAGACTGCTGTGGCAAAGACTGCGGCTGTGACAAGCACAAACAGTAGTTATCACACTCTTCTAAAGACCTAAGAACCTGCTAGAGAAGCCACCTCACTTTTAAACCAGAAACAAAAAGACGAAAACCGAGCAACCAATATTAGAACTACAAAAACAGCGAGCGCTGCTTGTGGCAGAGCGTGATGCTGAGCGTGGCGAGTTTCAGCGGCAGACCGAGACCATGGGTCTGGGTCGCAAAGTGAAGCGTGGCGACTGCTGGTGGCCCATCAACGTGGGGCGAAGCTACTACAACTCGCTCAACCAGCTTGTGGTGGAGGTGAGCCGCACCACCGACACCGACATCGAGCACAACTTTGAGTATGGCCGCCAGGTGATGTTTTTTCATGTTGATGCCAGCGACAGCATCAGCTATTTCAAGTTTGCCGCCACAGTAAGCTATGCCCAAGAAGACCGCATGGTGATTGTGGTGCCCGATGGCAATGCCGTGGCCGAGCTGCAAGGACGCGAGCGGGTGGGAGTGCAGCTCTCGTTCGACGAGCACACCTACCAGCTCATGCTGCAAGCTCTCGACCGCGTGATTAAAGCTAAGGGCAACCGCCTCGCACTGCTTCGCGACCTGTTCTACAACCACAGCACGACCGAGAAATTCACTTTTGCACCCTTGCGATTCCCATGGCTAAACTCTACCCAAGAGCATGCCGTCAACGAGGTGTTGCTTGCCAAGGATGTGGCCATCGTGCATGGCCCGCCAGGCACTGGCAAGACCACCACGCTCGTTGAGGCGATTTACGAGACGCTGCGGCGCGAGAACCAAGTGCTGGTGTGCGCCCAGAGCAACATGGCGGTTGACTGGATAAGCGAGAGGCTCGTTGACCGAGGCGTGGAAGTGCTGCGCATTGGCAACCCCACTAAGGTTAACGACAAGATGCTGGGCTTCACCTATGAGCGACGCTTTGAGGCGCACCCTGACTACCCGCAGCTGTGGGCGATGCGCAAAGCCATCCGCGAGCTGCGCAGCGCCAAGCGGCGAGGCAGCGACAGCTACCACCAGAAACTAGACAGGCTGCGCAGCCGCGAGACCGAGCTGGAGCTGCGCATCAACAACGAGCTCTTTAACAGCGCGCGCGTCATTTCCTGCACACTTGCCGGCAGCGCAAGCCGTGTGCTCGAGGGGATGAAATTTGCTACCCTCTTCATTGACGAGGCAGCACAGGCTCTCGAGGCAGCGTGCTGGATTGCCATTCGCAAAGCTAATCGCGTGATTTTTGCTGGCGACCACTGCCAGCTGCCACCCACCGTCAAGAGCCTTGAGGCAATAAAAGGGGGGCTCGCTCGCACCCTCATGGAGCGCATCGTACACAGCAACCCACAGGTGGTGACGCTGCTGCGGGTGCAATATCGCATGAACGACGAGATAATGCGTTTCTCGAGCAACTGGTTCTATGGCGGAGAGGTAGAGAGTGCCCCCGAGGTGAAATACCGCAGCATCCTCGACCTTGACACGCCCATGACATGGATTGACACTGCCACACTCGATATTGAGGCACATGAGGAGCTCGTGGGAGAGACCTACGGGCGCATCAACCGCGCCGAGGCACAACTTACCATCGACACCTTGCAGCAATATTTTGAGCGACTGGGGCGACAACGAGTGCTCGACGAACGCCTTGACGTGGGCATCATCTCGCCCTATCGAGCACAGGTGCAGCTGCTGCGTCGCATGCTTCGCAAGAGTGCCTATTTCAAGCCCCTTAAGCACCTCATCACTGTCAACACCGTTGATGGGTTTCAGGGTCAAGAGCGCGACATCATCGTCATCAGCATGGTGCGGCAGAACGAGAAGGGCGAGATAGGCTTCCTGCGCGACCTGCGCCGCATGAACGTGGCCATCACCCGTGCCCGCATGAAGCTCTTCATCATGGGCGACAGCACCACCCTAACCCGCCATCCTTTCTACCGCAAGCTCTTTGAGTATATAAAGAATGCTCTATAAATTCCAGATATGTTTTTCTTTTGTGGTCATCTTTGATTGCTTGTTGGCATCTTTCACCTCAACTCTTTAACCTGTAGCCCGCTACTATGTTTTCAGATTTGAGTCGAAATCTACTCAACAATCCAACCAAATATGACTCAAGCAATTTATAGAGCATCCCATAAAGGAGTTAGCTGAATAGTGGCATTTTAGTGGTTTTTCAGTCAAAACTCACTTTTTTCAATGGTTTTGAGGGGTGGAGCGATGTTTTTTTGTAACTTCGCAGCCTGAAAAGCGAAAGGACTACCACAAAAATGGCCAATTTCAAACTATACAAGAGCGAGAAGCTGTGCAGCAAGATAGAGACTGAGCACCTTTATGCTAAGGGCAAGTCGATTATCGCCTACCCATTGCGCGCGGTGTATCTTGCCGTGCCAGCCAGTGACACGGGTCATGCGGTGGCAGCACGCTTCCTTATCTCCATCCCCAAGAAGCGCATTCGTCATGCCGTGCGTCGCGTGCTGCTGCGTCGCCGCACCCGCGAGGCTTACCGCCTAAACCGCAACCTGCTAGAACCAGTCGCCTCACAAGGCACCACGGTGCTGATAGGCTTCAACTGGGTTGCCAACGACGAGCGCGACTATGCCACCATAGAGCGCAGCATGCAAGAATTGCTCAACAAAATAGCCACTGCCATAACCAATCAATAGCGAGCGATGAAACTCACCCTGGGCAACATAGCCAAGCAACTCTTTATCCTGCCCATCAGGTTCTACCAGCGGTGCATCTCGCCACTGCTGCCTGCCGCTTGCCGCTACACACCCACTTGCAGCCACTATGCCGTGGAGGCGATACAGGCCTACGGTCCCATAAAAGGCACACTCATGGGCGCCAAGCGCATCATCAGCTGCAACCCGTGGGGCGGACACGGCTACGACCCGGTGCCTCCAGTCATCACCAATTTCCACTGCCACGACACCACTGCCGAGCAAGCCATTATCAGCGTGGATGTCAACGACTTCAAGCCACAATATGGCAAGACCTACTCGGTGGGCATACACCCCTGGCACATTGGCGACAACTGGCAACAGCAACTCGAACAATTAGCAGAAGCCGCTCAGCATCACCTGGTGGTGGCCATCGGTGAAACGGGGCTCGACTCGCTCAAGGGCGCACCGCTCGACGTGCAGGAGCAAGTGATGCAAGCCCACATCACCATTGCCGCCGCCACAGGCAAGCCACTCATCATTCACTGCGTGCGCACCTCGCAGCAGATTCTCAAACTGTGGCGCGACAATCCCCAGGCTCATAACGTGGCTTGGGTGATTCACGGCTTCCGTGGCAACGAGAATGTGGCGCGCGAGCTGCTCGACACTGGCTTCTATCTCTCCTATGGCGCGAAGTTCAACGAGCAGGCCCTCGCCATCACTCCCCTCAACCGCCTGCTAGTGGAGACCGACGACGAGCCCTCCGCGAGCATCGAGGCGGTGCTCAAAGCCGTTGCCAAAGTGAAGCAGCGCAGCCACCGCAGCCTGCGTCGCCAGGTGCGCCGCACAGCACTGCAAATCGTCAAATACAAATAAATTGGTTTATGGAAAAAACCGATAAACATCTTGTCACTGTTGTAATTCCAATATACAAAACCGAACTCAGTGCTATTGAGCGATGGGCTGTGGCACGCAATCTGTCGGTGCTGGCACCAAACCGAGAAATAGCAATCGTGTGTCCACAGGGTCTAGACATCACACCGCTTGACTCACTGATGGGACTAAACTCCAACCGCTGCCGCATAGAGCGTTTTGCTCCAGCTTTTTTTGATGGAAGGCTTGGATATAACCAGTTGATGCTAAGCCAGGATTTCTATTCACGGTTTCACAACTCACAGTTCATTGTTGTTTGCCAGACCGATGTGGTGCTTTTCCACGACAATCTCGACTACTGGTGCTCTCTCAACTATGACTATATCGGAGCGCCATGGTTGCCGGCACCTGGCGACGTGGAAGGATGGAACTTGGCTCGACGTGCTATCTACAAGTTGCGCCGAGGATGGGCAAGGCTCAGAGGAGAATTTCACCCAGTGTTGCTAAAGTGGAAGGTGGGCAACGGAGGATTCTCGCTAAGACGCGTGGAGGCGATGCTGCAAGTGCTTGACCAGCATCCTGACAAGATGGCCGAAATAGCAAAAAACGCAAACCACACCGCCTGCTTCGAGGATGTGGTGTGGAGTGTGCGTGTCAACGAGTTGTGGCCCGCCACACTCAACATCCCCGACTACGCTACTGCCGCACGCTTCGCCTTTGAGGGTCATCCCGAAATGGCGATGCGATGCACCAGTGGCGAGCTGCCCATGGGCGCCCATGCCTTCTATCGACACCGCAACCGTAAATTCTGGTCTCAATTCTTAGATTTTCCTGAATAGAGCACCTCGGAAGCAAAAATAAAAAACTTCGTTTTTCATTTTGTTCTGCTCTCGGTTTGCACTAATTGTAGATAAATTAGGCGGCACCTCGGAAGCAAAAATAAAAAACTTCGTTTTTCATTTTGTTCTGCTCTCGGTTTGCACTAATTGTGGATAAATTAGGCGGCACCTCGGAAGCAAAAATAAAAAACTTCGTTTTTCATTTTGTGTTTCTCTCGGTTTGCACTAATTTTGCGCACGAGAGAACTAGACAACAAAAGTTTTAAATAATATAACTGATTGACAGATGAATTTTGCTGAAAATGCCAACACTCTATTTGACAACGCCATAGAGCTCTATCATGTCACCGACGATGTGGATGCTATCGTGCCAAACCCTTATGATGACGACACTGTTGAGGCCCATCTCTTCACCAAGTGCTGGATCGACACGGTGCAGTGGCACCTGGAGGACATAATTCGCGACCCAGAAATTGACCCTGTTGCTGCCCTGGCACTAAAACGCCGCATCGACCGCAGCAACCAGGACCGCACCGACCTGGTGGAGAAAATCGACAACTACTTCCACACGCTCTATGCTAACGTTGAGGTGCGCAGCGATGCCACCATCAACACCGAGAGCCCGGCATGGGCGGTGGATCGCCTGTCGATCCTAGCACTGAAAATCTATCACATGCGCGAGCAGGTGGAGCGCAGCGACGCCGCACCGAGCCACATAGCGCAGTGCCAGGGCAAGCTTGCCGTGCTGCTTGAGCAGCGCATAGATCTGACCACCGCCATCGACCAACTGCTTGACGACATTGCAGCAGGCCGCAAATACATGAAGGTGTATCGCCAAATGAAGATGTATAACGACCCTGCCACCAACCCCATTTTATATGGCAAAGAATAGTATCACGACGCCAAAAATCGTCCTTATAACCCGCTTCTCGGCCCTGGGCGACGTGGCAATGACCATACCCATTGTGTATCCTGTGTGTGAGGCTAATCCCGACGTGATGTTCGTCTTTGCCACACGCAAGGCAATGGCGGAGATGTTTGTCAATTGCCCCAAAAACCTCATCGTGCTTGGCATCGACATGAACAAATACAAGGGCTTGCTAGGACCATGGAAACTGGCACGCAACCTGCACTTTCGCTACAACTTTGATGCTATGGCCGACCTGCACGATGTGCTGCGCACCAAGCTCATGCGCCTAGTGCTCAAGTGCAAAAAGGTGCCTGTGGCGGTCATCGACAAGGGGCGCCGCGAGAAGCGACAGCTCACCAGCGGCAAGTCAAAGCAGCCCGTGGCTTCGACCCACACTCGATACAGAAATGTGTTCAGCCAGCTGGGGTTAAATCTTGGCCAGGAGTTTACTAACATCTTTGCCCAGGGAGGGGTGCCCAGCAGTGCCATTGTGCCCGTCAAGGGAGATAATGAGTTGTGGATAGCAGTAGCACCTTTCTCCCAGCACAAGGGCAAAGAATACCCTCTGGAGCAGATGCAGATGGTCATTAACGAGATGGCGCGATGGGAACATTGCCACATCTTCCTGATGGGGGGAGGCAAGAAGGAGCGCGACATGCTCGACCCCATCATGCGTCGCTACAACAATGTGCTCTCACTGCCGCACATCAAGCACTCCTTTGTCGATGAGCTGGTGCTGCTGAGCCACTGCGATGTGATGGTGACCATGGACTCGGCCAACATGCACCTGGCATCGCTCGTGGAGCTGCCGGTGGTGAGCGTGTGGGGCGCCACACACCCAGCCTGTGGCTTCATGGGCTGGCACCAAGCTCTCAAAGACACCGTTCAGCTCGACCTCGAGTGCCGCCCATGCTCGGTATTTGGAAACAAGAAATGCAAATATAAAGACTACCACTGCATGCACGACATCAGCCCCGAGATGATTATCAAAAAGGTTCTAAACATTCTTGAGCGATGAGTAAAAAGATACTGATAACAGGAGCCGGAGGCTTCATTGGTGGCTACCTCGTGGAGGAAGCTCTGAGCCGTGGCTACGAAACCTGGGCGGCGGTGCGCAAGACCACCAGCCGCAAGTTCCTCACCGATGAGCGCATCAACTTCCTGGAGCTCGATTTCACCGATGAAGAGGCGTTGCACACCACCCTCAAAGACCACATAGCACAGCACGGCAAGTGGCACTATGTGGTACACAACCTGGGCCTTACCAAAGCTACTAACTATATCGACTTCGAGACGGTGAACTATGGCTGCCTCAAGAGCATTGTCGATGAGCTTAAAGAGCTGGATGCCGTGCCCGAGGTGTTCCTGATGATGAGCAGCCTGAGCGTGATGGGACCTGGCGACGACAGCAACTACACTCCCTTCAAGAGCAGCGACATCCCAGCACCTAACACCCGCTATGGCACCTCGAAACTAAAAGGAGAGACCTACCTGCAAATGCAGCAAGACTTCCCCTATACCATCTTTCGCTGCACGGGGGTGTATGGACCTCACGAGCGCGACTACTTCCTCATGATCAAGAGTATAAAGCACGGCTTCGACTTTAGCGTGGGCTTCAAAAAGCAGATGCTCACCTTCATCTATGTGAAAGACCTGGCGCGAGGCGTGATGGACGCACTCGAGGCCGGTCCCAAGCGCCGTGCCTACTTCATGAGCGAGGACCGCAGCTACACCCAGCAGGAGTTCCGCAAGATAGTCCTCGATGAGCTGGGCAAGAAGTTTGTCATCCCCGTCACCTGCCCGCTGTGGCTGGTAAAAGTGGTGTGCCATGTGTCGGAGTTCATCAGCCGCTTCACCGGCAAGCCCAGCACCCTCAACCCCGACAAGTATCGCATCCTCAAGCAGCGCAACTGGCTGTGCGACACCAGCGATGCCGAGCGCGACTTTGGTTTCAAGGCCCGCTACGACCTCAAGCAAGGCATCCACGAAGCCATCGAGTGGTACCGCAACGCTGGCTGGCTTTAAATACACAATGCATAATGCACGACAATGCATAATGCATAATGCACAATGCATAATGCTTCAATGCACTGTGCAGTGGTAGAGTATTGCGCCGTGTTACGGCGCAAGAGTGCGTGAGTAGTTATCTTCTCTTTCTATTCGCCAGGAGCATAGCTAGCAGCGAGGTGGCGAGGCCGTAATAGACGGCGTCGCCAGGAAGGCTGGCAGCACCGGCCAGGAGCATGACGGCAGTGCCGGCAATCATCGCGAGCATGACGCTGCGTGGCGTGAAGCGCTGTGGTAGCCACAAGGCAAAGCTTAGCGGGAAGATGATGGCCACTGCCCTAAGACCGAGCGAGAGGAAACCCAAGTCGTTGATAAACGCCCCATGAAAGGCACTGGCAACCATCACGGCTATTGCCAACAGCACCACAATGGAGATGCGCGTGAGCAGCAGCTGAGAGACACGTTGCCCGCCCCATCCAAACCTGCGCTGCACATTGGCAATGACGTCGCGCACCAGGATGGTGGAGGCTCCGAGCATGAGTCCGCTGCCACAGCCCAGGATGTTGATGAGCAGCGTGCCAAGCATCAGGCCGCCAAACCAGGCCGGCAGGTGCTGCAAGATAAATGAGGGGAAGGCCTGCGCCGAACTGCTGATAACGCCGATGCCGCTAGGCAGAGCCTCGCCAGCACGGTGCAGTGCTTCGAGCTCGGCGGCAGTGACGTAATGCCCTCGCATGTAGAGCCCCACCAGCGTGCACGCAGCACCTATCACAGGGATGAAAAAAGCGCAGTACAAGGCTCCTCGCCGTGCCTTGGCAGTGGTGGCACCACTCCAGATGCACTGGGCATAGGTCTGCGTAGATACCACTCCGAGCACTAGCGAGAGGCACCCGCCCAAGTCCTTCATCACGCCTCGCGCGAGCATGCTGCCGTAGCGATGGTGGATGCTCTCAGCACCACCCAGGCTATTGATTGACGCTATTGTGGGCGAGCTATACACATTGTCGATGCCACTGGCAAAACCCTCAACACCGCCCGCCAAACGCCACACTATCACGCCCGTTGCCACCGAGCCGCAGTAGAGCAGCAGCAGCTTGACGATGCCACCAGCACCGGCACTCTTTATCCCCCCAAAGAGGACGAAGAGCATTATCAAGATGGCGCCAACGATGAGCGACCATAGCGTGGATAGATTAAAGAGACTACCTATCATCGCCGACGAGGTGAGCACCTGTGCCACGATGCTGATGAAGATGCCTATCAAGAACAGCACCGAGCCCACTGCTTCCACCTTGTGACCATACTCCTTGCCCACAATCTCGAGCAAAGTGCTGCAACCGCTGCGACGCAGCGCTGGAGCATAGAAGATGGCAAGCACCACGCCGCCAAGCGCCGCCCCCAGCGTGAACCACCACGCCGAGAGGCCATAGCAGAACGCCAGCTGCGCCGTGCCCACCGTCGATTGCCCTCCTGCCAGGGTGGTGAGGAACGCTCCGCACACCATCCAGCTGCCCGAAGTGCCGCCACCAATGAAAGCCTTCTCGTCCTTGACTCCGCGTGCCGAGAGCCAGCTCACCACCAGTAGCACCGCCACGGTGAGAAGCACGCCTATTATGTGAGTAGTTGAAATCATTTCTACATCTGTTGCGGTGAGTTCTATAAATTAAGAAAAAGTAAAAATTGTTTTGGTTGCATTTTGTTTTCTGTCGGCATCTTTTTATCTAAAGTCTTGAAATGTAGCCCACTACTATTCTTCAACTTTGAATAAAAATCTGCTCGACATAAATTCAAAATCCATCTCAATTAATTTATAGAACCCACCTTGCTTGTTTTGAGAGTGCAAAGTTAGTGTTTTTTCTCTGCACATGCACTAATTGTGGATAAATTAGGCGGCACCTCGGAAGCAAAAATAAAAAACTTCGTTTTTCATTTTGTGTTTCCCTCGGTTTGCACTAATTTTGCGGCATGGAAGAACGCAAGAAACTCATGGCAATCATCAACCCCTTCTCGGGCAACAGCAAGAAGGAGCATGTGCCACAGCTATTGGAAGACATTATTGACCACAGCAAGTTTGACCTAAAAGTGGAGCTGGTCACTCGTGATCTGCGCGTGAGCGACTTGGCGGCCAAGGCCGTCAAGGAGGGATACTACGGCGTTATTGCCGTGGGCGGCGATGGCACCGTCAACGGTGCTGCTTCGGCGCTGACTGGCAGCGATGTAGCTCTGGCAATCATCCCTTGTGGCTCGGGCAATGGCCTGGCGCGCCACCTCGAGATTCCCATGAACATGAAAAAGGCCATTGCGGTTATCAACCACGACCATGTGGAGGTGTGCGACTACTGCACGCTCAATGACAAGACCTTCGTGTGCACTGGCGGCATGGGCTTTGACGCCGAGATTGCCGACCGCTATGCCAAGCGCACCAAGCGTGGCTCTCTAAATTATGTGAAAACGGCATTTCAGGTCTATGCCCACTACAAGCCCATCCACTGCACCTTTGAGATTGATGGCACAGTAGTTGAGGAGGACGTGTTTGTCATCACCTGTGCCAACGCGTCGCAATATGGCAACAACGCCTATATCGCGCCTCATGCGAGTTTGCAAGACGGCTTACTCGACATCACCGTCATCAAGCCATTCAGGCGCATTGAGTGTGGCATCGTGGGCGGCAGCCTCTTCACCAAGAGCGTGGATAAAAACCGCCATGTAGATACCTACAGGGCAAGAGAGATAAAGATTCACACCACCGAGCCTCACGTCTATCACATCGATGGTGAGCCCATGGAGAAGATTACCGACATGACAGTGACCTGCCACCCTGGTGGCATCAAGTTTTTTGTGAAATAGCCGAGAATAGTAAAATAGTAAAGCAGTGAAGCAGTAAAGCAGTTTTCTACTATTCTACTATTCAACTATTCTACTATTCCACTAATCTACTAATCTACTATTCTACTAAATAGCAATGAAAATCATTCTGGCGGTAGTGGGTAAGATGGCCAGCGGCTATCTGAGCAAGGGAATCGAGGAATATACCTCGAGGCTAAAGCATTATGTGCCGTTTGAGATACTCCACATTGCCGATGCCAAGAACACCAAAAGCCTCACCGAGGCGCAGCAAAAGGCTGCCGAGGGCCGCAACATCCTTGCCGCCCTCGATAGCAGCGACCATGTGGTGCTGCTCGACGAGCACGGCAAGCAGTTCACCTCGGTGGAATTTGCGTGCTACATCGAGAAGAAGATGGCCAGCGTGCAGCGCCGTCTCGTCTTTGTGGTGGGCGGGCCTTATGGTTTCTCGCCCGAGGTCTATGCGCGCGCCAGCGAGAAAATCTCCCTCTCTACAATGACCTTCTCCCATGAGATGATACGCCTCATCTTCACCGAGCAGCTCTACCGTGCCATGACCATCCTCCGCGGCGAGCCTTACCACCACGAATGAAAGAAGAAAATCAATAAATAACAAAATACTGTAATTGACATGAAAACAAGAGACGAACTTATTGACGAGTTGATTGACTTAGCGTTTGCCGAGGACATTGGTGACGGTGACGCCACCACCCTGTGCAGCATCCCTGCCGATGAGATGGGGCGCTCACGCCTGATAGTCAAGGAAGAAGGCATCCTTGCCGGTGTTGAGATGGCAAGGAGGGTATTTGAGAAATTTGACCCCGAGTTGAAGATGACGACCTACATCGAGGATGGCGCTCATGTGAAGCCTGGCGACATCGCCTTCATCGTGGAGGGCAAGGTGCAGTCGTTGCTGCAGACCGAGCGCTTGATGCTCAATATCATGCAGCGCATGAGCGGCATAGCCACCGTCACAGCACGTTATCAAAAAGAGCTTGAAGGCTTGCACACCCGTGTGCTCGACACTCGCAAGACCACTCCTGGCATGCGCCTGATGGAGAAGGACGCTGTGAAGATAGGCGGCGGCTGCAACCACCGCATAGGCCTCTTCGACATGATTCTGCTCAAGGACAACCATGTGGATTTCGCTGGCGGCATCACCGCGGCCATTGATGGTGCAAAACGCTGGTGCAAAGAGAACAACAAGGACCTCAAGATTGAGATTGAGGTGCGCAACCTCGACGAGTTGCGCGAAGCCCTCGCCGCAGGCGGAGTGGATCGCATCATGTTTGACAACTTCACTCCCGAGCTCACGCGCGAGGCAGTGAAAATAGTTGACCACCAGGTCGAGACCGAGTCGAGTGGCGGCATCACCATCGACACGCTGCGCGCCTACGGCGAGTGCGGCGTAGATTATATCTCGGTAGGAGCCCTTACCCACAGCGTGAAGTCGCTCGACATGAGCTTCAAGGCATTCTAGACATCACATTTAAGAAAATAAACAAGATTATGAGAAAAATTTTATCTTTTGCCGTCATGGCGATTATTGCTATGGCAACATGGGCAGGTGAGGTGACATTCGACTTCTCATCGCAGGCAGGACTGCAAGCTATGGGCATCACGCCTCCTGCTCAAAGCAATGGTGTGAACCTTACCGATGTGGGCACAATCACGGTGGACGGCGTGAGCCTCACTGCCGTGAACGGCTCTACCCAGACTCGTGTGTGGAACTCACAGGGCAGCTACACGCTGCGCATCTATCAAGACGGAGCTATCACTTTCTCGGTGGAGAGCGGCAGCATCGTTGGCATCACTATTAATGCCGCCAGCACCAGCAACTTTGACCTGCTTGCCAACGTGGGCAACTACACCGCCCTCGATGGCACCGGCACATGGACCGGCAGCACAGCCACCGTGTCGTTCACGCACCCCACTACCAAGAACGCTCAGATTGCCAGCGTGGTAGTCACCACCAGCAACGAGCCACCCACCGATAACCCTGGCGGCGACCCCAGCAATCCTGTTGACCCCAATATCACAAAGCTTGACCACCTGATGAACTTGAGCTCACTCGACGATGACACCAAGTTCCAGTTTACAGGCGAGGCCTTTGTCAACTATCAATGGGGCAACTACTTGTGGCTTCAGCAGCTCGATGATGAGGGTTATGCCCATGCGGCACTCGTCTATGGAAATGTAGATAAGCAGTATCAGCTGGGTGCTGTAATTCCCGCTGGCTGGACAGGCGTGAAGACCACCTACAATGGTCTAATGGAAATAACCTCTCCCGAGCATTTCAACAACGCCACCTCACTGGTTCAGGAAGACTACTATACCCCATTTGACATGACAGGCTGGGTAAGCTACATCCTTGACCCAGAGGAAGGCTATGAGAACTTTAAGGTGAGCATGGATGGTGTGGTTTTGAGCGACATCGACGACAATGGCAACTTCACCATCACCAGCTATGAGAAGAACGAGGCCGAGGAGATGGTTCCCGTGACATTGCCTGGCTACAACCGCTTTGGCATCGAGTATCCGGCTATTGAGCAGGGCGAGACTTACAATATTGAAGGCATGGTGACCATCCACAACAACAATTATGAACTATACCCCATCAGCATCACCGCTGCTCCTGGCACTCGCCTGTGGAAGATCACCTATAATGGCGTGGATGGCACAAACTACAAGGTTGCCGACAGCCTCTATGTGGTGCTGCCTGCCAAGAACGAGATTGACGGCAACATCATTTTTGTTACCGACAATGTTGACCAAATCCTCTACGACGAGTATGCCGAGTGGGGCTTCACTTGGTATGAAGACTGGTATCCTAGCTGGATAGCCCTCGACTGTGGCGACGATGAGCAGCTCTACAACACCATCGCTGCCATGAAGGTGCTCAAGCCCGAGACCGTGAGAGGCACCCTCGACAATGTTGATACCAACCCCCGCCTCATTATCTCTTCGGCTCCAAGCGAGCTGCCTGACGCCGAGTTCCCGGCGCTCAAACTGTGGGCTTACAATATCAGCCAGGAGAAACTCATTGCCGCAGGGCATGAGTATGGACAGGTCACTGGTGCTTACAGGCTCATAGACGGAGAGCCTTACCTGTGCAGTGCTCAAGACACCGTGCAGGTGAAGCTAGACTTCCGCTTGAACCCCGAGTTGCAATCGCAGCTCACCGAGGGCACACGCTATGACCTCGTGTCAATTTTCAAACTCAACGACGAGTGGGCGGCCACATCAAGCGAGGCTCCTGCCAAGAAAGCTAAGCAGATTGTTGCGGGCAGCAAGCGCAAGGCACTCATGCCCAAGTCGGTAGATTACCACGGCAGTGACTATTACACTAACTACACCATTTGCCCTGTCTCGGCTTCGGCAACCACTGCAATTACCAGTGTTGATGCCTCAAGGCAAGTGACACAGGTGACTTACGTCAACATGATGGGCGTGGAAAGCGCAACGCCACAGCCTGGCATGAACATCGTCGTCACCCGCTACAACGACGGCTCAACTACCGTTACCAAGGTTGTGAAGTAACACAAGCAAGGGGGAGGTTGTTTCCTCTATTGCTTACAGAAAAAAGAATGGCACTAGCCTCACGCCACGCAGCTCCTGGAGCTACGCACCGTGAGGCTAGTCATTTATGTTGACATTGCCTAATTGCCTTGTCAGCTCATCAGCTACTTTTTCAGAGAGAAGTTAAACTCAAGCCCACCGTCATTGATGGCATTGACTGTAATATTGCCTTTGTGCTGGATGACGGCGTTTTTCACTATAGCAAGCCCCAGCCCCGAGCCACCATTGGCGCGGCTGCGCCCAGTGTCGATGCGGTAAAATCTCTCAAAGAGATGCGGCAGGTGCTGTGCTTCCACTCCCTCGCCGTTATCGCAGAACTTGAAGTGCCAGTAATCGTCGGTTTGTGTTGCCGTGATGTCGATAGCTGTGTTCTCGCCAGCATAGTTGATGGCATTGTCGATGAGGTTGCTAAAGATGCTGTAGATGAGTGAGTCGTTGCCTGTGACGATAATGTCCTCGGGCAAGCAGTTGTTAAGGGTCATGTGCTTTGACTTCAGAGCCAAATCCACGTCTTGAGCAATGTCGGCCACCACTTGCGAGACATTCACGCGCTTCATGGCGATGAGATGCGGCGCATAGTCCATGCGGTTGATGGTTGAGAGGTCGTTAAGGAGCGTGGTGAGCCTCAGAGCCTTCAACCTAGTCCTCTCTATGAAACGGGTTCTTGTCTCGGGGGGCATGGTGGGGTTAGCAACAATAGTCTCGGCATATCCCAGGATGCTTGCCACCGGGGTCTTGAGTTCATGAGAGATGTTCTGAGTGAGTTGCCGTCTCATGAGCGATTGCTTCATCTCCTGTTCCTGCTTGATGCGCTGATCCATGCGCCTGGAATAGCGATAGAGCAGCAGTCCCAACACTGCCATCACCACCAGCGAGAAGATGAGCAAGTGCCAGTCGCTCATCTCATTAAGCGGTTCAAATGTTTTGCGGTCGTAGTCTTCAAACATGATGAAGATGATGGCGTAGATAAAGAAAATCGCCATCACGCTGAACCACATCTTTTTACCTTCTGATAGATTTTTCATGAGTTTTTTATATTTAGCAAACAAGATGACAAGAGAACAAGAGAACAAGATGACAAGAGAACGAGATGACAAGAGAACAAGAGAACGAGATGACAAGAGAACAAGAGAACAAGAAAACAAGAGAACGAGATGACAAGAGAATAGCAAGTTCTCTCTCATTTCTAGATTGTCTAGAGTTTCTAGAACATCTAGATTGTCTAGAACTTCTAGAATCTCTAGCACTTAACGGACAAGGCACGCCTTGTCCCTACTTAACACTTAACATTTTACACTTAACACTTTACATTTAGTTTAGTTTAGCATTTAAAGCAGTAACCAAACCCTGTTTTGGTTATTATGTGGGAAGAGTAAGGTCCCATTTTTTTTCTCAGCCTGGTGATGTTGACGTCGATAGTGCGCAGCGTGACAACCGTGTTTCCTGGCCACACATACTCAATGAGTTGCTCACGAGTGAACACCTCGCCCTGGTGAGAGAGGAAAAACAGCAGCAGGTCATATTCGGTCTTGGTGAGCGTCACATCACTGCCGTCGATAGTCACCGTCTTAGAATTCTTGTCAATGACAATGCCTCCAAAAGACAGCAATGCGTCGTTGTGCTGCTGACTGGTGCGGTGCAGCACAGCCTTTACCCTTGCCATGAGTTCCTTTATGGAAAATGGCTTGGCGATATAGTCGTCGGCCCCCAAGTTGAAGCCCTTGAGAATGTCGCTCTCGCTGTCGAGAGCTGTGAGGAAGATAATGGGCACCTGCGAGTAGATGTAATCCATCTTGAGCTCCTGCGCCAGCTGAAACCCACTCATGCCCGGCATCATCACATCAATGATAAGGAGGTCGAAGCTGGCGATGTTGAGCCTCATGGCCTCGAGAGCCGAGTGTGCCACACTTGGCTGAAAACCTTGTGCTTGCAAGTTGAAGCTCAATATCTCGCACAGGTCGTAGTCGTCGTCGATGATAAGAATGCGTGCTGACATGTTCCTGTTATTTTATGGGGGCAAAGTTAGTAATTATTTCCTAAATCTTGCCTGCATCACGTTGATAACATAGTCGCCTAGTTTCTCACACTCCTTGACAAAGTCGGTGAAAATCGTTCCCATGTTGTAGTCATACTGGTGACTGTCAACCGCCTTGATGTTATCTTCCTTGAGCTGCTTGCACATGAGGTTAATCATGTTCTCGATGCGGTAAGACTCCTCGATGGTGTAGTCCTCCACACGGCCGTTCATGACCACATTCATTTGCGTGAGAGCATCATTGGTGAAGATGGTCATCGACTGGAGCTGATGCAGCTGGTCGGGGGTGAACTCTTTGTCGCTATCGTGCAGCCTCTTCAGGATGCGCGAGAGGTTGTAGCAAGAGTCGGCAATGCTCTCGAGCTCGCTGATCTCGCGCAGCATGGTGCGAACCAAGTTCTTGGTCTCGTTAGAGAGGTGGTCGTAGCTCACGCGCTCCAGATACCTGGCAATGCCTATCTCGATGTTGTCGGCAATGTCTTCCTGCTTCTCTATCTCGGCGAATAGTTCATCCCATTTTGATGCCTTCTTCTCGGTGAGCAGCTGTCGCACGAGAGCAAACATCTGCTGAGTGCGCTGGGAGAAGAGAGCGGTCTCCTTTTGTGCCTGAATCACCGCAAGCTCTGGCGTGCGCATGAGGCTTGAGTGCAGATAGGTGAGCTTGAAGTCTTCTTTCTCGGCAGTGTCGCGCTGAGGCAGCAACCAGCACACGATGCGCTCGAGTTGAGGAATAAAGCCAATGAGGATGGCGGTGTTAGTGATGTTGAAGCAAGTGTGGAAGGTGGCCAGCACTATGGGAATGTGCGAAGCCTGCGCCTCATTGCCTGGCGTGTAGCCGGCGATGTTGCACACCAGGTCAACAAAGGGATAGAAGACACACAACACCCACATCACTCCAAAGACGTTGAACAGCAGGTGCGCCAGTGCCGCACGCCGTGCCTGAATGCCAGCACCGAGGGCAGCAATGTTGGCAGTGGCAGTGGTGCCAATATTCTCTCCCATCACCAAAGCGATGCCCATGTAGATGGGCAGTACACCTGTGGAGCATAGCAATATCGTTATTGCCATCACAGCCGCCGACGATTGCACAACGCAAGTGATGATGGTGCCAATGGCGAGAAATATAATAATGGTTAAGTAGCTGCTGGTGTCGAATGATGAGAAAAACGATATCACTTGCTCGTTGTGCTCAAGGTCCATCGACTTGCCGGCACTGCTGAGCAACACTAACGAGAAAAACACGAATGCCACTCCATAGAGCAAGTCGCCGGCAAACCTGAACCTCTTGTTATAAATGAGAAGCAGGCCCAGGAAAAAGGCAGGAAACACCACCACGGTCAAATCTACACTATAGCCCAGCGACATGATCCATGCCGTGAGCGTGGTGCCAATGTTAGCACCCATGATCACCGAGATGGCCTGACCCAGCGACAGTAGCCCTGCGCTGACAAACGATACCGTCATCACCGTGGTTGCCGATGAGGACTGCACAGCACAAGTGATGAATGTGCCTGCCAACATACCGGTGAAACGATTAGATGTGATAGCTCCCAAGATGTGTCGCAGCTGTGGACCTGCCATCTTCTGCAACGAGTCGCTCATCATCTTCATGCCAAAGATGAGCAGTCCCAGTGACCCTAATAACTCAAAAATCAGAAAAAAGTAACTTGATGTTGTCATTATAGAATTATGCTTGTTTAGGCGTGCAAAGTTATTACATGTAACGTGATCGATGAAAAAAAACAAGTTACGATGTTGTTACAAGATAAAGATTGCTGAAAAAAATTTGAGAAATTAGGCGGCGCCTCGGCATAAAAAATATAAAAACTTCTTTTTTTATTTTGTTCTACTCTCGGCTTGCACTAATTTTTTTGTAAATTTGCAGCCGCTAAATGCAGTGGAGCGGCTTGTCGCTGGCAACATTGATTGCTTGAGGAAAGTCCGGGCAACACAGAGCATCGCATTTCTTAACGGGAAGCTGGGGGCGACCTCAGGGTTTAAGGTGACAGAAAACAACCGCCAGCCTTCGGGTTGGTAAGGGTGAAAAGGCGGGGTAAGAGCCCACCGGGTGCCACGGCAACGTGGCGCGCCGCACTACCTGCGAGTTGCAAGGCCAAGTACACCGTCAGGGCTGCTCGTCTATTGGCGGGGGGTAGGCTGCTATACTGGCGTGGTGACACGTCCAGACAGATAAATGACAAGCGGCGGTTCCACGAGCTGGAACCGACCACATAACCCGGCTTACAGCTCCACTGCTTTTTTTCTATATTGTTTCATTTCACAACATAGCACACATAACACATGAGGACACCTTGCTAGGTGCCCTCATGGCTAATTCTATTAAAACCAAAAACAATTAAATTATTGTTCTTTTTTCTGTGCAGCTTGCAGACTCTTGTTGAATTTATCCCGCATCTTAACGTAGGCATTGTAGTCAATCTCTTTGCACTTATTGAACTCTTTCTCATAGATGTCCTTGTGCTGCTCGTTGTCGTAGATTATCTCGGCATTGTCCTTCACTTTTTCTTGGAACTCCTCAAAGCTGATTTTCTTATCGATAAAATCTTGAGCCACCTGTCGAGCACCTTTGTCGGTAATCTTGTAGAGCTTGAAATTAGGAGTGCTGTTTTTGGGAGCTAACAGCTCAGGATAGTTGTATTCTCCTTCCTCGTCGGAGTCGCCACTAGGCAACACCTCCCCCACACCGTCAACCTCGCTCACAGGCACTGCGCCCTGGTCGGCCTCATCGCTCTCGCACGCCTCGCTGCCTCCCTCAAAAACCTGCTTGGTCTTCATGATGTCATAGAACACCTTGTCGTGCTTGTTCTCGGAATATTTCTCAAACGAGTTATAGAATGCATTCACATCGTCATCGGCCTGAATAAGAGAAGGTTTTGGCTCAAGTTCAAGAGTCTCGCAGTCGATATATACAAACATGGGTTTGTCTTTCTTGCAACTGCCCAGCGCAAGAATCATTATCATAGCGAGCAGTAATGATGAAATCTTTTTCATAATTGTGTGGTTTTTATTTTCAAAATATATTTCGAGTGCAAAGATATAAATTAATTTTTATAATCAAAAAATTGACAGGTTATTAAGCCTCTAAAAATGGCCTTTTATAGTTAATAACGTTTATTTTTTATGAATATTTTGTAGGTTTTTGCGAGTTAGTGAGTTTACATAACGCTCAAAGATTATAGTCGAGGTTAAGTCACCACGATTTATTGCATCGACGGTGATGCGCTCCAGCGAGTCGGTGAGCGCGCTGTCGCGGGAGAAATACTGCCTCTCGAGTCCCACCTCGATGGTGGAGTCGGCAGCCACATGGCTCAGATACTCCTGATGCAGCTTTTGCCTCTCGGCGACAAGTGCTGCGCGGGCTTTCAAGTAGGTGAGATAATCATGATTAGCATCACCGCCATTGATAATCAGTGTCGTCGGCGTGATGTCAATTTGCGTCACTCCTGGCTCAACGACAAAGAACATGGGCGTGGTGTCGTTGCTAAACTTGAGATAAGCGATGGTGGGAGTTTCTACATTTCCCTCAAAGACAAAGGCTTGGCTTGCGATATCGCGCGACACAGTGGCCACATGATGCACGCTGTTGTAGTCGGCCATCACGAGCATGAGCGACACGCTGTCGGTGCCTAGCTCCGGAGAGATTTTACACTCCACCTTGAAATGCGAGTTGCCGAGGCTCTCTACACACCCTGCCAGAGCTGCCCCAACCACTGCAAGCGTTATAAGTCGTAATAAGTTTTTCATCTTAAACAAAGTGGGAATTAAAATCATTAGTTCTTCAAGTGAACATCGAGTTGTGGGAATGGGAACTGCACGCCATGGGCTGGCAGCTGCTTATATAGCGCCTCATTAATGTCGTAAAGCACACCCCAATAGTCGCCAAAAATGCACCATGCCCTCACCACCAGCACTAGTGCGCTCTCGTCGAGGTTCTCAAGAGCGACATAGGGCGTGAAGTTGACTTTGGGCAGCTTGTTCGCAAGCTCCTGCTTTTTCTCCTCGCGCCACTCCTCGAGTTGCTCACGGCGTTGCTTGTGCCTATAAAACAAGCGTTTATACCAAGGCATCTTCTTTATCTCGCCTTCAGAGGGCAAATCTTTGCTCTTGTCACCATGATTGGTGTTCTCATCCTCGCTTCCAGGCTTGAGGATGCGCTCGTCGGCTTCGAGAAGGTCGAGAATCACCTTGCGGGCAACATCCACATCAGAGCCATAAGCCACCGACACCCGCCACTCCACTCGACGGAATTTCTCGCGCGAATAGTTGTTGATAGTGCCAGTAGAGAGTCCACCATTGGGGATGATAATCGACTCGTTATTGTAGGTTGTGATAATAGTGTGGAAAATCTGTATCTCCTTGACAAAGCCCTTGAACTTGTCATATTCTATATAGTCTCCCACCTTATAAGGCTTGAGCAGCAAAATCAGCACCCCACCAGCAAAGTTCTGCAACGTGCCACTAAAGGCCATGCCAATGGCGATACCTGCCGAGGCAAAGATTGCGATAAACGAGCTGGTCTCAATGCCCAAGATGCTGATGACGATTATCGTGAGAATAAAGAAGAAAGTAATCTTAAACAAGCTAAGCAAGAAGGTGGTGAGCGAGCGGTCAACATCGCGACTAAGCATGATGTTGCGCAGCAGGTTGTGAACTTTTATCACAATAAACCGCCCCGCGATGAACACCAAGATTGCCGCTGCCAGCCGCAAGCCCAGGCTCACGCCCACATCCACAAGCTTCGCAATCACGCTGTTCCACTCAAAATTCTGGAGGTTTTCTTGGAGCTTCTCGGGAGAGACAGCTATGGAATCGGTGATTGCCTTCAGTTTCTCGGCATGTTTAGGCAACGAGTCGGGATTGACCATGGGCACCTGAAGCAGTATATTTAATATTGACATTTTTTCTCTTTTATGTTTCGCATTGCAAAGTTATAAAAAACTTTTCAGTCCTCAATTTTGTACTATAAGTTTTTTGGCATCAAGTTAGTTTACACACAGCAAAAAACCTACTGGCATTGGTGTTCCAAAAATATAAACATTTTTAAAAATAGTAAACTTTGGCAAGCTATTAGTGCTCGGAGTTTTATCTTTGCCCACAAAAAATATGACACAATGAAACGTTTTATCAACATAGCAATAATGATTGCCGCTGCCTTTGTGGCTTGGGGGCAGGCCGGAGTGGCCATCAACCAGCAGAACATGAAATTTGAGAAAGGCATGAAGCCCGACCCCATCAAGGTGAAACCGCCAGTTGACAATACCATTCCCATTGACACCAGCACCGTGTATTTTGCCCTCGTGGATTCGGCACAGCGCTGCATCAAGGCCCAGCAGTGGCAACATGCTGAGCACTTCCTGCTCGAAGCCATCAGGAGCGAGCCCAGCAACCCTAGCAACTCGCTGCTGCTCTCTAACATCGCCACCATTCAGCGCCGCCAGGGGCGCCTCAACGAGGCAATCAGCAACTACTCCATGGCTATTGACCTCACCCCCAATGCCGTGACACTGCTCCACAACCGCGCTGCCGCCTACATCCTACTCGACAGCATAGCGCTGGCTCAGGCCGATTATGAACGCATCATGCTTATCGACAATAGCGACGTGGAGTCGCGCTACACCCATGGCATGCTGGCACTAAACATGGGCGACACTAAAACTGCTCAAAAAGACTTTGACGACATCTTGCGCATCAACCCCAATTCTGGAATGGCCAAGCAAGGACAAGGCTTCCTGCACAAGCATGCCGGAGAATATGAAAAAGCAGCACAATGCTTCAGCGAGGTTATCAACGTGAGACCCACCGCTACCCTACTGGCCAACCGCGCCGACTGCTACCTCGCCACCAAGCGGCTCAACGATGCCTCTATCGACATTGCCAATGCCCTTGAACTAGACGCCGATGACCCCTACATCTATGTGCTGCGCGCCAAGCTCAACAAGCTGCGCTTCAACCGCAGCGAGATGGAGCGCGACATCAAGCTCGCCGTCGCCCATGGCCTTAACGAAACCGAGGCACGAGCGGCCATTGGAGAATAGCACAGTAACCGCCACCAAGCCACAATAACCTTTTAATGCACCAGCGATGTGCATGTCCAGGATTTGGCTCAAAAGAATGAGAATTGAAAAATTCTCATTTATTTTGCAAAATCATAATTTTTTTATTACCTTTGTAACCGAGAAGAGTGTCCTAGCTTTTTGACAGAGGACACAATAAATGTTAGAAATGGTAAATTGCGACAAGTCAAGTATTATTAAAAAGAGCTCAACAACTCCATTGCCATGTAAGCTTGTCTCTTGTCGGCTTCTTAGCTAAGAAAAAAATTATGGCACCACGTCGTTTTCCTGTGGGAGTACAGGACTTTGAGAGCATCATCAAAGATGGTTTTGTATATGTTGACAAGACCAAGTATATTTATGAGATTGCCAACAACTATGGCAACGCAATATTCCTGAGCCGCCCCAGGCGCTTCGGCAAGTCGCTGCTGTGCTCTACACTGCGCCACTACTTTCAGGGTCACAAAGAGCTGTTCCAGGGGCTAGCCATCGACAAGCTTGAGAAGGACTGGACCGAATACCCGGTGATTCATTTTGACATGTCGAAATGCAAAAGCGATACCCCCAATGGTGTGGAGCAATCATTGCAATCTTTGCTTAGGGTATTTGAAGAAAGATATGACTGCGTGGGGCTTGAAGCACAGACTAATTATGGGGACCGTCTAAGGCGAATAATTGAAACCGCCTACAAGCGCACTGGAAAGCGGGCAGTGGTCATCTTTGACGAGTATGACTCGCCGGTTCTCAACGTCATTGACGAACCCGAGAAATTGGCTGCCATAAAAAGCATCTACAACTCTTTCTATGGCCCTGTGAAAAGCATGGGCGACCACCTGCGTTTTGTGTTTCTCACTGGCATCACCAAGTTCTCACAGATGTCGATATTCTCCACCATCAATAACCTGAGCAATATCTCAATGCTTGAGCAATGGGAGGGATTGTGCGGCATCACTGCCCAGGAGCTAGAGCGGGACTTCAAGGAAGACATCGAGGAGCTGGCACAGCGGCACAACAAGACGCCCGAGCAGATGTTGCAGCTCTTGCGCGACCGCTACGATGGCTACCACTTTGGTCCTAAGATGATTGACGTGTATAACCCATTCAGCATCGTCAACACCTTTGCAAATAAGGTCCTTAAAGACTACTGGTTTACCAGCGCCACGCCCAGCGCATTGATAAAGGTTCTCAACAAGTACAACTTCAAGCTCACCGACATTGAGAACAAGCAGGTTTATGAGAGCTCATTTGACCAGCCGTTCGACAACATGAGAAGTGCTCTGCACATCCTTTACCAGAGTGGGTATTTGACTATTAAAGACTATGATGCTATTGACGAAATATATACTTTAGGAATACCTAACAAAGAAGTATATTCAGGGCTTTACAGCACCCTGATGCCTCTGTATCTCAACCCTTGCGACGATGACAACACATCACTACTCATGGCTGCACAAGCTGCCATGCGCAACGACAACATCGATGTAGCCCTCACGGCGGTGCAGAGCTATCTCGCAGCACTGCCCTACGACCTGAGCAACAAGACCGAGCGCGACTTTGAGACGATTATCAAAGTGCTCTTCGACTGCTTGGGCATCAAGACCGACACCGAGGTGCGCAATGCCCGCGGCCGCTGCGACGTGGTGATGAAAAGCCGCACCACAATCTATGTCATCGAGCTGAAGATTTCCTCCACGGCCACCGTCGATGAGGCGCTAGCGCAAATCGACGAGAAGAACTACCTCATCCCCTACTGGAACGATCCGCGCCGCAAGGTGAAGGTGGGCGTGACCGTTGACCCCGACGCACGCACCATCAAGGAGTGGAAAACAGTTCACAGTTCATAGTTCATAATTGAGTTGCGCCTCTTGTTTTTTTAGAAAAAGAACATAATGTGTTGGTAATCTTAAGCATTGAGTCCACTTAAAAAAATAAAAGCACACGAATTAAACGAATTACAACAAATCCTATTTTATTGATATTAAGTTGTTGGGATTTGTCTTCTTTTGCAATTTTATTTGATTTTTCCAAAAATAGCGACTAGTTAAAGTGGACTCAACATTGTGTCCTCAAAAATGTCCTCAAAAGAACCGTCTCCTTGAGGACACAGCAGATGGTGCAAATGGAGTGGCAGTGAGAGTAACAAAAAAGTTATCAACAACCCTTGCACGGGTTGTGGGAAAGCAGTAAATTTGCACTATGATTTCACTCACACAACACATAGAATACCTGATGATGCAGGGCGACTGCGTGGTGGTGCCTGGCTGGGGAGCACTGATAGCCAGCCATGTAGCCTCGAGTAGCCAGGATAGTCGCATCAACAGGCCATCACGACTCATCACGTTCAACCCCAGCATAGCGCACAACGACGGACTGCTCGCTACATCGGTGGCACGACGCCACAACATCAGCTATGCCGAGGCCTGCAAGGTGATTGCCGATAATGTGACAGCCTTTCGCCGCCAGCTGGCAACGGGTAGCGAAGTACCTTTCTCACGCTTGGGAGTCTTCAAAAACGACGAGAACAATAAACTCATTTTCACTCCCACTGTTATCGACGAAGCTAGCGATGAGTTCTTTGGGCTTCACAGTTTTGAATTCCCCACACTATCCACTCTGTCGCAAGCTAACGACGAGCATGAGCAAGTGGCAACCAGCATCTTCGCCAGCCATGGCTGGAGGACGGCAGCAGCCATTGCCGCCATCGTGGGCATCGGCGCGCTGCTCTCCACTCCCGTGATCGTTGACAAGGGCATCGACAAGGCGAGCCTGAACATCGCCAGCGTCAAGACACCCCCCACTGCCATCACCGTGAAACCCGCAGCACAGGCTACGGCTGCCGATAATCATATCACCCTCATCGAGCCCGAAGCTCCCGCTTCAGCTAATGAGTCGGCCTTCAATGACGGTATGCCTAGCGACGAGAATGGAACTTATTTCCTGGTCATCAACTCTTGCAAGAAGGAGCATCAAGCGCAGGCACTTGCCAAGCAATATGCCCACAAAGGCATAAAATGCAAAATCATTGCTCGCAAAGGATACCATCACCTGGTAGTGGCTCAAAGCAATAATCAGCAAGAGCTTATTAAAGCCAAGAAGCTCCTACCCGAGAAACACCGCAAGGCATGGGTGTGTAAATAGTTTTCAGAGATTAGATAGACACCTCTTTTCAAAAAATACTGAGTGGCACAAGAAGATTTTACTCTTGCGCCACTCGCCTTTTTAATCAATCATTATTAATAACCATGGTGTCCGCCGCCAGGATGATGATGACCACCAGGGTGATGACCAGGATGATGCCTGGGTGGTGGTGGTGGTGGACCAGGACGTCCCCTGTAGGGATAGTCATAATAATAGCCATCGTCATACCAATATGGGCTGCACGAAGTCACTGCCACCGATGCTATTATCGACAGCAGCACAGCCACAATCAATGTCTTCTTTCTCTTCATTGCTCTAAATCTGTTAGCTATAAATAAATCAAATCATTTTGCTGATTTGACCACCATGAAGCGATAAAGTTTAACGCCAAACCATCAATCGACGCACACAATAGACTAAAGCCAGCTTTTCACCTACCAATTCCCCCCTATTCCCTTCCTTATAAACATGACAAAGTGCCGCAACTCATCCTCGCCCGAGAAAGCGTCGAGAGGAATAGCGAGAAATGTGTAACGGTTTTTCTTGAAACGCAGCACCAGGCAGTGACTCGAAACTGTGGTAGAGGCTATATCACTCCATGCAATGAGGTGCCGTCGCATTTTATCGCTCGTGAAATTGAGCAGCATCCCTTTTTCGTCTATCGCCACAGTTTTCTCCAGTATTGACCAGCGTGACTCTTGCGTCAAGGCAAAATAATAGAGCAATGGGAACGAGACTGTCACCACAGCCATCGCCACTATCAGCGCCACAAAGGCGAAACGTGTGTCAACGGCAATCAACCCCAAGCACACCACCACCGGCAATAGCAACAGCCACCACCAGCGCACAAAGAACAGCCTATAGAGTATCGACAGATAGGTGCCCGAGGTTATGGAACACGCCTTTATTTCCACACACTATTTTTTATGTAATAGCCGCTTTTTAATTGACTCGCGCAACCCATTCTCGCGCTCATACATCTCCATGTTCTTCTTCACCAGCTGCTGGCAATAGCCAGTGCCCTCACTGTTATAGAGCTTGCTCAGGTTGAGGTAATGCTGGCCGTTGCCACGCTCTATCGAGAACACCTCGGCATGACGAGCACGCACCTTGTCGCACTGCGGACTGTGGTGGTTCTCACCAGTGCCATTAAGCACACTGGGCACACCACCTGCCACGCCCACACGGGCGGCAAACGTCTCGGCGCACGGAGGATAGCCCAGTGCTATCCACATCGTGGTCAACTCACTAGGCTCGCCAGGAGCAACACCCTCTATCACTATCGATGCTGTGGAGATGCGGCGCGGGATGAAGTCCTGGTCCACCAGCCACTCCTCGCCGCTGCTGGTGAAATCCTTGCCGAGCAAGCTGTGATAGAACGAGCGTGAGAACACCTCGGTAAACATCCAGGGCTCAAAGTCCCCGGCCTGGGTGTGAGGATTGAGAAGATGCTTAGCGTTGCCGTAGCGCACATATCCCATCCCGTCATCGGGGCGGCCGCTGTGCGAGAAATTGGTGCGAACAAGCACCCCCCCAGGAACCTCAGCCAGGTCATATTTCTTATAGGTGTAGTTGCCAGTCTCGAAATAGGCGCCATTGCCTTGAGCGTCGAGCACGCCAAAGTTGGCCTCCACGCCCAGCGGCTTGGGCAGCGACTGCAGCAGCAGCTCAAAGTCATCGACAGTGACGCAATGCTCCAGCGCAAGCTTCATCACCACACCCTCACGGTCCATTTCGCTCTCGGGCACATCGTCATCGTTAAGATTATAGGACGCAGTGTTCATGATTGCGAAGCCTTTCTCGTTGAACCCCGTCCAGGCGGCAGTGTCAAGGGGGTCGGCAGCGTCAAAAATCGCCACAAACTCATAGCAGTCATCATGAGCCTTTATTAGTTCCACACGATTATCAAGGCATCCGGTGTCACGGTGTTTCCATAGTAATGGCCTACCCGAAACAGTCTTTTTTCCTGAGATTATAGCCGAAGTGCAAGCCATGGCAGCCATGCCGCCAGCAAGCAGCAAGAGTAGAAATAATACCTGTTTTTTCATGATTTCGTTGAAATTTATGCCCCAAAGGTAGTACAAAAACGCATTGTGAGCAAAAAAATTTGCCGATTAAAATAAAATTACTACCTTTGCATGCGAATTTAGCACACCACAACCAAAACCAATTCTTTTCACCTAATCTATTTTTTGAGGTGTGTTATTCCCACATTTTCATTTTTTCTAAATCATCTCAATCACTAAAGCACATCGCCTTTCCTATCACGAACGATTATGTGCCTTATATTGGCAATAGTTGTGTAGTAGCACCACTATAGAGCCATGCATAATTGAGATTTTCATGATTTATCATTTTTATCATTATGTATAACATCAACGAACTCAGTTCTATGACCAATGCCGAGCTCAAAGACTTGGCAAAATCTATGGGTATCAAGAAAGTTAACACTACTCCCAAAGAAGACCTAGTTTATCAGATTCTTGACCATCAAGCTATCGATGCCTCGCAAAACGCTCCCGAAGAGCCAAAGAAGCGCAAAGGACGCACCAAGAAGGATAACAACGATACCGCTGAGACACAACCCACTAACGAGAAAAACAGCAAAAAGAAACAATCGGTAAAAAAAGCCGAAGAGAAGCCACAAAAAGTGAAAGAAAAAGCCGAGACTGCTCAAGTAACTAAAGCTAGTGCTGACGACACTGCACAAACCATAGCAGAGCCCAAGGACAAGGCTGATGCGGCTAGCGAGCCAGCACCCGGCGAAACTCCTGCCGAAGCTCCAGCAAAGCGCAAGCGAGGCCGTCCACGCAAGAGCGAGGCCAAAGCCACCCAGCAAGAGCAACTGCCTGGACTGGAGACTGCCGACACGGCTACCGACTCTAAAGATGAAGCCTCCACCACAAGCGAGGAAGCCTCAAAGAAAACCAAACGGGCACGACGCGAACGCATTGAGCGCAACGTGTCAACACAAGAGGCCATCAATTATGGCGAGCAGGTAGCAAGCTCCGACGGTATGCCCCTGCCAGCCGACAGAGATCTTTACGAGCCACAACCCATGCCCACCGACATCTTGCCGGCTGCGCTGCAACCCGCACCAGCACCCATTGAGCAGCCAGCAGATTTAGAGCCTGCCCAACCAAGCAAGACCGAGGTGGAGCCCGAATCAGAGTCGCCAGTGTTCAACCCCAGGCAAGACGACTTCATGAGCCTCTTTAACACCAACCCCAACGCCACCATTGGCAGGAAAAACAAACGTGGCGACAACAAAGGCGAGCAGCAGGGACAAAGCGGCTACTTCACTTCAGGCACAATGACATTCAAGCCGCGCACACCCGAGGAGCGCGAAGAAGCAGCACGACGTGCCGAGCAACAGCGACGCCTCGCTGCCGAGGAGGCCGCTAAAGCTCCAATTCTCATCCAAGAGCCTAAAGCCGAGAAAGAGCAACAAAACAACAAGCAGCAGAAGAAGAAAAAAGGCAAAAACCAGCAGCAACCCGAGTCGCAGCTGCCCTACGCCGAGATCTCCTACAACTTCGACGGCATCATCAACGGCATAGGAGTGCTCGAGGTAATGAGCGAGGGCTATGGCTTCTTGCGCTCTAGCGACTATAACTACCTCAACTCACCCGACGACATCTACGTGCCACAGGCACAAATCAAGAACTACGGTCTCAAGACTGGCGACGTGGTGGAATGTTCCATCAGGCCTCCCAAAGAGGGCGAGAAATACTTCCCCCTCGTGGATGTGAGACTCATTAACGGACGCACACCAGCCTTCGTGCGCGACCGCATTCCTTTCGAGCACCTCGTGCCACTGTTCCCCAATGAGAAATTCAACCTTGTGAGCCCCACTCGCCCCAACATCTCTACACGCATCGTGGATATGTTCTCACCCATAGGCAAAGGGCAGCGCGGACTCATCGTGGCACCGCCCAAGACTGGTAAGACTGTGCTGCTCAAAGACATCGCCAATGCTATCTCGGAGAACCACCCCGACACCTACATGATAATTCTACTCATCGACGAGCGACCAGAGGAGGTGACCGACATGGCACGAAGCGTCAACGCCGAGGTGATTGCCTCAACCTTTGACGAGCCTGCCGACCGACATGTGAAAATCGCCGACCTCGTGCTGCAAAAAGCCAAACGCATGGTCGAGTGTGGCCACGACGTGGTGATACTGCTCGACTCCATCACTCGCCTGGCGCGCGCCTACAACACCATCGCCCCAGCCAGCGGCAAGATACTAAGCGGTGGTGTCGATGCCAATGCCCTGCAACGCCCCAAGCGATTCTTTGGCGCTGCACGCAACATCGAGAACGGCGGCAGCCTCACCATCATCGCCACAGCACTCATCGAGACTGGCAGCAAGATGGACGAGGTAATCTTTGAGGAATTCAAAGGCACTGGCAACATGGAGCTCCAGCTCGACCGCAAGCTCTCCAACAAGCGCATCTTCCCTGCCGTTGACATCATGGCATCGAGCACACGCCGCGACGACCTGCTGCTCAAGCAAGACACCCTCAACCGCATGTGGATTCTCAGGCGATACCTCAGCGACCGAAACTCTATCGACGCCATGGAGTTTATCAAAGACCGCATGGAGCGCACACGCAGCAACGAGGAGCTACTACTCACAATGAACGACTAAGCAGCGTTCTACATATATTGAGTCCACTTTAAAAATAAAAAACGGCTAATTATGCGAATTAAACTAATTTTTAGCTACTAAAAATCAATGTTTTGACTTTATGTTTTGCTTGTTTTTGGGACAACAGACTCAAAAAATGGACTTTTTGACGGAAATCAAACAAAAACAACGAAACAACACAAATCTAACAAACTTTATATCAATAAAATAGAATTCGTTATAATTCGTTTAATTCGTGTGATTTTTTTTAAAGGGGACTCAAACTTCAAGTTTCGGAAGTAACCGAAACTTGACTACAAATAGCTATAGCACTGTAGTTTTTCTTGCAAGCTGCACTGGCATTATAGCCCATCACAGAGTAGGTAAAGATGTAGTGTGGGAGTTACCCACCATCTTTGCCTACTCTTTTTGTCGCGACACGTCACTTTTCAACTTCAACAAGCCACTATAGTTAAGATTTTTTAAGAAATATATAACATTACACAACCCTATACTATAACACATTGATTACCAGCAATATAGCATCACAAGAAGCACTTGCACCCTACTTTAGCGCTCTTTTTCGCAATTCAAAAAAATTAATTTGTTGAAAAAAAATTAGAAAAATGCTTGCAGTTTCATACATTTTAACTACATTTGCATTTAGTATTTAATAAATAGGTCGCTAAATTAGCACCGAGAATAAACCTTGCAGCTTTTTATAAAACATTATACGAAATTTGTTTTATTATGAAAAAATTTTTATTGTTTGCTACTGGCACACTTCTCATGCTACCCTTGATTGCCTCTTGTGGAGGTGGCCCTAGCGGCAACCCACAAAAAGACGCTGAAGACTTCAAAGACCTCTATGAATACATTGAAGAAATCAAGCTCAAAATAGAGGAAAAGAAGCTTGAAGTACATCAGTTTTATGCCGACAAGAAAGATTCTACACAATACAACAAATTTGTGAGGGAAGTGGACGAAGTTGCCATCGACGTTCCCGTTGATTTCAAAAAAGACAACAAAGACAAGTTTGACAAAATAAACGAAGGCAACAAGGCTGCCAGCGAAAAGCTTTCTGGAAAACCAGAACCCACCACCCAAGAACAAGAAACGAAATAAAGAAACGACCAGCATCCACAAGCAAAACAAGATGCTGGCAAAAAGAAACAATTAAAACTAAAACATTTATATTATGAAACAATATTTGCTAATTGCCGCAGCACTACTACTGGCACTGCCAGTGCTCACCAGCTGCAACAAGCCGAGCGGAGACCCCGAGAAAGATGCCGAGGCATTCCAGGGACTTTTTGAGGAACAGCAAAAAATTGAGCTCGAAGCACAGCAAAAAATTGCTGACTTGGCCGAATATTATGCCGAGAACAAAGATTATGATGCCTATCAGGAGCTTCAAGATGAGTTCCTTGATATTACTAAAGATCTTCAAGACAAATATGAGGATCAAGTCAAAGACCTGGAAAAATCAATCGCTAAATTAGAGAAGAAAATCAACAAGAAGAATAAAAATAATGATGACGAAGAAGAGAGCTATGACGAGGAAGACGAAGAGTAAATAACGTCTTCACACAGCACTCTTGATAACTGCTCATCAACTACTGGAACTTTATTGCCCAGATGAAGCAGGAAAGCAATTAAAAAACAATTATAGAACTTTTATATTATGAAAAAATACTTTTTAATAGCAACGCTAGCATGCATGGGGCTACCATTGCTGTTCTCTTGCAGCAATCCCAGCGGAACACCCAAAAAAGACGCCGAGCTCTTGAAGGGGCTAGCCGAGAACACTATAGAGACACGCATCAAGCAGATGGAGCAACTGCTGGAGTTTGCACAATACTATGCCGACCAAGGCGATTATAAGGGATATGAGAAGTTCAAGAAGAAATTAGATAAACTCGAGAACGCTGTAGAAAAAGATTTTAAGAGAGAAAACAAGGCCGAGCTCAAAGACGCCCAAAAGCGCATTGAAAAGGCCGAGAAGAAGATGAGGAAAGACAGAGACCGCGACGAGGACGAAGAATAGCCGATAGCACAGCCTCCTGCTTTTCTCAAGATACATGACTTTTTCATGAGCCCAGAGAGGAGAGACAGCATTGCCACAACATTGCCACCTCTGTAAGCACCACTCAAGAAAATAGCAGATGAACGGCACTACTATCGACCACACAAATATTGTTTAACCTGATAAAGAAACTAACAAGAAAAAGCCGAACCGCTTTAAAGGGAGTAGGCATAATTTTTTAAACTATAATTTTTTATTATGAAGATTAAATTTTTATCTTTTGCATTTGCACTTGTAATGGCTGTAATGCTCTCTGCTTGCAGCAGTGGCCCTAGCGGTGACCCAGCTAAAGACGCTAAACAATGCGCCACCGAGATGATCGACCTCATGAACAAAGACATCAAGACTCTCGACGATGTTAAGAACCTCGAGACCGAAGTAGAGGCTATCCAGAAGAAATATGAGGACTTCTACAAAGAGAAAGGCGAGGACCAGCTCAAGAAATTCAATGAGGAAGTTGCCAAATTGGAGAACGACGCTGAGCTCAAGAAGCAGATTGAGGATGCCCAGAACAAGATGATGGAAAACGTCACCAAAATCATGGGCGAAGAATCTAAATCTGAATAAGCTTCCTCGCAAGTTTTCTTTTTTGGACTATCTTTAGATAATCATTTCACACAGAGTGTTGCATTAGGGTTTACGTTAATTTCTAAACAGCAAATGCAGCACTCTTTTCATTAAAAACATTCATTTAATTCCAACAATTAACAAATCATTCAAGAACAACACACTATGAAATTCAAATTTTTATCTTTCATCATGGCCGCTGCAGTAGCACTGGCATTCACCTCATGCGACAACAAGACTGCTGCTTCAAAGAGCGACGCCAGCGACGCCAGCGACGCCAGCAAGAGCGAGCAAGTAGAGGAGAAGGCTAAAGTTTTTGAGCCCACTGGTGATGCTGCTGCCGATGCAAAACAATGCGCCACTGAGATGATTGACCTCATGAAGAATGTTGACGTAAGCAACCTCAAGACTGCAGAAGACGCCGATAAGTGGGAGAAGGAATTCTCAAATAAAGTAGATGAACTCCAGAAGAAATATGAGGACTTCTACAAAGAGAAAGGCGAGGATAAGCTGAAAGAGTTCCAAAAAGCTGTTGAGGATCTGGAGAATGACCCAGAGATCAAGAAGCAGTTGGAGGACGCTCAGAATCAGATGATGGAAAAAGTCATGAAACTCATGAGTGAGACTAAGGGATAATTTATTATCTTACTTTTCTTTTTGACTATCATTAGATAATCATATAGAGTGTTGCATTAGTGTTTACTTTCTAAACAGTTAATGCAACACTCTTTTTTAAAAACAACGACAACCAATCAACAAACACCTAAGAATCATTATATTATGAAGATTAAATTATTATCAATCCTTATGGCAATCGCCCTGGCGTTGGCTTTCACTTCTTGCGATGAAAAGAAGAGTCGCTCACACGACGACAGTAGCGACAGCAGCAAAAGCGAGAAAGTAGATAAAGAAGATGTGGAAGATGAGGTGGAGTATGAAGTGAAAGAAATACACCCCACTGGCGACATCGACAAAGACGCAGAGGCGTTAACCCAAAACGTGATTGCTTTTTATAAAAAAATCAACACACAAGAAGATGCACTTAACATTCAAAAAGAATTCACCGAAATCCAAAAGGAATTTCAAGAGTTCTATAAGAAGAAAGGTGAAGATAAAGATTTCAACACGGCATACTTCAAGATGATGCAAGATCCCAAATATGCCAAAGACATCAAAGAGGGCCAACAAAAAATAATGAAATTTGTCAATGAGGCCCTAAAGTCAGTTGAAAACAAGTAAAAAAATCCCCTCGTGAAGGGGATTTTTTACTTTATGACAAGAGGTGTTTTCACTCCTCTTTTAAATGAGAAATCTGCTCGTGAATGGTGGTGGTGAACCGGAGCGGATGGCTGATGTACTTGTAGCTGTTGGTCACTTCGCCAGTGGTTACCGTCACCGTTCCATAGTCAAACATTCGCCCAGGGATAGACTGATCTACCTGCACACCCTCACACTTCTTAAGTAGCAGTTCGTGAGAATTCCTGTTTATGATGCCACGCTTGAAAATCAAGCGGTTGTTAGTCACAACATATTGCCTGCCTCCATATATCGAGATACCCCAAAATAGAGCAATCAACAAAACAACAACACAGATGCAAGCGTTTATCCATGTGTCAGCGGGAATAAAAAACGCGCAAAACGACAATAGCGCCAAAATCACTGGCCAAGTATAAATAATGCCATGCTGCTTTGCTTCGTATGCAACATACTCCCCACTCATCAAGTTCTTTTGAATATATCCCATAACTTTTATTTTTATTTATAATTATGATTTATCGTCGCAAAGTTAGATAAAAATCCCAATTATTATACAAATATTGAATGAAATAATGCATTATCGAGGGAATATTTGAATTATGCGTCAATCTTGATGCCTCCTTGTTTACCGCAGATATAGTTGATGGGGTGATCGATGCCCTTATGCATCAGGCTGTTGATAGTCAGTGGTTGACCAGGGATGAAACCCTGGCATTTGAAGGTGTCGCCCTCGGTGAGTTTGGCGTTCAGGGATTCTATCACTACATACTCGTTGCAGCCACGGTACTCAATCGTCACCATGCGCTCTGGATGCCACCGCAGCGTGAGGCGTGTTCCAGGTTGTAGGGTGTCGCTGTCAATGTAGTGAGAGTCGAAGATTTGTGACGCAGCGGTGTTACTGAGGTTATGGCAGAAGTCATCCCAGTCGCGGCACCCAGCATAGCGTGCGAGCACATTAAGCGTGAAGCGGCGGCTCGTGCTATAGCCGTCAATATATCCCCACAGGCGCTTGAGAGTGTTGGTGGAGATGTGTTCACTGGTAGCGTCAGTGACGGCAATTGCAAGCATGTTGAAATCGCTGGGAAGCCGCATGGTGCATCCCATCTTTTCCTCTACTTGCTTCTTGAGGGCATTAAGAGACTCCTGAACTTCGGCTATTATGATAGTTTCTTTTACCATATTAATTTATTTAACAAGTTAACAACACAATCGATATCGTCAGATGAGTCCGACCAGGCTGACTTAGTTTATCGCTTGCCATTCTCACCTGCAAATTTACAACTTTTTATCCAATCTGAGACACATTCTTAAATAAGGACTTGAAAGGATAAGGTTTTCTAGTGTAGAACGTTTAAATTTGCGAAACAAAGAGGCAACCGAAACGCTCGAAAGGGAGTAGGCAATTCTAAACATTAAAACAAAATGAAAGTAGAACAAAAGTTAATCAGAGTAAAAGGTTGTCACGCCGATAATTTTGACTACCTTGATGAGAATTTATTGAATATGGGCTTTATCGTCAAACAAATTTCGGCTTCAACATCAGAAGACGGTGATTGTTGCTATGTTTTGTATGAGCGACCAATCGATGATGGAAAAACTCAGATAAAGCAAACTAAAAATAAAGAGAGTTTTCCATCTATCTTTGATTGTTCAAGAGAATTTAAGGATTATTTAGAGGAACTCTTTAATGAGTGCAAAAGTAGATTGATTTTTCGAAGAAGATTCTCTCCAACGTGTGATGATACTGTTTATTACATCGGTTTTGAGGACATGAAGAAGAAACAATACAATATTAGAGAAAAGGTTGGTGAAACTTTTGATGATATCAATGATCCAATTATTGGAACATATAAATCAATTCGCGATATATTATATCCCAAGTTTGATGGAGATAATGATTGGGTTTCGGTACTTGAGGAAGAATGGGGAGATAATTGGTGGGAGAAGCATTATCATTAATTAATTCATTATGTTCTCAATAATTTTTTGGTTCATAGTAGGCTTTGTTGTCACCTTTGTAGTTGGTGGGATTGCTGTGCTTCTCATAGCGGGCATTGGCTACTTGTTGGTAAAGCTGCTGGAGTGGTTCTTCTTTGACTATCTTAATATCTGAAAAATAGTTACTTAGAGAGACGTATGACACTAAAAGTATTAAAAGAGTTAATTAAAGGTAAGCGCATTGACCGCGTTGCTGGATATTGTAATAGCTATGAGCAGATGATTGACCGCTGCCGCTTGGATGTTCACAATGGCTCAGTCGAAATCGACACCAGTGATGATGGCGACAATGATGATCAGTTTGAGCCTGTGCCCAAAGTGATTGACCAACTGCTCGCTATGCCCAGCAAGTATGATGACTATCCTGTCTTGAAATCTGGTTTTGACAATAACTTTGACAACGAAATCCTTCTGCGTCAAGTGATTGGTATCAGGTTTGAGCACTCACAAAGTGATAGTGTGGGACTTTGCCTGCTCGGTCGTGAGCCAATTAGGTTTGTTGATGATGAAGATTTCCTTGACTTAGGTGATATGTATCATGTTGAGATTGTCATAGAAGACCCCAGAGCAAAGAATCTTAATGAGAAATTCGATGATTTCATCCATGCCAGCTGCAATTGGTTCCGTCCTGATGAAAATTGCTACGACGAGGAAAATTGGAGCATCTACAGCAAGAAAAACTTCACGGTTATCACTTTCGTGACCGATGAGTCGTCAAGTTCGTCACTTATCGCTCTGATTGCAGGTGCTTTTGATGGCGTTTATTTCAGCCGCACGTTATTAAACAAAGATGTTGATGAACGTCTAAGCAACGACAGTGAAGGCAAGTATTTCGGTCCTTGGCAAGCTGTTATTTTCCCTGCTTGTACTTATTTTTATGACAAAGACATCCCCCGTCTCAAGCCAGGATTGACAGCGATAGCTGGCTCAGGATGCTTTGTTAAAGAGTGCGCCAGCAAGGATGAGATGGAGAAATTCATCGCCAGCCATAACTCCGACGAGGCTGTGGGCGACATGGTGCTACGCATCACCACACGCTATATTGATGACCCACTTACCCTTATCCTTGAATAAGGATTTTTTAAAAACAACATCTCAAGCACCGCATTGGTATTACCTGTTGCGGTGCTTGAGTTTTGTGTGGGAGACCTATGGCAATGTAGTTGCTAACACAGACGAAAGGACCTTGTGATGATTATTTTTTGGCAATTAAGAATATGATGAGATCCGCAAGAAAAATGCTCAGAAAAGTTTGTCGTTAGGAGTATTTTTCTTATTTTTGGGAGTTGGTTTTTATTGAAAATCACAAGTACCACTTTAGTTTATTTTGGGAAACCCAAAGTGAGAAACGACAAAGTGTTTGTTTACAGCCAATTATGCAAAACAGCAACATATATAACTCGTCGAGTTTTTTTGAGACTGAGGAGGGGGCAATAGATGCCCATTTCACTGATTTCTCGAATATCACGTGCCAGCGGTCGTGGCTGTGCCTCAAGCGTGTGAAGCGTTTTGGGCAGTGGTGGATTGTCAAGGGCGTGAGCCCACAGTTTGAGCCGCGTGCAAAGGCGCAGGAAATGCTCGACAAGGAGTTTGAACGTTGCATGACGCTATGGCATCCGAGCATTGTGCGCATGATAGCGCAGCAAGAGGTTCCTACTATGGAAGGTCGCTGCATCATCGAGGAGTGGGTCGATGGCATGAGTCTCGACGCCTTTCTCGCCACAGGACCATCAATGGAAGTGCGGCAGGACATTGCCTCACAGCTTGTTGAGACGGTGCGATACTATATGAGCAAGGGTGCGACTCACGGCAATCTCAAGGCAAGCAATGTGCTTATTACCCACAATGGTTCAAGAGTTAAAATCATTGATTTTGAACCAGAAAGCACCGACCGTCAAGCCGATTTTGCCACTCTCGCCATGCTGTTGCGAGGGTTAAGGCTACCTCGCAAATTTGGCAAGGTAATAAAGCGTTGCGAGCGAGGGGAATACCCCTCGGGCAAAGCATTGCATCACGATTTTGTTGATGTGGTAAAGAGCAACAATCGCCGTTGGCTACTGCCGACTTTTGTGGCTGTGGTAGCCATTGGTGCAATTGCTGCCACTTTCCTGTGGGGAAGACAGAGTCAACAGACCGACGAGAAAAAGCTGCCAGCAGGTTATGTGGTAGATAGTATCGCTCCAGCTGGAGCTTCAACGGTTTTCTCCACTGTATCGAACGCCGATATATACTTGATGTCGTTCGACTTGATTACCCCAGGCAATATCCCTGATAATATTGCTGTGGATCTAGGGCTTAGCGTGAAATGGAGCAAAATGAACATGGGCGCTGATCATCCGTCAGTTAATTTTGTAGGAAGCTACTATGCCTGGGGCGACACTACCGACAGGGGTCAGTGGGGCGGACTTGACAAATATTGGCCTGAGAACAGGGCGATGCCCACAAAACCGATTAGTGGTACAGACATTGACTTTGCGCGATGGCGTTGGGGAGGCATGTGGCGACTACCCACACAGGAGGAGTGGCGCGAACTCATCGACCGTTGCGACTGGAAATATCGCAACGCGGGCGACGGCGCGGCGGGATATGTTGTGACGGGTCCTAACGGAAATATCATTTTCCTGCCTTTTGCAGGCTGGAGCGATGACGGCATCAACATGACTGATGTGGGGCGATTTGGCTACTACTGGACTGCGAGCCCTGTCACCAACGGCAAACGCATGGCACATTATGTGCTTCTCGACGAAGGAAAAATAGTCGCCGACCAAGCCCATACCGTGGACCGCATGATGGCGATAAGGCCAGTGCAGTAATTTTCAATGCAGAATTCACTATCATAATGTACAATCCTTAATTACTTATATTTTCTGTCACAGCGATTTCAAAATATTGTTTTGCTTGAGCATCAGGGGGTGTTTAACCTTTTGGCGAGAGGAGAGCGTTATGGGCAACAGTGGTTCTTGAAAGGATTGAAGCCTGAGTTTGCCCAGAGAAAGCTCTATATTGACCTGCTGCGCAAGGAGTTTGACATTGCTATGCAGCTTCATCACCCAAATATTGTGGGTGTGGTGAGTCTAGAGAGAGTAGAGGCTCTTGGCTCACTATGCATAGTGGAGGAATGGATAGATGGCGTTATGTTGCAGCAGTGGCTTGCTGGCAAGCATTCACTTAACGAGAAACTGCATGTTTTGCGACAACTGCTCACCGCTGTTAAGCACTGCCATAGCCTGCAAGTGATTCACCGTGACCTAAAGCCTTCTAATATCATGATAACCCGTGAAGGCAATCAGGTGAGAATAATCGACTTCGGTCTTAGCGACACTGACCGCTACTCATCGCTCAAAGCTGCGGCAGGCACTGTCCATTATGTCGCTCCCGAAATTCTCGAAACAGATGGTGAGATTACCGCCCAAGCCGATATCTACTCGCTAGGCATGATAATGAAGGACATGGATTTGCCCAAGCGTTATAACAATGTGATTGACAAAGCTGTGGCGGTTAACCGTGAGGCTCGGTTCAGCAATATTGCACAAGTACAGGAGGCGATAGAAAGCGCAAGAAATCGAAACACACAAAAGAAGTGGCTTGTTACAACAATTGTCGCAGTTGTGATGCTATGCTTGGCAGCTTTTTGGAGTGGTTATCACTTCAACACCAAACTTTTCAGAGGGCAGACAGCCTCAATCGCCCGCAGTAATTTTGACTCCGAGCAACATCATGCCGACAGCCTTGCACTTGCCTCTGATACTACACTCACAACAATGACGGTTGCCGAGAAGGGATTGAAGTTTTTTTACCCCAAGCCAGGTGTTGCTTTGGCAGTGTCGCCCATTGCTGAGAGCGATGCAGTGGACTTAGGTCTAAGTGTTGACTGGGCGCCATGCAACATAGGTGCCGAGCGCACTATGGGAAGGCTCATGCCTGGGGCTTTCCTGCGCACAATGCCCAACCCGTATCAAGTCCTTAATTATGGTAGAGATTACCCAGATAGCATTTTTGTGAGAAATCAACCAAGTCTTGAAGGCACTCAGAATGATGTGGCTGTGCAGCTTTGGCACGGACGATGGCGCTTACCGCTTAATAGCGATTTCTACGAGCTTATAGAGCGTTGCCAATGGAAATATATAGAGCCGCCAAGCGACCTGCCTGGGTATCTTGTTACGGGGCCCAACGGTAATAGCATCTTCTTGCCGCTTGGAGGATTTCTCTATGACACGCACTATTTCTCAATAGCTGAGCGAGGTTATTACTGGAGCTCGTCATTGTCACCTGCAAGCATAAACGATCCCAAAGAATGGGCACTTGTTCTTGACCGAAATATGGTTCAGATAGAGCCTCATAGCCGTCTCAATGGTTTCCTTGTTAGGCCAGTCATCGACAAGAGACCGCAAAAATAATGAGACTTACAAGCATCCTCCAGAGTAAAATTATCGTCACTTTCAACGAAAAAATCAGAAGGTGGTCCAATTACTTGAACCACCCTCTTCAATATGAAACATTCAACTATTTGTTGTTATTTCTCCAGTTCTTTCTTTATGCGCTCGGTGAGCAAGGGCACGATCTTGTGGAGGTCGCCCACGATGCCCAGGTCGGCAACGCTGAAGATGGGAGCAAACTTGTCCTTGTTGATGGCGATAATCAGGTCGCTCTCCTCCATGCCGGCCAGGTGCTGGATGGCACCGCTGATGCCGCATGCCATGTAGAGCTGTGGACGCACGGTCTTACCGGTCTGTCCCACCTGGCACTCATGAGGCATCACGCCATTATCTACCATAGCACGCGACGAGGCTACTTGTCCACCCATCACGTCGGCGAGGGCCTGCAGCTTGTTGAAGCCTTCCTTGTCGTGAACGCCACGACCGCCCGAAACGAGAATCTTAGCCTCCGAGATGTCGGCAACACCCTTGTCGGCCTTGATAGTCTCAACAACCTTTACTTTAAACTTCGAGGTGTCGAACTTAGGCTCAAACATGGTGACAGTGCCCTTGCGCTGTGGGTCGCGCTGCATCTTCTGCATCACGCCAGGGCGCACGGTTGACATCTGTGGACGGTTGTCGGGGCACACGATGGTGGCCATGAGGTTGCCGCCAAAGGCGGGACGAGTCATGCAAAACTCTTTCTCCTCATCCTTAACGGGTTGTATCTCGAGCTTGGTGCAGTCGGCAGTAAGACCAGTCTTGAGGCGTGATGCCAGGCGTGGAGCCAGGTCACGGCCAATGGTGGTAGCGCCATAGAGCACAATGTGAGGCTTGCGGTCGAGAATAATCTGCGACACGGCCTGTGAATACTGCTCCGAGAGGAAGTCCTTGAGCTCGGGAGTGTCAACAACGATTACCTCGTCGGCACCAAACTCGATGAGTTCCTGTGCCTTATCCTTGATGCCACATCCCAGGAACATGGCCACCACTTTCTCCTCAAGCACATCGGCGAGGTCGCGAGCCTTGCCCAAAAGTTCAAAAGCAACGGGCTGGATTACACCTTCGCGCTGTTCAGCAAAAACGAATACGTTCTTATAATCTTTCTTTTCCATAGCTTCTTTACTTTTAGATGATGTGTTTCTCTTTCAGTTTATTAATGATAAGCTCTACAGCTTCTTCCTCGCTCACCTCGTGAACCTCGCCGGGCTCCTTCATGGGCTTGGGGAACGAGCGGAACACCTTGGTAGGTGAGCCGGCAAGACCCAGCTTGCCCTCGTCAACGTCGATCTTGTCGGCGCCCCACACTTCCACTTCCTTGTCGTAGGCAGCAACGATGCCGCTCACGCTCATGTAGCGTGGCTCGAAGGCCGAAGCCAGTACCGTGAGCAGGCACTTGCCCTCAACTTCGAGAACTTGCACGCTGTCCTCGTTCTCTTTGTGAACGAGCAGGTTGCCGTTGTCAAGGCGCTTAGCGTCGGCAACGTAGGTGATTTGTGGCAGGTCGAGATGCTCGGCCAGCTCGGGACCCACCTGGGCAGTGTCACCGTCGATAGCCTGGCGGCCAGCGATGATGAGGTCATAGTCGAGGGTGCGGCACAGGCCCGAGAGGGCATAGCTAGTAGCCAGAGTGTCGGCACCGGCAAACTTGCGGTCGCTCAGCAGGATGGCACGGTCGGCACCCATGGCGAATGCTTCGCGCAGGATAACGTCGGCCTGTGGAGGACCCATCGAGATTACAGTCACATGAGCGCCACACTCGTCCTTGAGGCGCAGAGCCAGTTCTAGACCGCCCTTGTCGTCGGGGTTCATAATGCTTGGCACTCCATCACGAATCAAGGTACCCTTAACGGGGTCGATCTTGATTTCGGTGGTATCGGGAACTTGTTTTACGCAAACTATAATATTCATATCTTGTGTCCTCCTCTATTATTTAAATAAATGACCAGCAATCACCATGCGCTGAACCTCACTTGTACCTTCATAAATCTCGGTAATCTTAGCGTCGCGCATCATGCGCTCTACAGGATACTCACGTGTGTAGCCATAACCACCATGGAACTGAACAGCCTTGGTGGTAACTTCCATCGCTGTCTCGGCGGCAAAGAGCTTGGCCATAGCGGCATCGGCACTGTAAGGAATGCCGTTGTCCTTCTTCCAAGCGGCGCTGCGCACGAGCAAGCGGGCGGCCTCTACCTTGGTCTTGAGGTCGGCCATCTGGAACTGGGTGTTCTGGAACTTGGCGATAGCACGGCCAAACTGCTTGCGCTCCTTAGTGTAGCGCACAGTCTCGTCCATAGCGCCCTGAGCAATGCCCAGAGCCTGCGAAGCGATGCCTATGCGGCCGCCGTCAAGGGTCTTCATGGCAATGCTGAAGCCCTTGCCTAGCTGCCCGAGCAGGTTCTCCTTGGGCACCTCGCAGTTCTCGAAAATGAGCTCGCAGGTAGCGCTACCGCGAATACCCATCTTCAACTCCTTCTTGCCAATGGAGAAACCTGGCATTCCCTTCTCAACGATGAAGGCCGAGATGCCCTTAGTGCCCTTCGACTTGTCGGTCATCGCCATCACGATGAACACGTTAGCATAGGAAGCATTGGTGATGAATATCTTTGAGCCATTGAGAATCCACTTGTCGCCAGCGTCAACGGCGGTAGTCTGCTGCATGGCAGCGTCGGTACCGGCATTAGGCTCGGTGAGACCAAAGGCGCCAATCCACTCGCCCGAAGCCAGCTTGGGCAAGTATTTCATCTTCTGCTCCTCGGTGCCATGCTCCATGATGGGAGCCATGCACAGCGAGGTGTGAGCCGAGAGAACAACGCCTGTGGTGGCGCACACGCGAGAGAGCTCCTCAACGGCCATTATATACATCTGCACAGTGCCACCAGCACCGCCATACTGCTTGGGCACGGGAATTCCCATGATGCCCAGCTTACCCATCTTCTCTACTGTCTCGATGGGAAAACGCTCCTGCTCATCGACCTCGGCTGCCAGAGGCTTCACCTCTTTCTCGGCAAACTCCCGAATCATCTGCAAGAACAGTTGTTCTGTTTTTGAATAGCTAAAATCCATATACGTTTTTAGTTAATAATTTATTCGTTCTTAGTTTTCAGCTAGCTGACGAGCCGACAAGGGACAAGACAATAGCCTTGATCGCTTGTTCCTCGCCTGCTTGTTAGCTTTAATATTTGTAGAAGCCTTCACCTGTCTTGCGGCCGAGCAAGCCAGCACGCACCATCTTGCGCAGCAATGGGTGAGGACGATACTTGGGATCGCCAAACTCGTTGTAGAGCACCTCCATGATGGCAAGGTTCACATCGTTACCAATGAGGTCGGCGAGAGCCAAGGGACCCATGGGGTGGTTAGCACCAAGCATCATGCACTTGTCGATGTCCTCGGCACTGGCGATGCCGTCGGCAAGGATACCCACTGCCTCGTTGATCATGGGGATGAGGATGCGGTTAACGACAAAGCCAGGAGCCTCGTTAACGGGCACAGGAGTCTTGCCAATCGCGGTAGTGAGGTCGATGATGCACTTAGCTGTCTCATCGCTGGTGAGCTGACCCTTGATTACCTCCACGAGCGCCATGCGGTCGGCAGGATTAAAGAAGTGGCAGCCAATGAACTGTGCGGGACGGCTGGTGCAAGCGGCAATCTCGGTAATCGACAGCGACGACGAGTTAGTGGCGAAGATGGTCTCGGGCTTGCATATTTTGTCAAGCTCCATAAACACGTCCTTCTTCAACTGCATGTTCTCAACAGCAGCCTCAATCACGAGGTCGGCATCGGCAAATGTAGCATAGTCGGTAGTGGTGGTGATGTTGGCAAGGATAGCATCCATCGCCTCCTTAGTGATTTTACCCTTCTCCACGAGCTTGTTGTAACCCTTAGAGATTGATGCCATGGCCTTCTCAAGGCTGGCTTCGGTGCGGCTCTTCATGACAACGGGCATCTTGGCGGCAAATGCCTTGACAATACCCTTAGCCATTGTTCCGGTTCCAATTACACAAATTTTCATAGTGTTCTTTTATTTAATTTAGTAAACAAGTTAACTAGTAAACGAGCTAACAAGGCTGCGGTAATCGCCTTAGCTCCAATTTTGAATTTATTTCCCAGTGAATTTAGCAGGGCGCTTGTTTAGGAACGCTTCCATGCCCTCTTTCTGGTCGGCAGTGGCGAAGCACTTGCCAAAGAGTTTGCTCTCAAGCTCTAGAGCCTCGGGGGCATTGAGGTCGTAGTCCTCGTTGATGCTCAGCTTAGCCAGGCATATTGCCATTGGAGCGCAAGCAAGCATCTTCTTTGCCATCTCAATGGCAGCAGGCATGAGCTCCTCGGGTTCATGGATGGAGTTGACCAGGCCTATGCGCAGTGCCTCGTCGGCACGTATCACCTTGCCAGTGTAGATCATCTCCTTGGCATAGCCCTGACCCACGAGTTTGGGCAGACGGTAGGTACCCGAGAAACCTGGGATGATGCCCAAGCCCACCTCGGGCTGACCAAACTTCGCCTTTACCGAGGCAATGCGTATGTCGCAAGCCATAGCGAGCTCGCAGCCACCACCCAGCGCAAAGCCATTGACGGCGGCAATCACAGGAATGGGGAGAACCTCAATCTTGCGAAAGACTGCAGCGCCTAGCTTGCCAAACTCATAGCCCTCTTGCTCATCGAGATGCGCCATCTCGCTGATGTCGGCACCCGCCACAAACGACTTCTCGCCATCGCCAGTGATGATGAGCACGCGCGTGGCAGGGTCAACGCTATCAACAAAGTTGTCAAGCTCACTCAAGATTTTTGAGTTTAGAGCGTTGAGCGACTTGGGAGCCGAGATTTTCAAGACGGTGATGCCACCTTCTATATTCTCAATCTTCAGGAAATTATAATCCATAACAATGTTAAGTAACAAATGTTAAGTGCTAAGTGCTAAGAGTTTACAAACATCCATTTTTCAAAGAAAAATAAACTTAAAACTTAACACTTACAACTTAAAACTTGATTAAACATCCATTGGTTTGAGGTTTGGATCGATGATGAGAGTGGCACCAGTAGCCTCCTGAACCTGCTCTACGGTGAACTCTGGATGCAGCTCGCGCAGCACAATGCCCTCGGGAGTGATGTCCATAACACCCATCTCGGTGATGATCATGTCAACCTGGCCAGCAGCGGTGAGGGGCAGCGTACATTCTTTCAAGATTTTATGGTTGCCCTTTTGGGTGTGCTCCATGGTGAGGATCACACGCTTAGCACCTACCACTAGGTCCATAGCACCACCCATGCCGGGAGCCATCTTGCCAGGGATAATCCAGTTAGCAAGGTTACCTTTCTCATCCACCTGCAAAGCGCCCAGGAACGACACGTTCACATGGCCACCACGGATAATGGCAAACGAAGTAGCCGAGTCAAAGGTGCAAGCACCTGGCTCGAGTGTGATGTAGCCGCCACCGGCGTTAATCAAGTTCTTGTCTTCCTCACCCTCGGCAGGTGTTGGACCCATGCCCATAGCACCGTTCTCGGTTTGCAGAGTAACCTCCACGCCCTCGGGCAAGTAGTTAGGAATCAATGTAGGGATACCAATACCCAAATTCACTACGTCACCGTCGTGCAGCTCTTTAGCAGCACGCTTAGCGATGACCTCTCTCATTTGATTTTTATCCATAATAGTTTCTGTTTATGATATTAATATATTGTTATTAATCTAATTATCGAGCTATCGACTTCTCGAATTACCGAGCAATTAGTATTTTCAAGTAATTGAGTTAATACACTATTTCATTCCTCGCTTCACCATTTCTTGCACGATGAACGAGGCCACATCGTCGGCATAGGTGTTCATGCCAAAGCCGGCGTCGAAGCCCAGCTCCTTAGCGAGCTCGTGAGTGATGCGCGCGCCACCACAGCAGCATATCATCTTGTCGCGCAAGCCCTCGGCCTCCATCAGCTCGATGAAGTTGGTCATGTTCTGGATGTGTACGTCTTTCTGTGTCACCGTCTGCGACACGAGCAGCGCATCGGCATGCAGCTCTATGCCACGGGCTATGAACTCCTCGTTGGGCACTTGAGAACCTAAGTTATAGGCGTCAATCATCTCATAGCGCTCAAGGCCATAATGCCCGGCATAGCCCTTCATGTTCATGATGGCGTCGATGCCCACGGTGTGTGCGTCGGTGCCCGTCGAGGCTCCCACAATCACTATCTTGCGACCTATGTTCTCCTTGATGTACTCATCGGTCTCATACATGTCCATCGTGTTAGACTCCACCTTGGGGACATAGATATTAGTGTAATCCACTGTGTGGGTGCAGCTGCCGTAGCAGTTAAAGAAGGTGAAGCCTGGCGTGAGCTCCTGGTAGAACACCACGCTGGGGTTTTCAAGGCCCATCTTGCGGAGCATCTGCTTAGCTGCCTCCACAGCCTCGGCGCCACATGGCACTGGCAGGGTGAAACTTAGCTGCACCTTGCCATCGTTCATGGTGTCGCCATAGGGTTTAATCTTCGATAAGTCTAAGGTTTTGTCAAAATCCTTAGCTTCCATTGAATATAGTCCTTCGCTCATATCTTGTGTCTCCTATTTTTTTAACGTTTGCCTTTCATTAACTCAATAAACGGATTCAGGTAGTTGGCGCCCTTCATAGTCACGCCCGAGAGGCCCTTGCCTCCATTCTTGGGACGCTTCACGTCGCCAAAGATACCTTTCTCCAGTGCGGTAAACAAGCCCTCTTTGGTGATGTCCTCGAGCAGCTTGATGGTGTTGCCCAGCACTTCTTTCGCACGGTTGCGGCAGATGCCGCCCTCCTTAAACTCCATCTCGTCGCCTATGCTGCGCATGTTGTTGAAGATGTACTTAGCATTCTCAATCGAGAGGTAACGGTCGCTCATGAATGGAGTGTGGATGGCCTCGGTGGGCATTCCCAGCAGCTGGATGCCCTGGTGGGTCCAGATGCCTATCATGTTAAACAGGGCGTCCTGGATGTGACCACGGAAGATGTTTCCTGTCATGAACTTAGTGGGAGGCATATATTTGAGCGTTGCCTTAGGGAAGATTTCGCGGGTCATCTGTGCCTGGGCAAGCTCAAGCAGAAAACCGTTCTCGAGCATGGGATCCATCTCAAAGGCGTGGCCCAGACCCATCTGCTCCTCTGGCAGACCAGCCATCAGAGCCAGCTGCTCGTTGATAAGGTCGCTGGCAAGCACGGTGTGAGCGGCCTCTACAGCATCGGCAGTGGTGAGGTAGTTATCCTCGCCAGTGTTGATAATCACGCCGGCAAAGCCGTTGATGATGCGGCTCATGTACTGGTCGATGAGCGTGCGCTGCATGTTGATGTCACGGAAGAGGATGCCATAGAGTGCGTCGTTGAGCATCACATCCAGACCCTCGAAGGCTCCCATGATGGCAATCTCGGGCATGCACAACCCCGAGCAGTAGTTACACAGGCGAATGTAACGGCCCTGCTCCTCCCCCACCTCGTCGAGAGCCTTGCGCATGATGCGGAAGTTCTCCTGGGTAGCGAAGGTACCACCAAAGCCCTCGGTGGTAGCACCGTAAGGCACATAGTCGAGCAAGCTCTGACCAGTGGTGCGAATCACAGCAATCACGTCGGCGCCTTGACGGGCTCCAGCCTGTGCCTGCACCACATCCTCATAGATATTACCAGTGGCAACGATGATATACAGATAGGGCTTGGGACCCTCGCCAATGGTGTCAAGATAATGCTCACGGCGGGCACGGCGGGCGCGGATGCGCGCCATGCTCTCATCAATCACAGGCTGCAGCACATCGGCAATGGCCTTGGGGTCGGTAGTCACCACTTTAGTGATATCAAGCTCGTCAGTAGCCACTTTCTCGGCAATCTGCTGTGGGCTCAAGCCAGTCTGTATCATGGCATTGGCAATGAAGAACAAGGCGCCCTCATTGAGCACCCCCTTGTCTTTGAGAGCCTCGACCACCACATTGGGTAGTGGCACATCGTTGTCGTCAACACCATCAATGCCCATCAAGCGGCACAGGGTGCGCTCCACAGCCACGGTAGTGTATTGCTCCACAAAGGTCTGCACATCTTGCGCAATGCCTTTAGCCAAACCTCTGGCATATTCCACCTTTTCGAAATCTAAACCTAATTTACTCTTTTGCATATTACATTATTTATATAGTAGTTATTCTGTTTTTTCTAATTCTTGCCTCGCCAGGTCTATCCACTCGGGGTCGATGCCCAGACTTTGAGCGATGTTGAGTGCCTCGTGGGGCACCTCGCCATCTTCCACCTCAACTAGCGAGTAGTTCATCAAGCCATTGTCAAAGCCCTTCACCCGCAGGCAATGGGCAGTGCCTGGCTCTATATCATAATGCGTGGTCATGACGAGGCTCATAGGCCTGGTGCCCAGCACCTTGAGCAATGCCTGCACCAGTGCAGTACCCTCGGTGGGGTTGGTGGTGCGAGCTGGCTCGTCGATCAACGCCAATAGTCTTCTATCTTCGCGTGATGCCTTGATAACGGCATCAATGTTCTTCATCTCGGCGGCAAACGATGACAGCCCTTTCTCTATCGACTGCTCGTCGCCAATGCAGAACATTATATCATCTTTTATAGCTATGCAAGCTTCGCTTGCGGGAATGCCAAAGCCAAACTGAAACAGATACTGGCACAGCGTGAGGGTCTTCAGCACCACAGTCTTACCACCCATGTTAGCACCAGTGATAAGGGTTGGACGATAGGCAAAGCCTATATCTACTGGCTGGAAGTGCTTGCCGGCACGCCCTAGAGCATCTTTTACCTGTGGATGGAACATCGCCTGGTAGCGACTTGAGCCATCACGGGATATAGCGGGGAAACACAAGCCCTGCTCTACTACCTGACGCGCCTTAGCAACGCCAACATCAACCCTTGCCAGTGCCACGAGGGCACGCTCTATGTCATCGACGTGAGAATGAAGCTGGCGCGTGAGGTCTTGTCTCACACCCTCCTCAATCTCGGCGGCCTCTACCAGCAACTCCTCTTGCCGCTCGGGGTTCTTGCGCATGAGCACACGCAGGTCCTTGAGCTGCTCGCAATAGCTGTCATATATATAAAATGTGGCAATCTTCATCCCATCGGGGTCGAGGATGTCAATCACATCATCGAGCGGCGGTATTTCTACCGCAGCGTCGAGATTGTGCTCCTTGAGCAGCTTCACCACCTCGGTAGAGAGGATGGCAAGGTGCTTCACCTCAAAGAGCTCGATGTCGTCAAGAGTTGACGACTGCCGCAGATTCTTGATGGTTGTGCCTATATCCTTCACTCCTTGAAGCCTGAAAAGCAGGGTATTGAGGAATGAAGGCTCGATAGAGCGCACAAAATCCACGAAATGCTGCAACACGCCATAGGACTCAGCGATTTCCTGCTCGCTGGTCATCATCTCGGTATCGAGCAACCAGCGGCGCGCAAACCCCGACTGCAGGTCTAGCCCATCGAGCATAAACCGTAGTCCGCAAGGTGATTCTATGACGTTTTTAAGTTTCATTTTATTGTTAACAAGCCGATGATTCAACAGCCTATAACTTGCCTCCTTCATCTCTTGTTCTCTTGTTCTCTTGTTCTCTTGTTTTCTTGTTCTCTTGTTCTCTTGTTTTCTTGTTCTCTTGTTTTCTTGTTTTCTTGTTTTCTTGTCCTCTTGTCCTCTTGTCCTCTCGTCCTCTTGTCCTCTTGTCCTCTCGTCCTCTTGTCCTCTTGTCCTCTCGTCCTCTTGTTCTCTTGTTTTCTTGTCCTCTTGTTTTCTCGTCCTCTCGTCCTCTCGTCCTCTCAATTCTTCAACAAATCATATACAGGCAGGTTTATCGCCTGTGAGAGGCGGTCGCAGAGTGCATCAGAGTCGAGCACATATCCACTGGGCGATGTGGGGTTGACGGTGACGGCAATGAGTTTGCTCTTTTGCAACACTCTGATGGTACCGCCCATTTTCACAAACAACCTCAACTGCTGTGGCGTGACAAAAATCTTGGTAAAGTCGCGCACCACGAGCTCCACATGCTTGAGGCTCTTGTTCTTGCGCACCTTCTCAAGGAAGGTATCGACCAATGCTCCTGCCACATAGAGGGTGCTACAGCTGTCCATGCCTTGAAACTCCACCTGCTGTGAGAGCGACGTTGCCATGGGCATCTCGTGCAGCAGTCCGCAGGTGTCAATCCACCACATGCCACTCTCTAGTGGGGTGAGCAGTGCTATGTTGCTCTCGCTGGTCACTTCCAGGTTAATGAGCTCTACCATAAAGGCGGTGCGCTGCACCAGCTGAGTCATGTTAATCGAGTAGGCAGCACCAGTGGCAAGTATCATCGACTGGCTAACCGCCGGTGACGCCAGGCTCAACCTCGACAAAGCGCCATCTACAATGGCCAGGTCTATCTCGTGGCGACGCATGTCGCGCATCCATCGCTGCAACCCAAGGGTTGACGATGGACCCGAGAGCAATATCTTGCCCTGGGTCAACGCCCTGGCAGTCACCACACGCCCCAAGCTGGTGCTCTCGTCGCTCACGTCGATGAGCTCCGAGACAAGTCGCCGCTGGCGGTAGTGCGCCTCGCTAGTGCCAAAGTACATGCCCTCGCGTAGCACAATCTCGGGTTTCTGCGTGCGAGTCACCTGGTCGGTGGTCTCCCCATCGATGCCTATCGAAGTCACCGCCACCCGCTTTTTCTCCAACGGCAGTCGCGCAAGCACATATTTCAAGCACTCGGTCTTGCCAGTGTTCTTTTGCAGTCCCACTATCGAGAGGCTGTTATAGTTCAATATGTCATCGATGAAAGTCAACGCTAGCACTATCATCCGCTACAGGATGGTGATGGCACCAAGAGACCATCACCATCGCTGAACGGAACACTAATTACTAACTATTTCGTTTCTCGTTACGCTCGTGACGCTTCAGGGCCTTGGGCTCGATGTTCATGCGCTCACCCTCAAGGAGCGAGATAACACCATCCACGGCCTTGTCGGCTGCCACCTGCTCCTGCTTGCGTGCCGCCTGGCACTCGGGGCAGTTGCACTCGCTGTGATACTCGGTGGGCTCGGTGTAGGTGGTGATCACGCCCTCAAAGTTGCGAAGCACCACTCTGCCAGGAGCCTGAGAGATAACATACTGTGGCATGACGGGAGTCTTGCCGCCGCCACCGGGAGCGTCAACCACAAAGGTAGGAACGCAGTAGCCCGAAGTGTGGCCACGCAAGCCCTCGATAATCTCGATGCCCTTCGACACTGGAGTGCGGAAGTGCTCCAGACCCATCGACAAGTCGCACTGATAGATGTAGTAAGGACGCACGCGAATCTTCACGAGCCCCTGCACCAGGTGCTTCATCACATGCACGCAGTCGTTCACGCCACGCAGCAGCACGCTCTGGTTGCCCAGAGGAATACCGGCATTAGCGAGCATCTCGCAGGCGCGAGTCGATTCGGCGGTAATCTCGTTGGGGTGATTGAAGTGAGTGTTGAGCCAGATGGGGTGATACTTCTTGAGCATCTCGCACAGCTCAGGAGTGATGCGCTGCGGGCACACTACTGGAGTGCGGGTACCCAGGCGCACTATCTCTACATGAGGTATTGCGCGCAGGCGCGAGATGATATACTCAAGCTTCTTGTCGGCAACCATCAGCGCGTCGCCACCCGAGAGCAGCACGTCGCGAACGGTGGGTGTCTTCTCTATATACTCAAGTGCCTTCTCAATGCGGTCGTTACCACACTCGGCATCGGTTTGACCAGCAAAACGGCGACGGGTGCAGTGGCGGCAATACATAGAGCACATGTCGGTGATGAGGAACAGCACACGGTCGGGATAACGGTGAGTCAAGCCGGGTGTGGGCGAGTCCTCGTCTTCGTGCAACGGGTCGAGAAGATCGGCACTGGCCTGATGAGTCTCAAGACCAGTGGGAATGCACTGCTTGCGCACTGGGTCGTGTGGGTCATCGGGGTTGATGAGGCTCAAGTAGTAAGGAGTGATTGCCATGCGCAGCGTGGTGAGGGTCTTCTTCACGCCCTCTTCCTCCTCGGCGGTGAGGCTGATGTATTTCTTCAGGTCCTCGAGAGTCTCGATGCGGTTGCGCACCTGCCATTTCCAGTCGTTCCACTGCTCGTCGGTAACATCGGGAAAGAGTTGTTTTCTTCTTGATTCTGCCATGATAGATTTCATGTGTTTTTTAGCAATAGAGGCGCACATGAGGCACGCCTCTATTACATTATGACTAATTAAGCGTAAAGTTCCTCAAAAATCTTGCGCAGCTCGGGGCACTCACGCAGCTCTTGCAGAGTGAACTCGGCGTGGCCCTTGGTGTAGCCGTTACCAATAATCATGTTGGTGTCGGCACCTATGCCCTCAGCACCAAGAGCAGCCTTGGTGAAGCTGGTGGCCATCGAGAAGAAATATACCACTCCGTCGTCGCGGGTACACAGCACTGCTGTCATCTCGCAGTCGGGAACGTTCACGCAGTTGATGGTCACGTCGGCCATCTTGCCGTCGGTGAGCTTGTTCACGAGCTCGTAAACCTGTACGGGAGTCATGCCGGCAACGCTCTCTACCACGTCGCAGAAGCCCAGGTCCTTGATGCGCTGGGTAGATTTGGGGCTGTTGGCAAGACCTATCACCTTGCCGGTAACACCCACGCGCTTCTTGGCCTCGTAGCAGCACAGCATACCGCTCTTGCCACCAGCACCAAGCACCACTACGTTCTGGCCATACTGGCACAACTTGGCGGTTTGAGCTGGAGCACCAGCCACGTCGAGTGCGCTCAGGGCGAGCTTCTCGGGCATGTCATCGGGAATTTTGGCATAGATACCGCTCTCAAAGAGGATAGCCTTGCCCTTGATGTCAACCTGGTCAACGTCGGCCTTGATGTTGAGAATCTCGTCGATGCGCAGTGGGGTGAGCGATAGCGACACGAGAGTGGCGATGCGGTCGCCCTCTTTCAGGTCGATTTTACCCTTCAGGGCGTCACCTATCTTCTCCACAGTGCCCAGGAGCATGCCACCCGAGCCAGTGCGGCGGTTGCGATGCTTGCCCTGGAGCTCAACGTTGAGGAACATCTCCTTCTTGATCTCCTCCATCACCTCGGCCTCATCATCAGGGTTCTTGGCCTGGCTCTTGGCATAGTTGTGGATGTCGGTGAACGAAGCACTGTCGATGTTCAGTGTTTGAACGTCAATCAAGATCTCGTTGTCGTAGATCTCATCCATGTTGTTGTCGAGCTTGTTGGCTGGTTGTGGCAGCACGCCTACTGGTTCAATTACTCGGTGGGTACCGAATCTATTTCCATGTTTTTGCATTGTTTCTCTAGTTTTTTATTAAAATGTTAATATTCTTTTTATTTGCTTGCAATAATATTGAGACTGTTATCCACAATAGTGCATTGTGATTTCTGCATTGAGCATTACTTGCGAGGGGGCAGGCCCAAGATTTCGCGGGCCTCGTCGCTGGTGGCGATGGGACGGCCAAGCTCCTTGGCAATGCGCACCACCTTCTCCACTAGCTCGCCATTGCTCTTGGCAAGGACACCTTTCTCAAGGTAGAGGTTGTCCTCAAAGCCCACGCGCACGTTGCCGCCCATAGCGATGGCAGCGGCAGCCATTGGGAAGGCGTGACGACCCACACCGGTAACGGTCCAGGTGCTGCCGGCGGGTATGCCGTTCACGAGCCAGCACAGGTTAGCCACAGTGGCGGGAGTGCAGCCTGGCACGCCCAGCACGAAGTTGAACTGCATGGGGGCTCCAGGAGCCTCGCCCTTGCGGGCCATCTTGAGGATGGTGTCGAGATGCCCCATCTCAAAGCACTCATACTCGGGCTTGATGCCACGCTCCATCATGCGCTTGCCAAAGGCACGCATTGTGGGCATGGTGTTGTCAAAAATCTCGTCGCCAAAGTTGCAGGTGCCGCAGTCGAGGGTTGCCATCTCGGGAAGTGGAGTGGTGTCGGTCGATTGCAGACGCTCGTCGGGACTCATGCCCACGGCGCCACCGGTAGATGGTATCAATATCACATCGGGGCACACTTTGAGGATTGCTTCCTCGCACTCCTGGAAGCGGGCACGGTCCTGAGTGGGAGTGCCGTCGTCCCAGCGCACATGCAGGTGAACGATAGCGGCACCAGCGTCAACAGCGCTCTTGGCCTCGCGTACTATCTCCTCAACGGTATAGGGCACATTAGGGTTCTGCTCCTTAGTAACCTCGGCACCGCATATTGCGGCGGTAATTATCAGTTTATCCATTGATATTTTGTTATTATTTTTAGTTTTTACTTTATTTAGAACAAGCTGACGCTTGCACTACTCAACACGACAAAAGCATTGCGCTACTTGCGCTGGCAATCTTTGGGGGTGACGCAAGTGCCACTGGCGCGGCACACCACGATGGGCTCGTCGAGCTCATCGGCTGCCGAGGCCGAGATGTCGGGGCGAGACACAGCCACCTTGCGAGCCTCAAACTGCATGTGACGCGAGGTGTTGCCTTCCTTGTCGATCCAGCCTTCGGCCTCGATGAAGTCGCCAGCATACACTGGTGCCAGGAAGTCGATGCTGTCGTAGGCGCGGAACAGCCCCTCATCGCCATCACGCATTATCAAGAGTTCGGTAGCCACGTCACCAAAGAGGTGCACCATGTGAGCTCCATCAACCAAGTTGCCGCCATAGTGGGCATCTTTTGCGCTCATGCGCAGTCTGATTTTTGTTCTGTATTCCATTTCTTAGGCTTGTAATAAGTTTATTTTTCAACATAAATTCCGTCAACATAGATTCCCGAAGCGTGAACACACTCAGGCTTGATCTCGCCCACCTTCACCAGCTTCTCGGCCTCTACCACCACATAGTCGGCAGCGGTGGCCATCAACGGGTTGAAGTTGTTAGTGGTGCCCAAGAACACCATGTTGCCAAACTCGTCAACGATGTTAGCACGCAAGAAAGCGATGTCGGCCTTGAGGGGTTTCTCCAGCAAGTAGTCCTTGCCATCAACGGTAATCACCTCTTTGCCATCGGCCATGATGGTGCCCATGCCAGTGGGGGTGAGCACGCCACCCAAGCCAGCGCCTGCCGCACGGATGCGCTCGGCAAGTGTGCCCTGTGGCACATACTCCACGATGAGTGTGCCCTCATTCTTCTGCAAAGCGGTCTGCTTGTTGGTACCGGTGTGCGACACGATAGCCTTCTTCACTTGATGGTTAGTCACTAACTTGCCGTGAGCCACCTCGTCATAGGCGGTGTCGTTGGCAATGATTGTTAAGTCCTTAACGCCCTTCTCAACGATGGCGTCGATAATTTGTGTGGCACTACCCACACCGAGGAAGCCGCCGAACATGATGGTCATTCCATCTTGCACCTTCTCGACAGCTTGCTCAAGAGTGATTTGTTTGTTCATAATAGATGTTTATGTTTCAGATATTGTTATGTTTATGTTTTATAGACTAATTAGACTGCAAATATAGTGATTTTTCCGCAATTAGCAGCCCTTTTCACCACTTTTTTTATCCACATTTTAATTCCCTGCATTTAACAACAATAATAACAGAGGGTTGCAAGAAAAAAAGCGCCCTGTTCTCGCCTTAAATAAACTAGCCCACATCGCCTATTACACCTGCCGCTAACGGGCTTGACACGCATGCTAGGACAAAAAAACACCCTCTTATCAGTCATATTTCCAAAAAATGCCGTATTTTTGCCAAAAATTTCTAAACAGCATTTTAAAATGAATATTGTAAAACGCGCCATCTTTGGAGGCATATATGTGGCACTGATTGTTGCCTCACTCTTGTTATGGGACACCAGCAAATGGCCCTTCGTGGTGCTCTTTGCCACTTTCATCATTTTAGGAATACACGAGGCGGCTAAGCTTCTCAGTCACAATGGTCAAAAGCCATCGCCACTCATCAAGGCAATAGACATGGCGGGGGCTGTGCTCACGTTCCTGGCGGTGGTGGCCCACTATAACGAGCCCTCGCTCGCTGGCATGTTTGTGATACCTGCCGCCGGCTACCTGCTGGTGCGCTTCACAACCCAGCTCTACATGCCCTCACGCAATGCGCTGGCCGACGTGTCGCAGTCGTTAGGCGCAGTGGCCTATGTGACACTGCCCATCATCGCCCTGACCATCATCGCCAGCAGCTTCTCTCCACGCATAGTGCTGGCAATGTTTGTCTTCATCTGGCTCAACGACACGGGAGCGTTCCTAGTGGGATGCGCCATTGGCAAGCACCGCCTCTTTGAGCGCATCAGCCCCAAGAAGTCATGGGAAGGCGTGGCTGGCGGAGCGGCTTTTGTGATTGCCGCTGCCATAGCTTGCGCCTCAGTCGCTTGCCTACAACAGGTGTTCAACCCCATCAACCTGAGCGTGGCAACATGGATAGCACTTGCCATAGCCACAGTGATTGCCTCCACACTCGGCGACCTCTTTGAGTCGCTGCTCAAGCGCACCGCCGGCGTGAAAGACTCGGGCAACATCATTCCTGGCCATGGCGGCATTCTCGACCGCATCGACAGTCTGCTTTTCGTGGCTCTCGCCACATTGATCATTCTGCAAATTGCAACTTTGAGCTAACAAGGGACAAGCCTAGCCGACGAAGCAGGCTTTACCATTGCCTTGTTTACTTGTTCCTCGTTAGCTTGTTAGCTAAAATAAATAGTTATGCAATCAAGTCGATATTTCATATTTTCATTTTTACTTCTGTGCTTAATCACAGCAGCTTGCCACAACAAGGGCGATGAGAGCAAATCGCCCTCAACCGACTCCATGCCCACCATCGCCGTCGAGAACAAGCTCCCCGACACGCTGGTGGTGGGAACCATCTACAGCCCAGCCAGCTTCTTCATCCTAAAAGGCGACACACTAGGCTATGACTATGAGCGCATCTGCGCCTTTGCTCGCGACAACGGCATCGCCATCAAGTTTCACGTGGCCACCAGCATGAAGGATCTAATCACCCTCGTCGAGAACAACAAGGTGCATGTGGCCGCCTATGAAATTCCCATGACTGCCGAGTATAAAGAGCATGTGATTCATTGCGGCGAACAAAACATCACCTATCAGGTGCTTGTGCAACGCGCCACCCGCGACACACTCACCGATGTCACACAACTGGTGGGGAAAGACATTTACGTGATACATGGCTCAAGTTATGAGGCACGCCTTAAAAACCTTGACAACGAGCTAGGAGGTGGCATCAAGATTCACGCCATTGACAACGACTCGCTAATCAGCGAGGAACTCATCGACATGGTGGCCAGCGGACGACTACCCTACACTGTGGCCGAGAGCGACATCGCACAAATTAACAAGACCTATAACGACAGCATCAGCATAAGCCTCAAAATAGGCTTCCCGCAACGCGCCTCGTGGGCAACTGGCAAAAACCGCCAATGGCTCGCCAACGCCATCAACACTTGGGCAACCAATAATGCCACTATCACCAATGCCCGCACCATCAAGCAGCGCTACTTTGAGATGAACAAGCATCACATCGACTCGATGCGCGCCATGAGCGACTCGCTCAACTTCATCAACCAAGCCAAGACCAAGGATGGCGAAATCGACTACTCCAAGCTTTACCAACGGCGCAACGGCGACATATCGGGATATGACCGCCTTTTCAAGAAATATGCCGCCACAGCTGGCGTGGAGTGGACCGTGCTGGCAGCTATAGCTTATGTGGAGTCGGACTTCAACCCCACTGCTGTGTCGTGGGCCGGCGCCGTGGGACTGATGCAGGTGATGCCTAGCACTGCCAAGAGTTATGGCTTCACCGAGGACGACATGCGCGACCCCGAGAAGAGCGTTTACGTTGCCAGCCTCGTCCTCTCAAAGACCGACAAGTTCCTGCAAAGCTACATCTCTAACCGTGCCGAGCGACTAAGGTTCAACCTGGGCGCCTACAACGCCGGCGTGGGGCACGTAGTAGATGCCATGAAGCTGGCACAGAAATACAATAAGAACCCTCACATCTGGTACTCCAACGTGGAGGCCGCAGTGCTGTGGAAGACTCATCCCGAGTTCTATAACGACCCGGTGTGCAGCTACGGCTACTGCCGTGGCACCGAGACAGTCAACTACGTGCGGCAAGTAGAGAACGCCTACCGCGTGTTCCGCAACTACGTCAACAAGAAGAAATAACGTTTTTTACAGTTTATCTAGATAGTCTAGAATCTTAACACTTAACACTCAGAAATACAATGGCTACACCACACATCAATGCCCGCGAAGGCGATTTCGCAAAGACAATTCTCATGCCCGGCGACCCACTGCGCGCGCAGTTTATCGCCGAGAATTTCATCGACAACCCTCAGCTAGTCACTTCGGTAAGGAATGTGCTGGGATTTACTGGCACCTATCATGGCAAGCCCATCTCGGTGATGGCAAGCGGCATGGGAATGCCTAGCATAGGCATCTACAGTTACGAGCTGTTTCAGTTCTATGGCGTGGAAAACATCATCCGCATTGGGTCGGCAGGCAGCTACACCAAGCAGCTCAAAGTGAAAGATGTGGTGCTCGCCAGCTCGGCCTACAGCACCTCCTCTTATGCGCTGGTACACAACGGCGAGACCAGCCACGAGCTGCTGCCTAGCCAGCACATCAACGAGGTGATATTGGCTAAAGCTCAGGAGCTAGACATAAAATGCACTCCATGCAAAGTGTATTCGAGCGATGTGTTCTATGGAGGTCCCAGTAGCGAGCCCTGGCAGCAGCTGCGCGAGCGCACCGGAGTTGACTGCGTGGAGATGGAGAGCTTCGCCCTCTTCCAAAATGCACGCGTGATGGGCAAGAACGCAGCATGCCTGCTCACCATCAGCGACTCGCTGGTAGAGTTCACCGCCATGAGCGCCGAGGAGCGCCAAACTTCCTTCCGCACCATGATGCACCTGGCACTGGAGGCTGCAATAGCACTATAGCACAATCACACAACCTACAGATTTTCTACTGGGCGGCTCGATGATAGAGGAAGATGGCGATGATGGTATAGACGATGTTAGGAATCCACATCGCCAAGCGCGGTGAGGTGTATCCACTCAAGGCAAAGGTCTGAGTCACCGTCATAAACAGAATGTAGGAGAAGCTCAGCAGCAATCCTATTCCTATGTTCACGCCCATGCCGCCGCGCACCTTGCGCGATGAGAGCGATAGTCCTATCACGGTGAGGATAAACGCCGCGGCAGTCATGGCAAAGCGCTTCTCATACTCTAGCTCAAACTGCTGCAGGTTGGCCACTCCCCTAGCCTTCTGCTTGTTGATGTAACGTCTTAGCTCTGGCGAGGTGAGCATTTCCTGGTCGTTCTTCGAGATAAGGAAGTCGCGAGGCTCCACATCGAGCATGGTGTCGATTGTTGAGCCACGACGCAGAGTCTCTTTCAGTCCGTCAAACTTCCTGATGCTGTATTCGTTGAGTTTCCATCGGCCCAGCGTGTCGTAGGTCACACTACTGGCGGTGATGCGCGACACCAGGGTATTACCCTTAAACTCCTCCATCGTGAACCTAAAGCCACGCTTGGTGGTGTTGTCATATCTCGATATATAGGCCATCACCCCGGGCTTCACCTGCAGCTGGATGTTGTCACCAAAATCCACCCGCTTATTCTTGACCCACTGGTTAGTATATTCTATTCTCTTAACATTGGCAGGAGGTATCACATAAAGCGCCAGCACCAGGGTGCCGGCAGCGATTATAGCGGCACTCACCAGATAGGGCACCATGAGCCGCTTGAAGCTGATGCCGCTCGACATCATCGCGATAATCTCGCTGTGGTCGGCGAGTTTGGAGGTGAAGAAGATTACCGAGATAAAGACAAAGAGCGGAGCAAACTGGTTGGCAAAATAAGGCAAGAAGTTCAGGAAATACTTGAACACCGTTTCCTTGAGCGGCGCGGTGAGCATCGCATCGAGCTTCTCGTTGATGTCAAAGACTATCACGATTGCCAGCAGCACCAAGATGGCAAAGAAGAACGTGCCCAGGAATTTCTTTATGATATAGGCGTCAAAATGCTTTATCCAGGGCTTGCTTACCTTCTTTTTAGCGTTATCGCTGGGCACAGAAGCCTTAGGCGTGTCGCCATTGGGAACCACCTCATCGGCAGTCTCTTTGAGATTTTCGGGGGCTATTTTGGGCACTTCGAGTTGTGTAAAGTCGATATCGGCGCGCACAGCTTGTCCCTCCTCGTTCATCAGCTCCCATTTGTCGGAGTTCTGAACGATGGTGTCACTACCCTTCTTATTTCTTCTTATCAGCCCCATTAATTAGTAATTCAGTGTTTAAAGGTCACTATCATCTTGTCAACTCATGTTCATAATCTCTTGTCTTGTCAACTTGTTAGCTTATATCACAGCCTCCGAGTAACCCTCTCCACCATAGCCGTTTTCCAGACCATAAAGTCGCCAGCAATGATGTGGTTGCGGGCTTCACCCACGAGCCACAGATAGAACGCCAGGTTATGGATGCTGGCAATCTGCATCGCCAGCAGCTCGTTGGCAATGAACAGGTGACGCACGTAGGCCTTGCTGTAAATGCGATCTACTGCCGATGCGCCATCCTCTTGCAGCGGCGAGAAGTCGTCGGCCCACTTCTTGTTGCGCATGTTCATGATGCCATGCTGGGTAAAGAGCATGCCGTTGCGGCCGTTGCGAGTGGGCATCACGCAGTCCATCATGTCAACGCCACGGTCTATCGCCTCAAGGATATTGGCAGGAGTGCCCACCCCCATCAGGTAGCGAGGGCGATCTTCGGGCAATATCTCATTGACAACCTCTATCATGTCATACATAACCTCTACCGGCTCTCCCACTGCCAGGCCACCAATGGCGTTGCCCTCGGCACCAAGGTCGGCGACATGCTTGGCGGCATCTTGACGCAAGTCAACATAGGTACAACCCTGAACAATAGGGAAAAATGCCTGCCGATGACCATAGCGAGGCTGAGTCTCGTTGAAGTGCTTCCAGCCACGCTCCAACCAGCGCTGGGTGAGGCGCAACGACTTCTCGGCATAGCGGTAGTCGCTGGTGCCAGGCGGGCACTCGTCGAGAGCCATCATGATGTCGCTGCCTATGCTGCGTTGAATATCTACCACCTTCTCGGGGGTGAACAGATGTTTTGAGCCATCGATGTGGCTGCGGAAGGTCACACCCTCCTCCTTGAGCTTGCGGTTCTCGCTCAGTGAGAACACCTGGAAGCCGCCACTGTCGGTCAAGATGGGGCGATCCCAACTGTTGAACTTGTGAAGTCCGCCAGCCTTCTCCATGATGTCCATGCCAGGACGCAGATAAAGGTGATAGGTGTTGCCCAGGATAATCTGCGCCTTGATATCGTCGCGCAACTCGCTCATGTGCACAGCCTTAACGCTGCCCACCGTGCCCACGGGCATGAAGATGGGAGTGGCAATGTCGCCATGGTCGGTGCTTATCAAGCCCGCACGTGCCTTTGTGTCATTATTTGTCGCTACTACTTTGTAGTCCATATCTTATTAGTTCAGAGTTCACAGTTTAGAGTTCATAGCTCTAAACTTGGGCAAAGCCGAATAATCGTGCAAAATTACAACAACCTTGAAGAACTGCCAAATTTATTTCATAATTTCAATATTTTGCGCATTTTGTTGGCTCCGAACAGATATTTATATATATAACCATTATACATAATTAAAAAAGGTAGTCTTTTGGTTAATAAAACTGAATTGTTAATAACTATTGGCGTTTTTGTTTGTGTATTGTTGGAAAAGTGAGTAATTTTGCACCGAAAATAAAAAAGAATGACACGCGGAGAGTCTCACATCAACTGAGATTCTTCGGTTTTTAATCTATGTTTTAACTATAAAATTTAAAAATTACTTTACCATGGCTATTAGTTATATGACCAAGGCTGGTTATGACAAGAAAATGCAAGAACTTGCTCACTTAGAGAATGTTGAACGTCCAGCAGTTGTGCAAGCTATCGTTGAGGCACGCGAGAAGGGCGACCTGAGCGAGAACGCCGAGTATGATGCCGCTCGTGAGCGTCAGGGCATGCTCGAGGCAAAGATTGCCGAGCTCAAGACACTGATTGCCGGAGCACGCATCATCGATGAGAGCAAGATTAACACCGACGAAGTGCAGCTTCTCACCAAAGTCACTATAAAGAATGTGGGCAACAACATGAAGATGACCTACACCATCGTCACCGAGACCGAGAGCAACCTCAAGGAGGGCAAAATCTCGATCACTACTCCTATTGCCAAGGGGCTGGTGGGACACAAGGTGGGCGACGTGGTAGAGATACAAGCTCCCGCCGGAACCATGAAATTTGAGATTCTTGATATTGCAGTGTAATGCACTTTATAAATGTTAAGTGTTAAGTAGGGACAAGGCTTGCCTTGTCAGCCAAGTGCGACAACCACTATTGCTTTGTAAGATTGTCCCTCGTCAGCTTGTCAGCTAAGAACAATAAATATTAACTACTATGGCTTCTATATTCAGCAGAATCGTGGCTGGCGAAATTCCCAGCTATAAGATTGCCGAGGACGAGCGTTACTATGCCTTCCTCGACATCAACCCCGTGGCACCTGGCCACACTCTCGTGATTCCCAAACATGAGGTAGATTACATCTTCGACCTCGACGACGACGAGTATGCCGGTCTCATGGCCTTTGCCAAGCGCGTGGCAGCCGCCATCAAGGCCGCTATGCCTTGCGTGAAGGTGGGCGTAACGGTGCTCGGCCTGGAAGTGCCTCACGCTCATGTGCACCTCGTGCCACTACAGAAGGAGACCGACATGAACTTCTTCCGACAGAAGCTCACCCTCCCTGCCGAGCAGATGCAGGAGATATGCAAAAAAATCAGCGAGAACTTCAAATAAAGACGACAAAGAACGTTTTTTAAAGACTATTATTGACAATAGTCTTATCACCAACCCCACTAAGGGATATTCCAGTGGGTACCAAACGATTAAAAACGATTGACAATTTATTGTTCATCGTTTTTAATCGTTTTTAATTACTTGCCATTTCAATAATTGACGATTTATTCGTACCTTTGCACCCCAAAATCAGGTACCATGTGGATTTTACTGGCAGTGATATCGTCGATAAGCCTGGGGTTCTTTGATGTGTTCAAGAAACTCTCGCTAGAGCGCAACAATGTGTATGTTGTGCTGTTTATCAACGTGTTGCTGTGTACGGTGCTGGTGAGTCCTCTCATTGTGATGTCGCTCATGGGCAACGAGAATTGCACACTCTCGGCACATGGCCACCTGCTGGTTTTTATAAAGTCGGTGATAGTTACCGCCTCGTGGCTACTGGGCTTCATATCAATAAAATACCTGCCACTGAGCATCAGCGGCTCAATCAATGCCACGCGCCCCATCCTGGTGCTGGTGGGTGCTATCGCCATCTTTGGCGAGAGCCCTAACGCCATCCAGTGGGCAGGTATCGTCCTGGGCTTCGTGTCGCTGCTTTGGGTGGGGTTCATTGGCCGCAAGGAGAAGGCCGAGAAGGGCCTAGGCATCTTGATAGCACTGGGAATAATATCTATAGTGTTATGGGCAGCCAGCGGCCTCTACGACAAGTGGCTCCTGAGCCACGGCTACACCCCGCTAGCCATTGAGGCATGGTACCCCTTCTACCAAACGCTCATCATGGCCATTGTGTTGACAGTAATCCATAAAGGGAAGTTCAACCCCGACTCGTTTCACTGGAGCAACAACATTATCGTAATCTCCGTTTTCATCGTCATTGCCGATTTGACCTATTTCTATAGCCTATCTTATCCCGAGTCGCTGGTGTCGATAGCTTCAATGCTACGCCGTGGCAGCTCGCTAGTGGCATTCTTCTACGGCGCTATAGTCTTAAAAGAAAGAAACCTGCGACTCAAGATTATCGACCAGATAATCCTCATCGCAGGTATGGCGCTGATTATTATAGGCAGCCTTTAATCAATGCTCAATGCATAATGCACAATGCTTAATGCGACCCGTCGGTCGTGTCATGTAGTGCAAGCGACAGCTTGTTCAGAGTGTTGCTTAAATCCTTCCTCTCCTTTATTTTTTGCAAGGAATCTTATCCACTCTCTTCTGGTGGCGGCCACCCTCAAAGGGTGTAGAGAGGAATGTTTTCACCATCTCAAGAGCCTCTTCGTTAGTGACAAAGCGTCCTGGCATGGCGAGCACGTTAGCATCGTTGTGCTGGCGGGCAAGGCGAGCAATCTCGGGTATCCAGCACAATGCCGAGCGAATGCCTTGATGCTTGTTGAGCGTGATGTTGATGCCCTCGCCACTGCCACACACGGCAATGCCGGGATAGCACTCTCCACTCTCCACTGCCAGCGCGCAGGGATGAGCAAAATCGGGGTAGTCGCAGCTTTCCTCGCTGTAGGTGCCAAAGTCTTTATACTCAATGTTGTTCTGCTTGAGATATTCAATCACTGCTTGCTTAGTGGCAAAGCCAGCATGGTCGCTGCACAGTGCCACGGGAATGCCAGGTTTTAGGATGGTTGTCATAGCGTTATGTTTTATTAGTGAGTCATATATTTCATCAAATTTCTTTCTGAGCGCGGTAGCATTGTGAAGCAGGTCGCGAAACTGCTGGAGGCGCTTGGCGTTGGCCGACTCAGGGACCCAGAGCTTCAAGTAGCCACCCTCGTCATATTTCTCGGCCATGTGCTCTAGAAACCGCTCATAGTTCTCTTCCTTGGTGAGGTCAGGATAATGCTTGAACGAGAACTGGATGGTGCGCCGCACTATCGTGTCGCCATCAATCTGGCGGTCGGCCTCGGCCACAATGCGTCCATATAGCGAGCGTGGCTCATGGTCGCTCGAGGCGCGGTGGTCCTCGGCAGCCTGGGCTATAGTCTCTATCTGCTCGGCCGTGAACCATTGCAGCAGTCGGCTGTCGGTGCTGATGATGCGTGCGCTCTCGGTGTGATGCACCTTGCGCCCCACTTCAAGCCCCAGGTCATGATAGGCCGCCGCCACAAGCAGCATGGCACGATCCACACTGGGGTAAAACTGCGCCAGCCGCTGGCTCTCTTGCATGACATAGTGCACATGGTCGTGGCGGTGCCCAGCGTCAAATGCGTCATATCGTGGCACTATCTCCTTTTCTAGAAAGGCTGCTATTTCGTCATATTTCTCGTTCATCTTAATTGTTCTATTATGCGCGCGGCGGTTGTCGAGGCGCAGTCTTTTTGAGTTAGTATCTGTGCCATGCGCCGGTAGCCCTCAAGCATCTCCTGGCGGTGGGGGCCGTCGTTGAGCAACCTTGTGAGCCACCCATCCACACTATCCACTGTGCAATAATGCATCAGCAGCTCTGGGATAATGGGCGCGTCGGCGATGAGGTTGGGCAGGGTCACATATTTGCCCTTTATGAGCTTGCTGTAGAACCAATACACACGCTTGCTGCCGTTCATGCGGTAGCAAGCCACCTGCGGAGTGCCCAACAGCGCAGTCTCGAGGGTGGCGGTGCCCGACGTCACTATTGCCACTCGGGCGTGATGCACCAGCTCAAAAGTCAGGTTGCGGAGCACAGGCACACTGTTGTCGCCCATCACCTCATTATATAGCTCATCATCAATGCTCGGTGCGCCGGCTATCACCGCCTGGCAGTGGCTGTGACGCCGCGCGGCGGCAAGCATGGTGGGCAGGTTGTCTCTAATCTCCTTCTTGCGGGAGCCAGGCACAATGGCGATGATGGGCCTGCCAGCGTCGATGCCGTTGTCAACACAGAATTCTGAGGCGGGCCGCATCTGGTCAAGGGCACTGGCAATTTCTTTTACTGTGGGGTTGCCCACATATTCCACCTCATAGTCGTGCTTGCGGTAAAACTCAGTCTCAAACGGCAATATCGAGTACATGCGTGTGACATAGCGCTTTATGTCCTTGACGCGGTATTCTTTCCACGCCCACACCTTGGGTGAGATGAAATAGAACACCGGTATTCCCTGCACGCACGCCCACTTTGCCATCTTGAGGTTGAACGACGGGTAGTCGATGAGTATCAGAGCATCGGGGCGACTGCTGGTCATGGCTTGCTTGGCGCGTCTCATAAACCCCAAGATGCTACCCAGGTGCTTTATCACCTCAATAAAGCCCATGAACGCCATGTCGCGGTAGTGAATGAGCGGCTCATGACCAGCACTGCGAGACATCAAGTCGCCACCAAGAAAGTTGAACTGCGCCCTGGGATCCTGGCGTTTGAGTGCCTCGATGAGCGCACTGCCATGAATGTCGCCCGAGGCTTCGCCTGCAATGATGAAGTAGTTCATTATTTAAAAATTTTATAGGCATAGCGAGCACACCACGGTGCCGCCACAGCAAATATCAACACTGCCAAGTACCAAGCCCCAAGCTGCATAGCCATCACAGCAGCCACACACACCACCAGTGTGGCGGCGAGGTTGCGATAGCACTTGACACTCAAGGTGAGGTGATATACCTTGAAATATACCACCCCTATAATAATGGTGTAGATGACATACCAGGCAAAATAGGCATAGCCCAAGCCGTCAACACCCCACATGACGAAACACACAATGTTGAGCACCAGCCCCATCAGGGCACTCAGCGACTCGGTGATGAGATACATCTTGCCATCACCCTTAGCGAGCATCACAAATGCCATGCACCACGACATGGCACGCAACACGGTGCCCACCACGCCCCACGAGATGTAAGTGACGATAACCTCAAACTCCTTGCTATAAAGCAGCCACACCAGCTGAGAGCGTAACAAGATGAACGCCAGCAGGCATGGCGTGAGCACCATGAAGGCGATATTTATCTCCTGCGACACAAAAACGCGAATGCGGCGAGCACTGCCAGCCACTCGCGACAAGCGAGGATAGAACTCCATGCCCAGTGCGGCAAACACCAGTCCGGCGTACTTGTCGATGAGCGTGTAACCAGCTTGGTAGAAGCCCACCGAGTGGGTACCACTGTAAATATTGAGCCACGACACAAAGGCATAGGACGCAAGCATCGCCACAAACGAGCCCAGCGTCATGAACACGCCCAGCTTGATGAAGCCAGCGCCCATCTTCACGGTATCTCGTGGCGACACCTCGGCAGGGGGATACTCCTTGTCTTTATAGAAAAACGCCGCCACCACCACACACAAGGCATAGGCTATAATCGACGGCAGCACACTATTCTCTCGAAGGAAATAAAAGAGCGGTATGGAGATGAGCAGACCGCCCACAACACCACTCACCGTGACCCGTGCCAGCCGTTTAAGCTTCGACAAGCCCTGAAGCACGGCATACTCGCCATTGGTCAGCGCCATGAACAGCACCGCCACTGCCAGAGCCATGAAATGCCACCAGTGACTATAGTCTCCAAAAGAAAAACGGCTCAGAAACGGCGCCAACCCCATGGTGACCATCGCACCACCAAGCCCCAGCCACAGCGACCAACGTCGCACCACAGTGATGATGCGTGATATCATTGTGGCATCACGTTGCTCCACTGCCATGGAGATGTCGCGCACACTGCTGTTGCGCACCCCAAGATTGGTGGCAGTGTTCATCATCTCTAGGGCTTGGTTGTAGATGCCAAAGAGTCCTACCCCCATAGGCCCTATCCACAATGCCACAAGCTTGGTGCGAATTACCGAGCACAAGATGCTCAAGACCTGAACACCACCAAAGATGCCCATCGCCTTAAGTATCATTTGTGATAATCCGTCACGCTTGCTCATTAGTTACTGGTTTTTGAATGATGGTTATTGGTTATAAGGCACGCACTGCCCCAACAAATCGGACAAGGCACGCCTTGTACCTACAAATCGGACAAGGCACGCCTTGTCCCTACTTAACACTTAATTTTAAACACTTGATACACAATGCCACGCCCACCCATGCGGCACTTTTGGCGCACAAGGCCCTGGTTCAGATAAAGGCCGCCATTCTCGGTAGAGATGCCAAAGTCGAAGTAGCGATAGCCCTCTTGCGACGCTTCATTGATGAGGTGGTCAAAGAGCAACGTCAGCGCCTTGAGCTCTCGCCCACGCTCGGTGGATGCTATATACTGGCAGTGAGCCACCTCGCTGCCACAATAATACATCACCACGCCAGCGAGCAGTTCGCAGCCATGCGTTGCAGTGTAGAGTCTTATGTTCTCGGGAAAGCGAGAGTGCAGCAACAATATCTCATCGAGCGAGTGAACAGGGTGCCTGTCATATTTTTCCATGAGTAATGCGTCGAGCACTTGCCAGTAGCCTTGCCAGTCACTGGACTGTGCCACTACTACCCCACTCCTGAGGGCCAGATTCACATTACGCTTGTTGCCACGGTCAAAGGGCAGCGGCTCAGCGAGGTCGATAGTAGAGGAAATATTGCTCTCGGCAAGCACTCCACCAGCCCTGAAGAGGGCATAAAGGTCTTCCTCGCAGGGATAGCGGTGATAGATGTGTGGCACGGGTTTATAGACAATCTCCACAATGCCTAGTTCCTGGAGAAATTGCACCGAGGCGTCCCACACCTCCATCATGGTGGTGACGTCAAAGTGGCGCAGAGGCACCAGCCAACTGCCATAGGTGAGTCCACGGTGGCTATAAAGCGTGCTGCCCTGCCGGCAGGCCGGCAACACGGCAACAACATTATCGCCATTGCGCGCCAGCAACGAGCAATCGTCAAAGCGGTCGCTGTGATAGTCCATGTAGTCGCGCAAGTGCATGAAGGTGCCGTTGCGAGAGTTCCTCACGGCATCATCCCATGCCTGCTTGCACTGGGGCGTGTATTTCTCGATTGTAATCATTGTCATTTGCCGCCAAGCAGCTGCATTATGTCCTTGCCATCAATGCGCTTGTAGTTCTTGGGAATGTTGGTGTCGATGGTGAAACTCTCATTCCAGTTGATGTCCTTGTATTCCAGCTCCAGTTTCAGCGAGTTGCCGTTGAGCTTTGTAGCCACACTGGCCTCGGTAGCCACTTTTCCTGCCACACTGCCCTGCACCTTGCTGTAAGTCACGCTATAGGTCGAGCCAGTAGTGTTGCTAGGAACGACATTGAGCGAGACGATGTTGTTGCGACCGTCATACACAAAATTATAGTCAAACCCCTTAAACTGGTTCTTGGGAGTCAACACCACCCTGTTGTCCTTCACCGAGACGGTGAAATCGTCTTTCAAGTCTTGTGTCAACGAGCCTTTTCCCAACTCAAAGGCGCGCCCCAGGAAGATGTCTTGCAGGGCACCCACAGTAACCGGGATGCCATTAGTGAGCAGCGACGCCTTCTCAAGGATGTAGCGCTTGTGCAGCTTGTCAACGAGCAATATCGAGTCGCCGTTAATCACCATCTTGGCAGCCTCAATACCCAGCACTGGCCGCACCGACACATAGATGCTCTTGTTCCTAATCATCTTCATCTGCATTGATGAGCTCAACGACTTGCTTCCTGAGCCTATCTCCACATTGCCACCACTCTTGAAGGTGCGCCAGTCGGCTTGATAGAAAGCCGACATGTCAATGTTTTGGTTAGTCACAGTCACTGCAACATTATCGTCATCGCTTTGGACAACTTTCTTGGAACATGATGCAAAAGCCACAATGGCTAACAGCAATAATGCAATTTTAATTGAATATATCCTCATAGGTTTATATATTTTACTACTAACTACTTAACTGTTTTACTATTTTACTACTTTACTATTTTACTACTTTACTACTTCTCTAAATACGTCTTATTCTCAACTTTGCGTTTCAGGATATCACTGTCGGGACTAAGCTCAAGGGCCTTTTGCCACTGCTTCAGGGCCTCTTCCTTGTCGCCAGTCATGAACAGGATGTCGCCATAGTGCTCTATAATGTCGGAGCTGGGCTCATCGGCATTATTGATAGCCGACTTAATATAGAACAGTGCCATGTCATAGTTCTTCTTCTTGAAATATACCCAAGCATAAGTGTCGATGAAGGTAGCGTTATTGGGATTAGCATTGACAGCCTTGGCGGCCATGCTCTCGGCCTTGTCGAGATTCTTCTCACTGAGCGAGAGGAAATAGGCATAGTTGTTCATCACGCTGGTGTTCCCCGGACAGATGCTCAAGGCCTGGTCATAGAGCTTATAGGCACCAATGGTGTCGCCCATCTCCACCAGCACGTCGCCCTTGCCTCCCAGTAGGTCGCTATATAGCTCGTTGTCCTTAACGCTATCTACCCTGGCCATAGCATCGTTGTAGATGGCGATGGCCTTGTCATATTCCTTGACTTGATAGTACAGCGGAGCGATATATCGGTATAAATCCATGTTCTCGGGATTATATTCAAGGGCTTTGTTGGCGGCTTCAATGGCTTTAGGGTAGTTATCATCCAGGACATTGACCACCATGAGCCGTTGCCATGCCTGGGCATTGGTGGGGTCAAGGTCTAGAGCATATCCCAGCTCCTCAACGGCGTGCTTGTAGTCCTTCATGGTTGAGAAATACATGCTGTAGAGTTCATGAACCTTGGGCTCAAGCGGATGCTGCCCTATCATCACCTTGAAGAGGTTGTTGACACGATCGGTAGAATCGTTGCGCATGATTTGTGTTGAGGTGTATTGAGTGAGCACGTCGAGCTTTGTGTCAACGTCGAGACCAGGCGCTACAAGAGCATTGTAGATTTGCTTGTCGTAGTTGATGGAATCGCCCTTAGCGTCATAGTATTGGGCTCTGGCAAAATACACATTGCCGTTGTTAGGCTCCAGCTCTTGAGCACGGTCAAGGTAATAGATTGCGCTGTCGGGCATGTTAAATTGGTTGAACATCTCGCTCATCACAAGGTTATAGTTCACACTGGCAGGAGCAGTGCTGTAGAGGTGGCGCATCTGCTCGATGGCGCCAATGGTGTCGCCAATTTCAGTATATAACGCTGCTTTATAGGCAGTGGTCTCTATCGACTCTCCCTCAAATTCCTCGATGCGCTCATACACTCGCAGAGCTTGCTCAAACTTATCGTTGCGCACATAGGCGGCAGCCAGTCGCATCTGCACCTCGGTCTTGGTGGGATTAATCTCGGCAAGCTTCTCCATCACCTCCAGTGCTAAATCATATCGCCTCAAGGTCATGCAGGCGTCGCTATAATAGGATGCCTCATAGTAGTCCTCGGGGTGAGCATCCACATGCTTCTTCATCAGTGCGATGCCGCGTTCCATGTCTTCCTTTGAGCTGTTGTCCTTCAACAACAACAGGTAGCCATAATAGTAGGCGGCAGCGGTGTTAGTGGTATCAAGCTGGTGGGCATACTTGATGAGGTCAAAATAGGCAGCAATGCTGTCACTCTCCTTCAAAGCATGGGCTTGCATGTAGATATAGTTGGCCTTGCGCTTGTCTTGCAACGACACCGTCCCGGCCGCTACCGTGCCTTTGTCGTTTTTTGCCATCGCCGGTCCCACAATAGCCATCACAATAATCACCAATGTTGCTATGCTGAAAAATCTCTTCATCATCACACTCATTTTTTTAATCATTTACTTCCAGTGTGCCCAAAGCCACCAGTGCCACGCTCGGTATCGCCAAGTTCTTCAACCTGCACCCAGGTCACCGTCGAGTGCCGTGCCACCACCATTTGGCACACACGCTCGCCGTTTTCGATGGTCTGTGACTCATTACCCAGATTGGCAAGTATCACACACACCTCGCCACGATAGTCGGCGTCGATAGTCCCCGGCGAGTTGAGCACGGTGAGGCCGCGCTTGAGGGCCAGCCCGCTGCGAGGCCTAATTTGGCACTCATAGCCTGGCGGCAGCTCAATATAAATTCCTGTTGGTATCAGTGCCCGCTCCATGGGTTGCAACACCACTGGCTCGCTAAGCCATGCCCTCAGGTCCATTCCTGCACTCAACTCGGTGCTATAGGCTGGCAGGGCATTAGGGCTCTTATTTACTATTTTAACTTCCACTTTATCTATCATAATAACATATAAACGTAGTAACTATGGTAATTATTTGAAAAACTCTGCAACATCTTTCACGCTGTCCACTATTTTACCGTCAGGCAAGGCTATGTGGTTAACATCTTCAATATTTATCTCCACATCGCTCAACCCATCCACAGCAATGCCGTTGCGCAGCATGGCATTGGTCATGCAACGTGCCAAGTTGGGATCAGCGCAGTTAAGGCGCACCCGTGCTATAGCGGGCAACAGAGCTTCATAGTCACAAAGGTCGCCGTTAAAGACGATTGACGAGTCACCAAACACTCGGTCCATCGCTCCACTCATCACCACCTGCTCGGTAGTGCCGGTGATTACCTCGCGGTCGCTGGTGATGACCCATAGCTCATCGGCAAGCAGCAGCGACTGCGATATGTCGTGGCTCGACAGCAGCACAGCTTTGTTCTGCTCGTGAGCAAGGCGGTGAAGCAGCTGCATGGTCTCGATGCGGCTCGCCACGTCGAGAAAAGCGGTGGGCTCATCGAGCACGATAATTGGAGTCTCTTGTGCCAGAGCCTTGGCAATCATCGCCTTCTGGCGCTCACCATCGCTCAGGCTCGCCACATGCTGCTGTGCCTTGTGAGATATTCCCACTGCCTCCAGGCACTCTTTCACCACTTCCTTGTCGTGATGGCTCAGGCGCCCCAAGAAACCCGTGTGGGGCTGGCGCCCGAGCGCCACAAGCTCGCTGATAGTGAAGGCTCCGCCCATGATGCGCTCGGTGGCCACGAGTGCCACGAGCCGTGAGAGCTGGTGCTTGGTAATTGCCGAGGCAGGCATGCCATCGATTTCCACGCCGCCCTCAATGGGAGCACTGTCGCAGGTGATGTCCCTGATGAGTGTTGACTTGCCAGCACCATTGCGTCCCAGCAGTGCCACCAGTGAGCCTTGCTCAAGTCGCAAGTTCAGTCCCTTGAGCAAAGTGGTGCGCTTGCTACCTTGCCCAAATCCAACTGCCATATCGTGAGTTTGAAGTATTGCCATAAATCAGTTGAAATAATTAATCTTGCGACGGTTGATAATGATGTAGATTATAATGGGCACACCTATGATGGGCGTGATGGCATTGATGGGAATAATGCCATGACGGGAGCTCACGCTGATGAGAGTACACAACAATGCCGTCACGGCGCCAGTGAGCATGGTCACGGGCATCAGGCGACTGTGGTCGCTAGTGTTTAGGGCCAGGCGGGCGATGTGTGGCACCACCAGGCCCAAGAAACCGATGGGACCGCAAAAGGCTGTCACCACAGCAGTGAGAACGCCAGTGATGAGCAGCAGCAGGTTGCGCGTGCGGTGGGTGTTCACGCCCAGGTTCTGAGCATAACGTGTGCCCAGCAACAAGGCATTGAGGGGTTTTATCATCAGCATCGCCGCCACCAGCGACAGCACTATCACCACAGCAAAAATGGGCATCTGGTCGAGCGACACGCCAGTGAAATTTCCAAACCCCCAATACACATAGCTCTGCAGGCCTTGCTCAGTAGCAACAGAATTGAGCAGCGATATCACACTCGAGGCCAGGTAACTCACCAGAATTCCCATAATCAGCAGCATCGTCGAGCTCTTCACTATCGAGGCAAACACCATGAGAATTACCAGCACCACAGCAGCACCAATGATGGCTGCCAGCAGCGTGGCCATGTAGCCTCCCACCGAGTCGCCTGCTATGCCGCCTATCGTGCCACCCATGGCAAGCATCACAATGGCGACACCCAGGCCAGCACCTGTCGAGACACCGAGTATCGAGGGGCCAGCAAGGGGGTTGTTGAAGGTGGTCTGCAGCAGCAGTCCGCTCACGCTCAATGCCGCGCCAGCGAGCACTGCTGTCAATATCATGGGCACGCGCGACTCCATCACTATGGTGTTGAGGGCCTCGTTGCCACTGTCTTTACCCATCAAGATGGAGAAAATCACGCTGGCCTCGATGTCAACCGACCCAAAGAGCAGGCATGCCACCATGAGCAGCAACAGCATCGCCACAAGCACGATGGTCACAAGCGCAAACCTATGAGAACCTGTAATAGCCATTCAGCCGATTATTGATTGATTTTCTTGAAAAACTGTAGTTGATAGTCTATCTCCTGGTCGGGATGGAAAATCTTGAAATATTCCATCAGCAGCACCTCGGGGTGAAAGGGAAAGCTGTCAAAAAAGTGGCTTGTGTTAGTGTCGCACACATACACGTTTCCAGTTTGGTAAGCCTTGAATTTCTCATTTAGCGAGTAAGAGGCCTTCAAGTCGGCAAGACTATGAATGGCAGGAGACTTCAGCAACCACACATCGGCATTCTGTGCCTTGACAAGCACCTGATTAAAGTCGAGGGTGAGAGAGCCCGTGTTTTTATCATCGGCCCAGGGATAATTGCCACCGGCATCCTTGATAAACTGTGCCATGTAGCTCTGTCCGCCAGGCACATTCCAGATGCCGCTAATCACGTTCTCGGTGAGCACCACTGGCTTACTCAATTTTTTGCTCGACACCATCTGTTTCACTTTATTATAGTCGGCAACAACCTTGTCGTAGATTTTGACAGCAACATCACGCTTGCCCAGCAGCTCGCCATAGAATTTTATCCACTCGGCACGACCCAGGGGAGTGAACTCCATGTAGTCGGCACACTCTATGATAGGAATTTTCAAGTCTTTAATCTTGCCATAGTCGGCCTTCTGGTAGGGCGAGAGTAAGATGGCATCGGGGTTCATCTGTATTACCTTCTCGATGGTGGGCTGCATGGAGTTGCCACAATCGATGATAGAGCCATCGGCAATGCCCGAGGCTATCATCTGATCATTGAAATATTGCGAGTCGCACACACCTTTAATGGATTGAGCAGCACCAAGCTCCTTGAGCACGCTTGAATGTACCGACGAATATACCAGCACATTCTTTACAGGAGTCCTCACCACCGTGCCAGGAGGTAGGTCACCAGGCATCACACTATCACGAGGCACCAAGATGTAGGTGTGTAGCAACGTGGTGGTGTCCCACGGGTTAGTGATTTCCACCTTGGTGTAGCCGTCGTTATGTTCTATAGAAATCAGTTTCGCCTCGTCAAGCCCCACTTTCTCACCAGGTGAGTTGGTTTTGCGGCAAGCACCCATTGCCACGAGCATCACAAGCGCCAAAAACGGTAAAAAAATTCGTGTCATCATTCTTTGGTTTAATATCGACACAAAGGTACACATTTTTTTGGCTTCTCACTCCTTTTAAACGAGAAATATTGTAACTTTGCAACACTATGGGGCTTTTCACTCACATAATATTTGACTTCGACGGCACTCTGGCCGACACCTCACGCATCATCCTTGCCACCATGCAAGCGACAATGCGCGAGAGACATCTTAGCGTGGCTCCTGCTGAGGCCATTAGGCAGGTGATAGGGCTGCCGCTCAAGGACTGTTTCGCTCATATCTATCCAAGCATGAGCCAGAGTGAAGCCATGGAATGTGCCAGCACCTACTGCTCCATCTTCGACACCCTTAAGTCATCATTCTCTCCCACCCTTTTCCCGCAAGTGAGGGAGACTCTACACTGCCTCGGCCAGCAGGGCATCACAATGAGTGTGGCCTCGTCGCGAAGCCACGGCTCTCTGGTTGAACTGCTCGAGATGCTAAATGTGAGGCACCACTTGGCGATGGTGGTGGGTGTTGACAATGTTGCCAAAGCCAAGCCTGACCCCGAGGCAATTAACCTCTTGCTCAATGCCACTAACACTAATGCCAGCAAAGCGCTCATGGTTGGCGACATGCCCGTTGATATCGCCATGGGCCAAAATGCTCACATCAAAACCTGCGCCGTGACTTGGGGCAACTCCTCAAAAGAGGCACTGGAGAAATCCCATCCCAATTACATCATCGACCATTTCAGCCAGTTGCTAAAACTACTCTAACAAGAGCCGTGCATTGTGAATTATGCATCGTGAATTGTGCATCGTGAATTATGCATCGTGAATTATGCATTGTGAATTATGCATTGTGAATTATGCATTATTTAAGCGCTCTCATGGCGTTGAGCACGGCAAGGACGGTGACGCCCACGTCGGCAAATACCGCCATCCACATCGTGGCCAGACCCAGAGTGGCAAGCAGCAGCACGGTTAGCTTCACACCTATTGCCAACCACACATTCTGGTGGGCAATGCCCAGCGTGCGGCGCGCTATGGCTATGGCGCGAGAGATCTTTGTGGGATTGTCGTCCATCAGCACCACGTCGGCAGCCTCGATGGCGGCATCGCTGCCCAAGCCTCCCATGGCGATGCCCACATCGGCCCGTGCCAGCACTGGCGCGTCGTTGATGCCATCGCCCACAAAGGCAAGCGTCTTGCCACCAGTCTTCTCTGCTAGCAGTTGCTCCACATGCTCCACCTTGCCAGTAGGCATCAGTTCACAATAGCACTCGTTAATGCCTAGCTTGCGAGCCACATCCTCGCCCACCTCAGAGCGGTCGCCAGTGAGCATCACAATGCGCTCCACGCCAGCAGCCTTGAGGCTAGAGATTGCCTGCTGGCTCTCTTCCTTGATTTTATCGTTGATAGTGATGTGCCCAGCGTAGTCACCATCAATGGCAATGTGGACTATAGTGCCTGCATGACGGCAATCAGGGCAGTCATGCCACCGCGCTCCCACGGCATCCATCATGCGAGTGTTGCCCACACACACCACCTTGCCATCAACGACGGCCTTAACACCCTGACCAGCCACTTCCTCAACATCGGTCACCTGGCAGCCGTCGGTAGCCTCATCGGGGAAGGCATCGCGAAGCGCAGCACCAATGGGGTGAGTGGAGAAATGCTCCACGTGGGCTGCCAGGTGCAACAAGTGGTGCTCATCGCACGTGTCGGGATGCACCGCCGAGACCTGAAACTGCCCGTGGGTCAATGTGCCAGTCTTGTCTAGCACTACCGTGTTAACCTGCGCCAGCACATCAATGTAGCTAGCACCCTTGATGAGAATGCCATGCCGCGATGCGCCGCCTATGCCACCAAAGAAAGCTAGTGGCACACTGATTACCAGCGCGCAGGGGCACGACACAATCAGGAACATCAAGGCACGGTAGAGCCATGTGTGGAACGCTCCGCCACATAGCGTAGGCACTACTGCCAGCAGCACCGCGGCAAGCACCACAATGGGCGTGTAGATGCGCGCAAAGCGAGTGATAAACGTCTCGGTCCTCGACTTCTTGTCGCTGGAGTGCTCCACCAGGTCGATAATCCTTGACACGGTGCTCTCGCCATAACTCTTAGTGGTGCGCACCTTTATCATTCCCGACAGATTCACGCAGCCCGAAATCACCTCGTCGCCCACACACACCTCGCGAGGCACACTCTCGCCAGTGAGCGCAACGGTGCCCAGCGACGTGGCGCCCTCAATAATCACGCCATCGAGCGGCACCTTCTCACCGGGCTTGATGACAATGGTTTCACCCACCTCGACCTCGCTAGGCTCTACAGAAACCACAGCACCATCACGCTCCACATTGGCAACATCAGGGCGTATGTCCATTAGGTGAGAGATGCTCTCGCGGCTCTTGCCCTCGGCATAGCCTTCAAAGAGTTCGCCCACCTGAAAGAAGAGCATCACTATCACCGCCTCGGGGAACTGCGTCTCAGCTCCTGGCAAGAAACCTATGCATAGAGCGCCAATAGTGGCTATCGCCATGAGAAAGTGCTCATTGAAAGCATCGCCATGAGCCACCCCCTCGGCAGCTTCCTTGAGCGTTTCATGACCTATGAGCAGGTAAGGCACAAGATACACGAGCAGCAACTGCCATGTGGCAAGATTGCAGTTTTTCTCAATTATCACCGCCACAATCAAGAGCAACGTCGTGACGACAATCAACATTATTGACTTCTTCATGCTCTCATGCTCATGATGATGCTCATGGCTGTGGTGGTGCTCATGCTCATGACAGTGGTCATGACCGCAACACCCGCAATGTGAATGATGATTATGTGCCATAATAATATATTTAAATGTATAAGCAAGGCTGTAAGCCAACCTACATTATTAATTAAGCTATTATTTACGCTGCAAAGTTAAGACAAAGTTCTTGCAACCAAGTTGCAAAGTTTCCTTTAACACCTTAACTTTGTTTGTACAATAATAAACTATTTCTAGAAAAAAGTTTACTTTTGTGGTTTAGTAAATCGGTTTCTATGTGTATATATAGTGTATGACACAACGAGAACGACAAGTTGAGCGGCTCTTTAAGCTGCATTATCGTGCGATGTATAAGCTGGCCAGCATACTGCTTCACGATGATGACGAGAGCAAAGACATTGTGCACGATGTCTTTTCTCGGCTACTTGCACAGCAAGTGGAGCTGAATGAAGACACTGCTCAATCCTACCTATTATTAAGCGTGCGCAATAGGTGCATGAATGTGATTCGCAATCATAAAATTCACCAACAAGTACACCGTTACTTATTATCCACCAGTGAGTTGGAAGACACTTCACCCGAAGATTTTGAGCATGAGATTGAAGTGCTTAAAGTGGGTGTAAACGAGTTATTTCCGCCCATCTGTCGTGAGGTGATACACCTGCATTTTGCCGAGGGCTTGTCCTTCCGTGAAATAGCAGTACGCTTAGAGGTGAGCGAAACCACCATCTACAAGCACTTGCGCAACGCACTTGACCAATTACGTCAAACACTAAAAAAGCAGAGCAATGAATAAGACCGATTTACTATTCCAAATGCTGGAAAACCCCGAAGATTATAGCGAGGCGCAATGGCAAGATATTCTTGCCGATGATGAGTGCCGCGAAATCTATAAGTTAATGGCAAAGACAAAGAGTGCCACCCAGTCTCCACAAGTGACTGATGATGAAATTGATGCAGAGTGGCAACGCTTAGTTCACTCAAGGCAAAACCATGCAGCTGTGATTCCACTATGGCGCAAGATTGCCGCTGCTGCGGCTATAGTGACAACATTGTTTGGCTTCACTTATGCCGCCATTCGCACAGGATTTTTTGGAATCGAGAAAAAAATGGCTACACAGGAAACGCCCCATAAAGTGGAGAAACTTTCAACTAAAGATAATGAACCAACAATCCAAGAAATCTCGCAGAACACTGAAATAAGCAACGAAGAAGCACCAGCCAAAGCAGAACCACGTCTCTATGACAATGTACCATTGGAGCAGATATTAACCGAACTCTCGGCATATTACCATGTGGATGTGGAGTATCGATCTGAGGGAGTACGCTCTTTGCGTTTATACTACCAGTGGGAGCCTGACTATTCGCTTGATAAAGTTATTGAAATGTTGTCACACTTTGAGACGTTCAATATTCACCTTGAGGGAGACAAACTGATTGTTGAATCATCACAGGAGGGCAAGCAATGAAAAGACTATTGACAATCACGATGTTGCTTTGCGCTCTTGTAAACAATGTAATGGCGCAACGAATCTCACACAATTTCCAAAACGTGTCGATGAGCGATGCACTGAAATATATCCAGCAGCAGACAAGCAAGCACAAGATTGTGTTCATCTATAATGAACTTGAGGATTTCATGGTAACGACCTCGGTCAAAGGCAAGTCGGTTCCCGATGCCATCAAGCAAGTAATTGGGTTCTACCCCATCCGCATGACTCAGAGTGGCAACAATGAGATCTACGTGGAGTGTACGCACAAGAGCAACCGCCACCTCACAGGCAAGATTGTTGACGAGAAAGGTTTGCCGTTAGAGTTTGCCGATGTGAGACTATTAAACCCTTCAGACTCCTCTTACATCACTGGTGGCGTGACCAATGCCAGCGGAGTGTTTGTCATTCCGCTCGACCTGCAGCGAGTAATTGCCCGCTTCAGCTACATAGGCTACAAACCCGTTTATAAACTTTGCTCGCGCGAAAACGTAGGCACCATTCAACTGGAAATCGAAGCCACCCAACTCGGCGAAGTGACCGTGAAAGGGGAACGCATATTTACAAGCGCTGAGAACGGCCACATCATCTATAACATGCCTATGTTGCTGCAAGTCATACCTGCCGACAACGCCTACGACGCAATTACTCGCAGCATCCCAGGCGTTGCGGAGTTAAACGGGAAAATCTCGTTCTCCGGTCATCCGGTGACCCTTATCATTAACGGCAAACCAACAACTCTCACTGCCGAACAAGTGGCAGAGCGGTTGAAACAAATGCCAGCAGATATGCTGGCAAAAGCCGAGTTGATGCCCTCGGCACCACCAAAATACCACGTTCGCGGAATGGCGATTAACATCATCACCAAGGACTTTGCTGGCACAAATCAATTCTCTGGACAATTAAATGCCAGCATAAAACAGCACAAATACACAAGCGGAAGTGCTGGTGGCAGTTTTATCTATAACCATGACAAGCTGAGTATTGACGCGTCATACGACCTTACCGGCGGCACAGGCTATGGTCAAGCGGAGCATGAAGCCAATCATCCGCTCGGTGACCAGCGCATACCTTATAGCGACAAGACCACCCAACGCAGTGACGGTGTCAATCACCAATATCACATTGGCATGGACTACGCATTTGCCGAAAATCATAACTTGGGAATAACCTATACTGGGGAATGGAACGGTACCAAGTCAACAAACACCACTATTGGCACCGCCAACTCCACCCAACACTCCACAGAGCACGACTATATGCACAATGTGGATGCCAGCTATAGCCTTCCATTTGGGTTGCAGCTAGGTGCATCTTATACAAACTATCAGAACCCACGCACTCAGAATCTCGAAGGATATATGTATGACAGCAACCGGAACCTCTCGGTTGACAGCCGGCAGAAAGTGAGCAAATGGCTAATTTATGCCGACCAAACTCATACGTTAAGAAACGGCTGGGAAATATTCTATGGAAGCAAGGCACAGTTCACTAACAATAACAGCTACCAAACAACGCTCGACGAGAACCGCCAGCCAATTGCCGATGCCACTTCACACGTTGATTATGATGAACGCATCCTCAACGTCTACTCCGGTTTCAGTAAGCAAGTTGGTGAAGCTCTGAACCTTGAAGCCTCATTAACAGCGGAGCAATATCACGCGACAAAGTGGAATGAGTGGCGCATCTATCCACAATTCAATGCCATGTGGAATGTCAACGACAAAAATATGCTCAACCTCTCTTTCAGCAGCAACGCCATATACCCTTCCTATTGGAGCACCATGAGCAGCATTTACTATTCATCGGTATACAGTGAGATTTGGGGCAATCCCGATCTGAAACCTATGTCACATTACGACTTGAATCTCATGTGGCAGCTCAACCGCAAATATACGTTTACAGCTTTTGCAATGTTTGAGCCTGACTATTTCGTGCAGTTGCCCTATCAACCTAATGACCGCATGGCAGTCATTATGAAAGAAACAAACTTCGATTACTCCAATTGCTATGGACTGTCGGCTTCGGCACAGTTCGCGGTGGGTAGCTGGCTTAACGGACATGTGAGTGCGACAGGTCTTTATCGTCATGACAAGAGCGGCAACTTCTTCGATTTACCATTCAACCGCAAACATGTCTCTATCATCATGCGTGGTACGGCTGTGGTCAAACTTTCTCAACGACATAACATACAACTCATCCTCAACCCATTCTTTCAGTCGAAAGCAATTCAAGGCGTGTACGACATAGACCCATTGTTCAGACTGAATGCCTCGCTGCGATGGACTTCAAAGAATGGGAAGTGGAGTGTGATTGCTGCTGGAAACAATATCTTCAACAATCACATCACCACACGTTCAAAACAGGGAAACCAAGATTACGATTTACGACTTTGGATGAATTATGCCAGTGCATCGCTCTCCGTCATCTACCGCATAGGCAACTTCAAGGAGAAAAAGCGAAAAGAGGTAGACACATCTCGTATGGGTTACTAAATTCTCCCTTTTGAAATATATTGTTTTTCTCAAGAACCTTGACTTAAATCAAGTTTTTTGAAAAAAGTCATGTTCTGTTACCGCATTTAGTGGAAGATTGCGTCTTCTATTATAAATGTGTAAAATATGAGACAGCTTTTTATCTTATTGTTTGTGATTGTTTTTTCAATTGGTCATGCTCAAACGCCGAGTGACACAACCTCTACTGCGCCAACCGACACCACCGCCTGGGACAACCTGCTCGATGGAGTGACAGTGACCGCTCAACGCCAACTCATCAAGCAGGAGGTGGACCGCACCACCTATGACGTGCAGGCCGACAATGACTCAAAGACGCAAACCGCGATGGACATGCTGCGCAAGGTGCCCATGGTCACAGTTGATGGTGAGGAGAATATCCTCGTGCGCGGCAACACCAATTTCAAGATTTATAAGAACGGTCATCTTGATCCCAGCCTGACCAAGAATGCGAAAGACGTGATCAAAGCGATACCCGCATCGTCAATCAAGCGCATTGAGGTGATCACTGATCCTGGCGCGCGCGAGGATGCCGAGGGCGTGAACGCCATCCTTAACATTGTGATGATGGACAACAACCGCATGGAGGGCATCAGCGGTTCGCTCTATGGCAGCTACGACAATCTCAAGATGCCTTCACTCAGCGCCTATCTTGCAGCGCAGATGGGCAAGGCTATCGTGAGCGTGAACTACGGCTGTCACTACATGTCGAAGAAAATCACAACTAACAATGGCTACATTGAGCGCACATTCTTGGACTCGGGGAACAGCGAAGTCGTGCACAACCGCGGTTCCAATCCCGGACCCATGCACTATGCCGACATCAATGCCAGCTTCGACATCGACACCCTCAACCTGCTATCAGCATCGCTGAGCGGTTATTACTATAAGATAAATGTACAGGGCTGTGCCGATGTCACCAAGCTCGACCCAATGGGCAACCACATCTATAGCTACACCGAGAGCTCCTACATGCCAAGCTATAGTCACCACTCGTGGAACGGACGACTCGACTATGAGCACCGCACACATCGCAAGGATGAGAAAATCACTTTCTCCTACATGCTCGCTCTCACTCGCCAGCACTCCGACCAAGAGACGACCTATAGCAATCTTGTGGATTTTCCTTACCCTTATGGCGGTTTTTCACAGAAGTCGCGTGAACGCTTCACTGAACACACGCTGCAGCTGGACTATGTGCGCCCACTATGGGAAGGGCATAAGCTGGAGGTTGGGGCCAAGTATATCGACCGCCACAACAGCAGTCTTAGCGAGCAACTATTTTATGAGAGTTTGCTTGAAACAACCAGCGATGACTTCAACCACACCATGCGCATTGCCGCCCTCTATGCCGACTACATGTGGACCCGTGGCAACTGGAGCGCCCGAGCTGGACTGCGCTACGAGTACAGCTACATGAAAGGGCACTACCCCAATGGCAAGAGTCCAGACTTCGACAAGCACCTGAGCGATTGGGTGCCGCAAGCCAGCATCAAGTACCAAATCAACGACCAACAGTCAATTCGCTTGGTCTATACCACTAGTATCAATCGTCCAGGTATTACTTACCTCAACCCAGCAGTGCGCATTTATCCTGGAGGAGAGCAGTTTGGCAATGCCCAACTTGGCAGTGTGCGCACCCATTCGATAGGTTTGCCCTACATGTACACAAGCTCCAAGCTCACCATCCAGCTATGGCCTCAATACCGCTTCGTGAGCAACGCATTGGGGTCAATCATCTATGCCCGTGGCGACACACGCGTGCAAACCTACGGCAACGTGATTCGCCAGCATCGTTGGCAACTGGAGAGTTACATCCAGTGGAAGCCACTGGAGAACACCACATTTGTCGCCAACCTCAACCTATGGCACCGCAACTACAAGAGTGACGAGATAGGATTGGAACTGAGACAAACATCAATGTACTATTACCTCTATGTGGCACAGAAACTGCCCTGGAAACTACAAGTTACAGCCTACACTTTTGGAAACATTGGGCGCTCAAGTGACAACATCTATTCGGTTGTGGAACCTTGGAACCGCTATGCCTTCACCCTGCAACGTTCATTCCTGAGCGATGACCGACTCACCGTGCGCCTCACTGCCAACTCGCCATTCCACAAGAACCAGCACTACAAGACTCGCACAACCCAGGGCGACATCGTGGGCTGGGGCGATAGCTGCAATTCCTCTAATGGCCGCTTCTTCAGGATTACTGTCACCTACCGTTTCGGTAAACTCAAAAACAAAGTAAAAACCACCGATGTCACCATTGAGAACGACGACCTGGAGGGCGGCATCTCACGAGGGAAATAAAATATCCTCAATATAGATTGCCTACCACTACAGTGCAGGCCGTGGTATTTTTGTGCCAAAACCTTAACCTAAATCAAGATTTTTGAAAAAAGAGGTCATGGAGTGAAACATTTCACCCCGCTATTTACGTCAGTATCATGAAACCGCTTGGAGCGGTTATGTTTTTGAAATTATAAGCAAAAAAATGATATGAGACGTACATTCCTATTTCTAACAGCGATTTTAAGCACTGTGACAATGATGGCGACAACATTCACTGGCACAGTGCTCGACGAGAACCAGCAACCTTTTGCCTTTGCCAATGTGGTACTGCTCACCCCTAACGACAGCGCTTTTGTGGCTGGCACCACCACCGATGATGGCGGCAAGTTTTCCATCCTATGCTCTTGCAAGCAAGCTATAGTGAAGGTCAGCTACATTGGCTACGAGACCAAGTTCATCAACTCAAGGAGTGGGGATATGGGTACTATTATATTACAACCCGAGGCCACAATGCTTGGCGAGGTGGTGGTGAAGGCCACACGCCCCGTCTTCAAGCTCACCACCGAGGGCATTAAGACCCATGTTGACGGCACGCTGCTGAGCCGTGTGGGCACCGCCAGCGATGTGTTGCAAAATCTGCCTGGAGTGCAACAGAAGGCCGATGGCATCGAAGTGTTTGGCAAGGGCACACCGCTCATCTACATCAACGGCCGCGAGATGCGCAACAAGAGCGAGCTCGACCAGCTCAAGAGCGACGACATCGAGAGTGTGGAACTCATCACCAATCCTGGCGCGAAGTACAAGGCCGATGTAGAGAGTGTTATCCTCATCAAGACCAAGCGTCCGCAAGGCGAGGGATTCTCGTTTGATGCCGAGGCCAATTATTATCAAGGAAAGAATATGGACCTTGCAACCGGCATCAACTGGAACTATCGCAAGGGCGGAGTAGATGTGTTTGGTGCCGTGTGGTACAACGACGACTGCTGGGAGAACAACGATTTGATAAAGTTTGACGTGCAGGCCGACACCACTTGGCTCCTCGACCAGCATCTCAAGGACAAGAGCCACAGCCAGTCGCTCTACAGCTCGGTGGGAGTGAACTATGTGCTGGGCGACAACCACTCAATGGGCGTGCGCTACGATACCAAGTGGTACTTCAAGAACAAAAGCCACGGCACGATGATTGCCGACGTGATTGCCGATGGCCAATTCTACGACCACGTTGAGAACACTGCCGATTATCACTCAACCTATAACATGCCCCACACCCTCAATGCCTACTACAACGGCAGGGTGGGAAAGTTGGGCATTGATGTGAACCTTGACTACATGTTCAGCAAGAGCCGCAAGCACCAGCTCAACGACGAGGTGAGCCAAGAACGCGACAGCCGCATCGTCACCGCGCAGAGCATGGCACGCAGCCAGCTGCTGGCCGGCAAACTTGTGCTCTCATGGCCAGCACTCGGTGGCAATCTGCAAGCAGGCACCGAGCTGAGCAACACCCGCCGCAACGACGAGTACCTTAACCCTGAGCAGGTGGTGCCGTCGTCGGTAACTGAGCAGCGCGAGCAGGGCTATGCCTTCTTTGTGGAATATGCCCGCCCATTGCCCTTCGGTTCAATGCGCCTGGGCTTGCGTAACGAGAATGTGACAAGCGACTACTACAGCATGGGCGAGCGCATTGCCGAGCAGAGTCGTACCTATCATCACCTGTTTCCCACCGTGGGCCTGCAGGCACGAGCCGGCGCAGTGCAGCTCATGCTCAACTATAGCATGAAGATTCAGCGCCCCTACTACTGGCAGCTCACCAGCAACGTGTCCTATGGCAACCGCTTCACCTGGGAGAGCGGCAATCCCACCCTCAAGCCATCAATCAACAATCAGGTAGGACTCATGGTGATGTGGCGATGGATGAGCCTCATGGCCGAATACAAGCATGTGAGTGACCACATCATCAACGTGGCGCACGAGGTGCCCGGCAGCGAGGCCACCACCCTTCTCACCCGTGAGAACCTCGACCACAGCCACAAGATGCGCTTGATGCTTAACCTTAACCCAAAGTTTGGCATCTATGAGCCACAGCTCTCACTGGGCATGATTAAAGACTGGACAAAGATTCCCACACCTGTTGGCTATATCAGCCCCAAGCGCCCCATTTTCCTGATTCAGTTCAATAATAACATCAAAATTTTACCTACACTCACAGCTAATGCCAGCCTAGACATCACCACTAAGGGCGACATGGAGAACGTGTCGCTTACCCGAGCCGTTTGTAACCTCAACTTGAGCATTACCAAGACATTCCTCAACGACCACCTGAGTGTAAAAATTGCCGGGCGAAACCTGCTCGACGCGCAAGAAAAGGTGGAACTGCGCTATGGCTTGCGCAACATGTGCCAGGCTTCGCACCGCGACTCGCGCGAGGTGCAAGTGACAGTGCGCTACAAGTTCAACGCCGCCAGCAGCAAGTGGCGCGGCAGCGGAGCCGGCAGCGACGAGAAATCCCGCCTGAGCCAGTAATCATTTTTACCTGTTTCTATATATATTTTTCAATCAGCCGAGGTGGTTTGCAACTTCGGCTGATTATCTTTCCCATCATCAATTCTTAAAAAACAATTAGTGGGAACATGACAATTTTTTATTATTCCTCACGTTATTATATTAATAGACTTATTAAACAAATCAAAGATTATAAATTGCTCAAAATGAGAAACTTAAAGAATATATTGCTCGCTACCATGGCTGCGCTGTGCTGCTTGGGAGCTGGCGCGCAGGAGCTGAACTGCACATTTGACGTTGACTCAAAGAAGGTAAAAAATGCCAACAAGGACATCTTCAACACCTTGAAGGAGGCCGTGAACGAATACCTCAACACCACAGTGTGGACCGATGCGCAGTTTGCCGCCAACGAGAAAATCGAGTGCAAGATGTTCTTGACAGTAGCCGAATATGACGAGTCGAGCGGATTGATGAAGGGCGACCTCCAGATTCAAAGCTCACGCCCGGTGTATAACAGCTCTTACACCACCACCCTCATCAACTTCAAGGACACCCGCGTGGAGTTCACCTACGACAACAACGAGCAGCTCGTCTATAACGAGCAGGAGATGCAGAGCAACCTCACGGCAATCCTCAACTTCTATGCCCTCTTTGTCATAGCCATGGACTTCGACTCCTTTGCTCCTAACGGCGGCGACCCCTACTTCGAGAAGCTGGGCAACATCGTGCGCATGGCGCAGAGCAGCGGCGAGAGCGGTTGGAAGGCCTTTGAGGACTCGAAAAACCGAAGCGCAATCTTGAGCGCTTACACCGACAAGCAGACCTCCACCATACGCGAGGTAATCTACAACTACCACCGTCAGGGTCTTGACCAGATGGCAACCAGCGTTGACAAAGGGCGCGCCACCATCACACAGCAGATAGAGAAGATGAAAGAAATCTATGACGTGGCACCAATGTCGGTGTGCCTGTCGATGTTCAAAGACGCCAAGATGGACGAGCTGGTGAACATCTACTCCAAGGCTAACAGCACCGAGAAGGAGAAGGTCTATGAACTGCTCTACCCTCTCTACCCCACCGAGACCGAACGCCTGAACAAGATAAAGAACACCGAGAACAGGTGAAATTAAGTGTTAAGGGTTAAGTGTTAAGGGTTAAGTAGGGACAAGGCGTGCCTTGTCCGTTAAGTGCTAGATATTCTAGAAGTTATAGACAATCTAGATGTTCTAGAAACTCTAGACAATATAGAAATGAGAGAGAACTTGCTATTATCTTGTAATCTTGTAATCTCGTCATCTTGTCATCTTGTTCTCTTGTTCTCTTGTCATCTTGTTCTCTTGTTCTCTTGTCATCTTGTTCTCTTGTCATCTTGTTCTCTTGTTCTCTTGTTCTCTTGTTCTCTTGTCATCTTGTTATCTTGTTCTCTTGTCATCTTGTTATCTCGTCATCTTGTTATCTTGTCAGCTTATTACTAAGTTATGCTAAAGCGATTATCTATATCTAACTATGCCCTCATCGACCAGCTTGAGATAGACTTCGAGCAGGGACTCACTATCATCACTGGCGAGACAGGAGCAGGAAAATCTATAATTCTCGGTGCGCTGTCGCTCATCTTGGGTGAGCGTGCCGACTCCACGTCGATACGCGACAAGGAGAGAAAGACGGTGGTCGAGGCCACTTTCTCAATCGAAGATTATAACCTTGAGGTTTTCTTTAGAGACAACGACCTTGACTACTTTGACGACGAACTCATTGTGCGCCGCGAGATAAACCATAATGGGCGCTCGCGAGCCTTCGTCAACGACGGCGTGGTGGCCCTCTCCACCCTCAAGGAGCTGATGACACGGCTGGTGGACATTCACTCGCAGCATAGCAACATGCTGCTCTCGAGACCCGCGTTCCAGCTCTCCATTCTCGACAACATAGCCGGTGATGATGAAGAGCTGAACGACTACCGTGGCCTCTACAACGAGTTTAAAGCTACCGAGCACCAGCTACAGGAGCTACGCGACAACTACGACCGCAACCGCAGCGAGGAAGACTACCTGCGATTCCAGCTAGGCCAGCTGCAAGAGACCAACCTGCGCCACGACGAGGATGAGGAGCTCGAGCAGCAGCAACGCCGTCTCGCCAACGCCACCAGCCTCAAGGAAGACCTGTGGAAAGTGATCAACACTCTCAACAGCGAGGACAACTCGGTGCTCGACCAGCTGCAAGAGGTGCGCAACACCCTAGCCACTGCCGAGCAGAATCTTGACGAGATTGCCGGCATGAGCGAGCGAGTGAGCAACGCCCTCATCGACCTCAAGGACATAGCACAAAGCGTGGGGGCCATAGAGGAGAGCCTCAACAGCGACCCTGCCGCCTTGCAGCAGGTAGAGGAGCGCCTCAACACCATCTACTCGCTTGAGCGCAAGCACAACGTAAAAACTGTGAACGAGCTGCTAAAGCTACAAGAGGACTATGAGCAGCGCCTTGCAGCCATCGACAGCAGCGAGGAGCGCATCACCCAAATTCAAGAAATGCTCGAGAGCCAGCGCAGTGCTGCATTGCAGCTAGCGCGCACCATCAGCGACCGCCGCAAGAAGGCGGCAGGGGAGTTTGCCGCCACCCTCCAGCCACTGGCACAGAACTTAGGGATGAAAAACTTGCAGTTCCACATCGACTTCAAGCCTGTTGCTCTCAACGCCAATGGCTGCGACAGCGTGGAATTCCTCTTCGCCTTCAACAAGAACCAGGAGCTCATGCCCGTCAAGGACACCGCCTCGGGAGGCGAGATTTCCAGGCTCATGCTCTGCATCAAGAGTGTGATAGCACGCTCCATGAACCTGCCCACTATTATCTTCGACGAGGTAGATACCGGCGTCTCGGGCGAGATAGCCCATAAGATTGGCGACATGATGGGCGAGATATCACACAAGATTCAGGTGATAGCCATCACCCACCTGCCACAAGTGGCGGCTCATGGCGACAGCCACCTGCGCGTGTTCAAGACCGACACCGCCACACAGACCGTCACCAGCGTGCAACACTTGAGCGACGAGGAACACGTCACCGAGATAGCACGCATGCTCAGCGGCAGCGAGCTCAACCAAGCCGCCATCGACAACGCAAGAGCATTAATCAATAACAGCAATTAGGTTAAGCATGTTGCGTTGACAACGCAACACACACACCCCCGGCGCAGCCACTTAACACTTAACATTTCACACTTAACACTTAAAAAATAATGGATCTCATATTTGGACTTCACGCCATCATCGAGGCCATCGAGGCTGGCAAGACAATCGACAAACTCCTGCTCAAGAAAGACCTGAGTGGTGACCTTGCACGCAACCTCATCAACCTTGCCCGCGAGCGAGGCATCACAGTGCAGCGAGTGCCAGTAGAGAAGCTCAACCGCCTCACCCGCAAGAACCATCAGGGAGCGGTGGCTATGCTGGCTGCCGTCACCTACTACAAGGTGGAGCAGGTGCTACCTGCCGTCTATGACGAAGGCATGAACCCATTTTTTGTGGTGCTCGACGGAGTGACCGACGTGCGCAACTTCGGTGCCATAGCACGCACCTGCGACTGTGCTGGGGTGAGTGCCGTGGTGATTCCCGAGAAAGGCAGCGTCACCGTCAACGGCGATGCCATCAAGACCTCGGCAGGAGCCCTCAACTACCTGCCCGTGTGCCGCGAGAAGAGCCTGCTAGATGCCATCAAATATCTGCGTGAGAGTGGCTGCCGCATCATTGGCACCAGCGACAAGAACTCGGTCAACTACACCCAGGAGGACTATACAGGCCCTGTGGCGCTCATCCTCGGCTCAGAGGGCAAAGGCATCTCTCGCGAGGTGATGAAACTATGCGACGCTTTCGTCAAGATTCCCGAGTTTGGCAATATCAACTCCCTCAATGTGTCGGTAGCTGGTGGCATCATGATGTATGAAGTAGTGCGCCAGCGCCTCGCCGACGGTCAAGATGTAGATTGAAGCTAAGACAGCGACCAAAAAAACACAGCCGCCATTGCAACTACTCATGCAATGGCGGCTGATTTTTTGTGATAATTAGTGTAAATTCGTGGTTATAAGAAAGTGTTACCAAATGGTAACGCGGTCTTCGGGAGCGCGCCACATCTTGTCGCCGGGCTTGATGTCGAAGGCCTTGAAGAAGTAGTCAAGATTGCGGATGGCCACGTTCACGCGGTTGATGCCCAGCGAGTGGGGGTCAACCTTGGTGCGACGCAAGATTTCCTCCTTGGTGATGTTGGCAGCCCACACGTTGGCGTAGCTCAGGAAGAAGCGCTGGTCGGGGGTGAAGCCGTCAATCTGCTTGTCGCCAGCACCCTGCTCTGTCTTCTTGAAGGCGCTGTAAGCCACACGCAGGCCACCATGGTCGGCGATGTTCTCGCCCATGGTGAAAGTGCCGTTGGCGTGCACGTCGTCGGCAACAATCTCGGCGCTGTACTGTGCACCCAGCTTGTCGGCAAGCTGCTGGAACTTGGCGGCGTCCTCTTCGGTCCACCAGTCAATCATGTTGCCGTTATGGTCGAAGTTGCGACCCTGGTCGTCGAAGCCGTGAGTCATCTCGTGACCAATCACCACGCCTATGGCGCCATAGTTGCTGGCATCGTCGGCATCAGGGTCGAAGTAAGGCTTCTGGAGAATACCGGCAGGGAAGCAAATCTCGTTGGTCGATGGGTCATAGTAGGCGTTCACAGTCTGTGGAGTCATCTGCCACTTGGCCTTGTCAACGGGTTTGTCGAGCTGCGAGAGCTGATAATTGGCCTCAAAGCGGCGTGCGTTGCTCACGTTCTCCCAGTAGTAGGCGTTGCGGTCAATGTTGATGCCGCTGTAGTCGCGCCAGGTGTCGGGGTAGCCCACCTTCACGGTGAAGCTGTTGAGCTTAACGAGGGCGTTAACCTTAGTCTTGGGGCTCATCCAGGTGAGACCTGAGATGTGCTCGCCCAGAGCCAAGCGCAGGTTGTTGACCAGCTTTATCATCTTCTGCTTCGAGTCCTCGGGGAAGTATTTCTTCACATAGAGCTCGCCCACGGCCTCGCCAAGCACGCCGTTAGGCACGTTGAGAGCGCGTTTCCAGCGTGGCTGCATCACTGTCTTGCCACTCATGGCGCGGCTATACATGTCGAAGTTGGCTTGCTCATACTCGTCGGTCAGATAGCCTGACGCTGCATCGAGATATTTAAATGCGAGATAGTCTCTGATCTCGGTGTCCTTGAGGGTTTTCAGCATCTCGTTGAACTTTGCCATCGAGTTGAGGTGCATCACGCACACCTTGTCAACCTTGATATTGCCTGGCATGAGCAGGTTGAAATAGGCGTCCCAGTCAAAGTTTGGATAATCGGCCTTGAGCTGTGCAATGGTGCGGATGTTGTACTGCTTGCTGTAGTCGCGGCTCTCCTCACGAGTCATGGCAACCTTTGCAAACTCGGTCTCCAGAGCCAGGATGTTTTTTGCCACCTTCTTGGCGTCTTTTGCCTTACGGCCCGAGAGGGTCAACAGCTTCTCGATATAAGCGAGATAAGCGTTGCGCACCTTTACGGTATTGGCGTCATTCTCGAGGTAGTAGTCGCGGTCGCCCATGCCCAAGCCAGCAGCTGTGAGGTACATCAGGTTATGGTCGCTGTTCTTCAAGTCGGCCATCACGCCAGCGTCGAAGAATGGCGCGGCAATGCCGCAGTGCATATTGGCAAGCATTGCCACCAGGTCGGTGCGAGGCATCTGATAGATTTGTGCCAGCATAGCCTCCACAGGCTTGTTACCTTGCTGGTTGCGCAGCGTGCTGTCCATGCCCTGCAGGTAGAGGTCGCTCACCTTCTGCGCCAAGCTGCCCTTGGGGTTGTTGGTGCCCAGGTTCATGATCAGGTTCTTGAGCTGCTCGCGGTTGTTCTCGCCGAGCTGGTCGAAGGTGCCAAAGCGCGCATACTGTGGGTCGAGAGGGTTAGCCTTCATCCATCCACCACAAGCATACTGATAGAAATTCTCACCAGGTTTAGTGCTCAGGTCAAGGTTGCTGCGGTCCACACCCTTGTTCAAGTTCCCGGCACTCATCGTCATTGCTGTCATAGCAAGTGAAAAGATTAATAGTTTCTTGATCTTCATAGTTAATATTATTAATAATGTGTATTAGCTTCTTTCATGCAAAGGTAATCAAACCCTTCTTAACGACAAAATCAAAGACAAAGATTTTTATTGATAAACAAAAAAGAGCAACAAATATCGTCGCCCTTATCAAAAACTGCGCATTATTGATTACACATCATGAATTGTGAATTGAGCATTATGAATTATGCTTTGAGCATTGTGCATTAATAAAATCATCTCGGCACTATCTGCTCAAAGGAGTTGTCGTCGTAGAAAATCATGATGTTGACGATGCGGCGACCTTGAGAGGAAGGAGTGGGAGTGGAGCCGTTGCTTCGAGCTATACTCTGCAAGGCATTAGTCAGAGCCATAGCGCCACCGTTGTTGCGGCCGGCATTGTCGTCATCAAAACTGATGGTTGATGGCTGGCGCGATGGACTCGAAGACGAGTTTTTAGAAGCATTAGCCCCCATGAATAAATTTCCACTTTGTGGAGTTTTGGACAAGTTTTGCGCAACATCATTTCCTGGAGAGTTAGCAGCGTGAGAAACGTACATTTCGCCGTCACCAAACATGAGCCACATAATATTCAACGCAGGATAGGCTGCATGAATCTTAGAGATCACCTCATCGCTCACTTTCTTGTTGCGGCCATTGAGCAACTGCGAGAGAGTGGGGCGAGGTATCTCACATGTGTCGGCAAACTGCGAGTTAGAAATGCCATTCTGTTCCAAGAAGCGTTTTAAGCGCGAAATAATATCCATTTTGCTATTAACAATTACAAATTTTTCGTTTGCAAATTTACAACACCCTGTTGAAAAAAACAAATTTTTAAACCCAAATCTTTAAATTTACATTTTTAATTTCAAAAATCACCCATTTTATTCTGCAATCGCAGCATCTCTCACATTGGTTAAAGCAACACTGCAACACATATCACATATTGCACACTATCACAATGTATTATAATTATAAAATAGCGTAAAATTAGGCATTTAGAGCGGAATTGCCATTTTTTGTGATCAGATGCTACACTTTGGCATAGTCATTTTTCTGATTTTCAGAAAGATACACCAAATGTGAATTTCTGTTAACCGCCATTTTGTTTGGGTTTGCAAATTTAAAAAACGCAAATTCACGAAACAACACTCCCGCCATGCGGCAAAATTCGGGTTTGCGATTGCCGAATTGCCTGTTTTGATTTGCAAAACCACCGCCCCACCCTGCGGTTAACTTTAGTAAACCACAAATGGTAAACTTACCATTTTGGCGAAAAATCAAGATTTTTCCCGATAATTCTAAACAGCCCTGCGCCATAACCCAAATTTTGAAATCTCAGCCACTTATTTTGCGGTCTAGACACCCGTAATAAGCCCTCCAAATTACCGATTATCAACAAGTTTTAAGTCACAAACAACCTGCTACGGCACCACCCAGAAACATCCTCAGAAAAATGCTGTAACCACCCAAATTCCCACTTTTCCACCCCCAGAAACTGCCTTACCATTACAAATTATAACCACAAAGAGTGCCCAAACAAGCGTTTGGGGTGTTTTTCGGAGTTGATTGACGATAATTGAGTGCAGTTCTCTTTACATCGATGCCGACAACCACACCACGATTCTCACTATCAGGCTCACCAATTCCCATCACCCGCATCACCCACCTCCACCGCCCTATCCCACCCTACAGCTTTTCCCACCAATTTCTCGGCATGGTGAATCACACACGATTCTCATCGAGTTATTTTTATACGAAAGAATGGGAAAAACGGAATTTTGGAACAATGACAAAACGACCAATTCCACAATTTTTACGCAGCCATTTCTACAAATTTCATGATAAGAAAGCATGCGTTTCCCAAGCTTACTGAAACAAACTTACCCTGGTTTTTGCTTTAAAAATCTTAAACAAAACCAGGGCAAATCTAGATTGCCAGACTATGCGCACTAGGTTATTTCAATTCATCTTTCAGGTATTTTGCAGTTATGGAATTAGCGCTCTGCGCCACCTGCTCGGGAGTGCCGGCGGCCACCACTTCTCCCCCATTGCGCCCACCATCGGGACCGAGGTCGATGATGTAGTCGGCACTTTTTATCACGTCCATGTTGTGCTCGATGACGATGACAGTGTTGCCCTTTGCCACAAGGCGATTGAGCACACCGAGCAGAATTTTGATGTCCTCGAAGTGGAGGCCCGTGGTTGGCTCATCGAGGATGTAGAGAGTCTTGCCGGTGTCTTTCTTCGAGAGTTCGGCAGCAAGTTTCACGCGCTGGCTCTCTCCTCCCGAGAGGGTGCTCGAGGGCTGCCCGAGCTTGATGTAGCCCAGTCCCACATCTTGCAGCACCTTTATCTTGTGCAGGATGCTCGGCACCGCCTCAAAGAACTCCACCGCCTGGTTGATGGTCATGTCGAGCACGTCGGCAATCGACTTGCCCTTGAATCGCACCTCAAGGGTCTCGCGGTTGTAGCGCTTGCCGCCACATGCCTCGCATGGCACGAGCACGTCGGGCAGGAAGTTCATCTCCACCGTCTTGTAGCCGTTGCCCTTGCACACCTCGCAGCGTCCGCCACTGGTGTTGAACGAGAAGCGTCCCGGCTTGTAGCCACGAATCTTGGCCTCGGGCAGGTTGACGAAGAGGTTGCGTATGTCAGTGAAGATATTGGTATAGGTCACGGCATTGGAGCGCGGCGTGCGTCCCAGCGGCGACTGATCGACGGTCACCACCTTGTCAATGTTCTCCAAGCCTTCCACACTGTCGTAAGGCAGCGGCTCGGTGAGTGAGCGATAGAACTTCTGGCTAAGGATGGGCTGTAGCGTGGCGTTGATGAGCGACGACTTGCCGCTGCCACTCACGCCGGTGACGCACACCAGCACGCCCAGCGGGATTGTGACATCCACATTCTTGAGGTTGTTGCCCCGGCAGCCATGCAGCGTTATTGCCTTGCCGTTGCCGGCACGGCGCTCAGCAGGAATGGCGATTTGCTCCTTGCCATTGAGGTAGCGAGCCGTGATGGTGTCGGCCTTGAGGAGTTGCTCGGGAGTGCCGGCAAACACCACATTGCCACCTCGCCTACCCGCTTTGGGACCAATATCGACCACATAGTCGGCCTCGAGCATCATGTCGCGGTCGTGCTCCACCACGAGGATGGTGTTGCCCTCGTCGCGCAATCGCTTGAGCGAGTTGATGAGTCGCTGGTTGTCTCGCTGATGCAGACCGATACTCGGCTCGTCGAGGATGTAGAGCACATTCACCAGCTGCGAGCCAATCTGCGTGGCAAGCCTGATGCGCTGACTCTCGCCACCTGAGAGCGTGGCGCTGGCACGGTTGAGCGACACATAGTCGAGCCCCACGTCGAGCATGAACGAGAGGCGGCTGTTGATTTCCTTCACCACCTCCTCGGCAATCGCCCACTGCCGCTCCGAGATGTGGTTTTTCAGGTCGAGCATCCACTCGCGCAGCTGTGCAATGTCCATGCGCGCCAGCTCAGCGATATTCTTGCCGCCGAGCTTGAAGTGGAGCGCCACCTTGTTCAGGCGGTCGCCGTGGCACTCTGGGCACACCGCGCGCGAGAAGAACTGCCCCGCCCACTTCTGCGCCTTAGAGGTGGCATTCTCGCTCTGCTGCATCTCGATATATTTCACCAGTCCCTCGTATGACAGGAAATAGTTGCTCACGCTCATCGTCTCGTTCTTGATATTGAGACGCTCGTCGGTGCCGTTGAGGATGTCGTCGATGGCCTCGTCGGGCAAGAGGTTGAGCGGCGTGTCGAGCGACGCGCCATATTTCTCGCAAATGGCTTGAATCTGCCAAAAGATCAGTGAATTCTTGTATTTTCCCAGGGTGGTGATGCCTCCGTCACGAATCGAGAGAGAGGGGTCGGGCATGATTTTGTCCTTATCGATGATGTTGACATATCCCAGTCCCTTGCACTTGGGGCACGCCCCCTGTGGCGAGTTGAACGAGAAGCTGTGGGGCGCCGGCTCTGCATAAGACAGTCCCGTGGCAGGATCCATGAGCGAACGGCTGTAATGCTCTAATGTGTCGTCCTGAGCATCCATCACCATGAGCTGGCCATCGCCCTGCTTGAAGCAAGTGTTGATGGTCTCGCGCAGGCGCGCCTCGTCCTTGCGTGCCACCTTGAGGCGATCCACCACCAGCTCCACGTCGTGGTTGCGGTAGCGGTCGAGCTTCATGCCGAAGGTTATCTCGCGCATCTCGCCATCGACCCTCACATGCAGGTATCCCTTCTTGCGCAGCTGCTCAAAGAGATCCTTGTAATGCCCCTTGCGGTTCTTCACCAGTGGCGCCAGGAGGTAAATCTTCTTGCCGTCATATCGCTCCAGGATGAGACTCAGAATCTTGTCGAGCGAGTATTTCACCATCTTCTCGCCCGAGAGGTAGCTAAAGGCATCGCTGGCCCGGGCAAAGAGCAGTCGCAGGTAGTCATAGACCTCGGTGGTGGTGCCCACTGTGGAACGCGGGTTCTTGTTGGTGGTCTTCTGCCCTATCGAGATCACTGGCGAGAGCCCCGATATTTTATCTACATCGGGCCGCTCGAGCACCCCTAGCATGTTGCGGGCGTAGGACGAGAACGTCTCAAGATAACGCCGCTGCCCCTCGGCAAAAATGGTGTCGAACGCCAGCGACGACTTGCCGCTACCACTAAGCCCAGTGACCACACTGAGCCTGTAGTGCGGCAACTCCACATCTATGTTTTTTAGGTTATGAACCCTTGCGCCCTGCACCTGCAGAGCATCCATTTCATTACCGTCAAGAATCATTCAATCAATCTACCACCCAATTTCTGTTATACACTTTGTTACCTGCCTTGCTACGATAGAGCGAGTCTTGCTTAGGCACTTTCACCTTGTAAACCTTCCCTGAGGCATTAGGCAGCTTGTTGCTTCTAATCCAGGGGTTTGCGTCACGCAGCTGCATGTAGGTGATGCCATGCTCCTTGGCCCACGTCACCCAGTTGCCAACGGGGCAACTCACCTCTATCACCTCGCAATCGATAGGCTGATAGAGCTGGTGGCGGCCTATGCGGTAGCCATATTTCTTGGGGTTCTCAAGGAAGAGCTTGTAGGCGATAATGCGGAACACATAGCGCGAGGTCTCGCTCACCAGTCGCAGGTCAAATGAGTTGTTCACCTGCTGCGACGACAGCTCCGATGATATGCGCCCCGTGCCGGCATTGTAGCTGGCGCACACGGTAGCCCAGTTGTGATATTTTGAATAGGCATCGCGCAAGTAGCGGCAAGCTGCCACAGTCTCCTTCTCGGGGTCGTAGCGCTCATCCACATCGTCGTTGACCTCCAGGCCATACTGCCTGCCCGTTGCCGCCATAAACTGCCATATTCCAGCCGCCTTAGCTGGCGAGAGGGCGTTGATGTCGAGCGAACTCTCGGCCACGGCGAGGTAAATCAGGTCTTCGGGCATGTTGTTCTCTTTCAGTATCTCAACAAGTCGCGGGAAGTAGCGATTGGCGCGCTTTATGATGAGCGATGTCATGGTTTGGCCATAAATCACCGAGGTCATCTCACGGTCGAGACGCTCGGCCATGTCGATGCGGTCGAAACTCACATGGTCGCCGCAAAAGGTTATTGACTCGGGGATCTCGGGCACCGCGACCTCCATAAACTCTCCCTCAGGCCGTGCCTGAGCAGAAAACACTGTTGCACACGCAACTATTGTCACTAAAAGGATGTTGAGATATTTCATACTATTTTTTAAGCGAACTAAGTGATAAGATTATTTTTTATTTATAGTTAACAAGAGGACGAGAGGACAAGAGGACAAGAGGACGAGAGGACGAGAGGACAAGAGGACAAGAGGACGAGAGGACAAGAGGACAAGAGGACAAGAGGACGAGAGGACAAGAGGACAAGAGGACAAGAGGACGAGAGGACAAGAGGACGAGAGGACGAGAGGACGAGAGGACGAGAGGACGAGAGGACAAGAGGACAAGAGGACAAGAGGACGAGAGGACGAGAGGACGAGAGGACGAGAGGACAAGAGGACAAGAGGACGAGAGGACAAGAGGCAAGAAAACGAGCCTAGGCGTTGGTGGCGTGTTGTGCCGCTGCCGGCATTAGCCCATAACGCTCTTGTGCATAATCACTATGTGAAGCTCCACATCACTCTACTGGCTCGTCCATTGTTCCTCCGCCAGAGTCGCGACGCTCGTAGCGCAAGATGTTGATGTCGCCACTGAGCTTGTATTTCTTGCCATCGCTGCCAGTAGCCCTAATGACATAGAAATACACTCCCGCGCTCACCAGCTTGCCGCGATAGGTGCCGTCCCAGCCGTCGGAGGGGTCGGTAAACTCCTTGATGAGTACGCCCCAGCGGTTGTAGATCCAGCAATGGAAATCGACAATCGACTTGTAGGAGACTTTCCACACGTCGTTGACTTCTGGAGTGGTACCTGGCGAGAAGATGTTAGGACACACGAGGTCGCTCTCGCCTATGTTCACCGTGTAGGTCTCGCTATAGTCCTCGCAAGAGCCGTCGCTATTGGCATAATAGAAACGCCAGTAGGTTGTTCCCGCTTCCTCAAAGGTGTATTCGACCTCATCCTGAGCAAAGTCCATCAAGATGTAGTTGAAGTCGGCGTTATCGCTCACCTGCCATTGCTTGAACGCCACCGCGTCGGTGCAATGGGCCGTGAATGTAATCTTTACTGGGGCCGAGCCGCCAAGCGCCGAGCCCGATGTTTTCTGCTCATTGTCGATGTCACGCTCTTCCTGGACGGCAGTGGTCTCAACACTTATTGCCTTAGTATGGTAAGTGTCGGTAGTCTTGCTCTCCGTCTCGCCCCAGAACTCAAGAAACTTGTCTCCGCTCACGGTGAATTTTGTGTCCCAATAAGGTGCTGGCACAGCAATGGTATTCTTCAGGGACTTTTCGGTCTCCACCACGTCTTGCTCGTCCCATCGGCTGTTCTCGCTATTCCATGCTAGGGTTTTGTAGGTCACCTTAATCTCTCGGTCAAGAGTCTTTGTGCCGTCATATCTTATTTCTGGTCCCGTTCCCTCCACGTGCAGGATTGCCGTTCCGCAATCGCTCTGCTGCTGGTCAACAGATGCACTACTTATGTGCAGACGGTATTTACTGTAGTCTATGACCCACACGTAGGTTGTCATGGAGTCGCCTTCCTTGATGATGTAGCCGCGATCGGCCACCACCTGCGGCAGAGTGGTGACATTGCCATTGTGCACAACATCAATGTCGTTGTATATCCTCTCTCCAATATCATTGATGGCAATTTCCTGCCAACTAACATTGTAGGGGTCGGTGCTGGCAGTGTAATTCATCGACACGCCTTGCGCCGAGTAGAGCACATAAACTGCCATGCTGCCAGTGGTGGAAGACTGTCCCTCTACATACACACGTTTAGAGTTTCCCTCAAATTCCACCTGCGCCCTAGCAGTTGTCACGGCAAGGGTCATCATCAAGGGCACAAAAAGATATTTAGCAATTCTCATAATATTCCCTATATACATTATAATATATTATAACGTAATATCGCTGCTAAAATTGTTTGAGCGGCGTCGCGTGGGGGCAGGCATTGCTCAATTGCGCACCATCACACAGACGCAATTTACCAAGTCGCCCACAGTGCGCATGGCGTCGAAGGTCTCGTCATAAATCTTGATGCCATACCTCACCTCAAGTGCCTGCTTGAGCCGTTCACGTTGCCCGCTGGTGATTTTGAAATCTTCGGCAAGCCTCGACGACACCTGCACATTCATCGGTTCTATGCCCAGAGTGGTTGACACCACCTCCATCACGCCACGTTCAATGGCGGCGACGCTGTTAACACTGTCGGGGGTATTCATCCCTGGGCGCGGCCTCGGCCGTGGGCCATACATCAGGTTGATGGGACGCTGACGCACGCCATACATCGGTTTCACCATGCCTCGGCGGCCAGTGTCAACCGGCAGCATCTGGGTCGAGTCGATTTCCTGACCATCAACCACCACCTTGTCGGCTGCCGTGAGCTCCACCTCGGGTTTCTCACTTTGCACTGGCTTCGCCTCATTGCTGGCACATGCCGCAATGGCTCCCGTTGTCACTCCCGCAGCAATCACGGCCCCAATAGTCGCCTTGCGACAGTTTTTGTTGTCTTTATTCATAATGCATTAATGTCAATTTTGTTTTTTCCTAAGCTCTTCGAGCACACAGCTTATCAGCTTTTCTGTTGTGGTTAGCTGTTCTAGCTTTTCGTCGGGGATTGTTATTTTAAACTCCTTTTCCACTGCGATGATAATTTCAACTACGTCAAGCGAGTCGGCACCCAGCTCTTCCACAAAACGCGCGTCGAGAGCAATCATGGCATCACCCAGTTCCAATTGCTCAAACACGATATTCACCACTTGCCTGTTCACCCGTATAGAATCTTCTCTTTCCTGAAACCGTGGGTCTTTATTGGGATTGATCTTGGGACCATACATCTTTGGTCGCGGACCATACATCGTCTTTCTCATCTCGACATTAGGCTTGCTGCCCCTGTGCTTTTTGTCGGCCAACGCCATGTCGGCAGCCGTCACCTCGCAGCCATCGATTATCACCATGTCGGCAGCGGTGAGAGCACCAGCTGAGCTCCCTGCCCCGGGAGCATTAGCGCCATTGCCGGCACCCATTGCCAGGGCTCCTGTAGTCACCCCGGCGGCTATCATTGCCCCAATGGCGATTTTGCGGCGGTTCTTGTTGTCGTCTTTCATAATATATATGCAGTTTCTTTTTTAGAGTTTCACATTCTTTAGTCGATTGTAGTGGCACAACATCAAGTTGCCATTCTCGTCACGCAGGTGGAAGCCGTTGCCCTGGCAGTAGCGAAACATCTCGCACTCGGCACACACTCCGGTTCTCATCCAATCGCGGTTGCGGTAATTCTCGAAGCGATTGGCCCACACGTCCCAAAAGCTGTCATGATAGATGTTGCCCTGGTTGTAATCACTGCGTATGCTCAGGCATCCCGAGATGGCACCATCGTGACGCACGCTTGCCACGGTGAGACCAGCTTCACAAGAGTAGATATATTCTCGCACCAAGCCCTCGTAAGCCCCGAGAAATCCCTCGCAGGCATAGGAGAGGTCGATCTTGCCCTCCAAGCGCGTCTTGACGATGAAGTTGAGCAGGTCACGGAACTGCTCGTCGGTGATTTGCAGCTCCTCGGCTCCTGCCGCCCTGCCCATTGGCACTATGGTGAAGCATCGCCAATACTTGACCCCAGCATCGATGAGCAACTGCTTAGTCTCGTCGAGATGATTAATGTTGCGTGAGTTGACACACGTTATCACGTCCCACTCCAGGTCATCGACCTGCCGCATCACTTCGATGGCACGCATGGCGCGGTCAAAGCTGTGAGGGTTGTTTCTCAACCAGTTGTGGTCGCCGGCATTGCCGTCAAGGTCAATGGCCATGCTGTCGATGCCCGCCTGGGCAAGAGCATCCATCATCTTCTCGTCGAGAAGGTAGCCATTGGTGACCAGTCCCCACTGGAAGCCGCGCCGCTTTATCTCACGGCCACACTCCACAATGTTGCCACGCACAAGCGGCTCGCCGCCCACCGTTGACACCATCACAGTGGCTGGATCTTGGTGCTGTGCTATCTCGTCGAGCACTGGCAGGAAATGCTCGAGAGGCATCTCGGTAGCGCTCAAGTCCTTGGCACAGTCGCTACCACAATGTCGGCACGAGAGGTTGCAACGCAGCGTGCATTCCCAGAACAGTTGCTCCAAGGGATGCTCCTGGCACAGCCGCCCCCACTGGCGTCTTGCCACCTCGAGTGCCATTTGTTGTGTGCGATTCATCAAATGTTATCAGTCGTCGAGTCCAATTCTCTTGCAGTTGGCATCATAGCTTATCTCCTTGCCATTGTCGAGTTTCACCTCATAGCCACCATAGCCATCTTTGTCGATTTCTACTATATTGGCTTGAGGGTCAGATGATTTCACATCTTTCAAGATGCGCTCGTCGATTGCCGATGCTGGCACTCCCGTAGCACATTCTATCTCCTTGATCTTGCCTTCAATGTCAAATTCTAGCAACTCGCCCGAGCGCAGCCACACTTTAACATCGTCATCATCGGCCACCACTCTAACTATCTCACTCCCTGGCAGATACTTGTCGATATAATCCTTAGCCTCCTTAGGCAACTGGTCAGTATTAACAGGACTGGCGGTGCCAGCAGCCACAGCTCCAGCGTTACCAGCCTGATTGCCAGCCTGTTTACCACCATTACTGCACGACAGTGCCAATGCGAGCAACACAGCCACCACACCTACATTAATAATGCTTTTCATAATTATAACTTTAAAGAATAATGATTAATTGACGTTTGTCACAAAAAAGCCCCTATTGGTTCATTATTATGACATTAAGATGATTAAGTTTATAAAATTTTCCAAAGATACAAAATTTTTGGAAAGAAAGAAAAAAATAACAGGAAAAATCAATAAGATTTCTCCTGCAACATCGTTCAAATCATCTGCTTGGGAAACAGGTCTAGGAAGACGGTGGGGAAAGGTGTCTCAAACTCCAGCTCCTCGTGAGTGATGGGATGGATGAAAGCGAGACGGAAGGCATGAAGCCCAAGCCGCCCAAGGCTGTCCTCAATACTGCCATACTTGTAGTCGCCCACCACCGGATGCCCCAGCACTTCCATGTGCACTCTAATCTGGTTTTTGCGGCCAGTGTTGAGATGTAGCTCAATGAGCGAGAAGTCGTCGTTGCTCTCTAGCAGCCACCAGTCGGTACTCGCCCATTTGCCACCGTTGTTGAACGGGCTACTCACCACCTTGCGCGAGGGAGTGTCGCGCAGCCAACTCTCGATGTGCCCATGGTCTTCCTCCATAGCCCCCTCTACCACAGCCACATAGCGGCGGTCCAGGACACAAGAGTGCCAATTATTTACCAGCATCTGCTGCACTTCTACGCTCTTGGCATAGACCATCACTCCCGAAGTGCGCGTGTCGAGCCTATGCACCACATGAGCCGTGCAGTGTTGCTTGGTCGATGCCAAGTACTGGTCGAGCAAGATTTTCATGTTTAGGCTTCCCCGCCCCACCCCCATCGAGAGCACGCCATCAGCTTTATCGACCACTATCAAGTAGTCATCCTCATAAAGGATAGCAAAGAAGCGGTCAAAGTTCTTCATTGGCATGAATCGCGGGTTCTTGGTCACCTCTATCACCATATCGGGTTCAACGGCAAAGTTGTACTGCTTCTCTATCCTGCCGTCAACCTTCACCATCTCATGACTAAGCAGCCCCTTAGCCTTGTTGCGGCTTATGCCATCCATCTTCTTGAGGATAAAGTCAAGCAGAGACATCGACTCGGCAGCAAGGAAAGTGGTGACTTTCATCTTGTGACGAGGCACACGGGGACCATTATATGCAAAACGCCGATTTTTCATTATATCAGAGAGAAATAGCAACAGCTAGAAATGATTAAATAACACTTGATGAACTCGACACTTAATCACCTAGCAGTTAACAGTTAATCAAACATGTGCCGCAGGCGGCTGGCGATGCGTTCTCTAGCAGCTGCCGTAGGCTGGAACGACTGCGAGTCGCGCAGCGACTCCAGGGTTCGCTTATCGGCCGATGTGAGGTTTTCAGGCACATAAACCATCACATTCACCAGCAAGTCGCCATTGCCATAACCATTAATTGATGGCAGACCTTTTCCTCTGAGCCGCAGCACCTTGCCCGGTTGAGTGCCAGGCTCAATGGTCACGCGCGCCCTGCCGTTGATGGTGGGAATCTCCACCTTGCCGCCAAGGGCTGCCGTTGGGAAGTCAATCATCAGGTTGTAGATAAGGTCTTGATCGTCGCGAATGAGGTGCTCGTCGGGCTGTTCCTCGATGACGATTTGCAAGTCGCCAGGCACGCCACCACCCGGAGCATCATTACCCTTGCCGCGCATGGTGAGCATCATGCCCTCTTTCACACCGGCAGGGATGTTGATAGTGACAACTTCTTCGTGTTTGACAAGTCCGTGTCCGCCACAATCGGGGCAACGCTCCTTGATGCGCTTGCCAGCGCCACCACACACGCTGCACGCGCTCTGGGTCTGCATCTGTCCCAGGATGGTGCGGCGAATGCGCACTTCCACACCCGAGCCATGACAGTTAGAGCACGTCTCCATCGCAGTGCCATTTTTGGCTCCTGTTCCATTACATGAGTGGCACGACACCTGACGCGGAATCTTTATCTTTTTCTCGGTGCCCTTGGCAACCTCCTGCAGTGTCACCTTGACGCGCACTCGCAGGTTAGTGCCATAATTCACCGACGAGCCACCACCAGTGTCGCCAAAACCGAAGCCTCCAAAGCCACCGAAGCCACCAAAGAGGTCGCCAAACTGGCGGAAGATGTCTTCCATCGACATTCCACCACCCGAGAAGCCACCGCCTCCCATCTGGTCATAGCCATCAGGGCCTAGCTGGTCGTAGCGCGCGCGCTTGTTAGGGTCGCTGAGCACGTCGTAGGCCTCGGCGGCCTCCTTAAACTTCTCTTCGGCCTCTTTTTTCTCGGCATCGGTCTTGCCCTGCTGACGGTCAGGGTGATATTGTATAGCGAGTTTGCGATACGCTTTTTTCAGCGCATCGGCATCAGCGTTGCGGTCAACGCCCAGCACCTCGTAAAAATCTCTCTTTGCCATGATATCTTCTTAAATGCAAAAAATGCACAATTTTACTTATAATACTTAATATATTATCCACCAAGTGAATCCTCAAAACAAGCTTTGCAACAAAACGTTGCACTAGGCCACAAGCCACTTAACACTTATTTAGTTAACCTATTGTCCCACAACCACCTTGGCGTGGCGCAGCACTTTGTCGTTAAGCTTATAACCTTTCAGCACCGTGTCGATAACCTTACCTTTCTGGTCCTCATCGGGAGCCGGGAAAGTGGTCACTGCCTCATGGAAGTCGGTGTCGAAGAGTTCGCCTGTAGATTCAATGGGTTCCACATTATTGCTCTTGAGGAATGACAGGAGCTTGTTGTGAATGAGATCCACTCCCTCTTTAAGACTGTCGAGGTCGCCACCTTGCCCTATGGCGTCGATGGCACGCTCAATATCATCGACAACGGGGAGAATGCCCTCAAGCACCTTTTGCCCACCATTCTTGATGAGGTCTTGCTTCTCTTGCAGGGTGCGCTTGCGATAGTTGTCGAAGTCGGCCATCAGGAACAGATATTCCTTCTTCTCTTTCTCGAGCTCGGCCTCGAGTTGCTCGCACCGTTGCTCGGGAGTGATTTCAGGCACTTCTTCATCGGGAGTCTCGCCTTCAGAGCCTTCGCTCTCTTGTTGAGGCGCTTCTTGGGCATCTACTGTGAGTTCTGGATCTTTGATTATCTCCTCGTCTTTTTGTTCGCTTTCTTTATTTTTATCTTTTGCCATTTTTTATAGTATTTTTTTCTTAAATGCTTGCTGCAAAAACCTTGCCACTACACATTATTTTATAAAGCTATGACATAACAGGTGGAATTGCCAAATTCATCCCGCATTTTTTCTGCCAAATTGACATCATCAAAAATGCCAAAAATCGAAGACCCCGAGCCCGACATCGAGGCATAGAGTGCCCCACCCTTCTCGATAGTGGCTTTTATTGCCGCCAACTCGGGAAACACGGCAAACACACTCGGCTCAAAGTCGTTCTTCACCACACCAGTCCACTGGCTCACACACTTTGCCACATCGTGCTCCAAGCTCGACACGCTGGGGGCGGGTGTCACGCGAGAATAAGCCACCCCGGTGGGCACGCTCACGGCAGGCTTCACCAGGAACAGATACAACCCTGTGAGGCTAACATCAATGGGTGTGAGCACATCGCCAATTCCTGTGGCCATCATGGGCGTGTTGTAGATAAAGAATGGACAGTCGGCTCCCAGTGTGGCAGCAAGGCGGGCGAGCTTGTCTTTGCCGGCATTTAGATTAAACATCTCGTTGAGCATGAGCATCGTGCTCGACGCGTCGCTCGAGCCTCCGCCCAAGCCAGCACCGTCAGGGATGTGCTTGTAGAGATACACGTCCACCTCGGGCACCTCATAGTGCTGCTGCATGAGGCGCAACGCCCTCATCACCAGGTTTTTCTCCACTGGGCAATCTACACGATTGCCATAGGTGGTAAGAGTCGATTCACTGCCATGAGCCGGCACTATCTCCAGAACATCGGTGAGGCCTATGGGGTAAAACACAGTCTCAAGGTTGTGGTAGCCGTCGCTGCGTCGCTCCACGATGTTGAGCCCCAGATTTATTTTTGCGTTAGGAAAAGAAATCATATTATTTTAGTACACAAGATGACAAGAGAACAAGAGAACAAGAGAACAAGAGAACAAGATGACAAGAGAACAAGAGAACAAGAGAACAAGATGACAAGAGAACAAGATGACAAGAAAACAAGATGACAAGAGAACAAGATGACAAGAGAACAAGATGACAAGAGAAAAAGAGAATAGCAAGTTCTCTCTCATTTCTAGATTGTCTAGAGTTTCTAGAATATCTAGATTGTCTAGAACTTCTAGATTGTCTAGAATATCTAGCACTCAACTGACAAGGCACGCCTTGTCCCTACTTAACGTCTCACATTTAACAACATTCTTCCCTGATGCTCAGCAAGAGGGAGTGAAGATAAGCTGGAGCCGATTGGAGCTCTTGCTCCACTTTTGCGATATAGTGTGATGGATCTTCTATCTTCTTAAGTAGCAGCAGGTTGAGCAGGAGTCGCCATGCAGCGTAGCGTAGCAGTGGCTTCTCGCTCTCTAGCAGCCTATCACATAGCTGTGGGGCAAATGACAGATGACGCAACAGGCGGTGGCACAGCACGTCGGCTATCTCTATGTCCTCCAAGCTGTTGCACCAGTTGAGGGCATCATCCATGGTGAACTCCTCGACAGGATAAAGCATGGGCGCTGCCATGCGGCACTCGCGATAATGGCTCTCGTCCCATAACGCCTGGGCCAGCCGCGAGTCCTTGCTGTAGTGGCCAGCTATGGCGACAACATCTACCAACTGGCACCCCATGACTATGGCATGAGGGTCGCCAGCAGCCTTGAGTTGCTGCGAGAGCACTCCATTGCGATGTGCAAAGAATTGTTTTTTAAGCGTTTTTATCATGTGGCTTTTCGGAAAATCGAGCATTTGAACCTTCGATTCTTCTAGCAGCTCGCCGCGCTTGCAAAGTTACAAAAAACATTTCACATATCGTCCCCTCTCTATAAAAAACAGCACCGCAACATGTTAATATTGCGGTGCCATCAGTGTAAAAAGTGTGTGTTATAAGTGTAAGTGGTTTAGTGTCATTTCTTCTTTTTTTCGGTCATTTTCCTGTAGAACTTTATTTCGGCCTGTTTCAAGAGAAACAGCTGCTTTTTTGAAAGTATCTTGGAATACTGAACGAAATATCTCGTTTCTATCTCACCTTCTTTTGACTTCACCTCGGCCATGGCTTTGGCGGCCTTGCCATACTCATCGTCGCTCACATTATTAGCAGCCCCCACTTTTCGGGCCTGCTGCCGTGCGCTGTGGTTGACATTGTAGATTTCCTTCTCCATAGCTTCATAGATGGGCATGAACTTGTCGCGTTGCGCTTGTGTCATTCCGGTCTCTTTAACTATAAACTCGTGCTTATAGTCAAGCATCTCTTTAGTCCACTGCCGTTTTTTCCCTTGGCCTTGCATGGTGCACACACCAGTGATGAGCATCAGCAACAACAAAGCTATTTTAAAGTTTATCTTCATGCGAGTGAGATTTTAAATAAAGAACCTGAAGTTTCTATTTTGCCTTGACATTCTCTGATTCGATATACAACGAGTCTTCATACAACAAGTCATACTCGGAGTAGCCTTCATAGTCCATGAAATCCTCAACATTATTAATGGCAGGCAAACTGTTAGAGAGTTGCGAGCTCATTTGCCGCATGTCGGCCGACGATTTCTTCCCCACGGTGAAGATGTTCATCATTAGCCAGATGCCTGCAAACATGGCGGCCATATACACAAACGGCCTAATGCGCACCCACAACGTGGGCTTCTCTTCCTCGCTGATTTTCACCTCGGGAAGTGAGTCCATCAGTCCTGAAGCGAAGTTTGCAAAGTAATTCTCGGGGACTGTGAACCCTGGATCCTTGCCTAATTTATCTAATATTTTGGAATCTTCTTTTTTCATGACAAAATTATGACTTGACAAAAGCCAAAAGGTTTAAGGTGAGTTCTAAAAAAATAATGAAAAATTTAAATTTATTTTACCTCCCTCAATCGTTATTCTCAAAATAAGACTCAATCTTCTTCAGAGCATGATGGTATGACGCCTTGAGAGCTCCTACCGAGGTGCCTAGTATCTCGCTCATCTCCTCATATTTCATCTCGTCGTAGTAGCGCATGTTGAATACCAGACGTTGCTTCTCGGGCAAGGTGGCTATGGCACGCTGGAGCTTGAGCTGCGCCTCGTCGCCGTCGAAGTATTTGTCGGCCTCCAGACTGTTGACCAAGAATGAGTCGTCATCGTCGAGCGAGATGTTGTTTTGCACTTTTTTCTTATTGATAAACGTGATCGACTCGTTGATGGCAATCTTGTAGAGCCATGTCGAGAGCTTGGCGTCGCCACGAAAGTTGTCGATGTTAGTCCACGCTTTGATAAACGTGTTCTGAAGCACATCGTTAGCGTCGTCATGGTCAATAACCATGCGACGTATGTGCCAATAAAGCTGCTCGGAATAATGCTCTATCACTTTCCCGAAAGCTGCGCGACAAGTGTCCTGCTTGTGCAGCTGCTCAACTATCTCTTCTTCGTCGTATTTTGAACGTTTTGCCATCAATATCTCTAAAACGCTTCAAAGGTACAAAAAAGTTTTCAGTTTTCGGTTATCGGCAGTGAGTTTTTTTCAATCAATGCCATGTAATGAAAGTCCCTAAAGACAATAGACGACAATTATAAGTGGCTCTTTTCACACTATTTCATTATTGAACATTGTCGCCATCGGTTTTTCAAACGACTAAAAACGATTAAACACTAACCGTGCTTAATCGTTTTTAATCATCTGATAACTTGGAAGTTTTACCAAGCATCAGTTGGCGAAGGCTTTGCCGGCAAATGTGCCGTTGTAATTGCCATTGATGGTTATGGTGCCGTTAACCACTTGCCCGCCGCCAGTGACGTTGGCCTCAAACTCGTTGAGCACGTAGCTGCCATCGGTAGAGCGCTGGTCGCCACTGTAGGTGATTTTGTAGCCTGTGCCTGTTGCCTCGGCATGTAGCCCGGCAAAGACTGCCTGCGCGATATAGGCACCGTTATCATTTAGGTAGAATTCGCCTATCGCCAGACTTGCACTCATGTCGGAGGGATTGATGCTAATTAACATCTTCCCGTTGGTGGTCTCCTTGCTGGAGCCATTTTCGGTGTTGGTGAAGTTATACTTCATGTAGGGGTAATACATCCGGGCGACACTTATCACGCGATGTGTTCCATTGGCAATGAACTCGATATAGATGCACCCCGTCTCGGGACGGTAGAAACCAGCGAGCTCGGTGATGCCGTTGCCAGCGCTGGCTGCCGAAAAGCGGTAGCAATTATAGGTATTGTCGGGATTAATGTCGGCATCCTTCACCGAAACTGTCACTGGGGTGCTGTTGCCCAAATCCACGGTGTAGTTGATAGAGATTTTTGAATCAAGCATCCTCCAAGTTATGTTGACATTGCTTGTAGCCACTTTCTCGGACTGTCCGGTAGAAATGTTTACCGAGTTGTTCAGCAGTTGACCTTGAATCTGATAAACCTGCTGGTCGTCGTCGCTCTTGTCGCTGCAAGCTGCTAAGCTGATCATGAGCAACGCTAATGTTAGGATAGAAAATACTTTTCTCATAGTAGTGTTATTTTATAGTTTCAATTACAGTACACAAAAATAATGTGCCACAAAAATAGCACATTATTTTATAATGAGGGTGATATTTAAACTAATTTAGTAAAAACATTGTTAATGGCAAAGGCTTAAAGCTGCAAGTCACTGCTTGGCTTGGTTACCTGCCACAGGTAGAGCGCGTCAGCATCGTCCCACATGCCACCCATGCTGTTGAAGTGTATAGTGTGGTTAGATTTTCTTATGTTGATCTTGCCACTATAATTGGTGACTACCATGGGGGGCATTGGCGTTGCCTGGTCGAGGTTGGCACCCGAGTAGTTAAAGGGCACTATATTGTCGCCGCTAAGCTCAAAGCCCTCGGCGGTGGGAGTCACATCCAGGTCAGGGATAGAGATTTTCTTGAGCACGGGGCTACTGGCTCCGCCCACCGTGAACTGCACGTTGTGGAGGAACACCTCGGCTTTCATTGTTGCGATGTCAATCTTGTAGGTGTAGTAGGTCTGGGTGGGTGCGCTATAGTCGTTGTCGGCGACATAGCTGCGCATCGTAGGGCTGGTCACTTGCACTCGCCAAGTGTCGTTGACGGTATAGGAAAGGCTATAGACACCATTCTTCTTGTCGATGTATCCGTTCACATTGGTGAGTTTGTAACGAGTGTTTTCTTCGCCAGTGGCGGGGTCGAAGTACCTCACGCTTGTGGCACTAAATGAAATGGTGTTACTGTCAAAGTTTGTGGTTCCGATGCCCTCCATGGCAAAAGTCACCGCATAAGGCATGTGAGAGTCAAATTTCACGCCATTGGCCAGCACTCCTACAGTAACTTTTTTGTTATCGACACTAGTAATCCTGAATGTGTAGTTGGCGCTCTCAATGTAGTTGACCGAGTTGTCGGCAATGGTAATGGTGCTGCTGATAAGCCCTGTGGCATTAATCTCCTCGTGGGTGATGACTGGATCGTAGGGTTCGTCATCTTTACAGGAGATGAAAGTGAATACTGTTGCCACAAGGGCAAGTGAAAATAAAAATTTCTTCATAATCTTATAGTTGTTAGTTATTTGGTTCTTTTTTGTTTTCTAGAGATTCTAGAAGTTCTAGAGGTTCAAGATATTCTAGAGATTCTAGTGGACAAGGCACGCCTTGTCCCTACATCACCCGATCCACGATCCACGATTCCCGATCCCCGATCCCCGGACAAGGCACGCCTTGTCCCTACTAAAACTTAACGCGCAGTGTGGCTCCGAGCATGCGGCCACGACCTCGCTGCACAAACTCGTGACCTATCGACACAAAGTAGAACGTGCTGTAGCGCGTGCCAGTGAGGTTCTGCCCCCACAGCTGCAAACTGTAGTGCCTGCCGGCAAGGGTGACGCTACTGCCTAGCAGGGCATAGAACGGCTGGCGCAGGGTGTTGGCCTCGTTCCAGTAAATCTCGCCGGTGCCTTTGAGCGTGGCATCGAGAGTGATGCTCTGTGCCCAGTCGCCGCCGCCTTTTATATTATAGGTGTAGAACGCTTGTGCAAAGAGGGTGTGCTGCGGGCAATAGGGCACGCGGTTGTCCTTGTAGTCGGCCTTGCCGTCGTTGTAGCGCACAAAACGCGCGTCGCAGTAGCCGTAGCTCAGGTTCAGCCCAAAATTGTCGGTGAAATCAACTCCTAGGCTCGCTTCGACGCCCAAGCTACGCGTCTTGCCGGCGTTGGTCATGATGCGGCCAGTGGTGGTGCCGTTGGGGAAAATGGTCATCTGGCGGTCACGGCAGTCGATGTAGAACAGTGCCAGAGCGCCCTTGATGCGGCGGTTGGCACTCTCGAAATGACCGCCAATCTCATAATTCCAAGCCTTCTCGGGACGGTAGCCCACAATGTCGTTGATGTCGTAGGCAGCGCCTATGCCCATAATGCCCATGAGACGCTGCTGCAGCACATCGCTGAACATCTGGGTGTTGAAGCCGCCAGCCTTGTAGCCTTTGCTCACGCTGGCATAGATGCTGCTCTCGCCTGCGGTGGGCAGGTGATAAGTTATTGCGAACTTGGGCAACAGCTCGGTGAAATGCTTGCTAAGGTTGCCACCGTCGTCAATATTGATATTCTCGTTGTGATATACTGTGCCTGAAGCTGCTTCTATCACCCTATAACCGGTGTGGGTCTCGCTGTGATGATGCAGCGAGGCATGTTCATAGTCAAGGCGCAGCCCAGCGGTGAAGGTGAATCGCCTCCAGTCGAGGCTCGACTGGTGGTAGAGGGCGATACCCCAAGTGGGGGTGGTAAAACGGCTGTCCAGGATGAAGTTGCGCTCGTTCCACTCTACAGGATAGTAGGGATTTACTTTGTTGATGTGCCCCTCAATGAGTTCGGCAATGCCAGTGTCCTCGAAGGTGACCGGGGCATCCATCTTGTAACGGCGATAAAAGCCAAAGGCGCCCACCAGCCACTTGTAGGCGCGGTCGTCATTGCCCCGTGCCACCACATCTTGCGTCACAGCATGCTCCCGGCGTGCCTGGGTGAGGGTGAAATAAGACATAGGCGTGAAATCATTGTCGAGCGTCATGTTGTCGTTGATATACTGGTAGCTGGTGATGCTCGAGAGAGACCAGCGGTCGAAGCGCTTGGTCACCGTCAAGCCGTCCATCACGCTGGTGCGGCGGTAAAAGCAGGTGTCGTTATAGGCAATGCGGCCCGTCTCTACCCACTCGTAGGGGTAGCCGCCCTGCCGGCTTATCGAGGCACTGAGCGTGTTGCTCACCGTGAGCGACGGCGACGGTTGCCACACGAGTTTAACGCGCGCGGCGCCCTGGCGCTCCCAGTCACACTTCTTGCCGTTATAATCGTTAGTGTATTGTCCTTTAGTGGAAGTGTAATAAATGCCGCCAGCGATGCCTAGGCGCTCACTCACACGGGCATAATGGCTTGCGGCAAACTTCAGTGACGTGTGCGACGCCACCTCGGCCATCAGGCGCGTGCCCTGCCACGTCATGGGCGAGAGGGTGTAAATGTTCATCAGTCCACCCATCGTGTTGCGACCGTAAAGGGTGCTCTGCGGCCCTCGCAGCATCTCCACGCGCACGATGTCGGGAATGTCGAAGTCGTAGTTCTCCTTGCACATCACTGGCACATTGTCGATGTTCAGTCCCATCGACGGCTGGTCGATGCGCGCCCCCAGGCCCCGAATATATATCGTAGAGGTCATGCGGCTGCCATAGTCGGGCAGGAAGAAGTTGGGCACCAGGTCGCTAGCACCACGCACCGTGGCGATGCCGTTGCGCTCCACCTCATGCCTGCCTAGCACCGTTGATGAGGTGGCAAGGTCAATATCAGTGCCCTGCTTGATGGCAGTGACGCTCACATTATCGAGCACCAAAGTGTCGGGGACAACATCACTGGCCCACATCATCGCCATCGATGCTGCCACCATCACACTGAATATGAAAAGCCTTTTTTTCACGGGTGCAAAAGTACAAAAAAAATCCCACCCCACAATCACAACATATAGTGATATAATAGTGAGGTGGAATCTATCAATTATAGCGACGACTACTGGCGGGCCTGCTGCGCCTGCATCATCTTCTTCCACTTGAAGTAGCCAAAGACGGCTATCACAGTGTAGAGGCCATAGAGGCAGGGTCTGAACAGCAGTCCTTTGTAGGCATATAGGGCGGTCAATACTGCATCTGCAACGAGCCACAGAAGCCACTGTTCCAGATATTTGCGAGCCAATGCCCAAAGGGCGACAATGCTTAGTGCATTTGCAAAACTATCGGTGACAGGCACGGTGCTGTTAGTGAGATGGATGAGCAACTCATACATCACGAACCATATCCCAAGGAAGGCAATCATCGCCATGACAGCCTCACGTCTGGGCATGTGGGTAATAGAACGCTCTGTGCCTCTGCCATCAGTTGTTGTATCTCCCGAGCGCCAATGCCTAAAGCCATAGATAGCAGCTACCACAGCGGCTACTGAGTAATAGATGGCCATACCGAAGTCAGCATAGAGACCCGTGCTGAAATAGAGGTAGATATCTATTGCCGGCATAATGATGCCCACCACCCACATAACCACGTTGGCCTTATACTCTAACCACAGATACACAAGCCCAAGAGTCACGCCTATGGCATCGAGCAAATGAATGGTCTCGCCGTGTTGAGCAAAGGCACTGGAAATGACACTCCAAATATCGTTCATATTAGAACCTAAATGTCAGGTGCCCCAGCACGTTGGTGCCTGCCATTGGGTAGAAGCGTGGGTCGCTCACGAGGGTGTACTGGTTGCTCTTGTCTCCGCCAGGATAGACGGCAACAGTCTGCGAGTAACCATTGTTCTCATACTTCTTGTTGAACAAATTGTAGATGGTCACACCGGCAGTGATTTTCTTGGTGTGAGGCAGGCGGAATGAGTAGGCAAGGTTGAGATTGCTCACGAAATAGGGGTCAAGTGAGTCTTCCTTGCTCTTGAAGTTGTCAAGATACTGGCGGCTCACATACTGCGACTGCAGCTGAGCCTCGAAGCCCTTGTAGTTGAACTGCAGCACGCTGTTGACAATAGCGCTTGGCGAGAAGGCAATAGTGGTGTTGCCCTTCTCGACGGCTGTCTGAGTCCACATTTCATGCCAGCTGTCGTCGTAGTCGCTCACGTAGCCCACATAGTTCTTGATGATGTTGCGGCTGAAGGTGGCGTTCACGTCCCATCGCAGCCAGTTGGTGAACTTCACACCAGCCATGAGCTCAATACCGCAACGGTAGCTGTCGGGCACATTCTCGGCCATGGCCTCGCCTATCTCGTTGAGCTTGCCGTTGAGCACGAGCTGATCTTTGTACTTCATGTAGTAAAGGTTGATGCCTGCTGTGAAATGGCTGCTGCTGAACTCATAGCCTGCCTCCCAGTCAAGGAGTTTCTCGGCCTTGGGATGCACGGTGAGGGGACCATCGTTATAGTTGTTGCGGGTAGGCTCCTTTTGAGCTACAGCAAACGAGGCATAAACACGATTTTGCTGATTGATTTGCCAGTTCAAACCAACCTTGGGATTAAAGAAATTGAAGTTCTCGTCAACATCAAGAATTTGCATGTGCTCGGGTGTCGCAGTCCAGTCCCACTTGTCGTTGATGCCCTTGATGGTGTAGTTGATGTGGCGGTACTGGAGGTCGAGGTAGGCACTCAGTCCGCGCCAAATGTTGTAGTTATTCTTCCAGTAGATGTTGAACTCGGTCTTCTTGCCCTTGTTGCGGTAGTACTCATGGTCGGGAGAGAGCACACCCATGTAGTTCTCTACCCAAATCACCTGACCATAGTGGTCGTTGCCATACTTGTTGAAGCCGCCACCAAGCACGCTATGAAGGCGATTGCCGCTGTAATGAACCGAGAAGATGCCACCGCCGAAACCGTTGTCCAAGATTTTCTTGCGCACCAGACTCGACTTCTTGATTTTCTCGCCATCAACATAGAACGGCTCGAGGCCATACTCGGTGAGGGTGCGGGCGTTCTTGTATTCCTGGTAGAAACCGTAGCCGTCGGTGTAATGCAAGGCGGCATTGAGCTTCCAGCTGCTGTTGAAGATGTGGTCGAAGAGCAACTGATAATGGAACTGCTTGTAGATGTCCTTTTGGTCAGCATAGAAGCCAGTCACGTCATCGCCATGCTTGATCTCGCCATTGGGGTTGTACTTGCGGTCGCTCTCAAGCTTGCTGCGGCTGATGCCGTCCCAGGCATGATAGGTATCTTCCTTGCCACCAAAGGTGATGAACTTGAGCGAGGTGCGGTCGCCATAATAGCCCACCTGGGCAAAATAGGAGAACATCGACGAGGTGGCGCGGTCGCGGTAGCCGTCGCTGGAGATGTGCGACAGGCGAGCGTCAATCGCCCAGTGGTCGCCCAGGCGACCAGTGCCAAGCTTGATGGTCTCTTTGTTGGTGTTGAAGGAACCATACGACCCCGACACCTCGGCGTAAGGGATAAGGGACGGAGCCTGCGAACGCATATTCACACTGGCGCCAAAGGCTCCCGAGCCGTTGGTCGAGGTGCCTGCACCACGCTGAATCTGGATGTCGCGCAGCGACGACGCCAGGTCGGGGGTGTTCACCCAGAACACGCTATGGCTCTCGCTGTCGTTGACGGGGATGTCGTTCATCGTCACATTGATGCGGGTGGCATCGGTGCCACGCACGCGCATCGACGTGTAGCCCACTCCGGCACCGGCATCGCTCGTGGTGAGCATGCCTGGGGTGAACTGCAGCAGCTGCGGCATGTCAAGGCCGTGGTTCACTGTCTCGATTTGTTTCTTACTCACGTTGGTGAAAGCAACAGGGGTGTTGCTTGTGGCACGTGTAGCCAGCACCTCCACTTCTTGCAGGCGCAATGTGTCGCTACCGGCGCTCTGCGCCTGGGCAGCAATGCCACCACACAGCAGTGCGGCGACAATAGTCAATGTCTTCTTCATAAAAATGTGTTAATAAGTTTTGTTCTCTACGCCGGCATTACCCGGTTCAGATTCCATGGGTATGTTCTCAGCCACACCAGCACCGACAGCTGTCGCAACAGGCAAGCAACACACTATCAACGCCTTGCAGGGTGCAGCACCCCCAAACTCATTGAATCATGCCACAAAATTAGTGCAAGGCGAGTGAAAAACCAAATTTATTTGAGTTTTTCCGAGCCGCCGCCTAATCCAAAGACAACCAAGTTTTCAGACGATTAAAAACGATTAACCACGATTTTGTATTTAATCGTATTTAATCGTTTGAAAAAACGATGGCGACAATTCCTCGTAGTTAATGTGTGTTAAAAATGGGGGGGGGTAGCAGTTTTTTCATTTAAATTGTGTAAATTTGTGAGCTTAAATGAACTCTTAACTCAAGAAATATGAAAAAGATTGTTTTACTAATGTTTGCCTTTATGGCTGTGGCCATTGGCGCTAGCGCTCAAGGCGATGAAAAATATGAAACGGTGTATCTGCACAACGGGCAGGTGGTAAAAGGTAAAATCACGGCTTATGAGCCTAAGAGCCATCTTGTTATAAGGACTGACGACGGACGTGTGCTGCGCTACGACATGCACGAGGTAGATCGGGTGCAGCGAGGGCCACGACCCGATGTAGTGTCGTTCGCGGGCGACTTCAACGGCAAGGGGCCACAACGCGGCTATCGCGGCTTTGTCGATGCACAGGTGGCGATACACTCGGGCAAATATGGCTTCTCGCGTTATGGAGTTTCTACCACTCACGGCTATCAGTTCAGGCCATGGCTCTTTGCCGGCGTGGGTTATGAATACTACCTCTTTAAGGATCAGGCCGACAAAAAATACAGCACCCACACCTTCTATGGCGACGTGCGCATCGATTTCCTCAAGTCGCACTACGAGCCATTCCTTGACCTGCGCGTGGGCTACAACACTGGCAAGAACATGGGCATGATGGTGAGCCCCAGCATTGGCTTGAGGTTTGCTCTTGGCAAGAACTCACCCTTCGCCATCAACGTAGGTGCAGGCTACACTTTCCAGATGATGAAGCACATCTACTACTTTAGCAACGAACTGATGAACGGCGCGCTCTACACCATCGACAACGATGGCAACCCTCATAGCGACACCTTCATCGACCTCGGCTCGCAATCCTCTGGCGGTGTCACACTGCGACTAGGGTTCGAGTTCTGAGACCACTTTTTTAAAAAAGCACACGAATTAAACGAATTTCAACGAATTTTTATTTGACTGACATTCAACTTGTTGAATTTTTGCTCGCTCGTTGATTTTGCTTGATTTTAACTAGACACCCACTTTTTAAAGTGGACTCATTTATTGGGCATAAAAAACACTTGGCAAGGCTTTACACAACCTGCCAAGTGTTATTTTTTTATATTAGTGTCCGGGAAAAGTGAAGTGGGTTGCCTTCATCGAAATGATTTAGAGAGTTTCAACTCCCATAGTGAGGCCTATGCATTTTATGACAACAATA
>ONJX01000047.1 GCA_900318255.1 uncultured Prevotellaceae bacterium | reverse complement strand
CATGATTTCTTTAATGGTCAGCATGACGATGGGGTACTGAATGCATATTCGTTCGGAGGTAACGCAGTTATATTAAATTATAAGCGTCAAACTTTAGAGGTCGTTTTAGACAAGTAAATTCCAATTTAGCGAATAGAAAAGCGAGGCCGTTGGCTTCGCTTTTTTAGTGATTTCGCCCGAAATTTTTATTGAGTGCGTTGCGTGGGGAAAGGGTGTCAATTTACGGCACAAGAACAGCACGCACGCTCATCTCATTGTAGCGGTTGTCGAAATCCGTCTTTACATTGCCCGAATCGAAGTCCAGGAAGTAAGCGAACCTGTCATTGTCGTTCGAGCGCGACCAATAGTGGCCGAACTTAACGGAAAGACCCGACGGAAGACCATCATGAGGATAGCGAACTGCCGGGAAGAAAATAGTCTTGTCATTATAGTTGCTGGTAAACAAGATGCCAGTAAATTTCCACTCCCAGGTACATCCAGCCAGCAGCTCGTCAAACTGTGCTTTAGTGGGCATGCGCCAGACCTTACCACAATTGACGGAAGCGGCATCATCGTCAAGTTCCAACTCGGTCTTATTGTCGACATCACTAATATATTTGGTATATTTTCCAGTCGCTGTATTATACCACTTATAGTTATCCAAGCTATAGTCTTGCTTTGGAGAGGTCTCACCCCAAGCAAACAATGAACCTGCATCATAAGGACTTGACGCACCAACATTGCAAATCGCCCACAGCGTGCCACTGGGCAAGCCGAGATCAACGTAGTCTTCACTTTTCACATCAACAAACAAGACTTCCTTCACGTCTTTGACAGCTTTCCGGTAAATGTCTCCATTATAGCTAATAATGAGCATTGTGTTGCCGTTTTCTTGTGCCTGCAAGCTGAATACTACAGCCAGCAGGGCTGCTATGGTCAATAATAAATTCTTCATTTCTTTTGGATTTTAAGTGTTACTTTTTCTGCTTGAATGATGTAGATGCCTTGTGGAAAGGTCGAGAGGTTAACACTGAGCTGCCCACCCGAGGGCACCAGCCACTGTGCCAACGTGATGCCTCTAAGATCATAGACGTTGACCGTCGTGCCTGCGGGGAAGCCTGAAAGCTCAGCGCCGATAGGCGTTACGCGCATCAGCCGGGAATCGTCAGCGTTGATGCCATTGATGCCGCTGACGATATCACTGTCGAAATAAATCCGTTTTATTTCGTCATACGGAAATGTTGCCGTTGCTGCCGTAGTGGTTATCACAAAGTCGTAATCGTTGAAGGAAATTTCTGGCTCCTGTGAGAAGAGGAACCCCTGCTTCGTGCCGTTCAACCTCTCTATCCACACGCCATCGTCGGCCCATACTGCCGGCATGAAGCCGAGCAGGGCTAAGAGTAAGGTGAAAATTTTATTTCTCATGTGCTTCGATTGAATAAACAAATTATTCTTTGCAGTCCTCAAAGAATATTCGTTAAACTACAAAAACGTGAATTGAATCGCTACACTTTGTTAGAAGGCCGCAAGAACCCCGAAGATAAAGATTATCTAAATCGTAGCGTGCAGTTTGAGAACCGCATGGCTTCCTTGCATCCACAGAAAATTTCCTGTGTTTTCTAACGTAGGTGATGAGCAAAACGCTCTTTATTTCAATATTTTAGCGGTCGTTTTGCACAATAAAAGCTCAACTTCCAAATACAAAAATAATGCTTTTTTCTAATATGGGCGCTGAATAGTTCAAAAAAGTGCATAATATTTTCAAGCCGCTGATGTTCACTACTCACTCCTCTCTACTCTTTGAGAATTAGAAAAATAGCCAGAGGCTTTTTTCTTATTCTCAAATATAGGTGGTTCGAAGAGTTTGTAGGTGGCGGAGTGCCGGAACTCGGGGAACTGGGCATCGTGTTTTCGCATGAAGTCCACGATGTCGCGCAGCGACGGCACGGCACGCATCAGTGCCTCATGAGCCACCACGCTGCAAGTGGTCATCTTCAGTGGCTCATCATCTTCCATGTCGATGAGAGCGTCGGCGAAGTCGTCGCCTATGAACTGCATGAACAGCCAGCGCTCGGCGGTCTGGAGCCACGGTAGCACCTTGTTGTAGAACGGTGCTTCGCCTCTCGCCGTGGCGAAAGCGTTTGGCAGGTATCTGCGCAACTGCTCATCTGATGTTATGAGTTGTGTCATCATTGCATAAAATTAGCGGTTGATTTGCTCTGCAAAAGTAAACCAACCGCTTTATAGTGCAAAAGACACAATTTTGTCTTAGAATTACCGTATTGGCATTTTCAGCAACTATTCTATTTTTCAGTTTGTTCCCACTGATCCCAATCGGTGTTAGCAAGGATAAGAGAAACTTGTTCTCGCAAAGGCTTTAAATCTTTCTGAACTACAGCCCAAACAATTGTACTGTCCACTTGATAGTAGCCATGCACGAGGTGATGCCTCATGTCTGCAATCTCTTGCCAGTTTACTTGCGGATTTGATTCTATAAAAGGCTTTGTCAGTTTATATGCCGCTTCACCTATAATGAGAGTGTAATATACAATACCACCGAACAATATTCTATCCGAAGAAAAAACTTCATAAGTTAATCCTTCTGTACGTTGCAGAATGATGTCGATAGAATCAATGATATGTTGAAGCCTATTTTTATCTTTAATTCGCTCTCTCATAAATCAAAATTTTATCTCGGTCTGCGCTTTCTTTGGCAAAAGGCATAAGATTACCTTCGGTAACTAAGTCAACGGAACGTCCTATCAAACGCTCCAAATCGCCCCACATACCGAAGTATCTCATACCAATAGGCTTACTTTGGTCGAGAACAACAATCAAATCCACATCGCTATCAGGAGTTTCTTCACCACGGGCGAAAGAACCAAATAGCCATACTTTCAAAACTGGTTGAGTCTTGAAATACTCAGCGATGGTGGTTTTAATGTCTTGTGTACTCATAAGCGAAAATCTAATTATCTAATTGCAAAGATAATCACTTTTTTTGAAACATATGCGGCTAGCGATAAAAAAACGTTCATTTTGAGGCGATTTTTTCAATTCAAGCAGGATTTTTTTCTTGATGTTCTTTTTGTGAAACCTCTTGAGCATCCACGTGGTCACTCAGCAGCGACAGCTGCACAAATGGGCACTCGGGGTATGCTCCCTTCCATCCATTGAAGCGGATTATCATCCGATGCACGGTAAAGAGCAGGTCGTGATACGGTTTCTGCAAGGAGTGGGCGATAGTATAAAGCTCACGCTTGTCCGAACCGCTGTTGTTGGTCTGCGACTTGCCTGGCACCGAATCCACGAGGTTCGAGTGCACACGTTGTCGAACAGGAAGTCCTCGACCTGCTGCTTGACCGTAGCGGTGCACGCCTCGGTGTCGTACTTCAAGCCGCTGCCGTAGCACACTTCGGCATTGAACTGCTGGCAAGTGGAAAGCGTCTCATCGTCCTCAATCAGTTTGAGGATATTATAGGGCATCATGTTGTCGCCGCCCCATGGCATATAGGACAGCGACTTGTCGATGATGGTTGGCACCATATCGACATCCTCCTTGAAAACCTTGCACGAGTCCACCTGAAACGCCGCCGAGGCGTTGAGCGAGGGAATGGTTTCTACTGATGAAAAATTTAACTCCATAATTCTGAGATTTTTTCACCGCAAAATTATGGAGTTATGAGGTCAGCCTAAAAGACAAGACTTAGATGTCTTTCCACTCGTATATTTTGTCTCTATCCTCGTTGCAGATTATATGGGCAGTACGTGTTTCTTTTGAACCGTCCCGGGCAATGACGTTATAGACCATTGCTAACAAACTCAACCGACTCACCATTGGTGAGCGTTGAAGTCACATGGTTTACAACAACTTCTTGGAGGTTCTGTTTCTCCACATTGCCATGACCAGGCAAATGTAAATGACCACTTGTTGCGTAACAAACAGCGAGGAAAAGTACTAAGCAAACTGCAAAAATTGAAATTTTCTTCATAACTATAAATTTAAATGTTATACCTATTATTTTGTCATTAGACGTAACGAGAGGTATAAAAGTTGCACAGTTCTCATTTTTTTTACATTTTTTACAAAAAAACTTCCATATCATTGACCATGAACACGCACGCCAGGCGCGCTTGGCGAATTTGCCCAGAGTTCAGGAGCTTGAACTGCTGCGTACCTTTGTAGAAATTGTAGCGCAGCGGAATACAATTCTTCCACTCCTGGATCTCTCCCGATTTCGTCCACAGTTTCAGGTCAACCGGGTCACCAGCCTTGAGCATCTTGCGAAGCGTTGATATGTGTATCGAGTTAGCCATAGTTTTTGAGTCGTTTTCAGTTATGAGTTATGAGTAATCAGTTGAATGTCGGGTCATATTGTTCGGTGAAAATCCTATCGTGATCTACCGTCAGGTAGTCCGTCTGCAGCCAAGTTCTGCGGTCTGCGAACTGGTATGTGAACTTCACCGTGTTGAGTTCGCCGTCACTGTCGTCGATCTCACAGGTGAAGTCAGTGATGAGCACTTTCGGGAGAAGTGTGAAATCAATATCCCATGGTTCCATCTCGTCATCAAGTTTTCCCATTCGCACGTCATGCGAGTAGAACAGCTGCTCAATCCATTGAGCCTGCCATTTAGTAGTATCAAGCCGTCATTGCCTACGACTTCCACATTATCTCCAGACAACATCAATTTGTGCACATCGTCAACGGCAAATTCCTTTTCCACGCCATCAGTGCAAGCAACGCGCAATATAGGTTCTGCGCTAACCGTCAAGGCAAGTTGCAGCAATGCCAAAACAAGAATCTTCTTTATCATAAGCGTCTTTACTAGGGGAATAGGTCTATGTTATCTTTAGCCTAAACCAGTATATCTTAAAAACTTCATGTAGCCCAGCGAGCCGACCAAAGCTCATTACTACAAAGGAGTCTGTTGTATCGTTAATATTAGTTGGTCATTTGCTGGTTGTCAAGCGAGCTTGACATAAGAATGCAAATATCACATTTTATAATTAAAAATATAGTTTAGGGTTGGAAAAGTTTTTGTTTGGCAAGAAAAAAGCTTATCTTTGCGGTAAACTTGATGGGGTGGTGTTAGTCTAATAAATAGAACGGATATATATAACAGAGAACAATAATTCAAGTGTTATGGAAATGAGGTGTAAGTGCAGGAATAACAGCCGATTTCCCCAATTCACAGTTGGGGAGACTTACTCGTTTCGTTATGAGAACGAGTACAAGACCAGAGTCGTTGTCCTCATCGATGGGCATGAGGACTTGAGTACCGACCTCGGGAATTTCCTGTTCTCCTTCGACCCATTGCCGGAGCCTTTTAAGAGGGTTTATAAGCGGCAACACCCAGCCTCGAAAATTAACGACATAGAGACAACATCCTTTGTGATGATTTAGAATAAACAGGGAGCTATGATAGGTGAGAAATATCCATATCGCGCAGGATCGAGGTTGCTGATGATACCAGTAGCCTTGGTGGTGGGTGTTATCGTCGGCTTGTTGTGGGAATGGGAAGCTGGGTTGCTTATCGGTGTCCTTCTCATTATGTTGGGGCCAGATCTGTTCACCATGTTCTTCAAGGGGGTGCGCCAGCCGCTCCTGAAAGAAGAAAACGATAAAGCGTTGGCAAAGAAATCTAAGAGCCGTTGGTATCACTCTCTTCTCCGTGAAGGAAAAGACGATGGTGGTGATGACGGTTTTGTGCCGCTTAACAGTTAACCCCCTCTTTTCAAGCAATCACAGCCGATAAAGTTTGCATTAGGCGTGAGGAGGTGAGGTGATATGTAGTTTTGGGCTCTTGGTCGCCGCGGTTTGCTTTGATGGCTTTCAACTCCGGTTGGTTTTATCACTCTGATTAGTCTAAAGGGAGCTAAGGCATTGGTCTTTACCCTTGATTCTCTACTCCACACGATTATATGCTTTGGCAATGCTTCATTTTTTTTGAGAATATGTGCGAGAGCACTCCGCTCTGTCGCCACGGCGGCTGAGGCGTCAGCTTCGTGAGCGCGATAAATAAATAAAAAAAATTAAAATCGCTGTTATTTTTTGCAGTTTCGGGAAAAAGCAGTAATTTAGTGCACTATTTCATAAGGCCCTTAGCGAAGGGTATAAATATTGTATAAATAAGAATACACATAACATAAACAACAAATTTTAAATTTCGGATGAAAACTAAACATTTGCTACTTGGCGATGAGGCCTTGGCACTTGGCGCACTGCATGCCGGACTGAGCGGCGTGTGGGCCTATCCTGGTACCCCATCGACCGAGATTACCGAGTTTATTCAAAAGAGCGAGCAAGGCCGCGCTGGCAGCGTGCATTGCCGTTGGAGTGCTAACGAGAAGACTGCCATGGAGGAGGCGCTGGGCATGAGTTATGCCGGCAAGCGCGCCATGGTGTGCATGAAGCATGTGGGCATGAACGTGTGTGCCGACGCTTTCGTCAACAGTGCCGTCACAGGTGCTAACGGTGGCCTAGTGATTGTGGCTTGCGACGACCCCTCGATGCACTCGTCGCAGAACGAGCAGGACTCGCGCTTCTATGCCGACTTCGCCATGATGCCATGCTTTGAGCCTTCTTCACAGCAAGAGGCCTATGAGATGGTGCGCTGCGCCTTTGACTACAGCGAGAAGAACCGCATCCCCGTGCTCATGCGCCTGACCACTCGCATGGCTCACTCTCGCGCTATCGTTGAGACCAGTGAGCAGCTCAATCAAAACGAGATTCACTTCCCCGAGAATCCCCGCCAGTGGGTTACACTGCCTGTGAACGCACGCATGCGCAACGACCAGCTTGTGAAGGACATCCTCGCCTTTGAGGAAGACGCTTGCACCATGGGTCAGAACCAGTATATCGACGGTGCCGACAAGTCGATGGGCATTATCACCTGTGGCATTGCCTACAACTACCTGATGGAGAACTATCCCGACGGATGCCCATTCCCAGTGCTCAAGCTCACGCAATATCCGTTGCCCAAGAAAATGGTGCGCAAGATGGCTGCCGAGTGCAAGAGCATCATGGTGGTGGAAGAGGGTCAGCCTCTGGTGGAGAAGCTGCTGCGAGGCGTGCTTGAGCTGCCCATAGAGGTCAAGGGTCGCCTTGATGGCACCTTGCCACGCACTGGCGAGCTCAACCCCGACGTGCTGCGCGCCGCCCTAGGCATGGCGCCACTCGAGGCTCATGCAGCGTCATCAGTTACCGTGCCCCGCCTACCGGCATTGTGCCAGGGATGTGGTCACCGCGACTTCTACACCGCGCTCAACAATGTGCTCAAGAACTATGAGAGTGCTCGCGTCTTTGCCGACATAGGCTGCTACACGCTGGGCTGGCTGGCTCCATTCCATGCTTTCCAGACTTGTGTGGAGATGGGTGCTTCGCTCACCATGTCGATAGGTGCTGCCAACGCTGGCGTGCATCCTTCGGTGGCAGTGATAGGTGACTCTACTTTCACTCACAGCGGCATGACAGGCTTGCTCGATGCTGTTAACGAGAAAGCTAACATCACGCTGTGCATCAGCGACAACCTCACCACTGGCATGACTGGCGGCCAGGACTCGGCCGGAACCGGTCGCCTGGAGCAGATTTGCTACGGTGTGGGTGTTGACCCAGCTCATGTGCGCGTGATTGTGCCTCTGCCCAAGAACTACCCCGACATGGAGAAGGTGATCGACGAGGAAATCAACTACAAGGGCGTGTCGGTGATTATTTCTCGCCGCGAGTGCATCCAGACTGCTAAGCGCCACGCTAAGGCTAAAGCGAAATAATGATTCTATCCACATCAAAACAAATAAAATTCTCAAAATCATGAAACAAGATATAATCCTTTGCGGTGTGGGCGGACAAGGAATCCTCTCCATTGCTACTATCATAGGTTGGGCTGCTCTGAAAGAGGGCATCTACTTGAAACAAGCCGAGGTGCATGGCATGAGCCAGCGTGGTGGCGACGTGCAGAGCAATCTGCGACTGAGCGACGCTCCCATCAGTAGCGACCTCATCGCCCATGGTGCTTGCGACCTCGTGATCTCGCTCGAGCCAATGGAGGCTCTGCGCTATGTGCAGTATCTTAAGCCTGACGGCTGGGTTATCACTAACACCACCCCGTTTGTCAACATACCCAACTACCCCGAAATGGAGGCAGTGAACGAGGAGCTCAAGAAGCAGGGCAACGTCATCATGATCGACGTTGACGCTATAGCCAAGGAGGTGAAGTCGCCACGCAGTGCCAACATGGTGCTGCTGGGTGCTGCCGCTTCGGTGCTCGAGATGCTCAAGCCCGAGCAGCTGCTTGAGGGCATTACCAATGTCTTCTCTAGCAAGGGCGAGGCAATAGTTGAGACCAACATTGCGGCCTTCAAGGCTGGCTATGAGTTTGCTCAAAAGAATAAGTAACTCAAGTCTCGGAATGTGGAATGCATTATGCGGAATCTCTGTTCACCATTCCACATTCCTTGTTCCACTTTTTAACAAATAACATAATTATGGGTTTTCCTTTAAAACAACAAGTTCTAAACAATATAATGGCCGAGTGCGACATTACCGATGTGTCAAGGACCACTATACGCCAGTGTGCAGCAATCGCAGCCGAGATGGAAAAGGCGGCTGGTGAGAAGTTTTTGCGACTGGAGGTGGGAGTTCCTGGCCTGGCCCCTGGCCAAGTGGGTGTAGAGGCTCAGAAGGCCGCTCTTGACCACGGCATAGCTAGCATTTATCCGGCTATCAGCGGTCTGCCCGAGCTCAAAGAGAATGCCTCGCGATTTATCAAGGCATTTATCGACGTGGATATCAACCCCGAGTGCATAGTGCCCACCGTGGGCTCGATGCAGGCAGGCATGAACCTGATGCTCGAATGTTCTCAATTAGACCCCAAGAAAGACACTATATTATATGTGAACCCTGGTTTTGCTCCCCATGTGATGCAAGCCTCGGTGCAGGGCATCAAGCATGAGCAGTTCGACATCTATGAGTTCCGTGGCGCCAAGCTTCGCGCCAAGCTCGAGGACTACTGCTCTAAGGGCAACATCGTGGCAATAGTCTATTCTAACCCTAACAACCCGTCGTGGGTGTGCTTGACCGACGAGGAGCTGCAGATTATTGGTGAGATGGCCAACAAATATGACATGATAGTGCTCGAGGATCATGCCTACATGTGCATGGACTTCCGCACCGACAAGTCAGTGCCCTTCGAGCCGCCGTTCCAGCCCACCGTGGCACGCTACACCGACAACTATGTGTTCATGCTCTCGGGCTCTAAGATTTTCAGCTATGCTGGTGAGCGCATCGCTGTGGTGGCCTTCAGCAACAAGCTCTTCAACCGCGAGTATCCTGCTCTGCGCCAGCGCTACAACATTGGTCGCATGGGCGATAACTTCATCTTCACCTATCTCTATGTGGCCTCTTCGGGTACTTCTCACTCGGCACAATATGCACTGTCGGCAATGATGAAGGCTGCCGTTGAGGGCAAGTATAAGTTTGTAGATGAGGTGCGTGAGTATGGCCGCCGTGCCAAGATAACCAAGGAAATCTTCCTTAAGCATGGCTTCAACATCATCTATGACAAGGATGGTGACCAAGAGCTTGCCGACGGTTTCTATTACACCATTGGCTATAAGGGCATGAGCGACTCGGAGCTGCTCAACGACTTGATGCTGTGTGGCATCTCGGCCATCACGCTCAACACCACTGGCAGTAAGCAGCCAGGCATCCGCGCTTGTGTGTCGCAGCTCAACAGCGAGTGGCACATCCAGGCACTTGACGAGCGACTGGCAATCTTTGTGGAACTACAAAAAAGCAAGAAACAATGAACTACATGAGTGCCGACGAGGCTGTGCGCCTTGTCAAGAGTGGAGACAGCATCTACTGCATGGGTAGCACAGCAATTCCTGTGGTGCTACAGAGCGCCTTGGCACGCCGTGCCAGCGAGCTCAAGGATGTAGTGGTGTATTCGGCCTTCAATGTGCCCTACGGTGAGTGCCCTCTGTGCAAACCAGAGTATAAAGACTCGTTCATCACCAAGAGCCTCTTCCTCAGTGGTGACCAGCGCAAGTGGGTGGCGCAGGGCTATGGCGAGGTGATTCCAGCCTTCCTGGGCGAGATACCGTTCTTGTTCCGCAGCAAGCAGCTGCCCCTCGACGTCACCTTCCTCAACTGCTCGCCACCCGACAAGGATGGCTATTGCAGCTATGGCATGAGTGCCGACCTGGCATTCAGTGCTGTGGAGATGTCGAATACCATCATCGCTCAAATCAACGACAGCATGCCTTATCTATGTGGCGCCGCCAAGATTCATGAGAGCCAGATCGCTGCCGCAGTGCGCTGCGACGAGCCGCCGCTGGCAATGGAGTTTGGCGAGTCAACGCCTATCGAGAGCGCCATTGGCGGTTTTATCGCTGCCGAGATTCCCGATGGAGCCACGTTGCAGATAGGCGTGGGCGGCATCCCTAACGCTGTGCTGGCAGGTATCAAGAACCACAAGCACCTGGGTCTGCACACTGAGGCGATGACCGACGGCGTGGTAAGGCTCATGGAGGAAGGGGTAATTGACAACAGCCTCAAGAAGATTCGCCCTGGCAAGAGCGTGGCAAGCCTCGCGCTGGGCTCGAAACGCATGTATGACTTCCTTGACCATAACGAGGACGTGGAGTTCTATGACGTGGCGTGGACTAACGACCCGCAAGTCATTCGCCAGAACCCCAAGCCCATTGCCATCAACAGTGCCATCGAGGTTGACCTCACTGGTCAGGTGTGTGCCGATAGCATTGGCACCATGATATTCTCGAGCGTGGGAGGTCAGCACGACTTCATGTATGGTGCTGCTCTCAACCCCGAGGGTAAGACTTTCATAGCATTGCCGTCGCGCACTGGCAAGGGCAAGAGCAAGATTGTGCCCACTCTCACCCCTGGAGCGGGCGTGGTGACCACCAGGTTCCAGACACAATATGTCGTTACCGAGCATGGCATCGTGTATCTGCGCAACAAGAGCATGGCCGAGCGAGCAAGGGCTCTCATCTCTATCGCCCATCCCGACGACCGAGAAGAACTGGAGCGTGCAGCTTGTGAGCGCTTTGGCTACAGCTTCTTGCGATACAAGTAAAAAATGAGGGTAGGGCAGGATTTACATCAAAATCTTGCCCTACTTTTTTTAAATCGGGGATGGAGGATCGGGGATCGTGGATTGGAGGTCGGGGATCGGGGATCGGAGATCGGGGGTCGAGGATCGGGGGTCGAGGATCGGGGATTGAGGATCGAGGGTCGAGGATCGGGGATCGGGGATCGGGGGTCGGGGATCCACTAACCATTAACCTCTAACCTCTAACCTCTAACCTCTAACCTCTAACCACAAACCTCAAACCTCAAACCTCAAACCTCTATCTTCTAACCATTAACCATTAACCATTAACCATTAACCATTAACCTCTAACCTCTAACCTCTAACCATCAACCACTAAACTCTATTGTCATGAATCTTATTTCCTTGCGACTTCTCAACCAGCAGCTTGTTGCGCAGCAGTTTGATGATCCTGTGCAGGTGGTTGACCACATGGGAGCCATGCAGGCACAGGATTACCGCATGATGCGATGGGCTGTGGCGATGCGCACCCGCAAGCCGTCGGTAAAGGCTTTTAAGCGGGCTTTTGACAGTGGTGAAATCATCCGCCTTCACTTGATGCGTGGCACCTGGCAACTGGTTTCGGCCGAGGACTACTGGACGATGATAGGGCTTTGTGCTCCAAAGGGCATTGCTGTCACAAAGGGCTGGATGAGCAGCAACAAGATTTCTATCCCCAGCGAGGAACTGATGCGCATTAGGGACATACTCGCTCTGACGGCTGCCGACATGGGAAGTGCAACTAAAGAGGACTTTGTCCAGGCTTTAGCAGAGAAGAACATACAGATCGACAGTCATCGGCTCTCCTACCACATTCGCTTGGCAGAGATGTCGGGCACTCTGTGTAGCGGTGACCTATTGCCTATGAAAGCCACTTATGCCTTGACTGCCAATAAAGTGAAGCCATCGGCGGCAATGGATCGCGACGAGGCATTGACAGTCATCACTCGCAAGTATCTTCATAGCCGCCAGCCTGCCACTCTCGAAGATTTTGTGTGGTGGTCGGGGCTGAACATTGGCGACTGCCGCAGGGGCATTGCTCTTTTGGGTAACACCATTCACCAAGAGAGATGGAAGGGGAGAGTGTTTTATCTCACCGATGATTGTCGCTCTCGCGGTTTCAGGAAGGGGAGATGCCTCATGATTCCACCCTACGATGAATACTTGATAAGTTACAAGAGTCGCGACATAGTGCTACCGCCCGAGTACAGCCACAAGGCTCATAACAACCGGGGCATCTTTCAGCCCATTATCGCTTGCGATGGCATCGTGTGTGGCAACTGGTCGCCTTTCAAGGGCCAGATGTATGCCGAGTTCTTCACAGGCAACAACCATCGCGGCGTGCAGCAGGAATGGTCAAGATACAAGCAGTTCCTGATAAAGTGAGCATTGTGATGCTGCTGCAAGTGTGGGCAACGCGCCATTTCCAAAGCCTGCCACCCAAGGATTAATGAAGCCACAATGAGGGCGATGGAATCAGAATTTCCATTCACTGCTGTTTGTTGTGTGGAATTTGTGAAAATATTAGGGGAATTTGTGAAAGGTCGGTTAGAGAGAAAGGTTGTAATTTTGCAACATAAAATGAATAATTAAAGATCTGTCATAAATATGAGAGATAATATATTAATAATATGAATTCGTTTATTGTAGATCCTCGAAAGACCACGCCCGAGGAGATGGAGCGTGGCATGCGTGATGTGAAATTGGTGTATGAGATTAACCACACAATGCCTTACACCGATGAGTATAACAAATTAGTGAAAGACCTCTTTGGCAATAACTTGGGTGAAGGCAGCATGGTGATGCCGCCTCTCAAGGGGGTGTGCTTCGACCGAGTGAAGATAGGCAACAATGTGATGATAATGCCCGACTGCCTGATGATGTCGAGAGGCGGCATCACCATCGACGATGATGTTATGATTGCAGCTAATGTGCAGCTCATCAGCAACAACCACGACTTGCACGACCGTGCACTGCTTATTTGCAAACCGGTGCACATTGGCCGCAATGCATGGATAGGAGCCGGAGCAACTATTCTGCCTGGCGTCACTGTGGGCGAGAATGCAGTGGTGGCAGCCGGCGCGGTGGTGACTAAAGATGTGGCAGCAAGTACCATTGTGGGCGGAAACCCTGCAAGGTTTATCAAGAGTGTTGATTGAATTACACTAAGTAATACACTATACAGAAAAAGAGAAGTTGTTATCGCAAGGCGATAACAACTTCTCTAGTAATGTGAAATGACAGCGGACAAGGCACGCCTTGTCCCTACATCACCCGTTCCTCGTTCCCCGTTCCCCGGACAAGGCACGCCTTGTCCCTACTTCTTGATGGTGTCGGAGTTCTGGTTGTAGGCTTCAACCGCTGCATACTTTGAAATAGGTGGTCTCATTTTGTCTTTTATAGTCTAAAAACTGTTTCTTCGTGCCAAATTCGCCACAAATATTCGCAAGAATTTATGAAAATATTGCAATTTTTTTTGTCGTTTAAGAGATTTGTCGTAATTTTGTAAGTTGCTTAGATTTATAGGAAACAACAAATTTATTTATTAACTGTTTAAAAATTTTATTAATATGAAGAATGTAATTACTCTTTTTGGAATGTTTGCACTCCTGTTGGTTGGTACTGCCACAGTTAATGCTCAGCCAGCATCGTTTAATGCCGAGTTTGCTCAGGAAGACTATCGTGGCGATGAGGTGGTGAGAAACAACACCGTGAACGTGACCTGGGACAATGCCACTGGAGTGTTGACCATTAACAATTTCTATTCTAATGAGATGGTAAACGACCAAGTAGTAAACCTCGTGATTCCATCTTATGCCACATCAACCTCTAGCCCCACCACACTCACTTGGGAGAGCGACACAAAGGCCACATTCACCTGGCGTGCCTACTCTATGGGCGAGAGCGATTTGTTTGCTAATCTGCCTTTCTCCTATGCCTCATTCCGCACCTATAAGGCAGCTGTGGTGAGCCGTTTCCAGCATGTTAACTCTCCAGTGAGAATGTATGATCCCACCTCTAACACTGTACCAGCCACCAGCAACTATGCTTATTATGGTGGTCAGGATTGCCACGGCACTATTGACATTGCTGCTGGCACTATCGATATCACCGACCCTTGGGGATGTGTAATAGGCAACAACTCTTGGAACAACATGAGTGCGTCGGTAGTGATAGAGTATTTTGAGCGTTCTCACATGACTCGCGTTAACACCGGCATCAACAGCATCGACACCGATGCCCAAGTTGTGAACACTCGCTACTACAACACCCTGGGTGTGGAGAGCGCACAGCCTTTCAACGGTGTGAACATCGTTGTTAAGGAACTGAGCAACGGTCAAAAGACCACTGCTAAACAAATTTACAGATAACTCTCAATCAGTGCAAAGAGGGTGTCTCAAAATGCCTGATGTGTGTGGCATTTTGGTACACCCTCTTCTTGCCAACATAAGGGCATAATTATAAGACTAAACCCTTAATATTCAAATTTTTTATTTTGATCTTCGTATTTTTATACCGATATGAAAAGATTATTTACTTTATCTGTCTTATTTACCGCACTGTTCACAATTATAGCGACAAATAATATAGTAATGGCACAACCAGCGTCGTTTACACAGGACTTCCTGCAAGAAGATTACCGTGATCTACATGATGGTAATGGTGAACAATTAGTAAGAACAAATACCGTTACTGTTGTTTGGGATGCAGTGAATAGTAAGCTGACTTTCAAAAATTTTTATTGGAGGTATGAATGTGTGCCCAATACAATAATGGACCTTGTAATAGATGGTTTAAATAACACAAGTATAACCTGGCAAAGTGATACGAAGGGAACTTTTTCTTGGAGAACTCAGTTCTTGGGTAATAATGTTCTTTTTAGTTGGACGTATTGGTCATATGCAGTTGTCTCACATATGACTTATACAAATACACCAGTTAGATCTGTTGATCCTGTAACTCGTAAAGAGGGAAAATCCTATTATAAATATGATGGAGGATCAGCTTGTACTGGAACCATTGATTTGGAGAAGGGTGAAATTACATTTGATAACCCATGGGGTATGGTTATCGGACATGGAAGTTCATGGACTACTATTAATAACACTGCAGTAGTTGAGTATTTTAACCGTTCAAAAATGACAATAATCAAGACCGACCTGGTTGACATTGTCAATGACGGTGAAGTCGGTGAGGAATATGTGGTTTATGACGATCTTGTTGGTGTTACCACTGTTGACGGCGTGCTCAGTGCCCCGATGGGAGTGAGCCGAAATCAAAACACCTTTATGATTGAAAAAGGCCGCTATAAACTTGATTTTGACTGCAATGCCAACACTCTCACTGTTTCGCAAAGCGCAGAAGATATCACAGGTTTTGTCAATAATGGTTCATATCCCACTTACTATGTTTTGGGTCAAGCAAATAATAACGACTGGAATCCTACCGTTGGTCAGCCTATGGAGACTACCGATGGCGTGCATTATAGCGCGGTAGTGAATTTTTATGGCCGTGACGACAACAAGAATTATTTCAGTCTGACCAGTGGTTTGGCAAATAATAACGACGATGGTGGATGGAATTATGTTAACGGCTCTTGTCGTCTTGGTCCCTCTTATAATAACTATCCTGTTACTTTGGGCAACGTGCTCTTTGCCAAAGATTTGGGCAAATATAAATATCCATCAGAAATTAGTGATGGTCAAATTGACTTTTTAGGTCAAGTAGCAGCTGAATATGCTGGAGACACCAAACTTCAGCCAGTTGCCGGTTTTGACCAGAGCAACTGGGTGATGCTCACTGGTGTTTCTGATCCCGACAACTATGTGGGAAAGATAATCAAGGGCAAGAGCATCACTGGCAAGCTCGTTGACAAGGTTAACCCCACTATTGCAGTGACCTCAACACCTGTGGCAGGTGATGTTACCCCTTACGAGCCGAACCTCTATATCATGCCAAGCTTCAACGAGGATTACTATAACCCTAACAGTCACTTCTTCTTTGTCGCTCCCAAGGTACAGGAGTATGCCTTCATCACTTGGGCGTGCTACAACGATGCCGACGGCAATTTCTACACAATGAGCGACGGCAACACCAGCAATCTCACTGGCGGCATCAAGGTGTGCTGGGATTACTACCCAGCAGGCGCACCTAATGACGGATATGTATATGAGTTTGACGCCATTATAAGGAAAGTGGCATCAACTAATGAAGCTACTGCTCTGAAAGACGCCAACCAGAGCACTCCTGTCACCAGCGACCTTTCGGCCGATTATCTCGTTTATCCGTTGCGCCTCTATGACGTGCCCACCGCTATCGATGCCGTTGAGACCACAGGCAAGGTGGTTGATGTGAAGTATTACAACATGATGGGCGTGGAGAGCGCAACTCCGTTCAATGGCGTGAACATTGAGGTCAAAACTATGGACAACGGCAACCGTGTCGCTTCAAAGAAATATTTTTAATTAATTATCAATCAAGGGATGTCATTATCATGTGGCATCCCTTAATAATACCCCCTAATCAATGAAAAAGCATCTTTTCACAATCGTCCTGCTGGCAATGGTAGCGTGGCCCGTGGCTCGCGCCGCCTCGGCTTTCACAGCCGACAAGCTAGCAAGCATCAACATCGAGATGGACCGTGACATCCAGACGGGTGCCACGGTGGGTTCTAACCGCGTGGCGATGGCCTACACCGGAGGCACAAGCCGCGTTACGGTTTCTAACTATTTCGCCCAGGGCAGCGACTTGACCTTCAGCGTGAACTGGGGCGCCAACACCATTACCTTCCTGCCACAGAGCGTTTACACCTACCAGTATGAGCAATACACCTGCTACCTCTATGTGGTGGCCAATAATGTGGTGAATGAGGCGAATGTCAGCACAGTGCTTAACACAGCCCTCTCGGGCCGCGTTAATTCCAGTGGCTTCACTATCTCTACCACCTGGAACTTGGCTCTGATCTATTATGACCCCGACAATGATGCCTACGTCAACGCTGGTGCGATGTATGAGAACGGAATGTTCACACAGTTCATTGCTAGTAATGCCACAATGAGCTATGATGAGATTGACTTTGACGACAGCGACCACGTTTACAGCACCGGCAACGTGGCGTCGTTCCCGGTGTATCTATATCCTTATAATAATAAGGTTACAGTGTATAACTTCCTTGATTATGGCTTTGTGCCCGAGTTTACTCTCAGTGATGAGAAGAACACTTGGACTAACCCCAATCAGGTGCTCACAAGCTATAAGGACAACCAGACGGGCATCACCTACGACTTCGGTCTCTACAACTGGGTTCAGAACGCTGACGGCTATGCCGATGTTCTTACCAATCAAGATGCCCAAGCTGTGGTTACCAGCCCTACTGTCTTTGACCTGGGCAACATCACCCTTGCCGACCCCGTGAAGGACGGCATGGGATTCATTGGCGGCAATGCCAAGATTGTACTAAGCAGTGGCACGCTGCCCTTTGAGGAGCCAATAATTCCTGGCGACGTGAATGGCGACAAGAAGGTGAACGTCACTGATGTGATGTGTGTGGCCAACTATATCGTGGGCATCACGCCCGAGGTGTTTGTGGAGGAGGCTGCCGATGTGAACGCCAGCGGGTCAATCAATATTACCGACCTGATAGCCATCGCCAACATTGCTGTGGGCAACTCGTCGGCTCCGGCACTGAATGTTGCTAAGGCCGCCACTAGTGATGTGCTTAGCCTCGGCGACTACGACCCTGCCACAGGCACTATCGCTATCGCTCTTGACAACGCTACTGCCTATGCCGGCTTCCAGATGGATGTGGCCCTGCCACAGGGTCTCACATTGGAGAGCGCCGAGCTTACTGGCCGCGCCGCCTCTCACACCCTGATGACGGGTGTTAACCCCGACGGCTCCACACGCTTGCTTGGCTTCTCTCTCGACAATGCCGAGATAGCTGCAGGCAACGATGCCATCATCCTCCTTAAGGTTAAGGCCAATGCCTCACTTAGCTCAACCGATAACATCACCATCAGCGACATCTTCTTCACTCGCGCCAACGAGGTGGAGAGCGTGCTGCCTGATGTGACTACTAATGCCACCGTTGTTACTGCCATTACACACATTGCTGCCGACGGCGAGGGGGTTAACGTCTATGACATGAAGGGCGTGCTACTGCGCCAGGGCGTGAATCCAGCCCAGGCTACTCAAGGGCTTCCTACTGGCGTTTATGTAATCAACGGCAAAAAGGTGCTTGTGAAATAACTGGTATAATCTGATTGAAAAGCTCTTTTAGATATGAAAAAGCTGTTTCACATTTTTACCATAATGCTGGTGGCTGGAGCACTGCATGCCCAGGCAGCCGATGTGTTGCACATCGACGATTTTTCGGTCAAGGCTGGCGACACGATTACCGTGCCAGTGTTGCTCGACAATCCCGATAATGCTTTTGCCGCTTTCCAGTTTGACCTATACATGCCTGCGGGACTCAGCATTGCCGAGGGTGGACTTAAACTAGGAGAGCGTGCGTCAAGCTCGCACCAACTGATGACGAAGGCTAACGGTGACCACACCACGGTGATGGCCTTCAGCTTCCCTGCCACCAATTTCACGGGGCAGAGTGGGGCAGTGCTCACCATCGACGTGGTGGCTGCCCAGGACTTTGACGGGCAGGCTGTCATCAACGTCAAGAACATAGCCCTCACCACTGCCGATGCCCATGAGCACAGCCATCCCGACCTGGCGGTGACGGTGACAGCGCAAGGCTTCGTTGTGCTGGGCAATGAGTTCTATATGAACGACTTTGCCATAGCTCCTGGCAGCACGTTGCGCGTGCCGGTGGTTCTCGATAATCATGCTAGCGGTGTCGCCGGCTTCCAGTTCGACATGTATCTGCCCGCTGGTATCACCACAACAGCCAGCTCTTTCACCCTTAGCGACCGCAAGGGCGAGGCTCACCAGGTAGTAGCCAACCACAACGGCGACCACTGGAGCGTGGTAGCGTTTGGCTTCCCCACCGCCGATTTTGCTGGCGAGAGCGGCGACATCATGTATATAGACTTCACGGCCAGCAAGTCGTTTGCTGGCAGTGCGGTAATCACGTTCAGCAACGTGATGCTCTCTACGAGCGACGCACACGAGAGCCCGGTAGAAGATTTTGACGTGACGGTAACCGCCAATGGCGTGTATGTGCCAGCCGACCACTTGATTATTGAGGACTTTGCCATCAAGCCAGGCAAGACAAAAGTCATGCCTGTGCTTCTTGAGAATGAGGTGACACAGTTTAGCGGCGTCAGCTTTGAGATGTCAATCCCCGAGGGGCTTATGGTTTCAGAGGATGCCTTTGAGCTTACCGACCGCGCTCCTAATCACAATCTGAACATAACTTCTCTTGGCGAGAACAGCTACAAGGTGGAGGTAAAAGGCAAGTATGGCAGACTCTTCACTGGTACTGAGGGAGCAGTGCTCAACATTGAGGTCGCTGCCGACCGCGCCTTTGAGGGGCAGGCTCTCATCAACGTGAGCAATGTCAGGCTCTTGGAGCCTAACAGTGATGTAATCACTCTAGACGACTTTGACGTGACAGTTACTGCCGATGGCGTGTATGTTCCCGAGAATCTCTTCTATATCAACGACTTTGAGATTACTCCAGGACAAACCAAGCAAGTGCCGGTGGTTATGGACAACGAGGCCACGCCCGTTGCCGCCTTCCAGCTCACGCTGGAGATGCCCGCAGGCCTCACCGCTCATGGTGTCACCCTAAGCGACCGTAAGACTGCCGCCCATCAAGTGGTGGCAAATGCCAGCGGGACTACTTTGTCGATTGCTGCGTTTAGCTTCCCAGCAACCAATTTTGAGGGCAACTCGGGCGAGGTGATGTATGTCAACGTGACTGCCAGCCGCGACTTTGAGGGCAGTGCCACAATTCATGTGAGTGATGTGGCTCTCACTAGTGCCGATGAGGTGGAGACACTAATTGCCGACTTTGACGTGACAGTCAGTGCCAATGGCGAGTATGTGCCTAGCGACAACCTTGTCATCAGCGACTTTGCCATCGCCCCAGGGCGTTCTTGCCAGGTGCCAGTGGTGCTCACTAATGAGACCGTGCAGGTGAATGCTGTGGAGTTTGACCTTGAGGTTCCTCAGGGACTCTCGGTAGCCACTCAAGCTCGACTTGGCGAGCGTGCCAACGGCCACCAAGTGACTATCACTCAGCAGGGAGAGATGCTTCATGTTGCCGAGTTCTGCACTCCGGCAACTGCCTTCACGGGCGACAATGGCAACATCATGTTCCTTAAAGTCAATGCCGCGAGGGAGTTTACTGGCTCGGCAGTCATCAATGTAAAGAACGTTACACTCAAGACTGGTGGTAGCGACATCTTTATTGATGACTTTGCTGTGGTAGTGACTGCCAGCGGCCCCTATGTGCCTGTTGACACCCTTTATATCGACGACTTCAGCATCGAGCCAGGCACCACCATGAGCGTGCCGGTGGTCATGGACAACGAAATTACTGGCATCGCCGCAGTGCAGTTTGACATAGCAATGCCTGTAGAACTCACGATTCCTCGTGCCGACAATGGCGACTATAGCATGGCACTCACCAACCGCATGAGTGATAACCATTATCTCATCGCCAACCCCGGTAGTAATGGCGACTTGCGCGTGGTGGCAGTGAGCTTCCCGCCCACTGATTTTGCTGGCGACAGCGGTCCCATTATCAACATCGACATTCAAGCTCAGCAGACTTTTGAGGGCACTACCCAGATAGAAGTGAAGAATGTGGTGATGACTACCGCCGACGCTCAAACCGAGATTTCGGTGCCCGACTTTGTGGTTGTGGTGACAGCCGTGAAGGGTAGCGGACACGTGCTTGGCGACGTGAACTGCGACGGTGAGGTTACCTCTATCGACATCACTTGTCTCTATAACTATCTGCTCTATGGCGACGACACTTTCCTTGCCACCAGCGACGTGAATGGTGACGGAGAAATAACAAGTGCCGACGTGACAGCTGTCTATAACATTATTTTAGGCCAATAATATTATAGGCAGTAGCTATAAAAAAGTTTATTCAAGTTTATAAGGTTCACAAACCTTATAAACTTGAATTTTTTTGGGGACACCTGCAAAAACCTGTGTTAGGTTGAGACATTGGGCATCGAAGATGCCGGGCGGGTCGGAGACCCGACTTCAATCGCAAGACCATGCAACCA
>ONJX01000011.1 GCA_900318255.1 uncultured Prevotellaceae bacterium | reverse complement strand
CCATGTCAGTGCTCTGGGCACCATTCATTGATTCACTGAAAAGAGATAATTCATTCATAGCAGTAATTATTTAAAAAGTTAAACATCATTGATCTTGCCGTCACTTACAGCTTCGCCTTTACACTGCCTGCAAAGTCCGTTCGCCCTCACAGAGAGCAAGGCTTGCCTGAGAATTACTACCCGAAGGGCTGGAGAATTTTCAGAGCAACGTAGCCTGGCCTTGCTAGTGAGTAGAGCGGAATAACTTTGCAGCGTAAAGGCAAGCGGTGAGGGCAAGGAAATGTTTAACTTCAATCTTACGGCTATGAACCCATCTTTTCACTTAATGAATGGAGACCAAAAGAGAGCGCAGACGTGGAACAGGATAAAAAAAGGAACCCCGTTTCCCAACGAAGCACCTTAACGGAGTACATTAAAAATGATCTTCCCTAAATAACCATAAAAAATATGCAACATCTAATCCAAATGTATCTTTTGAGAGAGGAATAGTGACCGCGTTTCTCAACGAAGCCACTCACGGAGTTAGACATAAACTAATTAACTTCTAAATCCCTTAATAACCATAAATATTCACTTCATGAAAAAAAATTACCATACAAAAAATCATAGAACCTATAATTTATACTGAGCAGGGAATTAGAGAGCGCTGCGCATACAGCGTAACCTCATAAGAGAACACTGCCGGCTCGCCGCCTGGATCACCTGTAGAAATTGTCATCCGTATAATGGGATGTGGTTTTTCGCGTGCTCCAACCACAAACGACTCTCCGTTTGTGTCTGTAACCACGAATGCGATATCAGGGTAATGCACTATAATTTCATCAGTGATGAATTTCAGCGTCGTCTTCTCAATTCGACCACCGTTGTCGTAGTCAGATGCCGCCTCGCAGGTTGGATTGCCCACAAAGTTTATCGGTGTTATGTCCGTCATTATGGCCACTGGCAAACCCGCCAACGACTTCATCATCATCTGTCGCTGTAGATTTTTTCCTTGGACAAAGCCAAGACTCTTAATTCCTGGTAATCTCTGCCGTATCATAACGTTAAATCAATGAATAACAAGCTATTATAAAACAATTACGGAACATTCTGGAAACTATGGAATATACATGATTTTCTATCTTGACAAGTAGTGCAGTTTTTAGCCCCGTTTTAACTTGAATTAAGTTTCTAAAGGTTCGTTAACTGTATTTTTCGCCATTTTTCTTTGTTTTCGATACACATCTTGTCGACGCTGATATATCTTCGCCAGCGTATTCCAGTTCGTGTCTGATGGCGTTATTCCGTGTGCCTCCATCCATGCGAAAATGAGTTCCTTTCTCTGCTTGCCTATATTTCCGAACTTGTGAAGGTCACGCCAGAGCTGCATCATGAACCTTTGTCTGATGCTTTTCTGAATCGCCAGCTGTCCGTTTTTCGGCAGGTAGTTGTATGACTTCACGTTCTTGTATTTGAAATACGGCACGGCTATAGGAATTTTACCTTCCCCAGGGCCATCTCCGTCATCTTCCAAGTTTTTCGGTCTCAAAGTCAGGCTCATCTCCAGCACGTCATTCTCATACGAGTTTTTTGGGAATGCCACAGGTATTCCTCCATGCTCATGCACCAGCCACTCCGCCAGATAAGAATCCAGTTTTACGTACACTCTAATGTCACTCATCTTTAAATCGTATTTTGCCATTTCATTCGCAAATTTAAAGATTCTTATTAGTTTCTTGAAAGACTTTATTATCATGGTCTGCGAAGGCTTTTGCCCTTGAATTCTATAAAGTTGAACATCTCCAGGAATCTGTCTGCTATATATTTGCCATATAACGTCTCTATCTCGCAAAGAGGCAGGTTCGTTGTCGCATGAGTCACGCATGAATATCTGTTGTCATACCTGATCTGCATCAGGAACTGGAGCACGTTCATCTTTGTGCCGTAGTTGCTTGCCGGATTGGGCTCTCTTCCTAACTCATCAACAAACAGGCAGCAGTCATGTTTGAGCAACTTGTCCAGTCCGGGCAGGCCATCGGCCGCGTATCTGTTCGCTATCATGCTTGCCGACATCCATTCTGTGCCGAATCTGTATTCAGATTTGCAGTATTCTTTATGTCTTGTGCGCACATCCTTCAGGTAATCCCGCAGCAACATCAGCGTCATCGACTTGCCGCGCCCGATGTCACCATATAGAAAAAGTCCTTTTGAATAGTCCAGTTTCAGCACGTTCCAGCTGTCTATTCTCCAGACCCATCCAAGGATGCTGTACAATATCTTGACATCATAATTCTTTTTGTCGAATCTGGGCTCTATTTTCAGAAGAATGTTCCACAAGACTCTCTGTTCTGCGCGAATGTCAACCATCTGTCTCAGCTTTTCTAATTTTTGCCCTACTGAGCGGATTGTCTGAAGCCGACGCTCCAGTTTCGCCATATCCTTCTTGCGCTTCTCCTCGGGTGTCGGTTGCTTTTCCAGCTGCTTGTGGTATACTTTGAGTCCCTCCACTGTTTTCGGGTTTCGCCTTGGCTTTGGAGCCTCTCCCAGCAGAATTTCGTTTATTTTTTGCGTTTCTTTTGCCATCCTGAATCATTTTTTTCAGCCAGTCATAGAAATGGCGTTTATAATCGTTGAAATTCTTGTGTTCAAATGACTTTATCTGCATCTCTTTGTAGAATTCTTTATGTCTCTTGTGCAATTCTGCTTTTGTCACTTTCAATGCTTCCATAGTTTTCTTGGTGAACATCTCAGAATCTCTTAATTTCTCATAATATTTATTTTCACGCGCAAGCGCATTAGTGAGAGAAATATTGTTTTTTGTTTTATTATATATTGTTCTTTCGTGGTGGATTCCGTGATGGAGTTCGTGATGCATGTCTTCATCTTTCTTGTCTTCATCGTCATCAGAAAACTCTTTACTTTCATCATCAAAATCCTCTGCTTCCTCATTATGTTCACCAACAAACTCAGGAAAGTCTTCATCCAACTCACTTGTTGATTTCATTCCATGGGAATCATCCTCGACTTCATCATCAACAAACTTCCCTGAGCGGAACTTGTCTAGCTGATACTTGTCGTAGTTGGTTATCGTTACTATTGTGACGTCACCTTCTTTCTCAACAGTCACCATCTTGTCTAGAACAAAATCCTCAAGACATCGCTTTGCGGTTCTTACATCTCCGGCATCCCATCGGCGGGCAAGTCTCCTCATGCTAGTCACCAGCTGCCCACGCTTTAGGGAGACTCGCTGCCCGAGGAATCTCACCTCACAGTCTTTCCATGCTGCTTGTATCACGAGGTCAAGCCACCATTTAAGCGCTTTTGTGTCGTACCATACCCAGTGGAACACTATGCCACGGTCAAGTGCTATCCAGCCTCTCATTTTTACACCTTATTTATAAATTGTTTATAACTGTGCTTTCCAAAAGCGTAATATCTCTCTGCCAAGGTAGAACCTGCGGGAGTTAGACCTTCTTATCCCTGTCTTTATAATGCCTTTGTTGGCATATTTGAGCAGGGTGTTCCTGTGCATGCCCAACAGCTTGCTCGCTTCTTCTAGAGAATACCTTGATGCCTCTTTTACTCTTGGCTCTTCAGTCACCATCACCCTCCTCCTTTCTCTCATTCGTGCGCTGGGTACACTCTTTGGGTGGAAAGAGCTCCTCAATTGGTCTATTGAAGTACTGTGAGAGCTTCTCCTGGACATTCATGTCAGGAGCGCATTCTCCTGCAATCCATTTCCTCACTGCTGCTTTTGACCTGTGTGTCAACTTGGCGATATCTTCAATAAATGTATTCGCCTGACTCTTAACATCTTGATAAATCTCTTGAAATGTCATGATAAAAAAGAAAGTTTAATATTAAAAAAAAGTGGTTATTATTTTGTTATAATGATTATAATTGCTTAACTTTGCAAAGTGAATACTCATTAGTAGCATTTATTAGCATTTGGATTGCAAATATAAGCATTATTTTGCTTAAACTCCAAATTAATTGAGCACTTTTTTGGGACTTATTTTCATAAGATTATGGAAAGGCTTGATTTAAAGCGATTAAGGAAAGACGCTGAAATAACACAGTCAGAGCTGGCTAACCGCATCGGCTATCCACAGGCGTTCCTGTCTCAGATTGAGCACGGGAAGCGTCCCGCCCCCGACAAACTGATAAAGATTGTGGTCAAAGAGCTTGGTATCAGCAACATCAATGACTACATTGAAACTGTTCCAGATCCTGTTCCTTCGCAAGATCTGCCTAAATTGGAGCCGCTCTCTTTTGACAACATCATCAAGGGCGAGCCTAACGTGGAGTCTCTGCAGAACACTATTTCACAACTGGTGGATTTGCTTGTAAAGAGCCAGCAGAGAATCGATAATCTGGAGAAAGAGAACAAAAAATTGTTGGAACTAATCGGCAAAATATAAGCGCACTTTTTTGCTAATGATTGCCCAAATGATTGTTCACGTTTTTATAACCAACATAATTTATTAACTATCAGACTTGTACAGGGTCGTTGTCCTGCCTTACAAGCAGAGGGTCGGCGGTTCGAATCCGTCAGCACCCACCCGGTAAGCACAACGTTGATAATCAATGGTTTTAAATCAGATTATCAACGTTTTTTTGTGCAAAATCAAGTACAAATGCCTTTAAAAAAATGGCAATGTGAGATTATTTTCGAGTCAACCCGACCTGGGCCTTGCGAGCGGAGCGGCTTGCACTAACATTGTACCGGAAAACAGTTATACAGCAGTGACAGCAGTAGCCAAAAATCACGCCATGAAAAATCCATAATGCCAACATCCATATCATTCTTCAGGCACGCAAAGCAGCGTGAGGAGCATCACCATTGGTGCAAGGTGAGAGAAACTCCAAGCTTGCTTGAGAGTTACCGAGCCGCAGCCCAATGACTGGCACAGCCAAACAAAAGCATAGTGAGCGGTAACGCCCACTATACCAAATAAAAAACCGCCCGAAGGCGGTTTAAAAAATATTATCAGATTATACTCACATTACATTCTGGAAAAGGATGCCATTAATATGTAATGCCTGCGCCATTACATAATTTTTTGGCAGTGGCATTTCCGCTTCGTGCCATAGATTTGAGAGTACCTAGGTCGCCGTTATTGTAGGCCTCCTGGGCGCGTTGCGCAGGTGTTTTGGAATCCTTTGGTGCTACTGGCTTTGCGGGTTCAGCAGCTTTCTTTGCCTCCTGCTGTCGCTTTTTGGCCTCGTCTGCTGCTTTTTCTGCAGCCGCTTTCTTTTCTCTCTCAGCCTTTTCTTCGTCTTTCTTCAGCTCTTGTTGCTTTGAGGCAGTAGTGGGTTGAACGGGTTGTGTTTGTTGTGGTGCCTGTTGTGTTGCCACAGGTTCAGCCTCGCTGGTCTGAGTGTCGTTGGTCGTTTGTTCGGTCTGTACTGATTGCTGTGGTGTTATCAATGGTGTGACACGGTCGATAAGCTGCTGAGCCACACCTCGGCTTTCGTCATTAAGCTCACCGCTATCAAGCGCTTTTTGTGCCATTTCCACCGCTTGCTCATATTGCTGCTCGCCTTCGTAGATAACAGCGAGTGGCAAAAATGCTCTCACAGAGTCTTGCGAGGCAAAATCCATCAACTCTGCTCGATTGTTCTCATTGATGGCCTGCTGCAATCTTGCGCTAGCCTCAAGATGTTTCTTCTTGTTGGCATCGCTAATAGCGCTAACAGCCCATGCCACAGCAGCAACTCCCAGCACTACACCAGCTGCAATGAGCACAGGCTTAAGGCTGCGCCGTATTGCAGATTTGAATTTTCCAATCCATGCTGGTTCAGGCTTATATCCCTGCCTAACAGCAAGATATTGCACACCATTATAGAAATATTCACTGTCGATATATCCCGAGGCCGATGCTTTGTAACCATACTGTCCCACTCTATAGCCAGCTTTCAAAATCTCATCCATCGCCATTCTCTCGCCTTGTGCCGATTGCACGGTCCCATTGGCATTTCTTGTGTCGGATCCTGCGATGAAGTTTTCCCACAGGTCGTAGATAAGTTTAGAGGTAGCATGGGTGGAATGGTCGTCAGTACTAGCAGTAGTTGCTTTATAATGAATAAAATTAGGGGTTTCATCAACCACTCCCATTATCATGTAGTTTTGATATTGGCCATTGACCACGTTGCCCACAGGCAGAGCATTTGACTTCTTGAATAGTTTCAAGAACTGCGCGATGCTCGATGGCCTGTTGCTGGCATCTTTGTTCATTCCCTGCGCAATGGCAGCTATGGTTCGCTCGCTTGCCTTTCCTGCCAGTTCGGTTGATATGTCGGCAGGAGTAATCTCGAATGCACTCTTGGGCTCAACACCAGTGAGCATATAAAAGCAAGTGGCCGCCAGGGCATAGATGTCGAGCCGCGGCTCAAATTTCGAGACACCTGCATACTGCTCACTTGGCGAGAACCCCGACGACACGCCCTTCGATGGGTTCTTGGTAGTGGGTGAGCCATCCTTCTTGAAATGCACCGCAATGCCAAAGTCGATGAGCACTGGCACATCGGGCGATGCGTCGTCGCTGCGTCGCATCACAATGTTCTCGGGCTTGATGTCGAGGTGCAGCATCATGTTGTTGTGGATGCTGGCCAGCGCGCTCGCCACCGGATTGAGGATGCTCATCATGGTTGCTTCACTCAGCCCACCCTTGTTGTTCTTGACCATGGTGCGCAAGTCACCGCCCGAAAGATATTCCATCACATAGTAGGCAGTGCCGTTAGCGCTGAACACCTCGTTCACATTAACGATATTGCTGTTGAGCTTGCATATCTCCTGCAGTCGCTTACCCTCCCTGACAAAATCGTTAAGACTATCTTCTACTTCCTGCTTGGCCGTGGGAGCATAACACATAGTGGGGTCAGCATCCTCGCGCCAACATCCCGATGGAAAAAACTCTTTGACAGCAAAGTGGGTGGTCACGGTGATGTTGCCAGCCTTGATGCGTGCTTTAACTTTATAGGTAATGCCAAATCCGCCTTTGCCCAGGGTTTCCTCAATAGTGTAATCATGATTTCCGCCCTTTAGGACATATCCTGCAGGAAGCGCATATTTGAATTCTTTATTGTCGGCCATAAAAAACTGTTTTTAAGTAAACTTATGTATCGCAATACCACGTTTCTTTAGTTAGTGGTTTCCACGCCATCGGCTACCACGCTATGCACAGTGTTATTGCTTATTTTATACCACTTGCCGTTATAGGCCTCATCGTTCTTAAAGTCACCCACAAAGTAGATGCCATTCTTGTTGTTGGTGAGCTTGCCGTTCACAAACGAGTCGTCCTTGAAAGTGCCCTCAAAGCTGTCGCCATCGTTCCACTTGTAGATGCCTTTGCCGTTCATCAGTCCATGGCTGTAGTAACCGCGGTAGGTTTGAGTTCCATCTTCATATTTTCCCTCGCCCTTTCCGCTAGGCAAGCCATCGTCATCGACAGGACCGGTGTAGATGAAAGTGCTTCCGAAATTTTTAGGGTGTTTTATCACTTTCTCGGTCACATTCTCGAGCTGTGGTGCTTCTTTCTGGGCATTTGAGTCAATCTGTGTGGTGCTTGCCAATTGCTGCTCCTGCTGCTCATCGCCGCTGTCGCCAGTGAGCATCTTTGCAACATAGTAGCCAGCAAACGCCACTGCCACCACAGCTGCAGCCACCAGCAGCGGCTTGAGCCATCGCGAAGATGCAGCCCTCGGTTTCCATCCACTTCTCACCACACAGTAGAGAGTGCCGTTCTGCTCAACGAGCTCGGCAAGGGTGCCACCCATGTCGTTCTCAACACTTGTGCCTGGCTCGGTGAGTCCACTCACGCTTTGAGCCAACCGCCACGGCTTGGGCGTGGCTGTGTGCAAATTATCGACCTGCTGGCCACTGCGTCGGAATCCAGTGAGCCACCATTCCCACACGTTGAATCTTATTGCCGAAGTGTTATTGGTGTCACTGCCAGTTTTCCTGGCACCCATCCATGGGATTGCTGTGTAATGGATGTAGCCGTTCTCCTCTTCCTCGACCGAACTTATCATGTAGTCGCCTCTGGAGCCGTTGATCACATCACCCACCTGCAGCGTGTGCTGTGCCTCAAAGTCCTGCAGGAATTTCTTCACCGAGCGCTGGCGGTCGCCCCTGTCGCGGCTCATGCCACGCACCAGGGCATTAGTGGTGAGCTCGCTCAGCTGTGCAGGCAGGTTCTCTCGCACAAAGCCCGCAGGCATGTTGAGCGCGTCGATGGGATCTTTGCCAGTGAGCATGTAGAAGCAGGTGGCACTCAAGGCATAGATGTCGAGTCGTGGGTCGAACTGCTTAATGAGCGAGTATTGCTCAATGGGAGAATATCCCGCACTGGTGCCTGCCGTGGGATTCTTGGTGGTGGGAGTGCCCTTGGCGTTGAAGTGCACTGCAATGCCAAAGTCGATGAGCACTGGCTCGTCGGGCATGCCCTTGCGGCTGCGCCGCATCACAATGTTCTCGGGCTTGATGTCGAGGTGCAGCATCATGTTGTCGTGCAGGCACTGCACCGCGCTGGCGATGGGTCGCATTATCGACATCATGCGTGCCTCGCCCACTGCGCCTCCACTGGCCTTCACCATTGAGCGAATGTCGCCACCGTCGAGATATTCCATCACATAATAGGCGGTGCCGTTATCGCTGAACACCTCGTTCACATTCACTATGTTGCGGTTGAGCTTGCAGATGCGCTGCAGCCGCTCGCCCTCAGTGATGAAGTCGTTGAGTCCTTCCTTAATCTCGGCCTCGACCGATGGCGACGAGAGCATCGTCACGCCGTCGCTGTCACGCCAGCAGCCCGTTGGGAAATATTCTTTCACTGCAAAATAGGTGGTGACGGGAATAGTTCCCACCATGATGTCGGCCATCACCTTGTAGGTAATGCCAAATCCGCCTTGCCCCAGCACTTCCACCACCTCGTAAGGGAAGCGCCCTTTCACCAGCACAGTGCCAGCAGGCAAGGCCCATTGCGAAATCTTTTTTTCAGCCATGTGAGGTCATTTCTTATGGTCCACAATGGGGCAAGTGTCAGCATAAATGTCCATGCCCATTGTGAATAACGATTTTAAAGCAACAAAGTTAACATTTTTTCTTGAAATAATCAGTAACAATGAGTATTATTCAGTGTTTTTTACTATTCGCCGCGGCGCTCGCTCAGTGCGATTTTGCCCTCGTTTTGCTCGCGCTGGCGCAGCTCGCTTTTTCGGGCAAAATTCCACTGGCTCGCTTTAACAAGGGGAGAACTATAGGGCAAGGCGCAAGCCTAGGTCGCTGCTCCGGTAGTCGGGCGAGCTGCTGTTCCGGCGCGACACTCGACAGTTCCCGGCGCGGTAGCTCCAGCCGCCACCACGGAACACGCGGAGAGAGCCCGAACTGGGACCAGTGGGGTTAGACTGAGAACTGCTGCTGTAAGCGCCATACCACCAGTCACTGCACCATTCCCACACGTTGCCACTCATGTCGTAGATGCCCAGCTCGTTGGCTCGCTTGCTCGCAACAGGATGTGTGCCATAGTCGGGGCTGCTTGAGCCCTTGTCAGAGCTGTTCATGTCGAACCATGCTACGTCGTAGATGATGTCGCTGCCGCTGTACTTGTAGCCTCCACTGTGACCGCCGCGGGCGGCATACTCCCACTCAGCCTCAGTAGGTAAGCGAAACTGCTTGCCAGTAAGTTTGTTAAGTTTCTTTATGAACTCCTGGCAATCTTTCCATGACACCCTCTCCACAGGACGATTCGACCCCTTAAAGCGGCTAGGGTTACTGCCCATAACCGCCTCCCACAAAGCCTGTGTGACCTCGGTCTCGCCTATGTGATAACTCGACAGTGTCACGTTATGTTTTGGTCTCTCGTCGCTATCGGCATCGCTGCCCTGCTCGCTGGTGGCACCCATAGTGAACGTGCCACCCTGCACTGCCACCATCGTGAACGACACGCCATTTGCCGTGAACGTGCGGTTGCTTAGAGCTGGTTCTGCCTTGGGTTCTGGTTTTGGCTCAGGCTTGGATTGTGGCTTGCGCTCCACAACTTTTCTGGGGGCCTCGTCAGCCTCGCGCTTCTTCTCCTGCCGAGGCTTTGCTGCCGGCTTCTTTTCTTGCTTGGGCTGAGTGGTGCGCTTTGCTGCCGGTTTCTCGGTCTTGACAGGAATCTTCGACGTGGATTTCTTCTTGCCTTGAGCCATGGCCATCTCACCGGCGGCAAGACCCGCCAGCAGCACCACTATCAATGCAAATAATAACTTAACGTGTTTCATAAGCTTCAGTATGTTTTTATTTCATTTTTTCGCTGTGTATTAACCTATAGGGCAAGACGCAAGCCGAGGTTGAGGCTGCTGTAGCCGGCCGAGCTGATGTCGCGGTCCGACACGCGACAGTACCTGGCGCTGTTGCACCAGCCGCCGCCACGATTCACGCGGTAAGAGCCCGAGCTGGGGCCAGTGGGGTTGCTCTGCGCGCTGCTGCTGTAAGCGCCATACCAGTCGCTGCACCATTCCCACACGTTGCCGCTCATGTCATAGAGACCAAGCTCGTTGGGTAGCTTGGTGCCAACTGCGTGGGTGCCATAGTCAGGACTGCTTGAACCCTTGTCGCGGCTGTTCTGGGTGAACCACGCCACATCGTAGATGTTGTCGCTGCCGCTGTACTTGTAGCCGCGGCTGCGGCTGCCGCCGCGGGCGGCATACTCCCACTCGGCCTCGGTGGGAAGGCGGAAGCGCTCCCCGGTGATGCGGTTCAGACGAGAGAGAAACTCCTGGCAGTCCTCCTAGCTCACGCATTCCACAGGGCGATTAGAGCCCTTGAAACTGCTCGGGTTGCTGCCCATCACCGCCTCCCACAACTCCTGGGTCACCTCGGTCTGACCTATGTGATAACTCGACAGGGTAACACTGTGGGCTGGTTTCTCGGCATCATACGCATCACCGCCCTGCTCGCTGGTGGCTCCCATAGTGAACGTGCCACCCTCAACATAGACCATGCTGTTGACATAAGCGTTGATAATCTCATCGGCCGAACGCTTGGGTTTCTTGGGCTCTGCCTTCGGTTGAGGTTTGGGCTCTGCCTTCGGTTGAGGCTTTGCCTCACGTTTCTTCTCCTGCCGTGGCTTTGCCGCCGGCTTCTTTTCTTGCTTTGGCTGAGGGGTGCGCTTCGCTGCCGGCTTCTCGGTCTTGACAGGAATCTTAGACGTGGATTTCTTCTTGCCTTGAGCCATGGCCATCTCACTGGCGGCAAGCCCCGCCAGCAGCACCACTATCAATGCTAATAATAACTTAACGTGTTTCATAAGCTTCAGTATGTTTTTATTTCTTTTTTTCGCTGTGTATTAACCTATAGGGCGAGGCGCAAGCCGAGGCGGTTACAACGGTTTCTAATTATTTTTCGTGCCTGCTAATTGTCGCTTTATTAAGTTTGCATCATTGCTGCCAGTTTGCTCGGCTTTGTTAAGCCAATAGTTTGCAAGTTTCAAATCCTTTGTGGTTCCAAGACCGAATCGGTAGCATGTATTGAGCAAGTTCATGGCATCACCCAGTCGTGCTTCTTCGTCGGCCGATGCATGTTTCAACAGTTTAAAAGCATCGGAGTAATGTTGCTTCATATCGTTGTTGATATAATACTTTGCCAGCTCATATTCAGCCACGGGACAATCATTGTCATTATTCTTAATCACAAGTTTCAATGTGTTAATAGCTCCCTGTACATCTTTTTTTACGATTTTACCCTCAATCATAGCTTTAGCAACAATCACAGCCATCTCGCCGTCCCATGATTGCCAAATCTGGGCGATATTATATTTTTGCTTTTCAGTGACGTTTCCGAGTGCCTTATTGTTTATCATGTCAATAAAAACTGACGCACAGAAACAGCTTTTATCATAGAGAGTGTTGTAGTCACCGCCACCAAAAAATAAGCTCTTTGCCTTATCTATATCTTTAGAAGTGCCAATGCCATAGGCATAACAAAAACCAAGACCAAAATCGTTGATAGCCTCATGGCTTTCGCTTAGCACTGCTTTATTGAAAAGGTTGAAAACATCAGATTTAGATGCAAGCTGTGTGTTATACTTCCCTGTGCTGTTGTGTTTAGCACACACATCCTCAAGCATCCAAAAGGCGCTCAGGTAACTATCGTTACTCTCATCCTTAATGTTGGCTCTAATCAGATATTCCGAAGCATAATCTATCACTTTGGAATAGTCAACACCCACAGCATCACCAAAATAATACATGATGGCAATATTCCTATAAGCCTCGGCATAACCTTCTTTAACAGCTTTATTAAACCATTCTAGGGCCTTATTGTGCTGCTTAAGTTTATCGGTATAGAGGATTGCGAGATTATTCATTGCACTGAGCGAGCCATTATTGGTAGCTTTGAGATAATACTGCTCGGCTGCATTAAAGTCTTTGTCAACTCCTATTCCTTCCTCATAGATTATGCCCAACTTGTCCATAGAGTTGTTGTCGCCTTGATCAGCTGCTTTTTTGAACCACTCGATAGCATGGGTGTAATCCTTAGCCGAATAAAAGGTGCAGGCAAGATAATATTGTGCTTCAATCTTACCTTGCTGCGCCCTACTTTTTAACCATTCCAGAGCTTTGTCATATCCCCTTTGGGCTGCCTCATAAAAGCAATGACATGCTTGTTCATAATCTTTGTCAACACCTTGTCCGTTCAAGTAGTACACACCCATGTTATAATAGGCGCTGGCATTTCCTTTCTCACTAGCTAGTTGGTACCAGTTGACCGATTGCTTGTAATCTTGAGCTACACCATTACCACTACCATAATACCATCCCATGTAGAATTGCGAAGTGGCGTCTCCTTGATTAGCAGCTTTTTCAAACCACTTATAGGCTTGACTGTAGTCTTTTTCAACACCATAGCCAAAATGATAAATGATGCCAAGCATATATTGTGATTTCTTGTCATTTTGTTCTGCGGCTTTAGTAAACCATTTTGCAGCCTCAACATAGTCTTGAGCCACAGCATCATTGCCATGATAGTAGTCGAGGGCCAAATTATATTGGGCAGTCTTATAGCCCTGATTAGCAGCCTTAAGATACCATTTCAGGGCTTCTTTATTGTCTTTTGCTACGCCATTGCCTTCGGAATAGCACACTCCAAGATTGTTTTGCGCTATAACATCACCTGAAAGAGCTTTCTTTTCGAGTTCTTTAGAATATTTGTTTTGTCCTTGAGCAGCAGTGATAGTAAAAACTGAAACAAGTAATGTCGTTAATATTTTTTTCATATTTTCAGTATGTGTTAACTAGTTATATCCCCTCAACTTTATGATTATTATGTTGAAGATTTTAAAAACTATAGGGCGAGTCGCAAGCCGAGGAGGTTGTTGCGGTTGTCGGGCGAGTTGAAGTTCCGGTTCGACACACGACAGCGCCCGGCGTCGTCGTACCAACTGCCACCACGGTGCACGCGGAAGGAGCCCGAGCTGGGGCCAGTGGGGTTGCTCTGAGCAATGCTGCTGTAAGCGCCATACCAGTCACTGCACCATTCACAAACGTTGCCGCTCATGTCGTAGAGACCAAGCTCATTAGGAAGCTTGGTGCCGACATTGTTTGTCTCACTATTGCTGTTCTTATCGAACGCCACATCGTAGATGTTGTCGCTCCCGCTATACTTGTAGCCGCGGCTGCGGCTGCCGCCGCGGGCGGCATACTCCCACTCGGCCTCGGTGGGAAGGCGGAAGCGCTTGCCGGTGATGCGGTTCAGACGAGAGAGAAACTCCTGGCAGTCATCCCAGCTCACGCATTCCACAGGGCGATTAGAGCCTTTGAACTCACTCGGGTTGCTGCCCATCACCGCCTCCCACAACTCCTGGGTCACCTCGGTCTGACCTATGTGATAACTCGACAGGGTAACACTGTGGGCGGGCTTCTCGAAATCATACGCATCGCCGCCCGTGGCGCCCGTGGCGCCCATCGTGAAAGTGCCGCCCTCAACATAGACCATGCTGTTGACATAAGCGTTGATAATCTCATCGGCCGAACGCTTGGGTTGCTTGTCCCCTTGCTTCGGCTGAGGCTTGGCCTCGCGCTTCTTCTCTTGTTTGGGCTGAGGGGTGCGCTTCGCTGCCGGCTTCTCGGTCTTGACAGGAATCTTCGACGTGGATTTCTTCTTGCCCTGAGCCATGGCAATCTCACTGGCGGCGAGACCCGCCACCAGCACCACTATCAAGGATAAGAATAACTTAAAGTGTTTCATAAGCTTCAGTATGTTTTTATTTCATTTTTTCGCTGTGTATTAACCTATAGGGCGAGACGCAAGCCGAGGTTGTCGCCGCGTAGGTCGAGCGACCGACGATTGCGGTTCGACACGCGACATTGCTTGGCGTTGTCGTCCCAACCGCCGCCGCGATTCACGTAATTAGAACTATAATTTGAGGGAATGCCAGAATAGTTGTACCAGTTGTCGCCGCACCACTCCCACACGTTACCGCTCATGTCATAGAGGCCAAGCTCGTTGGACTGCTTTGTGCCTACTGCGTGGGTGCTGCCATAGCTAGGGATGTTTGCCATCTTGTCATAACTGTTATTGTCTAACCACGCCACATCATTGAGATTGTTGCTGCCACTATACTTGTAGCCACGGCTTTTACTGCCACCACGGGCAGCAAATTCCCATTCGGCCTCGGTTGGAAGACGAAAATTCTTACCTGTCATTTCATTGAGTTTTGTGATGAATTTTTGGCAGTCGTCCCAGCTCACCTTCTCAACAGGATGCTTGTCGCCTTTGAACTTGCTTGGATTCTTCCCCATCACTGCTTGCCACAACTCCTGCGTAACCTCGGTCTCACCTATGTAATAGCTCGACAGGGTCACTTTATGTGCTGGTTTCTCGCTACTCTTGGCATCGCTGCCCTGCTCGCTGGTGCCACCCATAGTGAACGTGCCGCCCTGAACTTCCACCATGGTGAACGAAACGCCATTAGCCGTGAATGTCTGCTTCTTGACTTGCTTTTTAAGTTCTTCCTGCCTGCGACGTTCCTCGGCAAGGCGCTGCTCCTCCTGCTTGCGCCGTTCCTCGGCAAGACGCTGCTCTTCTTTTGCCTTCAACAGCCGCTCACGCTCATGTTTCTCAACTGCAGCCAGCTCACGACGCTTAGCATCACTCAAACTGGTTGTGTTACCGAGTAACTCCATAGTGGCAATAGCGTTAGGATTGCCTTCCTCCGATGCCCGTTCCAACCAATAGTTAGCCCTATCAACATCTTTAGTAACACCCTTTCCTACCCGATAAGCAACAGATAATTGATGCATAGCATCTGGCTCTCCAAGATAGGCACGCTGTTTAAGCTCGATGCTATAAGGTACTTGAGCAATCGCCCTACTTGTAATGACGAGCGATATTATTACTAAAAATATAATTTTAAGCAGTTTCATCTTATTATATGTATTTGTAACATCAATTTAACTAATGTATGTTCCTATTTCCTAAAGAATAGGCAAGACGCAATCCAATAGATGGGGTGCGAGAATCACTCTTACTCTGAGATCTAGTACTCACACAGCAATGTCCTTTAAAACTTTGAAAACACCCTCCTCGAAGTACGTAAGAATTTTCATTATTAGGCTTTTTGGGTCCTATTGGATTTCGTGTTTCACTAAAACTATAATAATGGTAATCATATAAATCTTGACACCACTCCCACACATTACCACTCATGTCATAAAGACCAAGCTCGTTTGATTGCTTAGAGGCCACTTTGTGTGTTTTGTCACTGCTGTTGGTCTCATACCATGCCACGTCGTAGATGTTGTCGCTGCCGCTGTACTTGTAGCCTCCACTGTGACCGCCGCGGGCGGCATATTCCCACTCAGCCTCGGTGGGAAGACGAAAAACACGTCCTGTCAGTGCATTAAGTTTTTCAATAAACTCTATACAATCGTTCCAACTAACACACTCAACAGGGAGTTTGTTGCCTTTAAATTTACTCGGATTGTTCCCCATTACGGCATTCCACAGTTCCTGGGTTACTTCTGTCTGGGCGATTCCAAAAGAAGAGAGCATCACCTGATGCACTGGAAACTCGTCGTCATCTGTTCCTACTGTAGCCACATTAGCTCCCATGGAGAATTCTCCACCATGCACACCAATCATTTTAAATGAAACACCTTTTACCAAAAATAATTCATCTTTAACAAGAGCCTCTTCCTCCTCCTTAAGACGCCGTTCCTCAGCTATTCGCTGCTTCTCTTTCTCATGCAATAGTCGTTCTCGCTCTCGAGCCTCAATAGCGGCAAGCTCACGACGCTTGGCTTCGGTGAGGCTGGTTTTGTTGTCAAGGAGCTCAAGCGTGGCGAGTGCATTGGGGTTGCCCTCTTGTGCAGCTCGCTCAAGCCAGTAGTTGGCTTTATCAAGATCTTTGGCAACGCCAGTGCCCATGCGGTAGCACACCGAGAGCTCGTGCATGGCAGCGGCATCGCCCAGGATAGCCTTTTCCTCGAGCTCTCGGCTAAATGTAGTTGCCGCAAGAGCTGTAGCCAATGCAACAAGCGAGATGGAGATTAGAATTATTATTTTTTTCATATATTATAAGTGTTTAAATTTTTAATCTTTACAGCTCACCTAGTTGTGACCGCTTTGCAAAGATAGCACTCCCAACAAGGCATTTGAAACTTTTTTCACAATCCTTAGCTGAAACTGCAACTTTTATTGACGAAACAATAAGGTTTTGAGCTTGATTATAATAATGCTCGCTTGAATTGACGAGGGGAAACTATAGGGCAAGGCGCAAGCCGAGCCACTCGTTCTGATTGTCGGGCTTGAACCTGCTGTTGATACTGCCTTGACCCCGGGCCGACACGCGACACGACCAGCCGCCGGAGTCCCAGCTGCCACCACGGATCACGCGGAAATGGCCCGAACTGGGACCAGTGGGGTTGGTCTGCGAGAAACTGCTGTAAGTGTAACTGTCAATCCAGTCGCTGCACCATTCACTCACGTTGCCGCTCATGTCATACAAGCCAAGCTCGTTGGCTCGCTTTGTGCCGACATTGTGGGTGATGCCGCCGCTGTTCTCACGGAACCAGGCCACGTCGTCTAAATTATCGCTGCCGCTATATTTGTATCCCTTGCTAAGATTGCCGCCACGTGCCGCAAATTCCCACTCAGCCTCGGTGGGAAGGCGGAACTTTTTGCCAGTAAGTTTATTGAGTTTTTTAATAAACTTTTGGCAATCCTTCCAACTCACATTCTCAACAGGAAGGTTCCCGCCTTTAAACACACATGGATTCTCCCCCGTCACGGCTTCCCACAACTCCTGGGTAACCTCGGTCTCACCTATGTGATAACTCGACAGGGTCACGTTATGTGCTGGTTTTTCGGGATACCCGCTATTCTTGTCGGCATCGCTGCCCTGCTCGCTGGTGCCACCCATAGTGAACGTGCCACCTTGCACTTCTACCATGGTGAACGAAACGCCATTAGCCGTGAATGTCTGCTTCTTGACTTGCCTGCGCCGTTCCTCTGCAAGACGCTGTTCCTCTTTTGACCTCAACAACCGCTCTCGCTCGTGCTGCTCAACTGCAGCCAGCTCACGGCGCTTGGAATCGCTCAGGCGCTTGCCCTTGTCGTCGAGCAACAACTTTTGGTTTAGCGCATCAACATTGCCCTCCTCGGCTGCTCGGTCGAGCCAGTAGTCGGCCTTGTCAAGGTCTTGGGCTACTCCAAAACTGAACCGGTAGCACTGCGACAGCTGCCACATCGCCACGTTGTCGCCCAAGATGGCGCGCTCCTCGAGCTCTCGGCTGTAAGTTATCGCAGCACTAGCCACGAGGACTGTAAGTAGAGTCAAAATTGAAAAAAAGAGTAATTTTTTCATATATATAAAGATTCAAATAAATACTTACTTATAAGTACTATTTCTCACTAAGAGCCTGCATTATGAGCACTACCATGTCGCTGTCGGTCTGCTTGGATTTGTTGAGCCAATAGTCGGCTTTGTTGATGTCCTTGGCAGTACCCAGGCCAAAACGGTAACACGAGCTCAGCAGGTTCATTGCATCGCCCGATGGCTGAATTTCGTTCTCGGCGGCTTCCTTGAGCAACTTGAAGGCTTTGTCGTAGTCTTGTGCCACCAATTGTCCGCGCATGTACATCTCGCCAAGTTTTGCCCTGGCAAAATTGTTATTCTCTTCAACTTCCTGACTAAAGAGGTTGAAAGCCTTGGCAAAGTCTTGGCCCTGCCAGTTTGAGTAGTAACAAAGGCCAAGCTCAAAATTTGCCAAAATAGGGAATTCAGAGTTTTTACGCGAGATCTCGTTGGAGTAGTTGAACCACTCGATGGCGTGCTTGTAGTCCTTAGCCTTCAGGTAGTAGTAGCCTATGCTGTAAGCTCCTCCCCAGTAGCCACTTTTGGCAGCCTTGTTCCACCACTGCAGTGCGGCTTTGTCGTCTTTGCCCACACCTTCGCCCAGGTAGTACAAATCGCCCAATGCCGATTGAGAGTACATATCGCCCTGGTCGGCCGCTTTCTTGTACCAATAGGCAGCAGTAATCATGTCCACGTCAATGCCATTGCCATGGTGATAGCAATGTGCCAGTTTGTATTGCGACACCATGTCGCCAGCCTCGGCGGCACGTTGCAGCTCGGTGCTGTAAACCACGCCCCACACCTGAGCGGTGGCGGCAATAATGAGTAAAATTGAAGTTATGAGTTTTTTCATTGTTGTGTAAAAATGCATTAAGCCAGGGGCTGTGATAAATGTGGGCACAGCCCCTGCGCTCTTATTGTGAGTTATTAGAATTTAGTTGTCGCCAGCATGTTGAGCAGGTTGTTGTTATCTTTGGTCTTGCGCAGCTCGGCGGCATGCTTCTTCACGTCGGGGACCGAAGGCAGCGACATGAAGTCGTTCTCATAGAGGTTGGCAAGCTGCTTGGCAGCCTCGGGGGTGAGGGCATGCTGCGCCTCGGCCATCACATAGTAGTGAGCAGCCTTTTCCATGTTCATGCCCACTGTGCCAGTGCCCTTGATGTACTTGTCGGCAAGTCGGCATTGTGCATCGCCATTGCCACCGTCGGCAGCCTTAGTGAGCAGCTGCAGTGCACGTGCCTCATCCTTCTTCACGCCGTTGCCAGTCTCAAGCATATAGGCAAGGTAGTAGCATGCTGTGGGGCTGGTGCTTGAGGCTTTCTCGAAGAGCTTGGCAGCCTTCTTGAGGTCGTGCTTGGGGTTTTTCTTGCTTGTGAGGCACACCGCTTGCATTGTGAGCCCTTCAGGGTTCTTGGCCTTCTCCACAGCCTTGAAGAGCTGCTGAGCGGCTTCATAGTCGCCTGCCACATAATAGGCGTGCAGTCCCTTGAGATAGCTGTAGAAAGGATCATTCTTGGCCTTTAAATCCTCAATCATGGTGGCATAGTCGCCCTTGCGCGAGCCAGTTGCCACCTGTGCGAGCCAGTGAGCGGCAAGGCTGTAGTCCTGGTTCACACCATCGCCAGTGCGGTAGCAGTTGGCCAGTGTCCACTGCGCCTTGTTGTTGCCCAGCTCAGCAGCACGCTTTATCATGTTGAAGCCCTTGACCTTGTCCTGTGTCATGCCATCGCCGTTGAAGTAGATATAGCCCAACTTGGCATTGGCGGCCACATGGCTCGAGTCGGCAGCCAGCTGCAGATACTTGATGCCCTTGGCGCGGTCTTGTGTCACGCCATCGCCGTCGTAGAGCATGAGGCCATAGAAGTAAGTCGCTTGCGTGTCACCAGCCAGCGCGGCTTTCTCAAAGAATGGGAATGCCTTGTCGCGCTCTTTCTTGTTATAATAGGTGAGCCCAGTGGTCAAGCAACTCTCAATGTCGCCGGCATTGGCGGCAATCTCAGTGAAATGCAGCGACTTGGCTTTGTCAACCTTAACGCCTATGCCTTTAGAGTAGCACTCGGCAAGAAGCTGACTGGCAAACAGGCTGCCCTGTTGCTCGGCAAGTGGTGTGAGAATATCAATCAAGGAGTTGTCGCCTTTCTTAATGGCAATCATGTAGAGCTTGCGGGCCTTTTCCATGTCTTTCTCCACGCCGTTGCCCATCAGGTAGCATGTTGCAAGCATTGTGGTGGCCTGAGGGTGCCCCTTGTCGGCAGCCTTGGCAAAGCAGCCAGCGGCAGTTTTGTAATCCTGCTTCTCGCCATACTCACCTTGGTAATAAACCATGCCCAATGCGAAAGTTGCATCCAGGTTGCCTTCTTTGTCCTGTGCCTTGAGCCAGGCAAGAGTGTCGATAGGTGCTTGTGCGGTGGTGTCGGCAGGAGCCTGTGCTGTGGTATCGGCCTGTGTGGTAGCCACCTTGGTAGTGGTTGGTGACTTCTTTATTTTCTTTTTAGCGTCAATAGGCATCCATGTTGCAGCAATGATACTTGCCATGAGTGCCACTATTATAATAAAGGAGTGTTTCATATTTCACAGTGTTTTTGATTATTTAAATTGACTTGATTTCTTACTTTCCAAATAAGCGGAACCACCTCTTCTTGAGTGACTGCTTGCCGCGGCGCTCGCTTGCGAGCTCACTCATCCACATGGTGGAGCCGTGGCTTTGCACAGTGTCGCTCGCATCGGGCTGATTATTGCTGTCGCTGTCGTTCTTGAGCTCTTCGCTGGCATCACGCTCCACGGCTTCGACTCTCACCAGCCAAGCGGTGTTGTTGTCGTTGCTGCCAGCGCTGCGGCTTGCCATCTCGTGGGCTTTGGCCTCATCGCTGCCATCACCCTCGAGCAATGCCACCAGCTCATCGTCGCTCATGCAGTGCAGCACACCATCGCTGCAGAGCATCACATAGTCGCCTGCCTCGATGTTGGCCGTGTGAAACACTGTGGCCATGCTGCGGCGCTGGTCGGCTGCCGTGGGGCTCATGCAGCGGGTTATCACATTGCTCTGCGGGTGGTTGACCGCTTCCTCGGGAGTGAGCTGGCCATTGTGCACCATCTGGTTCACGAGCGAGTGGTCGTCGCTGCGATACAAGATTCCCTCGCCGGGCCTGATGTGGTAGATGCGGCTGTCGCCAATGTGGGCCATGGTGGCTCCACCAGCATGGAAGCACAGCAGGGTGAGTGTAGTTCCCATTTCATCGTGGTCGCTGGTGGCGGCATTGTCGAGAGCGATATAAGCCTCGTCGAGCGCATCGAGCAGCTGGTCGTCGGTGAGCTCCATGTCAAGATTGGCTTTCTCGAGCTGCGTGCCCATGATTGATGCCACTAGCTGGCTCGCCACCTCGCCATTGTCGCATCCCCCCACTCCATCACACACGATAAAGACGCGCTGGCCTGCCGGCATGATATCGACATCGGGATATCGAGAGTCTTCCTGATTGCCACGTCCACCCATCTGGTGAAACGAGTGGCTTGTTGCTGTGGTGATCTTCATTATTAAGTGTTTTTTAGTTTAAAAAATGAAATAGAGGTTTTTCCCATCATGATGGTGTCGCCATAGTTGAGTTTCACCACCTCGGTGAGCGCCACCGGACGTCCGTTGATGAACACGGGGTTGGTGGTGCGTAGCACTCGCAGCTCATAGATGTAGTCCTTGACTCCGGCTTGCTCTTTGACATTTATCTCCACCGAGCGACGGCTCATCTCCTTGTCGCCCTCAATCATAATGTCGCTAATCTCGTCGGGGCTCTTGCGCCCCACAATGTTGGGGCCTCGCTTGAGCCTGCCCACCATGTCGCGCCGCTTCAACAATCTTTCAGTAAAGCCCTTAGGCTTCCAGCGCAAGGCACCACTTGGCGGGTTAAGGCGCTCGGTTTTTTTCCTGCCTCCAGGTTTGTGACCAGCCGGTGAGCCGTCGTCGGTTGCGTCGCTGTCGTCGCTGGTGGCATTGCTCTCAACAGCCTTATACACCACCACCGTGCCGCACTGCTTGCATTGTGCCTTCAAGTTCTTGTTGGCCAGTGTGGGAGTGAGACTGATGTCGTTGCCGCAGTCGGGGCACACAGCCTTGTAGGGCCGGCCCACGATGGCACGCTTCTTGATGGCATACACTTTGTGCTGCACCTTCACTGGCTCGCCCAGCACCGGGGCCTTGATGCGCGGAGCGTGCAGTGCGTCGCTGAGCTTGGGAGCGGCGATGCTCACTTTTATGCTAGTGGCACAATGAGGGCACTTAACGTTGTAATTGCCAGGCTTTGATGGGGTGTTAATCCTAAACGATTTGCTACATGTCTCGCATGTGATGCGCAGCTGGCTTGGATTGGTATTTCTATTTTCGTTATTCATAACTTTAATGGTTTAATCAATAACAATTGGTTTGATCAGCTCAGTTAAAAAGAGTCGTCGAGCTCGTCGTCCATTGACTCGTCGAGTTCCTCGTCCTCGAGCAGTTCTTCGTCAACCTCGGGCTCATCGAGATTAATATCGTCAACGATTTCAACTAAATCCTCGTTGACATCGGCATCATCGTCGCCCAGGATTTGAGCCAGCAGGCCTTCGTCGATGTCGTCGGCCACGCTGTCGCCTTCCATGGCATGAGTCTGGGCGAGGTTGTCGTCGGTGGCATCACCGCCTGTCGGGTCCACTTCATCGCCATCGATGTCAACCACAGGTTCATCATCGGCATGGTGCTCTTGTGAGCCGCCGCGGCGGTCACGCTCAGCCACGAGCTCTCCATTGTCGGTGGTGAAGATGTCCTTGTCGATGTCATCGTTCTGCGCGAAGTGAGGGCCATTGGGGTCGGGGGCGATGTAGCCGCCATCGTTGTGTAGCATGCCCTCAAAGTCGGCACTGGTGTAGCTTGCTGCATGTGGCATCTCCACCTCCATGCCAGTGAGCCCATCAATAGCCTTGTCATAGATTCCTGAGCCGGGCACCGACTCGGCAAATGCTATCTCAATGCCATTCTCGTCGGCAAAGATCATGGCATGCACCTCGTTGCCACTGGCATCGGTGATGTCGCGCCACTCCACAGCCGTGAGGTTCTCGCTATTGTCGATGGGGTCAACCTCGTCTTTCTCGATGAGTCGCTCGGCCACATCGTTAGGGTCGTTTTCTTCGGGTTTGGGTTCCTCACCATTGCGCTCCTCTATCTTGGGCTCCTCTGTCTTGGGCTCCTCGACCTTAGGTTCTTCATGCTGAGTATCCTGTTTGTCGGTGCCCTCAGCTTTGTCATCGGGCTGCGTGAGGCCGTCGTCGGTCATTTCCTCTTGAGCTGTAGCCTCATCTTGCACCTGATCGTCGGGTTCGAGCTGCGCCAGTGGCTCATCGTCGGTGCTCCCGCCTGCCGTGTTGCGGCCTATCACGCCCCCCACGGTAGCGCCCACCACCGTTGCCACTCCCAGGCCCACGCCCAGTTCGGTGCCGCTAATCTTGCCGTTACTTTTCTTTTTCTTATCACTCTTGGCAATGTCTAAGTTAAGTGCCATGTCGCTTTTCTTTGTTTCCATAGTTTTATGCTTTTTTTTTGTCACACATTACTGGTGACTGGGTTAATAATTACAAGGCAAAGTTAACACCTGGCAAGTGCCTAAGTCAAGTTTTTTGAGCCATCTTGGATGAAATCACCCTGGTTTCTTGACGAAATGCCCACTTTTGCCTCACGAAAATCACCAGCGTGCAATCACTGTGTCATGCTCGCTAGAGGGACCTATGAGCTGCGGATGCTGTGTCTCACCATTCACCTCGCGGCTGCCATCAAGGCGACGAGTAACATCGTTATACACATAGCGGAACAGCTCCATGAGCGTCACCTTGCGGTTGTTGTCGGCATCGGCCTGGCCACGCATTCCGTTGATCAGCGCATGACCAAAGAAGGAGTTCTTCCAGTGTGGAAGACTTATGCTCTTTGAAGTCTCGCCAGGGCGGCTCGACACCATGAAGGTGATACCGCTCTTCACTGCATTGTCGCCCCAGTTGGGGTCGCTGGTGAGGGCATTGGCAAGCGATCCTGAGTAGCATGCCATCACAAAGCAGTAGATGTGCTTGGTCTTGCTGTGCGAGAGGATGTCGATGAGCTCACTGTACTTGATGAACTCACCTCCATAGGTGAGCAGGTAGCCATTCTCGCTGCCATGGGTGGCAAAGAACAGCACAATCTTGTCGTTAGGAGAGCTGGTGGCATCAACAATGTTGCGCACGCGGTTGAGAATGTTGGAGCGAGTGGCATACTGATTGGTCACTGCACTCGCTTTGAATCCTTGCTTGACGAGAACCTTCTTCAGGTCAACAGCATCGTTTTGAGGAGCTGCGATGTCGTCGGCTCCTGGTGTGCCACACTTCGACAGGCCCACACACAATCCATAACTCTTCTGCGCCATTGCGTTGCCGCTAAGCAGCAATAGGGAGACTGATAGAACTAAGAAAATTGATAATCGTTTCATACTAATAATTTTTTGTTATTTTTTTTGATTAATTTTTTCTGGAAAAACCGCCTCGCTCCGCTCGGCGGTGATGATAGGTGATGTCGCTGCGGCGCTCGCTCAGTGCGATTTTGCCCTCGTTTTGCTCGCGCTGGCGCAGCTCGCTTTTTTCGGGCAAAATTCCACTGGCTCGCTTTAACAAGGGGAGAACTATAGGGCGAGCCGCAAGCCGAGGAGGTAGTAGCGGAAGTCGGGCGAGCGCCCGGGGCGGTAAGACACGCGGCAGAGCCTGGCGTAGTCGTTCCAGCCGCCACCACGGAACACGCGGATAGAGCCCGAAATAGGACCCTGGGGGTTGGTCTGTGACGAGCTGCTGTAATCGCCATACCAGTCGCTGCACCACTCCCACACGTTGCCGCTCATATCATAAATTCCAAGCTCGTTGGCGCGCTTGGTGGCTACATCATGAGTAGTATTATCCATATTATTGTCATAGTACCTATTGTCAAAGTACCATGCCACATTGCCAATCGTGTTGCTGCCGCTGTACTTGTAGTGCTGGCTGCGGCTGCCCCCACGTGCGGCATACTCCCATTCAGCCTCAGTGGGCAGGCGGAAGTTCTTGCCGGTCTTGGCGTTGAGCTTGCGGATAAACTCCTGGCTATCATCCCAGCTTACTCTCTCCACAGGGCGATTTGCGCCATAGAACTTACTCGGATTGCTGCCCATCACCGCCTTCCACAGCTCCTGCGTCACCTCGGTCTCACCTATGTGATAACTCGACAGGGTAACACTGTGGGCTGGCTTCTCGTCATCATACGCATCGCCGCCCTGCTCGCTCGTGGCTCCCATCGTGAACGTGCCGCCCTTAACTTCTACCATAACGAACGATACACCATTTACAGTAAATGTCTGTTTCTTTATTTGCTCTTGCTTTTTAAGTTCTTCTTGCCTGCGCTGTTCCTCGGCAAGGCGCTGCTCTTCTTTTGACTTCAACAACCGCTCACGTTCTCGCTGCTCCACAGCGGCCAGCTCACGGCGCTTGGCTTCGGTTAGGCGCTTGCCCTTGTCGTCGAGCAACACCTTCTGGTTTAGTGCATCTACATTGCCCTCCTCGGCAGCACGGTCGAGCCAATAGTCGGCCTTGTCAAGGTCTCGGTCACACCCCAGGCTGAAACGGTAGCACTGCGACAGCTGCCACATCGCCACGTTGTCGCCAAGGATGGCGCGCTCCTCAAGTTCTCGGCTGTAAGTTATCGCAGCGCTAGCCACGAGAACTGTAAGTAGAGTCAAAATTGAAAATAAAAGTAATTTTTTCATATATATAAAAGTGTTTATTTTTTTTAATCTTTACTGCTCTCCTAGTTGTGATTGCTTTGCAAAGTTAGCGCTCGCAACACGGCATTTGCAACATTTTTCACAATTCTTGGCTGAAACAGCAACATTTCTTGATGAAACAATAAGCTATGGCACATGAGAGCTGCCGCTGTTCATTTTTGGCACCGTGGGCACTTCATGTTGTCGATATTGTCGGCACTAAGGCGATGGTCACACTCGGGGTTGGGGCACTGATTGAACTTCTTGCGCAACTTCTTGATGCGAGCCTTCTTGCCCTGAGCGTCGTAGAACGTGCTGGCACCCATGGTGAGCAACGACAACCCACGATAGAGCATGAACAGGTTGGCTCCAAGCGTGTTGTTGCACCACTCTTCAACGCCAGGAATAAAGGTGACGAGAGTGAAAATCAACATCGAGTAAAATATTCCCTTCCTTATGAGCATGGCCTTGAGGCTTACGGTTTCCTCCATGCGGTCGAATTCGGCTTTCTTCTGCTTCATGTAGCGATGCTCCTCAAAGTAGTCGCTTGGGTTGAGCAACTGCCTGCCATAGAAACAACAGCCAGTGGAATTGTCGGCAGCCAGCACAATGAAAGACCCCTCATTGATGATAACTCCATCTTGCCCCACGGCAATCAAGTTGCCAGTGTCATCATCGCGCACAAAGGTGCCATTGGTCGAGCCCAGATCCCTGAGCACCCACTTGCCATTATCGTTTATCGTAACACTGGCATGCTTGCCACTCACACTTGCACCTGTAATGCTGAACGACTGGTCTCCGTTGCGTCCTAAGGTTATGGTCTTCATACTTTGATAGATATTATTTTTCTTTGTTGTTTTGAATTCGTTGATTTGTTATCTTTATACTAGCCACAATAGCATTCTTATAGGGCTTTAGCAGGCCCTTGCCCAACTTCACCACCAAGTCTCGGTCGGCGGGTCCACCATCGCTCAAGAACATGAGTTCCCGTTGCAGGTCGATGCGATAGATGTAGCGCTGATTGATGATAATGCTGCGCCCAAGCTTAATGAACTTGTCGTGCTCATTATTGTAGCGCTTGAGCATTTCATCGACTCGACCTATAGGCATTGTGAGCAATATCTCTCGCTTGTTGATGTAGTACACCGTACAATAGTTACCATTGGCTTTGACCACAGCCACGAGGCTGGTCTCAAGCATGGTCAACTCATCACGCGTGTTTATTACAATCTTCGACATAAGTTCTAAAAAAGATTTTTTAATTAATGGCTCTCTTAGTTTCTAATTGTTATAGCTTTTGTTGAACGTCCTCTGGGGTAAAAAACATAAACTATTTTTCCATAAACCAGAGATTAAATCTAGTATTCGGCAAATTTACTATTTTTTTTGCTATAATTAGTATATATTGATAGGAAAATAATCAATATTTAGTATGTGGATGGGTAATGATTTTCGCTAGAATCAATCTATACTGTTATAGAAAAAGCACCCGTTCAGCTAAATGAACGAGTGCCCTTATTTGAAATGTGTGTATTGAACTTGCTTAGGCTGGCTCCATCACTTGTGTCAGGAGGACTAAATCAAGAGCATCCACAATCTTGTACATTGTTTCGATTGAAAGGTACTCATGGCATTTCAGGGTGCGCGAAACAAACTACTGGGACCGGTATGCCAGATGATCACTTTGTCGAAATCGGCAAAGTCCATGTCGTCTCCGCCAGGGTTGCCACGAGGCATTTCGCGCCCTGTGTCGAGCTTTTTACACATATCTCCATTGTCGTCATTACCCTTTGCAGTTCACTAAATCTTGTGAGAAATGCTTGCATAGCTCAAAAAAATTGACGAAATTTGCATATAAGTTGTGCGTAGTTGTGATTTTTGCTTTTTTATTCTTGCTATTAAGGTGTTAAAAATCAGCGATATGTGTAGCTTTTTCAGTATCAATTTATTAACAAATTAATTCCACCAACGGGTATGAGGAATAATAAGATATGGCTTTGCTTGGCTCACATGAGTGAGGCGGGGGAGGAGATGAGGTTTATTAAGGAGGCGTTTGACACTAATTGGGTGGTGCCTCTGGGACCGAATGTTAATGGCTTTGAGAAAGACCTTGAGGAGTATATCAATCATCCTGATGATGGTCGTGACCTGGGCAAGAAGGTGGTGGCTTTAAGTGCTGGCACTGCGGCTATTCATCTGGCGCTTGTGAACTTAGGCGTGAAGGCGGGTGATGAGGTTATCTGCCAGTCGTTTACCTTTGCGGCCAGTGCCAACCCTGTCACTTATCAGGGTGCTACTCCTGTTTTTGTTGATAGCGAGCCTGGCACTTGGAACATGGACCCCAATCTGCTTGAAGATGCCATCAAGGACCGCATTGCCAAGGGCAAGAAGCCCAAAGCCATCATCCCCGTCTATCTCTATGGCATGCCAGCCTATATCAATGAGATTATGGAAGTGGCACGCCGCTACGAGATTCCAGTCCTTGAGGACGCTGCCGAGGGCTTCGGCTCCCGCTATCGTGGTCAGGTAGTCGGCACCTTCGGCGACTATGGCGTGATGTCGTTCAACGGCAACAAGATGATCACCACCAGTGGCGGTGGAGCTCTAATCTGCCCCGATGAGGAAACCGCCAAGCGCATCCTCTTCTTCGCCACTCAGGCCCGCGAGCCTTTCCCTTACTATCAGCATGAGCACATCGGCTACAACTACCGCATGAGCAACATCTGCGCCGGCATAGGCCGTGGCCAGATGACCATTGTCAACGACCATCTTGCCCACCACATTCACACTAAAGATGTTTATCAAGAGGCATTTGCTGACATTGACGGCATCGAGGTACATGTAGCACCCGAGGACTACATGGAGCCAAACTATTGGTTGAACACCGTCACTGTTGACCCCAACAAGTTTGGCATGGACTATGAGCAGTTGCGCCAGGTTCTTGACAAAGCCAACATCGAGTCGCGCCCTCTGTGGAAACCTATGCACATGCAGCCGGTTTTCAAAGATGCTCCAGCCTACGTCAACGGTGTGAGCGAAGCCCTGTTCAAGGTGGGTCTGTGCCTGCCAAGTGGCCCCATGGTAACCGACGAAGATTTAGCTTATATCGTTGAAACTATCAAGCAAGCCAAAAAATAAAGATACTATTCGTTTCATTTATTTTACTCGCAGTCTTGTCTATAACAGTTGCGAGTTTTTATTAAAATTTCATTCCATATCGTTCAATTTAAAAACTTTTAAATTGCCACAGTAAAAACGGATTATCTTCTCATTCTTAAGACACAGTTACTTTTATATGTGGCAATTTCCTCAATCGATAATTGCTGCTAAAGAGAGATTTATCCGTGATTTATGTGAGTGCTATAAGGGTAGGGGAGAAGGAGAACATGAGACGGCCCTAAAACTCTCAACTCTTAACTCTCAACTCTAAACTTTCAATTCTCAACTTTTAACTCTAAACTCAAAAGACTATGCGCTGGAAAACTCTCAAGAGCCAGTACATCATCCGGCGTCCGTGGCTCACTGCTAGGCGCGACGTGGTGCAGTTGCCTAACGGCGAAATCAACGACGAGTTCTATGTGCTCGAGTATCCCGACTGGGTGAACGTCATAGCCATTACTGCTGACGGTCACTTCGTCTTTGTGCGCCAATACCGCTATGCCCTCGATCTCGACTCTGTTGAGCTATGTGCTGGTGTCATTGAGCCTAACGAGAGCCCCGAGGACGGCGCGCGCCGCGAGTTGCTGGAGGAGACGGGTTACGGTGGCGGTCAATGGCAAGAGTTCATGACTATAGGTCAAAACCCTAGCACCTGCAACAATCTTACTCACTGCTTCATAGCCACAGGAGTGACTCTGCTGCAAGAGCAGCACCTCGACCGCACCGAGGACATTGAAGTGGTTTTGCTCACACGTGAGCAGGTTCTCGAAATGCTCAAGAGCGACACGCTCAAGCAAGCTCTGATGCTTGCCCCGTTGTGGCGCTACTTTGCCACCCGCTAAGCTCGTGACTTAAGTTATTGTTAAGATGTGTGATATTGCCGTTATTTTTTTTGACAGAAATGCAAAAAACAATAACTTTGCAGTGAGAAAACACATAATGCTATGATGAAATTTTTTAATATCATTCTGGTGACGACTGTTGTGGCGATGTTGGCGTCGTGCCACACCACTGAGAAGAACTATCGCGACAGTTATGAGAAAACTATCGAGCTTAATCGCAGTGGCGAGCGCGGTGAGCTGTATGAGCAGGACTTGGCAAAGCGCACACAATATAACTATGTGGTTGATGGTGATAGCATTCGCTTGCGGAACCTTTATTTCAACATCACCGACGACAAGCCCGAAGTGGCAAAAAAATATGGCGTAGTAGTTGCCGAGTTTCAGCAGAAGTTTAACGCAATGAGCTGCCGTGACCGCCTGCGACAGCAGGAGCACCTGCCAGCCTATGTGGTATATGTCGCATCAGAGAAGACCTACTGTGTCGTGGCACAAGGCTTTGACGACATCTCGGCAGCAGCAACTTTTGCCAACAATCCTGGCAAATACATGAAAATGAAGGTGCTAGTGCCCATGGCATGGGTGCTTACCAGTATATCGTCAAAACAGCAGGTTAAGAAATGAAACAAATCAAGATATGGCTCGAGGCAATGCGCCTGCGCACCCTGCCAGTGTCGATGAGCGGTGTGCTCATGGCCATTGGCATTGCGGCTTGGCAAGGCCGCTTTAAGTGGGCTCCGGCGCTGCTGTGCCTTGTGTTTGCCCTGCTTGCTCAGGTGGCGTCGAATTTTGCCAACGAATATTACGACTACAAGAAAGGCACCGACAAGAAAGGGCGCGTGGGCCCACGGCGTGGCGTTACCGAGGGAGACATCAAGCCCACCACGCTACGCAATGTCACCTACCTCACACTGGCTGTGGCTTGCGCAGTGGGATGTTGCCTTATCCCTTACGGGGGCTGGAAAATCATTCCTGTGGGAGTGCTCATAGCAGCTTGTGTGCTTGCCTACAGCACCGGGCCTTACCCCTTGTCTTATCATGGGCTAGGCGAGTTCACCGTTTTCCTCTTCTATGGCGTGGTACCTGTCATTGCCAGCTATTATGTCATTGCCGACCAAAGCTTCGATGCCCTGGCCACTCTCGCGTCGATGACCATAGGTTTTATGGGAGTGAATGTGCTGCTGGTGAATAACTACCGCGACATGGACGATGACAAAGAGGCTGGCAAGAACACGGCTGTGGTGATCTTTGGGCGCCAACTGGCTTCGGTGGCCTATATGTTCAACGGATTCATGGCGATTGCCATGCTCTCGCCATTGTGGGTAATAGTGTATATAGGCGACAAGACTACGCTCCCCAAGTGGACTTTTGTGGCGCCAGTAATATATCTCATTTTCCATGTGGCAATATGGTCCATGCTCAACCATCGCCAGGGTGCCAGGCTCAACCCCCTGCTAGGCCTCACCGCCATCAACATGCTCATTTTCACAATCATCATGTTGCTGGCATTTGTGGTCTAAGCCCGCAAAACAAATAGTCTGTTATTCCTCAAAAAATACTCACCTGTCCCGGAAATATTTCTTCACATCGTTGATTTGGTCGTGAGTCAGTGTCTTGGTAGTGCCATCGGGCATACGAACTATAAAGCGCAAGTCGCTGGAGTTGAAGTTGAACGACAGGTTGTTGAAATCTTGCTCGCGCTAGATTCTTGATTTTAATCTATTGGTTGCCCCATAAAATAAATAAACATGCACACAATCCTTTAGATGACGGTAGGATTGTGTGCATGTGTGTGTTGGCTTATTATTCTCGTTTCGTGAGTAACCGAAACTTGATGGTAGGTGTTTAGAGAGGAAAGACTGAGAAGACTATGAACTGTTTTCTAGCGCTTGCGGTTGCGCACTGAGCGTGCAGCACCCTGGTTGCTGCGGCTCTCTTTGGGCTTTTGAGCCTTCTTCTTATTGTTCTTTTTCTTGTTGTCTTTACTGTCGTTGTTGCTGCCGCGCTTGGTCTTGACGCTCTTGCTAGAGTCTTTCTTCTCTTCCTGGACGGTGGCGTTCTCGCCTTCCTCAAGTGTCTCACCATTCTTCTCGGCCTCTAGTTTGCGCTTGGCCTCGGCTTGTGCCTGTAGCTCTTCGCGTGTGGGAGCCCACAGGTTCTTGTCGAAGCGGTGCAGGCGTTCCTCGATGCTGTCTTGCGCATGCTTTAGTGCTGCTGGGTCGGGATAGAGTTGCATGAGCGACTGGTTGCGCAGGTTCTTTACCTTATAGATGTCGCCAGTGTACATGTTGAGCTTGAAGAAGTCGTCGAGGTTGTAACGGGTGAGGTTGTTGTCGTCGTCGGTGAAGATGTACTGCTGGGCGATGTAGGGCCTGATGTCGTTGAGCTTCACCCAGAACATTGGGAATGGGATGGGGTCGCCGCCATAGCCGTCCTCGCGGTAGAGCACTGGGCACAGGGCATCGACACGTGAGCGCATAGCGTTAGAGCGAGTGTCAAACTCCCATTTCTCGATAATAAAGTACCTCATAATCTCGTTGCCAGGTATGTCGGCATCCTCAATGGCATATTTGGGGTTTTTCTCGGTGCTCCCTTTTGCCTCGCTGTAGAGGACATGGAAGCGGTCAAACATCTCGGCAACCTTTATTTTATACTCGTCGGTAAACATCTCGCGGCCGTCGAGATACTCGTAGGCACTAATCTGGTTGTTGGCAAGCAGGCGCATGATGATGAAGAACAAGCTCTGTCCATCCTCATTAGGCTCCTCGGGATAATAGAGGGCTGGGTTCTTGCCTTTAGTGAGGTCGAGTGAACGATACACCACTTTAGTCCATTGCAAGTCGGCCTCGCTGGGCTCTCGTTGCTCATAGAACGCCTGCTGGCGGCCGGTGATGTGCACACCTCCCTCATCTTTCTTGTCTCGACGGTCATCACCGCTTTTCTTCACTACCTGAGCTGTGGCTCCAGTGGTTGCAAAAGCAACAATCAGTCCCAGCACTATATATTTAAGATACTTCATTATTGTGAGTTTAAGATTAAACAAAAGTATTATAGTAGTTCCTAAAGAGTCCTTGATAGATTAGTTCACAACCACTTCCATTGGCGAGATTTCTCGGGTCACGCCATCAGGGCCAGTGGCCTTGATGCGGGTGATGAAGAAGCGGGTGCCGCGTTTCATGCGGCGGAAACTGGTCTTCTGTCGCTCAGAGAAGTGACTACCTGCCGACACTTCGGGGATTGCCTCACCCATCGAGCCGAAGGTCAGGGTCTCGAAGCTGACTACGGTGAACTCAATGTCGAGCAGACCATCATCGATGGCTGCGTGCAGGCCGCTCACACCGAGCAGAGTGCCCTTAGCCAGCGGTTTGCCACCCTTGTAGCGGGTGTCTTGCCCCAGGTTGATATAGGCTGTTGGGTCGGGCAATTTGCGAGCTTTGAAGGTTGATGTTCCCACATTGGTTCTCACACCATCAATCTCTACCGACACCGAGATGTCGCAATTCACGCCCACCTGCGATGGTCGCGCAATCCATCCGTCGCCACTCTTGGTGAGTGTGCCGTTAGTCATCGTGGCACTCACTGTGCCGTTGCCTATGCCAGGGACGGAGATCGACACTGGGTTGTCGATACCAGTATAGAACACGTTCATCATGGTGGCACTCACGGTGGCTATTGGGTCGATAACGGTGTAGCTCGACTTGAAGTCGCGCTTGATGAGTTGTCCATCTTGCCCAATCACCTCGATGTAACCCGAGTAGTCGAAGGTTCCTGAGTGGCTGGCAGTGACCTCATAGAGACCCTTATTGTTGCTCAGTCGTGAACCATTGACATAGACCACTGGTCGCTGAGTAGAGTCGATAGCGGCAAGCACAATCTGCGACTGATACTTCGAGCCACGCATCACCACCCTCGACTGAGGGATGACGAAAGCATTCACCCAGTTCACCTTCAGGTCACTGAGGTCCTCTACGTTAGTGAGCTTGAGCAGGTGGTTGAGCACCTCGCCCTCGGCATATCTCACATCATTCTGGAGCTTGCTAAGCAGCGAGATGGCGGCCACGGTGGGCATGTTCTCAAACATTGACTCTTCCCACGTCTTCTTATTGCTGATATCGGCATTCACCTTGAATGGCTCGGTAGATAGCGCCTGCTCAATGTTGCGCAGCTTGTCGGGGTCGTCAACATATTTTGAGATATAACTCTTGAAGCTGTTGATGCGCATTCGCAGCTTTTCGCCTCGTTTAGTGTCGGGCGATAGCATCACGATGGTCGCGGCATCAAGGTTGTCACGGTTCTTGATGTGATCTACATCGGCCGAGGGGCCATCGGCTTCCTTTACTATCATCAACTTAAGCTCATCGATGTAGCCATAAAGGCTGTCGGTGACATTTCTCACCTCGTTACCCGAGTTGAGCAGTGGAAGGCCGTGTTCTTGGTCTTCGTTATAAAAAGCCTGGAGTTGAGCCATCATCTGCATGTTGCGCGCGGTGATGGTGCGGTTAGAGCGCTTCAGTCCTTCTTCCACTTGGCTGAAGCCGTTGAGCACATCGTTCGACACATTAAGCGCAAGCATGGCCGTCAAGACGATATACATGAGGTTTATCATCTTTTGGCGTGGCGACATTTTCGCCAGTGACTGATTTTTTCCAGTAGCCATTTGCTAAAATCTATATTATTCTACATTATTGTTGGCCATCATGCCGTTATTGTCATCGGGCTGCGGCATGTTAACGGGTGGCATGGCGGGCATGGCGCCAGGCATGGGCTGGTACATGTTCACCGTCATGGCATTAATCATCTTCTCATATACCGAGTTGAGCTGCTTCATGTAGTGAGCCATCTTCTCGGTCTCGTCGCAATAGCGAGCGCTCTCGGCAGCCGATTTCTCATACATGTCGCGAATGTCCTTCAGGCCGCTGTTCACACGGTCGATGCTGTCGAGCTGCGACGAGATGCTCTTGAGTTGTATCTCGTAGATGGTGTTAAGGCCAGTGACATTGCGGTTCAGGGCTTCCATCTGCTCTACATAGCCAGTGGTGTTTTCTGAGATATTCTGGCTGTTGCTGGTAATAGCCTCGTAACTGCCAAGCAGCTGCTTCTGCACCTCGTTCAGTGCGGTAGTGGTCTCGCCCAAGCGCTGCATCTGCTCGCTGATAGTGGCCATCTGGCTCAGATATTGCTGGGTGGCCTCGGTGAGCTCGGCCATCTTCGAGAGCTGGTCGCTGGCGGCGTTCATGCGAGCGATGCTCTCGCTCAGCGACTGGGTCTCCTCGTCGGTGAGTTGAAGCCCCTGTGGCAATCCCATCACGGCTTTCACCTCTTCTTGGCTCATGGTGGCGATAGCGCTGGCCACCTCGGGACTAGCCACTACAGCTGGAGCCCCTTCACCTGGCAGCTCGCTGATGTGTATTGCTGTTCCTGGCGATTGCTGCTGTGTGGGCGCTGCTATGGCAACCTCGCCGCCCTCGGCGCCACTGATGTCGCCGTTGATAGTGATATTTCCACCAGGACCACCTGCAAAGTCGGGACGGTCGTCGGGGTCACCACTGTCAAGGATTGGGAACACGTCTTCCCAATGATACTCTTTCTCGGGGCGCTCAAATGCTGTGATGATAAACATCAAGACCTCGGTACCCATACCAATCGTCAAGAGCAAGTTGCCCATGGGGAGGTGCAATATTTTGAATAGGGCACCCCAGATAACGATAGCTGCACCAATACTATAAGCGAAGTTGAAAAAGCGCTGGGTTACCATCTGCCTTTTTCTCTTGCGCTGCACTTTTGAAGTTTGCTTGTCAGTAGCCATATTATTGCTATGTTATGTGTGTGTTATTGTCTTTTAGTTTTTAGTCGCAGCAGTTGTTTTTGCGTTTCGACTTCACATATCCCACCTTGGTTCTCACGCAGCGGAAGCCAATGTAAGAGCGTTGCTCGTTCTGGTATTCCCACATGCGAATGTCGCTGCGAATGTTGTGGGCCACGTCTTTCCATGAGCCACCACGCACTATCTTGCGCGACATCTTGTAAGGGTCTTCCTTAGCCACGTTGTAGCGATACTCGGGGTTTAGGTCGTTAGTCATGCGGTCGATGCTCTCGGTGTAGCTTGTGGAGGTCCACTCGCTCACGTTGCCAGCCATGTCAAAGAGCCCGTTGTCATTAGGTTCATAAGTGCCTACTGGCGACGTTATGATGCTTCCGTCCCGCACATAGTTACCTTCGTTAGGCTTGAAGTTGGCATAGAAGCACCCCTCATCCTCGGTGAGCGGTATGTTGCCGTCCCACGGGTAGATGTTCTCGTTCTTGCCGGCACGAGCAGCAAACTCCCACTCGGCCTCGGTGGGGAGTCGAAAGGGCTCGATATACACTCCTTCCTTGCCTAGAGACTTCTTCAAGAACTCGGTGCGCCAGTGGCAGAAGGCGTTAGCCTGCTCCCAACTCACGCCCACCACAGGGTGGCTGTTGAAGTTGCCGTTAGCAAAATACATGCGCACGTAGGGCTCATTGTAGCTGTTCTCAAAGTCGTTGATCCAGCACGTGGTATCGGGGAAGATGTTCACGATATAGGTGTTGACGAAGTCGTACTCGCTCTGCAGCGGACGAGTGATGGTCTGGCGAATGATGCGTCCATCGTCATCAACAAAGGCGGTGTCCTTGCTGATGGTGGGATTGGTGGTGGGCACTTCATGGTCGGTGTTGTAATCGCGAGTGGTGGGGTCAAAGCGGTTGCGGCGCTTGGCGGCCTCGGTGAGGTTATACACCTCGTAGCGGTAGTTCATCTGCCGTGGGTCAAGCTCCTTCTTGCCAGTGATGGGGTTGGTGCGATAAACGCTCTCGATGGCGCGTTCCTCATCCTCGCTAGGGTTTTTCCAGGGGATATTGCGGTTCCAGTTGAGGTGAGGCTTGATGGGGTTGCCATCTTTGTCCTCCTCAATTTTGAACTCCTCGTTGCCGCCATAAGCAGGGTCGGCGAGACGCTCGCGGATGATGGAGTCGCGCACCCAATATACAAACTGCTTGTACTTGCTGTTGGTCACCTCGTTCTCGTCCATCCAGAAGGCGTCAACGCTCACACCTCTTGCTGTGGAGTCGATGCCCCAGAGCGAGTCGCGCATTGCCGGGCCTTCCTTCATCGAGCCACAGTCGATGAGCACCATGCCATAGGGTGTGGGCTCATTGAAGGTGACGGCTCCCACTCCGGTCACTTCACCTCCACCACTGTTGAGAGACTTACGAACTCCGCTGCAAGATGCCAGCATTACTATCGTAAAGCAAAAAATCAATAACTTTTTCATATATATTTTGATAGAATATGTTATCTGTTAATCGTGTTGCTAATCAAATCTAACGAGCATCACATGATGCGAATGCTCTTGTGCTTGTTTCTGTTCACCTCACCCATGTTGAGCTTCACGTTATAGTTCAAGAAAAGCTCATGGCTGCCGTGCGTGGCCTTGTTCATTGCCGAGATGGGAAAATCGTAGGCATAGCCCACAAAGAAATTCTTGAACTCCGCTCCAATCATGGCGCACACGGCGTCTTTGTGCCTATAGGCGACACCCGCCGAGATAAACTTGTTGTAGCGAAACCGAGCTGTGGCCTCATATTGCCAGAACTTAGTGTCGGTCTTCACCATTATCGACGGCTGTATTTCAATTAACGTATTTTTAATGGGAATATTGCTGCCTGCCATCAAATAAAAGTTGCGACCGGTGTCGAACTGATACAAATCTTCTTCGTTCTCACCAGCTTTCATGTTGATGGTGGGGGCAGTGAGGTGAGTGCCAGAGAGCGACACCCAGAACCACTTGTGGGTGAATGTCACACCGGCAGCCACATCAAGGGCTTTGCCATTGACCACGCCTTTGGGGATGGCATCGTCGGCACTGGTGTGATAACTGTCATTCTCAGGCACCCTGATGCTGTCGCCCTTGAACGACTGGTTGAGCAGTCCCACCTGCGCTCCCACGCTCAGCGTACCGCCAAGCATTTTCTTCTTCCACGCAATTTGTGCTGCCACGGTCTGCGTGCTGAAAAGACCCACATTCTCCTGCTGAAGCATCAGTCCGGCACCCCAGCGCTTACCTAGGAATTTAAATGGCATGTCGGCCATCGCCAGGAAGTCCATGGGAGCATGCTTGACGCCTATCCACTGCAGCTTGCTGCCAGCAGTGATGTGGATGAAATCGACATTGCCTATCGAGCTGGGGTTGTAATAAGACGGCAGCGCCCAGTATTGAGTGAGCTGTGCATCGATTTGTGCCGCCGCTTGGAAACCATTAGCGGCAAGCACCAGCGAGACCGAGAAAAGCAATGTCTTTAAATATCGTCGCATAAACTTTGTTATTCAAAATAAAACGTCACAACCACCATGTTATTCTTGATTTTGCTCACGCTCTTGGTGAAGACCTCCATTGCGGGGTTGTCTTGCAAGTCAGGGCGCTTGGTCTCAAGCAGGTTTCTAAGACCAAAGCAGAATTTCACCTCAGGGCACAGCTTGAAGAACGGCAAGTAGATGTCGCACCCCATGCCCACGGTGAGCATCACATCCAGGTCCTTGAGGCGCAGCTGCTCAGGACGCTCCTTGCTGAGGTCGTAGAGCCCCGTCACGCCAGTAGTGAAATAGGGACGTATGTTGTGATAACGCTTGGTTGAGATTTTCAAGTCCAGTGGCACCACAATGTAGGTGGCCTTCACGTTTTGGCTCTGTTTGAAAATTTCGGGCTCTAGAGCGCCCTCGGGAGGTGTGGCATTGTAATATTTCACCACCTTGTTGCCAAAGTACATACCTGGCGAGAGCCTCAAGTTGAAGTGCTCTCCCAGACGCAAGTCGGCGAGCACATTCACACAAAAACCAGGAGAGTGGTTGGGAATATCGGCAAACCACGACTGGCCATCCTCACTCACATAGCCGTTGTTGGTAATGAGCAAGTCCTGGAAATTGGCACCCACCGAGAAGCCATAATGGATGCGCTTCATGTCGGCATACTGGCGGTTCAGGATTTTGTCATTGTCCTGAGCTACAGCAGCTATGGCCGTCAAAATCAGAGCGATAAAAGAAATATGTCGTGCGTTAAAAAACTTCATTTCGGTAAAAACTTATATTAATAACGCATTTTTCGGGTCGTTATTGCAATTTGTTAGCTTTTTGAACACAATCAACATCCTTTTTGTTCATTCTGCACAGCCATTGTCCATTATGCATGAAGCATTTCATAAACTTATTCACTAGCCACGCAGTGAGGAGCAGTAGCGGCACGGTGCAAGCAAAGCTGTAGTCGTAAATGAGCACACCAAAGTGGCCGAAGAATGGCGCCACGGCATAGACAAACACGTTGTTGACCAGCTTCTGCAAGATATACACCTCAAAGCTGATGCCGCCAAGCCACAGCAGTGGCTTGAGGCACAAAATCTTACCTATGTAGCCCTCTTGAGTGTTGAGGACGACATTCATCACCAGCAACATCGACACCGGCAGCCACCACAGCACGGAGTGTTCGAGACGCTCGGCAATGGCACTGCCACTGGCATGAAAGGCGACAAATGCCATCATCACCGCGAGTGGCACCATCTCACTGGCAGTGGCACGCAGCTTTGATATGTGGCTGGGCATGACACCATCGCGCAGCGTAGCGCCAAGCATCATCCCCAGGGCATAATCAACAAGCCTTGTGGCAGGACACACATAGAGATAACTGTGCCACTGCTCGCCAGCAACGAGATTGACTACCGCCACCGCCACACAGGCGACGAGCATCACCCCCCATGCAAGCTTTAAACCCACACGGCTAAAAAACTTTAGCAACAGCGGGGTGGCAACAACGCAGAACATGAGCGAGCTCAAGAACCATGAGTGGATGCTGTAGTTGTAGAAAACAGCCTCACTAGGCACCCATGATTGGAGCAGCAGCACATGCAGCGGCAAGTCCCAGCCATAATGGAACTTATGAATCAAAGTCAGGTCGAGGACTAGCATTGCTGCAAGCGCTAGCCAGTGCAGGGGAAAGATGCGCTTGATGCGTCGCCAGTAAAACTGCTTGCAGGAATTGATGCTGCGATGCTTATAGGCCGTTAGAAAGCCACTAAGCATGAAAAAAAAAGTCACACCAGCATAGGTCATTTGGTCAAACGCATGCATCTTAAAATGAAAGCACACGATGCAAATGGCAAAAATGCCACGCCAAGATGTGAGAGTCTTAATCATAATATTTTAAAGGAGGACAAGCAAGAACAATTCAGAGAAAGGAATCGCTACATAATTGAAGTGTAATTGTTCTTGCGGGTGAAAAGTCCCTTAATCTTGTAGTAGCAGTTGACGATGGGTCTTATAAGCACCATTACGGGTGTTGAGAACAACAGCAGCGGCAGGTGCAGCAGATAGCAGTTCCTGAAAGTGACTAACATCGACGGCAACCACGTGAACAGCAAAATAAACACGGCAATCGCTATCACAGCTAGGTTAGTATAGGCCAGTGCAACAGCTCCAGCAATAGCCGCCAACCTCAGGTAATAGACCAGCGACATGAGAGCTTGGGTGCGGAACTGAGTTTTGTGCTTCACAAAATGCGACGTGAAGTCGCGGCGCGACTTGAGGGTGCTGAAGGCGTGGGGCAGGTCGTCGTAGTGCGACGACATGAAGCTCGCGGGCAGGATTTCCAGGCGAGTGTTCCTGGCGGTGGCAATCTCGCTGACAAACACGTCGTCGTCGCCCCATTTCATGTCGAGCGATTTAGAGAAACCTTTATTCTTGTAGAACAACTCCTTGCGATAGGCAAGGTTGTCGCTGGTGCCACGGTAGGGCTTGCCGTTAATAGCACTGAGCAGCCACTGCATCGATGTGGTCATGTCGTCGAAGATGCGGTAATTCTTACCAAACCTATCATCTTCGCTATGAGCAAAGTGCGAATATCCTAGCACCACATCAACCCCTGGTCCAAAGTTGCGCATCATCGCCATGAGCCAGCGGTCGCTGTGTACCTGGCAGTTGGCATTAGTTGTTAGCACCACATCATGCTCGGCGGCCTTGATGCCCAGCATCACTGCAAGCTTCTTGCGCGAGAGAGCGCGCGTGTGGTCGGGAACAGCCACAATCTTAAGGTGGTCGTAATAGGCCATCATTTCGCCTACAAGGTCTTTAGTGCCATCGGCCGACGCGTCATCGAGCACTATCACTTCAAAGGGTTTAGGATACTTCTGCTGCATGATGGTTGGCAGGTACTTGTTGAGCCACTGCTCGTCGTCGTTGGCAAAGACCAAGATCGACACCGACGGCAAGTCTTCTGGATACAGGTAGCGACGAGTGCGCTCATCTACCTTCATGAACCTCAACAGCCTCATGCTGCGGCGGTTGTACCACACCACCCACACTAGCGACAGCAGCAGCGCTACCCCTAGTAGTGCCCATACTATATAATGTATTTCGAGCGAAAAAATCATGACCTCGCTTGTGCTATTTGCAATAGTTTCGTTTAAAATCTGTGCAAAGGTACATAATAGTTTTCAGTTTGCACGTCTTAGCTTCTAGTTTTTTATTATTTTATTTGATGCACTTAAGAAAAGCACTTTAAAAAATAAAAGCACACGGATTGAACGAATTACAACGAACTCTATTTTGTTGATATTAAGTTTGTTGGATTTGTCTTCTTTTTGCTGCTTTGTTTGTTTTTTTCCAAAAATAGCGACTTTTTAAAGTGGACTCAGTTAGTTACTTGAGATAGTCGTCGAAGTAGCGTGTGATGCGCTCATGCAGGTGTACGCTCTGGTGACCGGCCATGTTGTGGCCCTGGCCAGGATATACGAAGAAGTCGGGCTGCGTGTCGGCGCCAATGCACGCTTTGAGGAAGGAGTAGGCGTGCTGTGGCACTACCGTGGGGTCGTTGAGGCCGATGATGATTTGCAGGCGGCCTTTCAAGTTCTTGGCAGTGTGGATGAGGCTGGTCTTGGCATATCCCTCGGGGTTGGTCTGTGGAGTGTCCATGTAACGCTCGCCATACATCACCTCATACCACTTCCAGTCAATCACTGGTCCTCCGGCCACGCCCACTTTAAACACGTCGGGGTAGTTAGTCATTAGGCTGATGGTCATGAAGCCACCAAAGCTCCATCCATGCACTCCCAGGCGTTGCATGTCAACGTAAGGCAGAGTGCGCAGGTAGTCAACACCGCGCATCTGGTCCTGCATCTCTACTTGCCCCAGCTGGCGGAAGGTGGCTTGCTCGAAGTCGCGGCCACGGTTCTCGCTGCCTCGGTTGTCGAGGATGAAGAGAATGTATCCCTTCTGTGCCATGTAGGTCTCCCAGCTGCGGCTACAGTAGTGCCATCGCGCGTCCACGTTGTGAGCGTGAGGTCCGCCATACACATATACCACTGTTGGGTATTTCTTGGTTGGGTCAAAGTCGATGGGTTTCACCATGCGGTAGTAGAGGTCGGTGACTCCATCGGCAGCCTTGATGGTGCCGCAGCTGTATTGAGGCACGCTGTAGCCCTGCCAGGGGTCGGGTGCAGTGAAATAGCGCTGAGCCTTGCCAGTAGCGGTGCTCACGATGGCGATGTTGCGTGGCACATCGGGCTCGGAGTAGTAGTCGGCCAGCCAAGTGCCGTTGTCGTTGAGAACTGCGCCATGCCACCCTTTGCCGCCCTCGTCAACTCGAGTGCGCTTGCCAGTGGCAACATCTACGCTGAAAATGTTCTTTTGGATGGGGCTTATCTCGTTGCTGGCGATGATGATGGCCTTGCGCTCCTTGTCAAAGCCCAGCATCTCCATCACCACCCACTTGCCGCTGGTGAGCTGCCTGATGAGCGAGCCGTCGGCGTTGTGGAGGTAGAGGTGGTTGTAGCCGTCCTTTTGGCTCTGCATCACAAATTTTGTGGCATCCCAGGGCAGGAAGGCGATGGGCGTTTGTGGCTCCACATATTTGTCGCTCGTCTCGCGGTAGATTTCTCCCACCTTGGCACCTGTCGAGGCGTCGTAGCTCACAAGGCGGCAGTCGTTCTGGTCGCGGTTTAGCTCAAAGAGATACACCAGCTTGTCGTCGGGGCTCCAGCACACGTTGGTGAAATAGCGGTCGGTGGGGTCGCCAGTGTTGAGGTAAATGACTTTCCCCGATGCGATGTCGAGGATGCCCACTTGCACTTTGTGTGACGTTTGGCCTGCCATGGGGTATTTCTCAGGGGCTGGAGTGGCTTCTACCTGGGTAGAGTCGTTAATCTCGGGCACTGTGATGAGCGGATAGTCGGTGACCATGCTCTGGTCCATGCGGTAGAACGCGAGCTGGTTGCCGCTGTTGCTCCAGAAGGTACCCTTCTCGATGCCAAACTCATTGCGGTGCACGCTCTGGGCATAGACAATATTGCGCGAGCCGTCGGTGGTGATCTGTGAGGTCTTGCCGGCGGCTGTTGTTATCCACAGGTTGTCGTCTTTTACGAAAGCCGCATTACGGCTGGCCTTGCTCCAGTCGATGTCTTGTCCCTGATAATCTTGCGTCCACTCTTGCTTGTGCTTTTTCACATCAACGAGAATGCGCTTGTCGTGGTCAAAAATCAGCATCAGCGGCTTGTCGGGGTAGGGAAACGATGCCCACTTGAGGTTTGGCGTGTTGTCGAGGCCTGCCCAACTCTTGACTTGCTGTGAGGTGAACGCTAGTTTTTCCTTGCCACTCTTGAGGTCAACGGTCCACATGGAGTCTTTCTCGATGTGGTAAAGCTGGTTGTCGTGCCAAGTGAGGGTTTTGTTCTTGGCAATCATGTTTTGGTAGTTCTTGCCACCAAAGTTCAGGTCTTCAAGGGTAAACTGCTTTTGAGCGCTGGCAGTCACTGAGCACAGCAGCATAACAGCAAAGCAATAGATAAATCGTTTCATTGTTTATTTAGTTTTTGGTTCTAAGTTCTTAGTTTTTAGTCAGTATCCCGTTCCTCGATTCTCGATCTCCGATTCCTCTATTTTGGTTTGTCGAAGTCGCCAGAGTCTTGAGTTTGGATGTTGTAGATCTCACGGTAGATTTCGCTGGTCTTGAGCAGATTCTCGTGAGTGTCGAATGCGGTGACTCGCCCACCGTCCATCACTATGATGCGATTAGCGTGCATCACGCTGTGTACTCGCTGTGCCACAATGATCTTGGTGACATGGGGCATGTAGTCGCGCAGGGCCTTGCTGATGCGGGCGTCGGTAGCGGTGTCGCAAGCGCTGGTGGAGTCGTCGAGCACAAGCACCTTGGGGCTCTTGAGCAGTGCGCGAGCGATGCACAGGCGTTGTTTCTGTCCGCCCGACACATTAGCTCCTCCTTGCTCAATGATAGTGTCATAGCCGTTGGGCATCTCCTCGATAAACTCATGGGCGCACGCCAGCTCACAAGCATGGCGGCACTCGTCGAGCGTGGCGTCGGTCTTTCCCCACCGCAGGTTGTCGAGCACAGTGCCGCTGAAGAGCACATTCTTCTGGAGCACCATCGACACGTTGTTGCGCAGTGTCTCCAGGTCGTAGTCGCGCACGTCAACTCCGCCCACCATGATGCTGCCCTCGGTGACGTCGTACATGCGGCTGATGAGCATCGCCAGGGTAGATTTGCCACAGCCGGTGCCACCTATTATGCCTATTGTCTCGCCACTATCGATGTGCAGATTGATGTCCTTGACGGCATAGTCGCAGTCGTCGATAGCCGCTGCGCTCTGGCCTGCCAGCAGAGTTGCTGGGGTGGGGAGGGTGCCAGTCTTGTTATAGGTGAACTTCACATTCTTAAAGTCGATGCTGCCGTCGGCAACAGTCATGACAGGGTTCTCGGGGTTGACGATGTGGGCTTTCTCGTTGATGACCTCGGCCACGCGCTTGCCACTGGCGGCACTCATGGTGAGCTGCACAAAGATCATGGAGAGCATCATCAGTGCCGAGAGGATGGTCATCACATAGGTGAACAGCGAGGTGAGCTGCCCCGTGGTAAGGTCACCGCCCACAATCTGCTTTGCGCCAAACCACGACAGCGAGATGATGCAGCCATACACCACAATCATCATCACCGGGTGGTTTAGTGCCATCAGGCTCTCGGTCTTGACAAAGAGGCTATAGAGCGCCCGGGCCGCCTTGCTAAACTTCTTGTTCTCATAGTCCTCGCGCACAAAGGCTTTAACCACGCGGATTGCCGATACATTCTCTTGCACCACATTGTTCAGGTCGTCATATTTCTTGAACACCTGCGTGAATAGCTTCACCGTGCGGCTAATGATGAGGTAGAGCGCTGTCCCTAGTATTGCGAGAGCGATGACGAAGATGAGGCTCATCTGGGTGTTGATAAACACGCACATGAAGATGCTGAACACCAGGTTCAGCGGAGCGCGCACCGAGATGCGCAGCAGCATTTGAAATGCGTTTTGCAGGTTGTTGACATCGGTGGTCATGCGGGTCACCAGGCCCGATGAGCTGAACTTGTCGATGTTGGAGAATGAGAACGTCTGTATGTTACGGAACATGGCATCGCGCAAGTTGCGAGCAAAGCCCGACGAGGCAATGGCCGAGAACCGCCCTGCAAGGATGCCGAATATCATGCTCATGGTGGCGAGCACCAGCATGATGGCACCATATTTATACACGTTGGGCAAGTCGTTTTTAGCAATGCCCTCGTCGATGATCCATGATGTGACGTAGGGTATGAGTACTCCCATCACCACCTCAAGGGCAATGAAGATGGGGGTGAGTATCGAGGCAATTTTAAATGTGCCTATCTGTTTTAATAGCGTCTTGAGCAATTTTGTGTATCTTTATTTATATGTGTGGCAAAGGTAGCGCTTTTTGATTAATTCTCCAAAAATATTAATTTGTCGTTTTTAGAGTGATGTGGAAACGAGTCATGTCTTGTGGGCCAAACCGTCAAGAGGTTGTAGTTCCCATCATCTCATCACAGTCATCAAGCAATATAATGATAAGCCACTATAGCAAAGCAAGCAACTCGCGGAACTAAAAATTATGCATTAATTTTTCTTTGAGCCTACTTATTGGTGCTGTGTTAATGTGTTGTAGAAATGTACAAATTTATCGTTTTTTGTTAAAATGCAGTATTTTAAATCTTAAACAAACCTAAAAAATCACTATTAATTTGGATGATGCTTGGTGGTTATTTTATAAATTTTTAAATTTGCGTAATGTTTGTGATCTAATAAAGAAGATAAATAAAAATCTTCTCCTTTGAAAGAACTTTATAATCTGTTTTGTAAGAATACTGCTGATTGTTAGTATTTCAGCTAATAATGTTTAGTGAATATTAAAATCTTTTTCATTGTTAACATAAAATTGTAAGGTAAATAAGTTTTAGTATTTAAATTTTATGGTGAGGATGTCGTGAGATGTGAATCTTGCGGCATTTTTTTATGTCAGGTGATAAAAGGTGCAAATGTTGCGATATGGCGCTGCGCATAATTATTTGGCACAAATCAATTGTATGTGCCGCATAATTATGTCAATTCAAGTAACCTCTATTCAGCAATTCTCATTTTTTCCTTCAAACTTTAGGAAAATTAAGGACAAGAAATATTGACCTTCTTGTATTGAAGGACAATTACACTAGGGCAAAGAGCGACAAACTAGTTAAAGAAATAGGCAGGCATCGCCGTAGCTCAGGAAACGAAAATCATGGTCGAGGGCATAGTCGTAGATGCGACGCCAGTTGTCGTTGCCCACAAAGGCCGCTACGAGCAGCAGCAGTGTTGATTGCGGCTGGTGGAAGTTGGTAATCATGCCATCGACGATGCGGTAGCTGTAGCCTGGAGCAATCATCAGCTGGGTGCTGCCCAGGTAGTCGCTAGCGCCATGGCGGTCAAGATAATTGACGATGTTTTGCAGCGCTTGCCGGGGCGATATCTCACATGGAGTGGTATAAGGCATCCATTGGGTCACGCGCAGCTCCTCCTCAGTGGTGCAGGGGTTGGTCTCAAGAATCTGGCCCACGTAATAGAGGCTCTCGAGAGTGCGCACGCTGGTGGTGCCCACGGCAATCACTGGGCGGCTGCTCGTGGAGAGCTCGGCAATCAGGTCGCGTGGCACGCTTATAAACTCGGTGTGCATGTCGTGATCGCCAATGTTGTCGCTTTTCACCGGTTGGAACGTGCCTGCTCCCACATGCAGGGTGAGCTGGCGACGCCCTATGCCGCGGCGGTCGCACTCGGCAAGCACCTCGTCGGTGAAATGTAGGCCTGCCGTGGGGGCTGCCACGCTGCCGTCGATGTGGCTATACACCGTTTGGTAGTCGGTAAGGTCGCTCTGCTCGGTGTCGCGGTTGAGATAAGGTGGGATGGGTATCTCGCCCAGCGCCTCGAGCACAGTGGCAAACGTCACATCGCTGCCGTTCCACGAGAATGTGATTTCAAAGGCATTGCCCCGCCGCTCGCCGCGAGTGGCATTGATGGTAATGGTCTCGCCGCCAATGACGATTTCTTGAGCTAGAGCGCCGCTTTTCCACCGCTTGCTGTTGCCCACCAGGCACAGCCAGGTACACTCGTGGGTGGTTTGGAAAATGAGCTGGTAGTCGCGGGGCGCCACTGGCTCGAGGCAGAAAATCTCGATTTGACTGCCAGTGACCTTGCTGAAGCGCAGGCGGGCATTGATGACACGGGTGTTGTTGTAGATGAGCAAGGCATTGGCAGGAAGCAGCTGTGGCACCTCGTGAAAGATGTGCTGCTCTATAGTGTTGTCCTTGAACATCAGCACCTTGCATTGCTCACGCTGTGGCAGCGGGTGCTTGGCGATGCGCTCCTCGGGGAGCGGATAGTTATAGTCGGCGATGCGCAAGTGGCGCACTGTGTCAAGTAAAGACATCTGTTTAAGTTATAAGTGTTAAGTGTTAAGTGTTAAGTGTTAAGTGTTTTGCAGGGACAAGGCGTGCCTTGTCTGGAGATGAAGCAAGAAATGAGATATAAAAAAGAGCTTCTGGCCTCTGACTTCTGTTTCAGCTGCAAAATTACAACAATTATTTCACAAATTTTGTCTTTTCAGAAAAATGTATTACCTTTGCACCGCTTTTGGGGTACCAAGAAGCTGGATCGGTAGCTCAGCTGGATAGAGCAACAGCCTTCTAAGCTGTGGGTCCTGGGTTCGAATCCCAGCCGATTCACTGTTTTCATGATAAATTTTTTAATTGTTGAGAAGGGGCTTGTGATAAGTCTCTTCTTGTTTTTACAACTCAAAATCTAGTCAAAATCTAGTCAAAATGGCACTTTTTAGCTCAATGAATAAATATAATGTGTATTTTAGAAAAAAAGTAGTATATTTGCAAATTTAATTCTTTTAGTGAAAAAATAATAATTAAATAATATTTATAACATGAAAATTCACAAATTTTTAACACAGTTAGCGTTGATAATGACGTTGTTGTTGTCACCGCTTGCGGCACATGCCATTGCGGGTCAGTTCTCCGACCCTGGCGGTGGCACCTACTGGTGTAACATCTATGTCGCCGGGGTGAGCCACGGCAAAAGCTATCAATGGTGCACCGGAATCAACGAAGACACGGGTATGAACAATTTCCGTGGCTTTGATACTAATACTGGCGGAGTGCTGTCGACAGAGTATCCAACCGTCACGATCAGGTACCGCTATCACTACGGTCAACCCAATGGCTTTGAAAGAAATGGTTCTGATCAATCTTTCTATGTGATGACACGCTCTGGTTCGCTCCACAAGATTGGCGAGTGGCCTAAAGGTGGCAATTTCACTCAGACTGACTACACTTATGGTGTGATTGGCCATGGCAACATGGATGGCACCTGGCTATCGTTCCGCTACGCCCCCAATCAGGCTGGTCTTGACAACGTGACCGCTATCCAGATTGAGAATGATACCTACTACAAGCAAGACCATTTCTGGGCTTGGGATACAGACTATAGTTTCACTATCCATATGCGCTACCTGAAGGGGCTGGAAATGGAGTTTGAGAAGTGCAAGGATGCCGAACTTGAATGGACAGCTCCCAACAAAGTGAAGATGACTGCCGACAACACTTGGCTGCCAAATCCCATGGCTTATGATACGCAAGGCCACACTTATAGGAGCTCTTACATGGCCAAAGTTGTTACCGACGACGGCACGGTCTTCAGCGACGGATCTATCTTCCTGGAAAACCGTGATGCAAAAACGATAGAGCTTGACGTGCCTGCTCAAAACTTCAATGTCGAAGTGACTAAAACCGGTATTTTTTATTACGTCTACAACAATACCACACTTGAGCTGAGGCTTCCCAAGGCCACAAAGACGGTAACGCATTTCAACAACGCGTCATCTGATGTGACGGCAACGTTCAACCAAGTGAAAGGCGAGATGCGCCTGCAATGGGTGGTGGATAACGCTGTCGCCGAGGAAGGAGATTTCCAGATTTACCGCACGCCCATGAACGAGTATGGCTCCTACACGGGCAACCGCGTGAAAGTGGGCTCAACGTCCGATAATTATTTCATCGACAAAGAAATGTATGGACTGGACTACAACGAGTATTATCGCTATGAGGTGTTCCAGCTCAAGAATTCGTGGGCTCCGTTGGATATTCCCAGCGACCCCCAGCCACTCGCTAATATCAATGCAGCCATTGTTATGGCCAACACCGTGACGGTGATACCCCTGCACCTCAGCCAGGATGTGGATGTCACCGACAACATCAAGATAGACTGGGATTTTGGCAACGTGCCCAAGAATGAGACATCGGTAACTTTCTATGTAAACCGCATTGATCCCGATGGAACAATAAGGAAAAAATATGGAGAAGTCACTGTGCCACGTGATGCAGGAAAAGCTTCGTTCACCGATGACAAGCCTGAGTCAAGCTGCGAGGTGTACAGATATTTTGTCAACACCGATATGCTTGACGGGAAATTGCACTTCACCAGCGACACTATTCAGTCAAGCTTGCTTGACGGCAGCATTGTGACTGGTGTCACAATCAGTAAGGGCAACTACCAGGGAAGCGTTCATGTTAACTGGACAGCAAAACAGGTGGGCACCAGCCCAACTTACTATGAGGTTCACAGGCGTTTCATAGGAGCCAGCGACTGGCTCACAATCGGCACCACTTCAGGAACAACAACCAACTATACCTACGTAGACCAGACAGCTGAGCCTGGTAGATTCTATGAATATCGAGTGGCCGCCTATTCTGCCGACTGTGACGGCACAGGCCGAGTTATCAGCAATTCGATTGTTGAGAGCGGCTTCAGCCAGGCGGCTGGTGTGATTGCCGGTCGTGTACAATTCGATACAGGCACGGCGGTTGAAGGAGTAAGGCTCAACCTCTTGCGCAGTGGCGACGAGACTTCGCGTCCACAGTTCTACAGTCGCAAATTGCTTGATGACGGTGTCGGTATGGTGTGGCTTGCCGATCCCAGTACTGCCAACAGCATGCTGCGCCTTGACCGACCATTTACCTTGCAAATGTGGATTAATCCCGATGAGGAGCAACACTGGGTGGGACTTTTCAAGATGGACAAATATGATGGTGACACTCATGACGCCGAAGGAAACCTCGTAGGCTATAATTTCGGTCTGTTCAATTACAATCACAACCAGTATGGTGGCGACCATGACGGTTTTGCACTGATGCTGAAATTCGGTGGTACCGAAAAGTGGTTCAAGAATCCTGCCACTGGAGCCTATGGAGTAATTGAATACAACAAATACAGCCACATCACCATCCGCAACAATGCCGATGGCTCAATAACCTTCATCATCAACGGAGATGTCGAGAATCCTTACATATTTGACCTCAAGGATTTCCCCTCTCTTCACTTCGACACCAGCGAAATTCCAGCAGATGCCGACAACAAGGTTAAAGTGAGGATTTGTGGTGCCTATGGAGGAAATCATCACAACACGCTCAAGGGAAACATCGATGAAGTGAGAATATGGAATCGCGCGCTTCCCGACAACGAGATTGTCACCACTTACGACCGCTTGCTCAGTGGACGCGAAACAGGACTTAAACTCTACTGGCCCTTTGACGAAGGTCTGGAAGAATATGCTTTTGACTATTCCTATACCGATGGCATTCCTAACGGAAACCACCCAGACTTGGGCACCAACAACCGTCCATCGGAAATTGTTCCAAGCGAAGATCAGCTTTCGCTTTATGGCTTGACCAACACCAATGGTGAGTATATCATTCGTGGCATTCCTTTCACTGGCAGCGGCACGGGCTACACCGTAGCCCCCACCAAGGGTATTCACTCCTTTAATCCTGCCAGCCGCACTGGTTTCATCAGTGCAAATTCGCTGTCGCTCAACGGTTATGACTTTACCGATGTGTCAAGTTTCAAAGTGCGAGGCACAATTCGCTATTCTGGTACCACGATTCCTGTCGATAGTGTGACATTCTATGTTGACGGTATGCCTTGCAACAAGAACGACAAACTCATCTACAGCGACGCAAATGGCGAATATGAGATTTCGGTACCTATCGGCAGCCACTATATCGAGGCTCGCCGCGACGGCCACACCTTTGAGGGTGCCGGTCGCTATCCTGTAGAAGAGGACGCTACCTATGAGTTCGTTGATGATACCCATATCGATTTCTATGATAACACGCTAGCGGTGTTTGCAGGCCGTGTTACCGGTGGCAACACCGAGGGCGAGAAACCGTTGGGATATGGAGTGAGCGAGAATACCATTGGCAAAGCAATAATAACCTTGACGCCGCTCGACCACTCACAACGCATGCTCAACGCCGTGCAGCAAGTGCAAGGCACCACCATTGAGTGGGTGCCTAATCCCGAGAATGTTGCCGTAGAAAGTTCTTCACTCGATATCAGCAGCACATCCTATCGCGCTGGTGGTGACGTTGATGATGTGAAAAATATCATTATCACCACCGACGAGAATACTGGTGAATTCAGCGCCAAGATACCTCCAATTCGTTACATGGTGAAAAGTGTAAGGTTCCCCAATAATCCTACCATTGAAAATGATGAGGTGTTCTTGTCAATTCCTGCGGTGAATCTCACCAATCCTAAAGATTCAATTGCTCCCGACACCGTTTACACGGTAAACAATGAACCGTTGCCACTGTTCAGGTGTAACAAGAAGATGATGCTCACCTATCACAGTACACCAGTGATAGACATCACTCAGATGGGATTGCCACCAGGTGCTTTCGGTACCGACACCCTGACCGTCACCGATATGGGTGAAGAAATCAAGCTTCCCATCTACAATTACAACGAGTCAACTGGTGATGTGACCTACAACTATGGCTACCCCATCTTCCAGTTAGGGCGTACTTACGACTTCAAGGTAATGGCCTATGAGCCTTACACGAACTATGACAAGATTGCGACAGGAAGGTTGCGTAAAGATATGCTACGAGACTCCGTCATCACCTTTGGCAATGAGTTGGGAGAAGCTGCGCTCATTGCTGCCGAGGACAACGTTATCGATGGCCACGAATTAAAACGTGGCGACATGGCGAAACTCGACCCCGAGCAAGTGCGGCTCGATTCGGTAGGAGTGGGGCATTACAAATGGAGAGCAGGAATACCAGCCCTCACGGCGCCCTTCACCCGCAACATGAACGCCTCGATGGTTGTTCAAGGCAAGACAAAACTGTGGAGTTATGAAGGCTTAAACGGTATTATTGCTGGCGTGGTGCCCACGGGCAACAACTTTATCACTGCGGGGCCCAGCCATGTGCAGATGGTGCTGCGTGACCCGCCTGGTGACGCATCCTATGCAACTTGGGCGAGAGATTCGGTCACTAGCGACTACACCTACACTGTGCGAGGTGTGCACAACAATACCGAGTTTGGTGTTGACATACGCAACTCTGTAGAATATGATATGATTGCTGGATCGGCATTTTTCGGCACAGTATTCTACAACAATATTGTTAGTGAGAATCAAGTGTCATGGAAATATGACGTTCATAAAACTTGGGACAATCACAAGTCAGTTACCTACACCAATGGAGTGGCAACATCTTCTAGTTCAACTATGGACTATGTGGGCCGCGATGGAGATGTGTTTATAGGTTACTCCACCAATTATATAATAGGTGCTGCCGACAAGGTTGGAATCTTTAAGCAGGAGGATGGTTCTTGGGCAGTGGATATGCAAGAGACCATGTCGATGGATGAGAAGTTCAATACTCATTTTGAGTATTCTCAGAACTACATCGAGACTACCCTGTTCAGCAATATTAAGCGCACCCGCAACACCATGCTCAAGCACATCAACTCGATGAGCGAGATTGAGGATGATCCACAAGTGTCAACCTACTACACTTTCCTCTCCGAGGACGACCCGCGCTACGGCTCGAGCAATAGCGACAAGGAAGTGTGGGGCGACCAAGCCGTCGATGGCATGGATGGCCCAAGCTACTATGCCCGTTTCCCCGATGGTTTTGAAGGTTGCGACAGTGTGCACTGGTGTAACCAGGTCATCGAGTCGTGGAAGAAAACCCTTGCCGCCAATGAGGAAGACAAGATTAAAGCTTTCAACAACCCGAATTACAAAATAGGTAACGAGTCGTTCGAGCGTGGTGTGACAGTTTCTAACACCACTGGTACCACGACAAATACCGTTGACAACTCCACCGAGAATTTCTCAACTGGACTTGCCTATAGAGGCAAAAACGGTTACCTAATAAATAAGAGTGGTTGCATCATTATCTCAAATACCGATATTGGGTATCATCAAACCAAGTATGACATCGATGAGACGACTATAGTCGAAAGGTTTGGTTACACGCTCAACGATACGCAGCGCGGCAATGCCCACACGGTTGACATCTTTAGATCCCCTAAGGGATGGTCCACCATCTTCCGCACTCGTGGCGGACAGACGCGTTGCCCCTACGAGGGTGAGACACGCACCAAGTACTACAATCCAGGCACTCTTCTCGATTATGCGACGATGAAGAGCGATAATCCTCACATCTCGATGCCTATCCGCAACTTCGTTGACATCCCCGCTGGTCAAGAAGCTCAAGTGCAGGTGGTATTCACCAACGAGAGCGAGACACATGAGGCACTCACCTCGGCTGTAGTATATGTTGACGCAGTAAGCAATCCCAATGGATTGCAGATATATATGGATGGAGAGCCTCTTGTCAACGGTGTGGAAATGTGGATGGAGTATGGAGTGCCCATCACTAAGACGCTTACCATCAAACAGGCCGACAACTCCGTTCTCGACTACAACGACATCACCCTGTTCCTTGCCAACTCGTGTAAGCCTGAGAGGTGGATTTATGAGACTGTTTCGTTCTCGGCACACTTTGTGCCTGCAGCGCCACCAGTCACTCTCAATCTCAACAAGACAATCCTCAATCAGCGAGCTGTGCAAAATAAAGAAGAGATAGTTGCCACCATTAGCGACATCAACCGTCTTTTCAATGGCCTCAAGGGCGTGAGACTCAAATACCGCTTTGCCGGCGATGCCCAGTGGATTACAGCCCACGAATGGCTCACCGATGAGAGCTACTATAGCGAAGGCCACGAGACCGACGAACAGTCGCTCATGCCAAACGATAAGCCCAACATCACCTACGATCTCAAGCTGCCCAACATCGACGGCCATTACATGGTGGCTGCCGAGAGCATGTGCATCTTGGCTGGCAAGGAATACACTGCGATGACCAATGAGATTGAAGTGATTCGCGACACTCGCGGACCTAAACTGCTTGGACAGGCTTATCCCAACACTGGTATCCTAACACCGACTGACGACATCCGAATCAAGTTTAACGAAGACATCCGCGAGAGTTATCTCACCAAGGACGACAACTTCTTCATCACTGGTTCGCTCAACGACTCCCAGGTTTCACACGACGTGTCGCTGCAGTTCAACGGCACTCCAGTCGAGACCGATGCCTACCTGCCCATCGCCAACACCAGCTTCGCCTCATCATTGTGGCTCAAGCGCAAGGGCAGCGGCACCATCATCGAGCACGGAACCGAGGGCAACATGCTCAAGGTTGCCATAAACGAAAACGGACAAATCGATGCCACTATCAACGAAATCACAATCACGTCGATAGAGACCGTGCCAATGGATAAGTGGGTGTTCCTCGCTCTTAACTATGTGAAAGGCATGGCGGGGCAAAACACTCTCACCATGCTCATGGCCGAAGATGGCAACGAGACGATGCTCTTCGACGAAGCCATTGTGTCGGACTACAATAGCAACGGCCGACTCATTCTGGGCCGCGATTTCACTGGCATGATGCACGAGCTTGTGCTCTGGAACAAGAACTGCCCAGTGCGCACCCTGCTGGCACAGAAAGATGAGGTCGTAGCACCCTATCTGCCAGGACTGGTTGGCTACTGGAAGATGAACGAGGGTCACGGTACCACCGTTACTGACTATGCCCGTGGACGCAACATGCATCTGGCTACCGAGTCGTGGAACGTGGAGAACACCAACCTTGCCGCTCACCTCGATGGCGAGCACATCATCAAGGTGCCTATTGGAGGTGTGTCGCCACGCTCAACCGACAGCTATGTTGTTGAGACCTGGTTCCGTGGCGAGAAAGACAAGAACGCACGAGCCACATTGCTCTCGGTTACCGACCGAGTATCGATTGGCTTCGACTACGACAACTCGATGATTCTCCACCTCTACAATGATAGCCTGTCATCGCTCGACAGCAATGGCCTGCCAATCGTGCTCACCAACACCGACTACAACGACGGCAATTGGCACCACATCGCCCTCAACGTGCATCGTGGCGTAAGTGCTGTGGTTTATCTCGACGGCAAGCCCGTGAAGACTCTTGCTGAGCAGCAGTTGCCGGCTGCCGCAGGCGACTACCTCTATGTGGGCGGTATCCTCAAGTTTGACCCACAGTCAAGCATGATTCAGGAGAGCTACAAGTTCACTGGCGACATCGATGAGCTGCGTGTTTGGAATGTGGCGTGTGATGGCACCTCGGTAATAGCCAACCGCTACAATCAGGTCGATACCGCACAGGTCACTGGACTTATCGCCTACTATCCCATGGAGCACAGTGTGCTTGATGCCAATGGCAACATCATCACAGAGTTCAGCCTCATCAACAATGCTCCTGGCATGGAGCAGCTTGGCATGGGCGAAGCAATAGGTCCTGGAGTGGTACAATCTTCTACTGCTCCCGCTCTGCGCAAGTCGCCGCTCAAGCAGAACCTTGACTTCGATTTCACGGCTTCGTCCAACGAGATTTACATCAACCTCAACACGTTGCCGGCACGTATGCAGGGTATCTTGCTCACGTTCATCGTCAAGAATGTGCGTGACATGCAGGATAACCTGTCGGAGACCATCACATGGAGTGCAGTAGTTGATTACAGCACTCTAGAATGGGATCAAGAGGCGCTATTGGTTGAGAAGGACCGCTTGAGCGAGGCGTCTATGTTCGCAGCTTTGCACAACAAGGGCAGCGAGAGCGGGCGTTTCGACATCTCGGGACTTCCCACCTGGATTACTCCTTCGGTAACCACAGGCGTGCTTGGCACAGGTGAGTGGGAAACTATAGAGTTCACAGTGGGAGCCGATGCGCCTGTTGGAACTCACATGGTCTATGCCTACGCGACCAACAATGACGGCATCTGTGCCCCGTTGCTAATCAATGTCACTGTAACAGGCAACGAGCCCAATTGGACATTCGACCCCTATGGAGCCGAGAGTTCGATGAACATGATAGGTCAAATCTACTTAGACGACAAGATTTGTACCAATACCAATACCAAAATTGCCGCCTTTGTCGATGACAAGTGCTGTGGCGTGGCATCGCCCAAATTGGTGGTTAGTCGTGATGCCTACTTTGTGAACATGACCATCTACGGAATAGAGGACGTAGTAAGTTTGAGTCCCATCACCTTCCGCATTTATGATGCCGAGAAGGGCGTAGTGCTTGGCAATGTGAAGACCAAGCTCAATGGCGAGATACTGAATCCTACCTACCAACCCAACGGACTCTATGGTGACTACGACAACCCTGTTGTGTGGCAACCAAGTGACTTGATTGAGCAGCAGTGCAACCTCGTTAACGGTTGGAACTGGATATCGCTCTTTGTCGAGCCCGAGCCTGGTAAGGCCGACTTGGAGAGCCTCTTCGGTCACTCCAAGACGTTCAACACCATCAAGGGCAAAGAAGGATTCGCTATGAATAGCGGTACTAAGTGGACCTCTGCCGGTCTTGACACGCTGGCAATTGGAAACCTCTACAAACTCAAGGTCAAGAACGATATCAACCACAGCATCAGTGGCACGATGATTGACACCCGCAACACCACCCAGACCATCTACCCGGGATGGAACTGGATTGGACCGCTGTCAATCTACAACCTCAGCCTTGCCGAGGCCTTCGCCGACCTGATGCCTACTCGTGGCGACATCGTCAAGAGCAAGACTCAGGTGGCATTCTACGACGGTTACAAGTGGGAGGGCGATCTCACAGCCATTATTCCTGGTTTGGGCTATTATTATAAGTCCAACAACAGCGAGCCTGTGACCTTCCGCTATCCAACCATTGATGCCAATACCTATCAGGCGCCTGCTGTGATGATGAATGCGCCTCGCAACCTGCCATTTGCCCCTGTTGACCACCACCAGTTCAGCGACAACATGAATGTTGTGGCGCGCATCGTGAAGGGAGACATCGAGGTCAACGACCTGTGCCTGGCAGCATTTGTCGATGGCGAGTGCCGTGGAGCCACCTTTGCCACCGACGATGGCTACTACATGCTCACCGTGGCAGGCAATGCCGACGAGGCGGGCAAGACAGTGCGCTTCGCCACCATCTATGGTGGCCAGGAAGTGTGGTTCAGCGAGGAGCTGCAATGGCTCAGTGACTGGATTTATGGCGACCTCGACGAGCCTCAAGTGCTTGACCTTAACAACACGTCGGCAATTGAGAATGTGACATTGTCATCATCGATAGTAATCACTCCAGCAGTGGTTACCGATGTGATCAACGTCACCGCAGGCGACATCATCAAGGATGTGACTCTTTACTCAATCAACGGCAAGCAACTCGACCACTTCACCATCGATGACAATCATGCTACATTGAACCTGAGTCACCTAATTGATGGAGTCTATTTCGTCGAAGCTCGCACTCACAATGGAGCAAGAGCTATCAAGCAGATTATCAAGAAATGAAGAAACTCTTATTAATAGCACTATTATCTGTGCTGACTGCTACTGTAGGTCATGCCGCCAACGACGGACTCGTCGTTGACGGCGTGGTCTACGAGTGGTATGAAAACTCCATCGCCCATGAGTATGGATACATGGCTGCCGGCTGGGACGAGAAGACACCCATTCAGTCGCTCCACATACGTGGTCAGGTTGGTGAGTATCAAGTCTTCGGAATCGCCAATGGTGCTTTCGAGGATAACGAAGACATCGTTTATCTCACCATAGACGAGGGCATTACCAGCATAGGGCAGAACGCGTTCTTCCGTTGTTCTAATATTGAAGTGGCAATCCTGCCCGAGGGATTGGAGATCATTGAGGAGGAGGCTTTTGCTTTTTGCACAAGTCTCACAACAATGGTTATACCCTCAACGGTGACAGAGATTCAAGCGCACGCTTTCTCTGAGTGCACGGGTGTCACCGATGTGTATTTCCTGATGGAAGACAGTCAACTTCAAGACTTTGAAGGCTGGTGGGATGGCATCTTTAGAGATGCGAGCAATGTGGGGGGCACAGAGTTTAATGGGTCGCGTCTTGCAAGTCACAACCCTGAGAATGGAACACACTGCCATGTGCCACAAGGCATGCTTGAAGCATATCAAGCTTCAGGTGAATTTGATGAATGGCTCTTGGATGAAGATTCTAACTGCTACCCCCTGTCGTGGATAGTAAACTATGGCGTAGTGGATCGTGAGTACACTGTTAAAGATGCCCTTACTGCTGTCTATGTTGATAAAAATGGCGGTCTCTATGCCAAGGACGACAACCACTGGCTCACCCCCGACCGTGCCTACCCTGGCGAGATTGACTACATGAAGAATACTGGGCTGATGGATGAGCATGAGGGCAAGCGCTACGACCAAAGCAACTGGGTGGTACTTACCAATGTGGAAGACCCCGACGACTTTATAGGCTATCTTATTAACGGTGAAACAATCTCTGGCATCTTAAAAGATAAAATGAATCCTGTCATTGAAGTTAGCGATGGGGCGACTTTAGAAATTGGTGATCAGGGCCTCTATGAGAAAAATGTCTACATCCCAGCATCTTTTATGGGTAGGGCGCAACTTAGTCCCAATGGCCGAGTCTATGCCCTCGTCCAGCCCAAGCCACAGGAACTTATTCATGTGGATTGGACTATATATTGCGAAGATGACGAATGTTTCTACCTACCAGAGCCCGATGAAGACAACGGCATCAACACAATGGAACTTGCTGGAGGAATTAGGCCACACTATGACCTCTACGAGGAACTTCCTGTCCCTGAATTGGTTAATTGTGGAATTTATGATTTCGTCGCTATCAATCGTCGTACAATCTTTAGCGATAATAAAAACCTACTACGCAGTCAAGAGACAAAATATACGCCTTACACCTCAGGTGGCGTGAGTGATAAATTCATCGTTTATCCACTTGAATTGCCCGCAGATGCCCCCCTAACAGGTGTGGTCGACGTTGTTATCGATTTCACCCAGATTAATAAAGGTTGGTTTACCATTGATGGTCGCAGTTTGGGCGACACAAAGCCTACGACCCCAGGCTTTTATATCAATGGCAATCGCAAAATTATAATTCGATAGTTTTGTTTATAAATTCAAAGAGGGAGCGATGAGTTCCCTCCTTTTTTGCTTTGCGCGAAAAAAGTGTTACCTTTGCAGCCACAATTATCTGCTTATGACTATGAATTTAATGAAGAAACTTATTGCGGCTGTAATGGCCGTTATGCCTTTTGTGACTGTCGCCGAGGAGGTGGCAGAGCCTGTCGAGGCACCGAAGAGGAGCCTCAGTGTGAGCGTGTCAACACTTAACACTAGTGATAGTGCAATCATGGCAACGAAGCCGCAGGAGGGCGAGAAGCCTGTGATGCCGTTGAACATCCACATAGGGCCAAGCAAGTTGACGCTCTTTGGATATGCTCAGACACAGTTTGACATTACAAAGACCGGTGCCGAGACCAAGAACTCGTTTAGCCTCACTCGCATCATACTCATGGCCAATGCCGAGCTGACGCGCAAGTTGAGTTTCTTCCTAATGGTTGACGCTGCCAGCACGCAGGCCTCGAAGCACCTGCATGAATATTATGCGCAATATGCCTTCTTGCCCGAACTGAAGGTCAGGGTGGGGCAGTTCAAGACGCCCTACACGCTTGAAAATATCATCTCGCCCTCGTTGCTAGGCACAGTAAACCTCAATGAGGGCACTCGCTACATGGCTGGTATCGCTGGCGACGCCCTTTATGGCAACTATGCTGGTCGCGACCTGGGAGCCATGATTACGGGTGATGCCGTCAGGGCACGCGATGGTCACTACTACCTTAATTATAGTGTGGGGGTGTTTAATGGTGCGGGCATGAACTTGCGCGACAACAACAAGCACAAAGACGTGGTGGCTATGCTCAACGTACTGCCCACTAAGGATATAACACTCTCTGGGTCATTTGTCATTGGCAAAGGCAATGCTCAGGACGATGACATGTTTGGCACAGTTGCTAAGGGTGAAAATTACACCCGCAACCGATGGAGCGTGGGTGCCGAGGTGAAATGGCGACCCTTGAAGCTTCGCACCGAGTATATGAGCGGCAAGAATGGCGGCATAGGCAGCCGCGCCTTCTATGCCGAGCTGTGGTGCCGCCTGTTCCGCAATCTTGACGTGGTGCTCGACTATGACTACCTCGACAAGAACACCGCCTTGAGCAAGGAGGCGCGTGACGCTTTCCCCGCCTGGACCCGCACTAGCAACTACTTGGTGGGATTGCAATACTGGGTTTACAAGAAATGCCGCATTAGCACCCAGTACATCTATAGCGACCGCAACATGGGCCCCGACACCAAGGCGTGGATAACGCAGTTCCAGATAGGGTTTTAGTAATGCAATGCATAATGCTCAATGCATAATTAACACCCCCTTCCCCCGTTTCCGATCCCCGATCCCCGATCCCCGATCTCCGATCCCCGATCCCCCCTTCCCCCGTTTCCGATCTCCGATCTCCGATCCCCGATCCCCGATCCCCCGTTCCACTTTCCTCGCTCCACCTTCCCCGCGCCGCAGGCGCTCGATAAATCAATGATATGAACGCAACGATATTTATAGTAATCCCAATTCTCACGCTGCTCATGTTTGAGCTTGGCTTGAACTTGGAGCTCAAGGATTTCAAATTGTTTAAAGATCGCCCCAAGCCCGTGCTTGCCGGGTTGCTGGGGCAGATAGTGGCGCTGCCGGCGCTGGCGTGGCTCATAGGGTGGGCATTGCATCTGGAGCCGGTGTTCCTCATTGGCTTTGTGCTGATAGCGTGCTGCCCGGGTGGCAGCTCGTCTAACGTGTTCTCGATGCTCGCCAAGGGCGACGTGGCACTATCGGTGTCGCTCACGGCGTGTAGCAGCATTATCACTCTCTTCACCGTGCCGCTCATCCTGGAGTGGGTGACCACTGCCGCCAGCAGTGCCACCAGCGTGCATCTACCAGTGGGTAACCTTGTGATGCAGAACATCGTGCTCATGCTCGTGCCCATTGTTGTGGGCATTGCCGTGCGCAAGAAGTGGGGGAGTGCTGCCGAGAAAATACACCGTGTGCTGTCGCGCTTTGCCTTCCCCGCGCTAATCTTCCTTGCCACAGTGTTTTTCATCAAGAACCGTGAGGCGATAGTCGCCAATTTCGGCCAGCTGGGCCTTTCTATCACCGTGCTCATCCTCCTGGCTATGGCAAGCGGTGTGCTCCTGGCTTGGGCTATGCGCTTGAGCACCAAAGAGCGGCGCACCATCGTCATCGAGATAGGAATGCAGAATGCTGCCCAGGCCATCACCATTGCCAGCAGTCCGCTGGTCTTTGGCGATGACCGGTATGCCATCCCCGCCATCATCTACGCCCTGATGATGAACGTCATCCTTATAATATATGTGGCAGTGGTCAAGAACCGATAAAAGAGCTTCGTTTTATAAAATAATATAAAAATGTGCTCACCGGTGGCATCTTATTGAAAAATTAACTACCTTTGCAGCAAGAAAAGGGGTGTTTTGGTTTAATCAACTGAAACATACCTTTTTATGTAAACAACAAATTAATTAACTTCTTAAACTTAATTCATTTTTTATGAGAAAGTTTTTATCTCTCGTGATGATGGCCATGTTCGCAGTCGGAGCATGGGCTGCCGAAGTGACTGTTGAAAAAACAATTGAAGATGTTGCAACGGCTAATAGCTGGTCAGATGCCACGCAATACACTTCTTTTGCAATGGATGACATTATTACTGTGTCAGTAACTGGTGGTGCTAATAGTGGAAAGTATTACACAAATGGGCACAACTGGCGCCTTTATGCCAATGAGAGTGCAGAGCTTAATGTGGTAGCTTCTGGTGCTACTCTTAAGTCGGTGACAGTTACCTATTCGGTTAAAGACAATGGTGTTCTGTTATTTGATGGAGAAACAGTGGAAAGTGGAACATCAGTAACAGCAACTGGTGCGAGTGCATCTTTTGTTGTTAGCCAATCTACTGGTAATAAAGGTAAGGTGTTTGTTAGCGCAATTAGTGTGACTTATACAGTGGGTGGTTCACCCGTCCAGACCGTTACTCCTCCCACCTTCAGCCCTGCTGCTGGTGAGGTTAAGGCTGGCACCGCAGTTACTATCAGCGCTCCCGATGCCGAAATGATCATCTACACCACCGATGGCACCACTCCTTCTTATGCCAACAGCGTGGGTGAGACCTACGAGGAGCCTATCGTTGTTAACGAGGCAATGACCATCAAGGCCATCGCTGTTGATGCCAATGAGAACGAGAGCGCAGTTGCCACTGCTGCTTACACTATCAAGCCCCAGGCTGTTAACGTTGCTACAGTAGCTGAGTTCAACGCACTTACCGATAACACTGAGTTTACATTCACTGGTAACCTCGTTGTAAGCGCTCAAACTGGCAACTATCTATATGCACAGGATGCTACCGGTGGTATGTTGTTATTCAAGGCTACAACTACTTATGACAAGAACGATGTAATTCCTGCAGGATGGACAGGAACAAAGACTACTTACAATGGCGCTCCTGAGGCCACCAACATGGCTGGCCTTTCGGCTGCTGCAACAACCTCTGAACTTACAGCTCAGGAGCTCACTCCAGCTCAAGTAACACAGCAAAATCCATTCTTGTATGCTGTTATCAAGGGTGCTACCATTGAAAATGGTAAAATCATTGTTGGCGAGGAGAACGTGACACTTTATAACCGTTTTAATGTGACCATTCCAAGTGATGGCAACATTTATGATGTTTATGGAATCACAGGATATTTTAATGGAACTCAGTTCATGCCTCTCGAGTTCGTTGCTCAGGCAACTGAGGTAGCCGCTCCAGTTATCACTGGCGAGACCCCATTCATTGGCTCTACTACAGTAACTATCACTTGCGAGGAAGAGGGTGCTACCATCCGTTACACCATCGATGGTACCGACCCAACTATCAACTCAACAGAGTACACCGAGCCATTTGAGCTTACCGAGACCGCTACCGTTAAGGCTATTGCCTTCAACGAGGCCGAGGATTGCTCTCCTATTGTTTCTAAGGAGTTTGTTAAGACTCTCACCGTGGCTACTGCTGCCGAGTACCTCGCTCTCGAGGACGGCACCGAGTTTGTCTTCACTGGCAACCTCGTGGTTAGTGGTCAGGCTGGTCAGCGCCTCTATGCTCAGGACGAGACTGGTGGCGTGCTCATCTATGGCAATGCTGGTCAAACCTATAACTTTGGCGATGTGATTCCCGCTGGCTTTAGCGCTAAGAAGGCCAACTATAACGGCACCATCGAGATGACCAACATGAATGGCATGCAAGCCGCTACCGAGACTGCCGAGCTCGTTGCTCAGGAAATCGCTATTGCCGACTATGAGGCCAACCAGAACATCTATGTAGTGGTTAAGAACGCTACTATCGACGGCACCACTCTCGTCATTGGCGAGGAGACTCTTGCCACTTACAACCGCTTTGGTGTTGACTATCCCACCGACGACAAGGCCTACGACGTTTATGGCGTAGCCACTATCTACAACAGTGCTGCACAGCTGCACCCCATCAGCTTCGTTGAGCATCAGGAGCCAGTGGTAGAGAGCTTCATCAGCTTCACTGCCGAGCAGGCCAACGGCACCGTGGCCGTTACCCTCGAGGATGGCACTCCAGTAGAGAGCCTTGTGACTAAGGTTAAAGAGGGCGAGAAGTTCACCGTTACTGCTACTGCCGCTCAAGGTTTTGTAGTTACCAATATTGAGGTTAGGGCTGGTGAGATCGTCATCACTCCAAGCGACGACCCATTTAATGGTGAGTTTGGCGCTCCTAGAGCCGAGGGCAGTGCTCAGATGAGCGAGACCTATGAGATGCCTGGCGAGGATGTTGCTATCGAAGTGACATTTGAGGTTAAGACTGGCATTGACACCATCGACATCGAGAATGTGAAGGCCACTCGCTACTTCAACGCTGCTGGTGTTGAGAGTGCAACCCCATTCCAGGGTGTTAACATCGTGGTTCGTGAGATGAACGATGGCTCTAAGAGCATCATCAAGGTTGTGAAATAAGTGAGATAAATCTTTCATAAAATGAAAAATGCCTGGCGCAAATGCGCTGGGCATTTTTTTTGAATTAAGCTCAGTCTTTATTTTTTCAGCTTTTTTTGATTTGTTTTTCTGAAAATGAAACAATGGGGTCAGACCCCGATGTTTCATTTTTTTTGAATTGAGCAAAGGTTTAGTTTTTTTAGATTTGATGTGCTCGATTTTTGCCCATGATGTGTGTAATTTTGCATCGTGAACAAAAGAAACACCAAAAACAATACAGCTATGAAAGATGTCAAAAACCTCAACTCTTGTGCGCCTGCCGACAATAAGTGTGGCAGCGTGCTCCACCGTGTTAACATGGCCTTCAACATGGTTGGCGTCATGTTTTTTATTACATTCTTTGGCTATATCGCCATCCACTGCTTTTGATACACGCAGCGACTAATAAAGGAAGTAAAAAGCAAGGAGCAAGAACCCTGAGTGTGGTCTTTGCTCCTTGTCATGTTTTTTGTGTGGTGGCAGGGCTTTATTTTGTCATGCTGCGCTTGCCCTTGCCTTTTTTGTTTTTCTTGCCGTCTTTGCTGCTCTTCTTGTCGTTGCTGGCGGGCTTTGCCTGCTGCAGTCCCATCTTGATGTTCTTGATGAGCGCTTCGCTCGAGTAGGTGGCTCCGGTGGCGCAGTCGGCTTTGAGGTTCAGAGCCTCGTTGACCGTCTTGCCAATGAATTGCTTGAACACCTTTTCTTTAGCTCGGTTGAAATAGGATGGAGTCTCCTTGTTGTCGAGAGCGGTGATGCTGGTGATGCGTCCATTGCTGATGCTGATGCTCACTGGTGTGGGGCCGTTATATCCCACCACCTTCTTGGCAATCTCGCCAGTGTAGATTACTTGCGGGCTACCGGCTTTGCCCTTAGCCATTGCGCTTGGTGCAAGAGCTGTAATGGCAGCAAATGCCATTGCTAAAAAAGCAAATTTAAACTTTGTCATAATATTGTCTTTTGTTGGTTTGTCGGTTTTGTATATGTTTTTAGATTGCAAACTTAGCGAAAATATTAACCTGTGAGGTTCAAAAAAAATGTAATTTAACAATTTTAGAGAAAAAAAAGAGCGAAAAATGTGTTTTTTACTTTTTTTATCGCAAATATTGCATTACCTTTGTTATTTGATTTGAGTAAAGGCACGTCTAGGTAGTGTGCCTGTGAAATGAAGTTTGACTGATGACTATTGACGAAGATATACAAGCGTGCATCGAGGTGCTCAACCGTGGCGGCGTGGTGCTTTATCCCACCGACACAATATGGGGCATAGGCTGCGATGCCACAAATGCCGATGCTGTGAAGAAGGTGTATCGCCTCAAGCGGCGCGACGACAACAAGGCACTGATAGTGCTGCTCGACAGCGTGGAGCACCTCGACCACTATGTGGTGAATGTGCCCGAGATGGCTCGTGAGCTGCTCGATGTGGCAGTGAAGCCGTTGACGATAATCTATGACGGGGCCTTCAATGTTGCTCCCAATCTGCTGGGAGAGAACGACTCGCTGGGGATACGCATCCCGCACGAGGAGTTCTCGCAGCGGCTGTGTGCCGAGTTTGGCAAGCCTCTGGTCTCCACCTCGGCCAACGTCAGTGGTGAGCCTGGCGCCAAGACCTTTGCCGACATCAGCGACGAGATAAAGCGCAGCGTTGACTATGTGGTGAAATATCGCCAAGACGACACTCGGCCACACTCGGCGTCAAACATCATCATGCTGCATAGCGACGGCACGTTTAAGATTATAAGATAGTATTTTAAGTGTTAAGTGACTCTAGAAATCTGGAGCTTATAAAGAAACGACATCTATAAAATGACTGGCGAACGGCTACAACGGCTCCGATATGTGCTCGGCGACTTCTTGTCGTCGAACGCGGCATGGTTTCTCTTCAACCTGATGCGCTATCATCTGGGTTTTGTAAAGGGGCACCTCACGTTGGCATCTTTTCTCGTGTCAGAGAATGTGATGATGGGGCAGCTTGTGTTCCCGTTGCTCATGATGTTTGTCTATTACCTCTCGGGTTATTACAATGTGCCCTATCGCAAGTCGCGCTTGCAGGAGTTCATCATCACCCTGTTGAGTGCCTTGTGCAATAGTTTCATGATAATACTCATTGCGCTCATCAACGATATGGTGGAGAGCCGCACCGAGAACTACGAGGTGATATTCTTGCTAATGGGCACCTTGTTCTTGGTGGTGTATCTTGTCAGGCTCTTGATTACCAATGCAGTGACCCGGCGCATCAGGAGCGGGCAGCTACAGTTTCGCGCGCTCATTGTGGGCAGTGGCGCTTCGGGGTTCTCGTTCTACCAGCGCCTCAAGAATAATATCAACACCTTTGGCTATGAAGTGGTGGGCTTCGTTGACCTGCCAGGGGAGAACAGAGTGAAGGATATAGCCCTTCCCGTCTATGATTTCAACGACATTGTGCAGGTGTGCAGGCAGCAGCAGGTGAGCGAGGTGATAGTGGTTCCCACCAAGCAAAACACCGAGCAGATGCTTGCGATTATCGATCGCCTCTATGCCCTTAATGTCCCCATCAAGATGACCCCCGACAAGAAGAATGTGTTCATGTCGCGCGCGCGCTTTAGCAACCTCTATGGCGACCCGCTCGTTGACGTGGGCGGCAGCACCATGAGCGAGGGAGGCAAGAACATCAAGCGCGTGATGGACATTGTGGTCTCGGCTATAATGATGGTGCTGTTGCTGCCAGTGTATATTGTGGTGTCGGTGCTGATAAGACTCGACTCCCATGGTCCCATAATCTTCTCGCAGGAGCGTGTGGGCTATCACAACAAGCCTTTTAAAATCTACAAATTCCGGTCGATGGTTGCCGATGCTGAGAAAGACAACAAGCCTCAGCTCTCGAGCACCGACGACCCTCGCATCACCCGCATTGGCCATGTGCTGCGCAAGTTCCGCATCGACGAGCTGCCGCAATTTTGGAACGTGCTCAAGGGCGACATGTCGCTGGTGGGTCCCCGCCCCGAGCGCCAGTTCTACATCGACCAGATTGTGGCTCGCCAGCCAGCTTATCTGCTTGTGCATCAGGTGCGTCCCGGCATCACGTCGATGGGGCAGGTGAAGTTTGGCTATGCCAGCAATGTTGATGAGATGCTTGAGCGCCTGGAATATGACTTGTTATATATCGAGAACATGTCGCTCTTGAACGATGTGAAGATACTGGTCTATACCATTAAGATTGTTTTTACTGGTAAGGGAGTGTGATGAACAGTTACGGTAAGGTAAATAAGACTACCGATGAGCCAGTGGAGAAAAGCGCGTTGCAATGGCTTGCGTCATTGCGCCGCTGGCGAGAGAGGCACATCAAGGAAAAGACCTTTGTGGTGGCGCTTGCCCTAGTGGTGGGCGCTCTCTCGGGGCTTGCCGCGGTGTTGCTCAAGTTTCTCATTGGTTTCATAGCTGGGGTGCTCACCAAGCATGTACACATTTCCAGTGGCAACTACGAGTATCTGGTGTTTCCTGTGGTGGGAATTTTGCTCGCTGGCATGTATGTGAGATATGTCATCAAGGACGATATTTATCACGGCGTGACGCGTGTGCTCTATGCCATAGCCCAGCGCAAGAGCCGGCTGAAGCCCCACAACATGTATGCCTCGCTCGTGTCGTCGTCGGTGACAATAGGCTTTGGTGGCTCGGTGGGTGCCGAGGGTCCTATAGTGTTCACTGGCGCTGCCATAGGCTCTAACCTGGGGCAGTTTTTCAGGCTCTCTCCTCAAACTCTCATGCTCCTGGTGGGGTGTGGTGCGGCGGCAGGTATCGCTGGCATCTTCAAGGCTCCCATCGCGGGCGTGCTGTTCACCATCGAGGTGCTGCTCATCGACCTGAACTCCAGGTCGGTAGTGCCTCTCATCATTGCGTCGGTCACCGGCGCCACGGTGGCCTATGTTTTCACCGGTTATAATGTGGAGTTCTTCTTCTCGCAGAGCGAGCCGTTCTTCACCTCGCGCATCCCGTTTGTGATTTTGCTGGGCGTGTTCTGTGGCTTTGTCTCTTTTTATTTCAACAAGTTGATAGAGATGATGGAGAACATGTTTGCTCGCATCGCTAACCACTGGGTGCGTTTTGCCATTGGCGCAACGATACTTAGCGCGCTCATCTTCCTCTTTCCTGCACTCTATGGCGAGGGTTACGGTGCCATCAACAGCCTTCTCAATGGCGAGGTGACACCGCTCTTTGACAATAGCATCTTCTACGGCCACCGCGACAGCGTGTGGTGGGCGGTGGCGCTGGTGGGGTGCCTGTGCTTCACTAAGGTGTTTGCCACCAGTGCCACTAATGGCGGCGGTGGAGTGGGAGGGACGTTTGCCCCCTCGCTCTATGTGGGTTGCATGGCGGGCTTCTTCTTTGCCTACCTGCTCAACACGCTGGGAGTGGTGGATCAGAGCCTGCCGCTGTCTATCAAGAATTTCGCCCTGCTGGGCATGGCGGCAGTGATGGCGGGAGTGATGCACGCTCCCCTGATGGCCATCTTCCTCACTGCCGAGATGACTGGCGGCTACGAGCTGTTCTTGCCGTTGCTCATCGTCTCGGTGGTGTCTTACCTCACCTCACGCATCTTGTTGCCCTATGGCATCTACTCGCGACGTCTGGCTAAGCGTGGCGAGCTGCTCACGCACCACAAGGACAAGTCGGTGCTCACCCTGTTGAAGATGGACAGCGTCATAGAGACCGACTTCACGCCGGTGCATCCCAAGATGAGCCTCAAGGAGATGGTGGATGTGATAGCGCAGAGCTCACGCAACCTCTTCCCGGTGACCGACGACGAGGGTCGCCTGCTGGGCGTGGTGCTGCTCGATGACATACGCAACATCATGTTCCGCCCCGACCTCTACCGCCGCATCTATGTGGAGCGTTTCATGTCGTCGCCACCGGCGCAAATCGAGGTGGGCACGCCCATGGAGCGCGTGATGAAGACCTTCGACGAGACCAAGGCGTGGAACCTCCCCGTGGTGGAAGACGGCAAATATGTGGGCTTCGTCTCCAAGTCAAAGATTTTCAACGCCTATCGCGAAGTGCTCAAGCACTACAGCTATGATTAAATGAATGCACAATTAATAATTTCACAGTTTAGAAAGTCTAGAAAATCTAGAACCTCTAGAAAGTCTAGAACTTCTAGAAAATCTAGAACCTCTAGAAAAAATGACAACTCATGACTAAAGAAGACCTTAGAATAGTGTTTTTTGGCACTCCCGACTTTGCTGTGGAGAGCCTCAAGCGCCTAGTGGAGGGCGGCTATAACATTGTGGGTGTGGTGACTATGCCCGACAAGATTGCTGGGCGAGGACACCGCATCATTGAGTCGGCGGTGAAGCAGTATGCCCTGGAGCAGGGACTTCACCTCATGCAGCCCGAGAGCCTCAAGGACGAGGCGTTTGTGGAGCACTTGCGCTCGCTCCAGGCGCAGCTGCACATCGTCATCGCCTTTCGCATGCTCCCCGAGGTGGTGTGGGCAATGCCACCGCTGGGCACCTTCAACCTGCACGCGTCGCTGCTGCCCAAGTATCGTGGCGCGGCGCCCATCAACTGGGCGGTGATGAACGGCGACACCACCACTGGCGTGACCACCTTCTTCCTCAAGCATAAGATTGACACTGGCGATGTTATTCAACAGAAATCAATAGAGATTGGCCGCACCGACAATGTGGAGACCGTGCACGACCGCCTGATGACCCTGGGGGCTGGCATGGTGATTGATACCGTTGACGCCATCATCGCTGGCACCGTCAAGCCCATTCCACAGGAACAGATGCTCACCGCTGGCGTGGAGCCCACCCCAGCACCTAAAATCTACACCGAGACCTGCCGCATCGACTGGAGCCGTCCTGCCGAGCAGCTCTACAACCACATTCGCGGCCTCTCGCCCTATCCGGCAGCGTGGAGCGAGATAATCGACACCGATGGCAACACCCATCATGTCAAGATTTTCGCCACTGGCGAGCCCCTCGCTGGTGGTGGTTCTGCTCCAGGCACTATTGCTGCCGATGGCAAGCACTTGAGGGTGACATGTGGCGACGGGGCTTTAGAAATCCTCTCACTCCAGCTCTCGGGCAAGCGCCGCATGCCTGCGCCCGACTTCATGCGCGGCTTCAGTCTCGCCGGATGCCATTTTGCATAGCTTTTTTACTTTTTAGGAAGAGGGTGTGTAATAATTCTGGTTTAGTGCGCTTCGCGCAGAAATCTAGGGACACCTGCAAAAACCTGTGTTAGGTTGAGACATCGGGCATCGAAGATGCAGGGCGGGTCGGAGACCCGACTTCAATCGCAAGACCATGCAAGAGCCCCAAAGGGGTTCGCAGCTTGGTCGTTAAGTAATGACACGCGATTTACCCGAAAGAAGTAAATCCTAAGACAGCCAGGCAGGTGTTGCACACTCACTGGCAATAAGAGTAGCCGCCGCTCTGCATCAGTGCAGGGCGGCGGTTGTATTGTTACTGATGGCGGCATGAGGCGAAGCCCGTGATTGCTTTTTTTTGAAAAAAAAGGAAAATATTTTTGGTTTTATCGCTGCTATTGGCAAATTTATTTCTATCTTTGTAGATTGCATAGCAAGTGTGGCTTGCTGTGCAAGTGAATTATGTTGAACAAATGTGCTGTCGAAGCCTTTGTTGTTATAGGCTAACCAGCTTATTATAAAACGATTATAGTTATGTTGAAAAAATTCTTCTTGGTAGTTTGCGGGTCTTTTGTGGGCAGCTTCTTGGCCTTGTTATTCTTCACAGCTACCGCAATTCTTATGAGTTTTGTGATATTTAGTGCCATGGGCAGCTCAATGGGTGTGAAAATTGAGGACAAATCCATCCTTTACCTTAGGCTTGAAGGTGAGCTCAACGAGCGTCCATCAGAGATGACTCAGATGATGGCGATGATCACCGAGGACGAGCAGGGGCAAGACCTGTGCACTCTCATCAAGAGCTTGAAGCTTGCTAAGGACAATAACAAGATAGAAGGCGTGTATCTCGACTGCCGCGGCATGGCGTCGGGGATGTCGTCGCTCTATGAGCTCAGGAATGCACTCGTCGATTTCAAGAAGAGTAAAAAATTTGTATATGCCTTTGGTGACGAGGGTATCATGCAGAGCGACTATTACCTTGCATCGGTAGCCGACAGCATCTTCCTTAACCCCGAGGGGGCTGTTGACGTGCATGGACTGGGAGCCGCCACGCCCTATATGAAGAACCTGCTCGACAAAGTGGGAGTGGAGGTGCAAGTGGTGCGTGTGGGCACTTTTAAGAGCGCCGTGGAGCCTTACATGCTTAGCCAGATGAGCGATGCTAACCGTTTGCAGCAGGAGCATTACCTGGGAAGCCTGTGGGGCGTGATTTCTAAAGATATAGCAACATCACGAAAGATAGCTCCTGAGACCTTTTCCCAGCTCACCGACAGCGTGATGATAACTATGAGTTCCGAGGAGCTGATGAAGAACAAGATTGTTGACCACCTGTGTTACCGCACCGAGATGGAAGACAAGCTGCGCAAGAAAACGGGCGTGGAAATGAAAGACGACCTCAAACTTGTCACCCCTAGTCAGCTAGTGCTCACCGACACCGAGAAGAACCGAGAAGACAAGCAAGTCGCCGTTGTCTATGCTACTGGCGAGATTGATGGCTCGGCATCAGTGCCAGGAATGGCACAGGAGGGCATCGACAGCGAGTCGCTGGCGGCAACGATCAGGAAGCTACAATATGACGACAACGTGAAGGCCATGGTGCTGCGTGTCAACTCACCAGGCGGTAGCGCCTTTGGCAGCGAAGTGATATGGAAGGCTATTGAAGATTTCAAGCGTAGCGGCAAGCCTGTGGCAGTGTCGATGAGCGACTATGCCGCCTCGGGAGGATATTACATCTCCTCGGGGGCACAGCGCATCTTTGCCGAGCCCACTACCATCACCGGCAGCATTGGCATCTTTGGCATCATTCCTAATGCCAGCAATTTCATCAACAACACTCTGGGAGTGAAGGTCGAGGAGGTGACCACTAACAAGAACGCCATTGCTGGAGCAATGTATAAACCCCTTAGCGATTCGCAAAAGGCTGCCTTGCAGCGCATGGTGGAACGAGGCTACGACCTCTTCACTCGCCGCTGCGCCATGGGTCGCAATGTGTCGCAAGACTCTATCAAGGCGATTGCCGAGGGACGTGTGTGGGACGGCATTACTGCTAAGAGCATTGGGCTGGTAGATGAGTTTGGAGGCCTGCAGGCGGCCATCGACTGGGTGGCTAAGAAGGCTAACCTCGGCGATGACTACTCTATCACCACGCTACCTAAACTGGAGATTACTTTCCAGGCAATGTTAGGACAGATGACTCGAGCTAAGGTGCAGGAAGACATGCAGCGACGCATGGGTATGTTCTACACCTATTATGAGAAGCTCCAGGCATTCTTGGGACGAGAGCAGGTGCTGTGTATCATGGAGCCAGTAGAGATTGACTTCTAAACTAGCTCAACGCTGGTCGTCAACTTCTCTCTATTCTACTGCTTTTACTATACCACTCTACTACTTTACTATTCTACTATTCCACTGTTCTACTATTCTACTATTCCGCTACTCGATATAAATGGATTTTGACAACATAAAACGAATAGGTCGCAGGGCATTTCTCGCTACCGAGAAAGTGCTGCTCACACCACTGTCGTGGGGATATGGCGCAGGGGTGTGGTTGAGAAACACGGCATTTAATATTGGGCTCTTAAAAGAAGAAGCCTTTGAGGTGCCCGTGGTCTCGATAGGCAACGTCACCGTGGGGGGGACAGGAAAAACGCCTCACGTGGAATATATCATCTCGAGGCTGGGACGACGCTACAACATTGCGGTACTCAGCCGTGGCTACAAGCGCCGCACTAAAGGCTTTGTGATGGCTAGCGACAACCTCACGCCCGTGGATCTTGGCGATGAGCCTTACCAAATCTACCACAAGTTTCGTGGACTCATCGATGTGGCTGTGTGTGAGAACCGCTGCAAGGGCATCGAGGCATTGTTGAAAGTAAACCCCGATATCGACCTTATTCTCCTCGATGATGCGCTACAGCATCGCTATGTGAAGCCTAAAGTCAACGTGGTGATGATCGACTATAACCGACCACCATTTGACGACAAACTATTGCCCCTGGGACAGTTGCGCGAGCCTGCCGACCGCATCCTCAAGTGCGACATGGTGGTGGTGACTAAGTGCCCCGACGACATCAAGCCCGTGGATCTGCGCATGTTTAAGGAGCATCTGGAGCTGTTCAAGTACCAGCAGTTGTATTTCTCAAAGATACGCTACGGCGCTCCCGAGCCCGTGTTCCCCATTGGCAACCCCGAGCTCACATCGCTCAACTGGCTCGACAAGGACGACCTGCTGCTGGGGGTGGCGGGTATTGCTAACCCACGCCCGTTCACCAAGTATCTGCGGCAGTTTGGCACACGCCTCAAGGTGATTCACTATGATGACCACCACACTTACTCGCGTGCCGATTTCAGCTACATCTTCAAGATGCTCAAAGAGCTGGAGGGCCGCCGCAAGTATATTATCACCACCGAGAAGGACGCGGTGCGCATCCTCAACAGCCCTTATTTCCCTCCCACACGTCGCGACCAGATTTATTTCATACCCATTCAGGCCGACTTCCTCAACTATGAGGATCGCGACTTCATCTATGAGCTGCAAGCGCTTATCTCGGCACAAAATTAAGTGTTAAGTTGGGACAAGGCGTGCCTTGTCCGGGGATCGGGGATCGAGGATCGTGGGTCGTGGGTCGTGGGTCGAGGATCGTGGCTCGGGGGATCGAGGGTCGTGGGTCGTGGACTGGGTGATGTAGGGACAAGGCGTGCCTTGTCCGTGGATCGAGGATCGTGGAACGGGTGATGTAGGGACAAGGCGTGCCTCGAGGGTGAAGAGTTTAGAGGTTGCAGTGCCCATAATCTCATCACTGCCTTCCATAAACGATAAACTATAAACCATAAATAGATTAAATAATTACTTTTAACATATATTGATTATGACAAAAGAAGTGAATTGGCTGGAAAAAATCCAGGAGACCGCGACTTTCATTCGCGAGAAAGTGGGCGGTGAGATGCCTAAAGTGGCTATTGTGCTCGGTTCGGGACTTGGAAACCTTGCCGACAAGATTGATATTAAAGTTTCTATTCCATACGGCGAAATCCCCAATTTCCCTGTTTCTACCGTCGAGGGGCATAAAGGCCAGCTCATCTTTGGCACACTGGGCAAGAAGTATGTCATGGCTATGCAAGGACGCTTCCACTACTACGAAGGCTACTCGATGAAGGAGGCCACCTTCCCCATCCGTGTGATGAAGGCCATTGGCGTGAAGGTGCTGTGCGTGAGCAATGCCGCCGGTGGCATGAATCCCGACTTCCGCGTGGGCGACGTGATGCTCATCACCGACCACATCAACCTCTTCCCCGACCATCCCTTGCGCGGCAAGAACTACAACGAGCTGGGTCCGCGCTTCCCAGCCATGAACGAGGCTTATAGTCACCGCATCATTGACCTGGCACGCAGCATTGCCAAGAAGAACGGCATCTGCCTGCGCGAAGGGGTGTATGTGGGCACACAAGGTCCCACCTTTGAGACCCCATCGGAGTATCGCTACTTCTATCGCATTGGCGGCGACGCCGTGGGCATGAGCACGGTGCCCGAGGTGATTGTGGCGCGTCATGCCGACATGGAGGTCTTTGGCCTTAGCGTCATCACCGACCTGGGCGGCGAGGGCATCTATGTGGATGTCTCTCACGAAGAAGTGCAGCAAGCTGCCTCTAAAGCCGAGCCCGTCATGACCACAATGGTGACCGAAGTCATTAACAGCCTCGACGAGGTGTGAAACTAATTGAACGGTTTTACGACAATTAAGGACAAAATAAATGCTCCTTTAACCACAATTCATTAATGACAATAAAAACACTGGTCAAAGCAATTCCAGTAGGTAATTGTCCTCAAGGTGGGTTCTAAAAATTAAGAAAAAGTAAAATAGTGTTTTGGTTGTATTTTGTTTTCTGTCGGCATCTTTTTATCTAAAGTCTTGAAATGTAGCCCAAGTCTTGAAATGTAGCCCGCTACTATTCTTCAACTTTGAATAAAAACCTGCTCGACATAAATTCAAAATCCATCTCAATTAATTTATAGAACCCACCTCAATAAAAAGAGAACAAAGCATTAGTCCTTAATTGTCGTAATTTTTTTTAGTTAACTGCTATGAGTGAGACAGAGATTTCTACTTTGGGAGAGTTTGGGTTGATTGACCAGTTGACACGTGATTTTAAGGTGAAGAATTCTTCCACGCTGAGGGGCGTGGGCGATGACTGCGCAGTGCTCGACTATGGTGGCATGAAGACGCTTGTCACCACCGACTTGCTGCTCGAGGGCATTCATTTCGACCTTACCTACACACCGCTCAAGCATCTGGGCTACAAGGCGGTGGCAGTGAACCTGAGCGACGTGTATGCCATGAATGGCACTCCGCGACACATCACCGTGTCGCTGGGCATCTCCAAGCGGTTCACCGTGGAGCATATCAACGAGCTGTATGCTGGCATCTATGCTGCATGTGAGAAATATGGCGTTGACTTGGTGGGGGGCGACACGTCGGCATCGGTAACTGGACTGCTCATCAGCATCACCTGCATAGGCGAGGCACGCAACGAGGACATAGTGTATCGCAGCGGTGCACGCGACACCGACCTGATATGTGTGAGTGGTGACCTCGGTGCTGCCTACATGGGCTTGCAGTTGCTTGAGCGCGAGCGTGTGGCTAGCGAAGGGCAAAAGGATTTCCAACCCGATTTTGCTGGGCGTGAGTATCTGCTCGAGCGGCAGCTCAAGCCTGAGCCTCGCGCCGACGTCATTGCCGAGTTGCGTGAGCTGGGCATTAAGCCCACAGCCATGATGGACGTGAGCGACGGCCTCTCGAGTGAGCTGTTGCACATCTGCAAGCAGAGTGGAGTGGGGTGCCGAGTCTATGAAGACCGCATACCCATCGACTACCAGACGGCAGTCATGGCCGAGGAGCTGAACATGAACCTCGTGACTGCCGCCATGAACGGCGGCGAGGACTATGAGCTGCTCTTTACCGTGCCTCTGACCGAGCATGAGAAAGTGGAGCAGATGAAGACCGCACGTCTCATAGGCCGCATCACCAAGCCCGAACTGGGAGCCTACATGGTAGCGCGCGACGACACCGAACTAGAAATACGCGCCCAAGGCTGGAATGCATTTAATAATGCTTAATGCACAATTGGGCTGCGCTAATTTATGCACTACATGTGAGATACATCGTGGGCTCAGTTATTTGTTTATGTCTTTATTGTTGCTGTAAGGAACTTCGTCTTCAAAGACTAAAGCCGATTGTTGCGCAAAGGTTTTACTCTTAAAATAGATTTTATTTTTGATCTTAATTTCCTCTATATCAAGCATCTTGCGCAAGTAGTTTTTCATCTTTGAGTCGGACCAATCTAGTTTAAGTGCCGAAATGATTTCCTTACTAGTTGTAATGCCTCTTGAGAGTAGATGTCGGATGCCGTTGTCAATCTTGTTTTTTTCTTTCTCTTCGGCAGTCATTAATTCTTCGGACGAAAGGGTAAGACTCTCACCAAAAAAATCAACTGCTTTCGCTCCCTTTTGAATCAAGAGTAAGTTGGCATTTTTCTCTTCTTTATTAGGATATCGAACAAAAATCTCACGCCCTTTTCTCAGCCCGTCAGTAACGCCCTGCCACGTGCCGCCTTTGTTGTCGCTTTGTGCCGCATAGATGCTGCTCGCTAAGCCATAAATGATGGCATTGCGAGCCATAGCAAACTCCACGCACCATGGTGCTTTGGGGTGAAAGCTACTTAAAACCAATACTTTGCCCTGAGTAATTGGTTTGTAGTATTGCTTGTAGCCTGAATTGAAGGTAGTAATGCCCTGCGGCAATACAATGATGCTTTCGCCGGCATGCTCAAGTGTAGAGTCAAGGGCTTGACGATCTATGCCCTTGGCAAAACCGCTAACTATCACCTTGCCTTGAGCAACCTCTTTTTCAACAATGTTTTTAGTAAATTCAAGCGAAACATTATCGGCATTGCGTGAGCCGACAACTGCCACCGATGGTTTGTGAAGCAACTCTATGTTTCCTTTGGTATAAATCACTGATGGAGCTCCAGATTTTAAATTCTGTTTTAAAGTGATGGGATATTCAGGAGAGTGTAAGGGTATTATGTTGTAGCCCTGTGAGAGCAGGTCTTCTACAAGAAACGAATTGTTGGCAAGCTCAGCTTTAGCTTGTGTAAACAATTGAGCTTCTTCTTGGGTTATTCCAAGTTCCGGCCATAGCGATGGCTGTTCAAAGAGCTGTGTAATTGTGATTCTTGGCTCATGCTTGAAGCAGTTGATGTAAATTTCGTTCTTGCGTCTGGTCCACATAACTGGCATTGACGCTAATGTAACCCAATATGTCAGTTCTTGATTCATTGCGGTGTTCCTCCCACTGTTTTAGCAATTACTACTGGCGCTATCCACTTGGCACCTTTTGTCGTTAATAATCGTCCTATCTCTTTTAGCGTTTCCCCACTATCATAGATGTCATCAATCAGGATAATCGTTTTGTCCTTGACATCAATGTCAATGTCAAAAGCGTTCTCAACGTTGTCATGCTTGCCAAATCGGTTATTAAAAACCTTTTGTTCTTTTGTGGTTCTTGTTTTTGTTAATCTATGGCAAATAGGCACCTTTATTATTGAAGCAAACGATGTTGCGAAATTTCTCACTAAATCACCCGAGATGGTGGGTGGCACATATAGAACCATGTCAAACGAGAAAGCCCCGAATATTTTGCGGAAAGCTTTAAGAGTGAGCTTTAATAAGAACTGGGGAAAATCGCCACCGTTGTTGTATTTGCATCGGTGTAGCGTTGTGCCCACATTCGTCACGCCATAATAGGCAGCGGCAACGCCATTTGTGATGTGAGACTTGTTTTTCCTGTGTTGTGATATTATATCTTTGATAATGCCAAGTTCTTGCTCTGTAAAATAATTGTCCTTGATTGAATTCTCAAATCTGTATAATTGTTCTCCCTTCTTGATTTCTATGACATCGGGGTAAGGTGTTCTGACTGTGAATCTGATTTTCTCCCCATCAAAAGTCGGAGTCTTGAAAGAAAAATCGCACAGCTCAAGTACAGGGAAATAAGTTTCTCTAAACTCTTGTAGCTTGTTTGCAAGTAATGAGTCTTGTTCCTTGATAATGGCCTTTGGGAGATTGGTGTTGTCGCAGTTGGAGTAAGTGCTATCTTCGTCGCTATCAAGAAAATGGCACAAATATCCCATCCTTGGCGAGGAGGTATAGACATACTTTTCCATGCTTCTGAGGTCTTTTAGTTTTAATTCTCTCAGTCTGTCAAAAAGCTGATAATTGAGTGTAGGCGCATTGTATTGATATTCATACTTTTTTGACTTGCCAAGTAGCACTTCTTTAATAATGCCTTGATCCATAAGGTCATACTTGATGGTGCGCACTTGACCAAGTTTTATGTTGCTTTTTTGGGCTAATAGTCTCTCTGACAAAGGTTCTTCCTTAAGCAACTCAATTATTTTCATGTATTTTGATTTGCTTGGTCTTGAGCTCTCAATGAAGTGCTTTGGAAGCTCCAGGTCTTGAGAAACGCCGCTCTGTTCATCTTTGTTGTCGTTGAAGAATAGAATAATAATTGTTGGTAATCCGTCGCGTCCGGCTCTACCAATTTCTTGATAATAATGAATGGGAGATACTGGCATCTGTGTGTGAATAACAAAACGAATATCTGGCTTATCAATGCCCATCCCTAATGCGTTGGTAGAGACTATGCATTTCCACTTATTTTCTAAAAGGCCTTTTTCAACGCTTTTTCTTGTGTCGGCATCAAAACCAGCATTGTAGTCTATCGCATCAATCCCCACATATTGTAGCCATTTCGCATAGTTCTCGGTGGCAAACCTGGTGCCAGAGTAAATAATGCCAGTCCCCTTAAAACTGTTGAGGTGCTGAGCCAGCCAAATCATTTTCTCTTCCTCGCTCTTCACTCTTATGACGAAAAGTTTGAAGTTTTCTCTTTTTAAAGAGCCTCTAATTGTGGTGAGTTTGCCACCTATTTGTTGCTCAATGTCGTGCTGTACTCTTTTAGTTGCTGTGGCAGTAGTGGCAAGCACTGGTAAATGTGAAGGAAGCAATTCCACAAGGTTGATAATCCTTCTGAAAGCTGGCCTGAAGTCATGCCCCCAAGTACTTATGGTGTGAGCTTCATCAATGACTACCATAGAAAGGCGCATTTTTCTGACAGCCTCAAGCCATTGTTGGTTTTCTTGTCTTTCGGGAGCAATGTATAGAATTTTCAGCTGGTTATTCAGTGCTTGTTCAATAACTTGGTTATTTTCCTCTTCACTCTGTTCGGAGTTGATATATGCTGCATTAATTCCTTTACTTTTGAGTCCATTAACTTGATCTCTCATCAATGCAATAAGAGGAGAAAACACAATGGTTATTCCTTGAAATAGAATGGCAGGGAACTGATAGCAAAGAGATTTTCCGAAGCCAGTACGTTCAATCATCAAAACACGCTCTCCAGCTAAAATTTTGGAGATAGCATTCCATTGTTCGTCATAGAAATGTTCTATGTTGAAAACCCTTTTGAGCTTTATTTCGGCTTGAGTGCGGTTCATTATTATCTGCTGTGCCTGTGATATTTCTTGTGTGACGTGTGGTTGTGGTACTGTCTTTTAGATGATTTATAGCCCTTTTTGAAAACAGGCTTTTTAGGAGGCTGTTTTGTGATAGCGGTGGAGTCTTCTTGCTGGTTGTTGTTAGCAGCTTTAACTTCCTTGTAGAGTTTCATGGCCTCAGCGTTTGCATTCTTTATGCTCTGCTTGCTGTCGCTGTTGATGCCATATTTGCTGGCGGGTGGAATCACGAGTACAGCTCCGCTGGGAATTTTGCGGTAGTCGGGGTACTGTGCTTGGTTCTCACGGGCGATATACACCCAGAATGCTTGGTCACCATAGTGCTTCTGTGCCATGGTGAAGAGCACATTGTTGCCGCCAATGGTGTCGGTGACGACAGGTTGTGGCTTACTTTCGTTGGTGGTTGTGTCGTTTTTAGCGACTTGGGTAGTTTCGATAGCCTTATCGCTGCGGTCTTTACTGCGATGCGTAAAGAAATACCACACTGCGATAAGGGTGACGGCAGCCGCAGCGGCAATGAGCCACTTGCGGTAGTTCCTTGATTCGGAGTCTTGAGGTTCCTCGTCTTGTGATGGAGTTGATGAGATTGGTGCAACAGTTTCTTGAGCAGTCTGTGCTTCTTCTGTGGGTTGTACTTTGGGTTGCTCAGTCACAGTCTCTTGTTGTTCTTCTTGTGACTGAATAGTATTTTCTTTGGGGCTTTCTGTATCTTGCGATTCATCTTCTTGGGGTTGCTCCATGGCGGCGTCAATCTCGTGTAGCATCTCGTCGGTGACCTCATCGCAGAGCTCCACTGGCGAGAATTGGGCAAATGGGGCATTCACCGCCTCGGCAAGGTCTTTGTCGGGTGTGAAGACGACATCTTTCCCCGAATCGTCTTTTGTAGGCTTGAAAGTTCCCACGCCCTTTATAGTCACCGATTTACCCTGTGCGAGCTCTTGTGTGACCACCGCAAAGAGTTCTTGCAGGAACAGCTCGCTCATGCGCTCGGTAGTGCTTGCCTTCTCAGCCACGAGCCCAACCAGTTGTGGAAATGCTATCTTCTCTCTCATGACTGGTTGAGGCGTTTTTTGAGCACATTGCTCGTGGTGAACTGCATCTCTATGCGTGGAGGCACAAGAGTGCGCTTGCCGGTGTCGCTGTGGGTCTCCACCTTCTCGCAGTGCTTCACAGCCTCGATGGTTCCCAGTCGTGGCACGGTGATGCTATCAAGCTCCGAGCAACGTTCTACTACCACGTTGCCCAGAGCCTCTAGCAGCTTGTTGATGTCGCTCTTGTTGCGACCCAGCGATTTTGATAGTTTATCTACTAATTCCTTGTGAAGCACAGCTTAGTTGAAGTTTTTTTAAAAATTTTTCCTAGATTTTCTAGATTTTCTAGACATTCTAGATATTCTAGATATTCTAGATATTCTAGATTAATTGCGGACAAGGCGCGCCTTGTCCCTACTTAACCTTTATTTTTTCTGTGCCTTAGCCCAGCTGTCTTTGAGGGTGATGGTGCGGTTGAAGATGAGGTGCTCGGGGGTGCTGTCGAGATCCACGCAGAAGTAGCCTATGCGCTGGAACTGGAACTTGTCCTCGGGCTTGGCAATCTGTGCCAGGTAGGGTTCCACCTTGGCGTTAGTCACCACCTTGAGCGAGTCGGGGTTAAGCAGCTCGCGGAAGTCCTTGTCGGTCTCGGCCGATGGGTTCTCGACGGCAAAGAGGCGGTCGTAGAGACGCACCTCGGCATCCACGGCATGACGTGCCGACACCCAGTGCAGCGTGCCTTTCACCTTGCGCATGCTGCCAGGAGTGCCGCTCAGAGTGTCGGGGTCGTAGGTGCAGTGAATCTCGGTGATGTTGCCCTGGGCATCTTTTACCACGTCGTTACACATTATTATATAACCACCTTTGAGGCGCACCTCCTTGCCGGGGGTGAGGCGGAAGAACTTCTTGGGAGGGTTCTCCATGAAGTCGTCGCGCTCAATGTAGATCTCGCGGCAGAAGGGCATCTCGTGAGTGCCGGCATTCTCCTGCTCGGGGTTGTTGTCCATGGCGAGCATCTCCACCTTGTCGTCGGGGTAGTTGGTGATGACCACCTTCACGGGGTTGATGACGGCACACACACGGTTGGCGTGCTTGTTGAGGTCCTCGCGTATGTTGTGCTCGAGCAGGTCGATGTCGTTGAGTGCCTCATATTTTGTGTAGCCAATGTCGTCAAGGAAGTTCTTGATAGACTGTGGCGTGTAGCCACGGCGGCGCAGGCCGCAGATGGTGGGCATGCGTGGGTCGTCCCAGCCAGCCACCAGACCCTCTTTCACCAGTTGCAGGAGTTTGCGCTTGCTCATCACGGTGTAGGTGAGGTTAAGGCGGTTAAACTCAATCTGGCGTGGGCAGTACTGATCCACGGTGTCGCCAGCCAGCAGGTGGGCGAAGTATTCATATAGTGGGCGGTGGGGCACGAACTCCAGGGTGCAAATGGAGTGGGTCACGCCCTCGAAGTAGTCGCTCTGGCCATGGGCGAAGTCATACATGGGATAGACTTTCCACTTGGTGCCGGTGCGCCAGTGTGGGGTCTTGATGATGCGATAGATGATGGGGTCGCGGAAGTGCATATTGCTCGACGCCATGTCGATCTTGGCGCGAAGCACACGGGCTCCCTCGTCAAACTCGCCGGCGTTCATGCGCTCAAAGAGGTCGAGGTTCTCCTCCACCGAGCGGTTGCGGTAGGGGCTGTCGGTGCCGGCCTGGGTGGGAGTGCCCTTTTGCTTGGCAATCTCCTCGCTGGTTTGGTCATCAACGTAGGCTAGGCCTCGCTTGATGAGGTCGATGGCAAAGTTGTAGAGCTTCTCGAAATAGTCGCTGGCGTAGTACAGACGGTCGCCCCAGTCATAGCCTAGCCAGTGGATGTCGCGCTTGATGGACTCTACGTACTCGGTGTCCTCCTTCTGGGGGTTGGTGTCGTCGAAGCGCAGGTTGCAGGTGCCGCCAAACATCTCGGCAACGCCAAAGTCCATGCATATTGCCTTGGCGTGGCCTATGTGTAGGTAGCCATTAGGCTCGGGTGGAAAACGCGTGTTGAGGCGTCCGCCATTCTTACCTGCTGCCAAGTCGTCGGCAACGATTTGCTGTACAAAATTGAGGACTTTCTTTTCCTCTGCTGGTCTTATTTCGTTATTCTCTGCCATGATATATTGAGATAAAAATGATGTTATTCAATGATTTAGAACTTTAAAAGCCGCATTGGCATTTTTTCAAACTGCAAAGTTACAAAAAAGTTTTCAGTTTTCAGTTTCCCGTTTTTAGTTTTTTCATGACTCTCTGTTCTCTTTATCTATCTTTATCTAGATATATGTGATACTCTGGCAATATTTAAACAAAAAACTGCATTAAGATTGCTTTAAACCAAATTTTCGTTTATCTTTGCAAGCTGTTGACAAATTGTTGCAACATTAGTGGCTATGAAAGCCATGTTTTTGCCACGATGACATAAAAATTAAATACACATTTTAAAACAACTCCAAATCATGAAAAAGATCTTTACTTTGATGGCGTGTGCGTTAGTTGCACTTGCTGCACTGGCGGTGCCAGCAGTGCCAACGCCCATTCAGGTTACTCAGCCCGATGGCACGCAGCTGACGATACGCATCGTTGGCGATGAGTTCTTTAACTATCACACCACGGCCGATGGCTACACCATCGTGCGTGACAAGGCAGGTTATTTTGTCTATGCCCAGAGCCGCAACGACGACCTTGTGCCCAGCAAGGTGGTGGCCCACAACGCGGCAGAGCGCTCGGCTAGCGAAGCGCAGTTTGTGAACACTCTGCCAAAAGGCCTCTTCAGCAAAGTTGATGCCCGTGCAGCAAAGCAGAAACGCGCTCCGGTCGATGCCGCTACCAAGGCTGCTGGCGCTAAAGCTGCTCAGTATGACTACAGCAACTTCCGTGGACTGATTGTACTGGTAGATTATAGTGATTGCCGTTTCACACGCAGCGATGTGCAGAATTTCTACTATCGCATGGCCAACGAGGAGAACTACACCGGTTTCACCAACGAGGATGGTACCCCTAACTACTATGGTGCTTGCACGGGCAGTGTGCGCGACTACTACTACGACAACAGCCAGGGTCGCTTCGACCCAACCTTCGATGTGGTAGGCCCCGTCCTCGTTAATGGTTACTCGGTTGACGATCACAACAAGACCGATAATAGTGCTGCAATATGGGCACAAGCGCTGAGCCAACTTGACCCACAGGTCGATTTCAGCCAGTATGACCGTGACGGCGATGGCAACATCGACATGATATACTTTATTGGTGCTGGCAGTGGCTCTAACAGCGATGGCACCACTACCCACCTGTGGCCTCACAAGTGGGACCTTTATTGGGAAAATGTTACACTTGATGGCAAGCGCGCCCGCACCTACGCCTGCTCCACCGAGTATCTCTACAGCGTGAACTATGGCGTCTTTGACGGCATAGGCACCATCTGCCACGAGTTCAGCCATGTGCTGGGCTTGCCCGACCTCTATGACACCGACTATGAGCAAGGCGGTGGTCAGAGTCAGCACCCTGGCAAGTGGGACGTCATGGCTGGTGGCAGCTACGAGAACAACTCACGCACTCCAGTGGCCTATAGCCTCTACGACCGCTATTCAATAGGCTTTGCCAATGCCCAGATAATCAATGCTAAAGGTGAGTATTCGCTCAATCAGGTAGGCACCACTGGTGAGGGCTATATCATCAATAGCCCCGAGAGCCAGGTGAAGTTCTACCTCGAGAATCGCCAGAACACCAAGTGGGATACTTATGCTCCCGGGCATGGCATGATAATATGCCGTGTCGATTCTACTAACAGCTCGGTGTGGGACAGCAACGATGTGAACTGCGACCCTAGCCACAACTACTATGTGCTGCTGCGTGCCGGCAATGGCGACGGCACTGCCCAGGCCGACGACGCCTTCCCTGCTGGGGCTACGTTTATCAATAACACCACCACTCCCAACCTCAAGACGTGGAACGGCCTCGGCTGCCAGTATAACATCACCAACATTCGTGAGCAGAATGGCGTGATTTACTTCACCATTGGCGACGACACCTCGCTGCATAGCGTGGTCGAGGACTTTGAGGAGATGCCCGTTGTCACCACTCCACCCAGCGCCGATGTGCAAGGAGTTTATTCCAAGTGGAAATTCGTCAACTGCTATGTCACCAACCCCAGCAGTGACTACTGCAATGGTGAGCACTCTACAGTAATGAAGCGCCCATCGTCGCTGACCATGACCCAGGATGTGCGATATAAGAGCTACATGGTGAGCTTTGATGCTCACAACGCTGCTTCCACAGCAGCCAAGTTCACACTCTACTGTTCTACCGACAATGGCACTACCTGGACTGCTGTGGTCAACGCCGACGGCGAGACCTCGACCAACGTTGCTGCCAACAGCAGTGCCACACTCAAGTACACCTTCGACATGAACGTGCCTGCTCGCTACCGCATCAGCATGACAGCAGGTGCCACAACCTATAAGACTTATATCGATGACTTCACCATCTATTACACCGACGTCATTCCAGAACCAGCCACTCCGCTGGCCACTGTACTGACTGAGGGCGTGAACGGCAACGACTACCTCATTGCCGATGACCTTGCTGTGGTGGAGGTGGCTCAAAGCGAAGGGTTTGCCTTCCTTACCGATGGCAACGACAACTGGATTAAGGTTGACGCTGGCAGCTACTATAACGCTCTGGCAGCAATGAACACCGTGGCCGGCGGCTCGCTCAAGGGCACCTTTACCGGCAAGGAGTTCATCCCAACCCTTACCTTGAGCCAGGCTCCCGAGCAGTCATCGACCGATTTGGCAGTGACGCCCAAGACCTACAGCCTTGCCCAAGAGTTTGCTCCAAAGGTTAACGAGGTCATCAGCGTGGGCGGTTACTACAACGCTAGCGACAATGCACTGCGTGCTTATTCTGCTCCTCCTCAAGGCCAGAGCCTCACTATCGACAACTCGTGGATAAATGGATGGACACCAGTCAATGGCTCCCGCTATAGTGTGATTGGTATCATCCAAATCAAGGAGCCCTGGGCAGCCTCGGCACCCGTTATGAAAGATTATGAGTACCCATTCCAGAACTACGTCATCTATCCAGTGTCGGTGGCAACAGTCACTGCTGTCGAGGCGCTCAATGCTGATGGCAATGCCCTGGTCAATGTCTATAACATGCAGGGTCAGCTCATCAAACGTGGCGTCAGAGCCGATGTCGCCACTCAAGGCTTGCCAGCAGGTCTCTACCTGGTAGGCGGCAAGAAAGTGGTGGTGAAATAAGCTGTTAAAATTTCGGGGTATTTCCGAAACTTGAGTAAGCTATAGTGGTTTTTCCACTCAAGGGTGGGGTGCATCACAACCATGCATCCCGCCTTTTCTTTTCCATAAGTGCAAGAAAAATGGCTCACTTTTTTGCACTTGTTGAAAAATTCTTCATAAAATATGGTGATAGATTGTAAGAAGTTTTGTACCTTTGCAAGACTTAACTAAAACACTTTAAAATATTATGGCTAAAATTAATGGAGCAGTAACGGTCAACACCGAGCGCTGCAAGGGCTGCAACCTGTGTGTTGTGGCCTGCCCCAGTGGTGTGCTTGACCTAAAGAAAAATGAAGTTAACAACCGAGGTTACCACTATGCCTACATGGCAGAGCCCGAGAAGTGCATTGGTTGCTCGAGCTGCGCGCTCGTGTGCCCCGACGCTTGCATCGAGGTGTATCGTGTTGTAGAGAAGTAAACAAGTAATGAACTTTTAAAAAACAAAACCGTAGAAACGATGAACGATAAAGTAACATTAATGAAGGGTAATGAGGCTCTCGCTGTCGCTGCTATTCGCTATGGTGCCGACGGTTATTTTGGTTATCCTATTACCCCGCAGTCGGAGGTTCTCGAGAAACTTGAAGAAGAAATGCCGTGGGAGACTACTGGTATGGTAGTGCTGCAAGCCGAGAGTGAAGTGGCTGCAATCAACATGGTGTATGCTGGCGCTTCGTGCGGCAAGACAGTGCTCACTTCCACCTCTAGCCCAGGCTTCAGCCTGATGCAGGAGGGCATGAGCTACATGGCAGCTAGCGAGGTTCCCGCTCTGGTGATTAACGTGATGCGCGGTGGCCCTGGTCTGGGTACTATCCACCCCTCGCAGGCCGACTATTTCCAGGCCGTTAAGGGTGGTGGTCATGGCGACTACCGCTTGATTACTCTGGCTCCTGCTTCAGTTCAGGAGATGGTAGATTTCGTGGCTCTAGGCTGGGACTTGGCGTTCAAGTATCGTGCCGTGTCGATGATTCTTGCCGATGGTGTAATTGGCCAGATGATGGAGAAAGTGGTGCTCCCCGAGCAGCGTCCACGCCACACCGAGGAATGGATTCGCGAGAACTGCCCATGGGCTGTGAACGGCCGCAAGGGCATGCGCCCCAAGAACATTATCACCTCGCTTGAGCTCGACGACGACAAGATGGAGGAGAACAACCACCGCTTCCAGGCTACCTACCGCGAGATTGAGAAGAACGAGCAGCGCTGCGAGCTTATCAACACCGACGACTGCGACTACCTCATCGTGGCATTCGGCAGCATGGCACGCATCAGCCATAAGGCTATGGAGCTCGCCGCCGAGGAAGGCATCAAGGTGGGTATCGCACGCCCCATCACTCTGTGGCCTTTCCCAGTAGATGCCATCCGCAAGGCTGCCGAGGGCGTTAAGGGCATCCTTAGCGTGGAGCTCAGCGCCGGACAGATGATCGAAGACATCAAGCTCGCTACCGAGTGCAACTACCCGGTTGACCTCTTCTGCCGCCTGGGTGGTAACGTGCCCGCTCCCGACGAGATTCTCAACGCTCTCAAAGAGAAACTGGTTAACAAATTAGGATAATCATCATTAAATCATTACAAGACCATTATGGAACTTAACGATATAATCCGCCCTGAGAACAGGGTTTACAAGAGACCGTCGCTTCTCAACGAAGCACACATGCACTACTGCCCTGGATGTAGCCATGGCGTTGTGCACAAACTCGTTGCCGAGGTTATCGAGGAAATGGGACTTCAGGAAAAGGCCATCGGCGTTTCGCCAGTGGGATGTGCCGTGTTTGCTTACAACTACATCGACATCGACTGGCTTGAGGCCGCTCACGGACGCGCTCCAGCAATGGCTACCGCTACCAAGCGACTGATGCCCGACAAGCTCGTCTTCACCTATCAGGGCGACGGCGACCTCTCGGCCATTGGTACTGCCGAGACCATTCACGCTGCCAACCGTGGCGAGAACATCGTCATCATCTTCATCAACAATGCCATCTATGGCATGACTGGTGGACAAATGGCACCTACCACTCTGCTCGGTCAGAAGACCGCTACCTGCCCCTACGGCCGCCGCGCCGACCTTAACGGCTATCCTCTGGCAATCAGCAACCTGCTGGCACAGCTCGACGGCACTTGCTATGTGACTCGCCAAACTGTCTATAGCCCTGCCGCAGTGCGCAAGACCAAAGCCGCCCTCAAGAAAGCCTTCCAGAACAGCATGGACGGCAAGGGTTGCTCGGTTGTTGAGGTCGTGAGCACCTGCAACACTGGTTGGAAGCTCACTCCAGTGAAAGCCAACGAGTGGCTACAAGAGAACATGTTTGCTAAGTACCCATTGGGTGATTTAAAAAATAATGAATAATCATGAAAGAAGAAATAGTAATAGCAGGCTTTGGAGGACAGGGTGTCCTCTCAATGGGTAAGATTCTCGCTTACTCTGGATTGATGGAAGACAAGGAAGTGACTTGGATGCCTTCTTACGGTCCCGAACAGCGTGGTGGTACCGCTAACGTTACCGTAATCGTGAGCGACGAGCGCATCAGCTCACCAATCCTCAACATGTATGACACTGCAGTGGTGCTCAACCAGCAGAGTCTCGACAAGTTTGAGAAAATGGTGAAACCAGGTGGCGTGCTCATCTATGACAGCTATGGCATCAACACTCCTCCCACTCGCACCGATATCAAGATCTATCGCATCGAGGCTACCGAGGCTACCATCGAGATTAACAACAGCAAGGCGTTCAACATGATTGTGCTTGGCGCTTACCTCAAGGTTAAGCCCATCGTTACTATCGAGAACGTGCTCAAGGGCCTCAAGAAGACTCTCCCAGAGCGCCACTGGCACCTCATCCCCATGAATGAGGAAGCCCTCAAGAAAGGCGCTACCCTCATTAAGGACTAAGCGCACACACTTAACACACTTAATACTTCGAGCGCATCGAGCACTAAGGCTCCGATGCGCTTGCTTTTTTTGTGCTAATCTCCCTCTAACTAAGCATTTAGCGTCTTCGACGCTTTCGCTGAATAGTTGTGTTTTGTGTAACGTTAGTTAAAATTATAGAAATTCCATAATGGGATTTGCATAACTTTGAGATTTGTCATAATTTTGTGGCAGAAAATGAACTATTAAAAAGAAAAAGCAATGGCCAAAATAATTAATCCATTTATCGTCACGGGAAAAATAGAACCAGAATATTTTTGCGATCGTGTAAAGGAGAGTGAATACTTGATAAAATCATTGACTAATGGCAATAATCTAGTTCTTATCTCGCCACGACGCATGGGAAAGACTGGTCTTATTCGCCATTGTTACGATGCACCTGAGATTGCAGGCAACTATAACACATTTTTTATTGATATTTTGCACACTACTAGTCTGCGGGAATTTACCTATCTCTTTGGTCGGCACATTTATGAGACATTGCTCCCACGTAGTAAGAAGATGGTAGTCTCATTCACTCAGGCGCTTAAATCGTTGAGTGGAAAATTTGGGTTTGACCCTTTCTCAAGCCTACCCACTTTTAATCTTGAGATAACTGACATTACTCGCCCGGAACTTACTCTGGAGGAAATATTCCAATATCTTGAGAAATCGGCAAAGCCTTGTATTGTCGCTTTTGACGAATTTCAGCAAATCTCGCGTTATCCAGAGAAGAATATAGAGGCATTGTTGAGAACTCATATTCAGAACATGAGTAACGCAAAATTCATTTTTGCCGGTAGTGAATTTCATATTATGCAGGGAATGTTTCTTTCGGCAGCTAGACCATTCTATAACAGTGCCGACATATTGGAACTCAAGGCAATAGACTTAGATGTTTATAGCGAGTTCATTTTAAAACACATGACGAGAAATAGAAGGGCTGTTGATGAAGGGGTAATAACGAAGGTTTATAACTTGTTTGAGGGCAATACCTATGCAGTTCAAAAAACTTTTAACGAGGTGTTTACTCTACTTTCTGAAAGGGATTCATGCTCACTTGATATTGCTGTGCAGGCAATTGAGAATGTGATTGAGTCAAAGGCTCCCTTGTTTGAAGAGATGTTGTCAAATATCTCGGAACGTTATAAGCCTTTGCTGTATTCAATTGCACAGGAAGGAAAAGTAAAGCAAATCACATCGGCGAGCTTCATAAAAAAATATCGTTTGCTTTCGTCAAGTTCGGTTCAGCACTCAGCAAAGCATCTGCTTGAAAAGAGCGTGATAACTAGACTAGGTGGTATTTACTCTGTTACCGATGTATTCTTTAGATTATGGATAAACAGCAAGTACGGAAAAATACAACTTAGAGATTTGATTGCCGAGAACTAAGCCTTCAGCTCTACATCGCCTTCTGAAGTAAGATGTCAAAATAAAACTGTTATAGCATAAAAAGAGAAAAAACTAGTATCCGGCCTAATGACCGATTTGGGTTTAAGCGAGAGTGTAAAGAAATGGGAGCGAAAAATCATCGCCCCCATGAGTGCCTTTTTTTGATTAGTGCAGTTATTTAATGAAGATTATTAATGGCGTGCCAGTTTCCAAATCAATGCTCTGCAATTGGTTCCAATTTATAATATCCTTCACACTAACTTGATAAAGATTAGCGATAGTTTGGATGGTTTCACCATCTTTCACTTTATGAATCATTCTCACACCATTTGAGGATGATGCATTGTTAGAGGAGCTCTGAGTGTTCAAGTTTTGTACCTCATTGGCCGGAACATAGATTTTAGATGTTGATGGTGTGTAGATTCCCAAGGTGATCCCTGACAGCAGGTAATCAACAAACGACAACTGGTGAGTGACTTTGTAGTTTTCTCCAACGCCATATTTTTTAGCGTCGAGTTTTCCCTTGCCAATAAGTCCTCCAATGAAATGAGAGTGACGCACTGTTTTAACTTTCACTTCGGGGGTGTTGGGTGTCATGTTGCCTACATAAGTCGAGGCAGAATAGCAAGACGTTAGACACAACGCAGTGACAACTGCAATTAAATAAATTTTTTTCATAATAAAATACCTGCCTCGCAGTCCTCAAGGCTTTTAGTTTGAAAAAAAAGAGGCGTGGACTGAATTGCCACGTCTTTAGTTGATGGTCCTGAGAAAACCTTGAGATGCAGATATGGAAATAGCAGCCCACGCTTATAGCGCAGAACCGCTTCACTTGTCCTCGCATCTCTAAAAGAAAATTTCTCAGGTTTTCAACTAAGAGCGATAAGCAAAACGCTTCTTTAAAAAATGTCTTGTGTGGATTGCCTCTGCAATCCAATTGCAAAGATAATACTTTTGCACTGAAAAAATGCAAAAATTTGGAAATAATGCACTAAAAAAATGCAAATTCACAACAGGATTGCACTAAAAAAGTGCAAAAATCGCTTTTTTGCACTAATAATTGAAATAGTAGCATCTCAAGTCAAAAAACAGGGGACAGAGGCAAAATCCACAGATTTCGCCTCTGTCCACATTTATCTTGACTTTTTAAAGTCTTCTTTTTAAGGGACGACTAAAAAGTTTCATCACTCATAAAACGTTGTTCTTAGGTAGTCACGGGCGGAATAAGATGTCATTTGGTCGGACGTACTGAGGCGTACCGATCCAGAATAGGTAGAGATGACAACTTGGTTTCCTTGATTCCTGTCGTAGAGGGTGATTGTTGATCCACTGACTTCAACTATACGTCACAAAATAGAGACGACGAAATTAACTCAAAAAGCGCATCGATGGCAACCAAACCAATAGAAGCAATTACTGTCCCTGTTGCCTTGGAATCGCAACTACACGCAAGAGCAAAAGCTGCTTTCGTCGCATTAGAACGACAATACACAGCTGTTGAAGACTATAAAACACGTGGCGACTTAATGACTGAAATAAAGAAGGCGCGGCAGGAAATTCTTGAATTTGCCAAGTCGCAGGCCTCTAGCAACGAGGGAAAGGAAAAATACTACGATGCAGCTCTGGAGATTGTGAATGAAGAGTATGAGCGTAGCAATCTGCCCAAGATAATAAATACTTCTGAATAAAGTGTGAGTGCAATTAATAAAATAACTGTTTTATCTGGACAATATATCTGCTCATATTGGTTTGTTTAATTTTATTAGTGTCCGGGAAAAGTGAAGTGGGTTGCCTTCATCGAAATGATTTAGAGAGTTTCAACTCCCATAGTGAGGCCTATGCATTTTATGACAACAATA
>ONJX01000022.1 GCA_900318255.1 uncultured Prevotellaceae bacterium | reverse complement strand
ACAACTAACTGAAATACAGACAACAGCAGAATGCCCTATCTCACAAGAATTGGGTAAGGGGCTTATGCGCTTGTTTTCAAGTTAAATGAAAGTGCCGTGCAACCGCCCCAATTTCTTCATAGAAATTGAGCGGTGGTAGAAAAAAATTCATTATCTTTGCAATTCATAGGCAGGGATTTTTTACCTTTGCCACCAGCAAACGACTACTTAACTGATTAAGATACAACAAACTCCTTTGTAGTATATGAGCTTTGGTCGGCTCGCTGGGCTATATCGGAGTTTTGTTTTTAAAATATAATGATTCAGAAACAGTTTAAATCAGACAGAGTCCAATTATTCAACCAAGACTTGATGATTGGCTTGCCTTTAATTCCCAGTGATAGTATTGATGTTGCTATTGTTGACCCTCCATATGGTGCTTCATCTACGAATAATTGGTCATACGGAGACAAGCAACGCTTAAATGGTTTTGGTGGTGAATGGAAACTTACGAGTGAAACATGGGATTTACTTTCTCAAAATGATTCATTTACTCAAACATTACGTTGGTTGTCTGAACTTAAGCGTGTATTAAAACCAACAGGAACGATTTGGATTCATTCAACCTACCATAATTCGGGCTTCGTTAACGTTTGCTGTCAATTATTGGGCCTTGAAATAATTAACGAGGTAGTTTGGTTTAAAAGAAATTCTTTCCCAAATTTATCGGGTCGCAGATTAACGGCAAGCCACGAAACTATTTTGTGGGTGCATAAGGGAGACGAGAAACATCGCAAATACTTCTTTAATTATGAAGCATCTAAAGAGTACTTTGATAAAAGTGACAGAATAAAAGAACCGGGCAAACAAATGAGAACGGTTTGGGATATTCCCAATAATAAAGCCAAGGAAGAATTATTGTTTGGCAGTCATCCAACACAAAAGCCCATCCGTGTAGCTGACCGTATACTTACAATCTCCGCACCAGAGCATGGAACGCTCCTTGTTCCATTTGCTGGCTCTGGAACGGAAATGGTAGCTGGCTATCGAAGAGGCCTTCATGTCATAGGTTTTGAAATAAACCAAGAATACTTTGAACTAGCAACCAAACGATTGCAAGATCAGATTATTAAATTAACTACATCATTATTCGCAATATGAGAGCACTTCCTCCTGTCATAAAATGGTTCGGTAGCAAGCGCGTGGTTGCAGAGCAACTATCAAAGTACATCTTGAAGTCGAGCACTTACTTTGAGCCTTTTGTGGGCGGCGGGGCATTAATTCCCTTTGCTAAATCAGAGTTTGGAATCGCGAGTGATATTATTCCCGAATTAATCAGCCTTTGGAACGAAATCAAGAATAACCCATCTACTGTTGCTGATGAATATGAGAGTCGGTGGAACCAAATGCAGAATGAGGGTCCTCATGTGTACTATGAGGTTAGAGACAGATTTAATGCCACTAAAAACTGTTATGATTTCCTTTTCTTAACTAGAACTTGTGTTAATGGAATGATTAGGTACAACGAGAATGGAGAGTTCAACAATTCATTGCATTTGTCCCGTCCTGGTATAAACCCTGCAACTTTAAGGAATATAATATGTCAGTGGAACTTGGCGGTTAGACATTTTACGTTCCTTAATGTGGATTATAGGGAATGTTTGACAGTGGTCAAAGCTGGAGATTTTGTTTTCTTAGATCCTCCCTATGGGGGAACTAAAGATCGATATTTAAAAGAAGAATTTAACCTTTCCGATTTCTTTTCTGAATTGGAACGGTTGAACTCAATTGGTGCCCACTGGATGCTTACCTTTGACGGCACATCTGGCGAAAGGCGCTATGATTTTGCACCACCAGTTGACTTATATTCTACAAAGTTCTCTATTAACACTGGCAATTCTTCGTTTGCCAAACTTATTGAAAAAAAGAAACAGCAAATACAAGAATCAGTATATCTTAATTTTGATTGTGCTGATTTTGTTAGCTACAGCTTCAATACAGCTTACCAAGCATCTCTGTTTGGTTGAATCTACGATGTGGATAATTGTAGTTGAACCAAGTTCGATGGCTATTATTCCATCTAATTGCCCTTTGCTTAATTGTTCAACCATTTCCTCGTATGAGTCATAAATGAATGCTCCAACTGAATAAATATCGACAGTGCTTCCGCTCCACTGGCCACCATAAAAACGCCAGCCAGTTTGAGGTGTTTTATAACTGGTCGGGGGGCATTCAAAAAGGTCTTCTAAATACGTTTTTAGATTGAGACCTATATTGTCTTCTAAATCGTTCGCACGCCCCTTTGATTCAATGGATAAGAAGTAACTTCCATTATTCGACGAGTCAATCTGAACCACATGGTCAGGTCTTTTTGCTCCGCTGTTTGAGACACGTGGGAGTGAAGTCCAACGATATATGTTTTCCCCAATGTGATAGTTTATACCCGACCAATCACCTCCTGGAGGATTACAAAGACACTCGAAAATACCGTGAGACTCATTATGGGACAGAAGCTGGTGTATCACGGTGTCTATATCATGTTCGCCATAATTTGGTGTTGCTGGCACATAGTCAAAATACAATTCTCCACCATTCGATTTTGATGAATGATTTGTGTTAACGAAAAAAGCATTTGAGCTTGTTACGCTATCTGCGAGTACGTAGTCACAAATATTAAAGATTGATTGCCACAACCCATTGTTGGAGGCTAACTCCTTGGGGTTTCGCTTTAATGTAGTCCATGTGAATGGCTTAGCTGGGCCATATACCACAGCCATATATTCACATGAATTTCCCAGTACCATTTTTGCTAATGGAGATAGCCCTCTATCGGGTCGAGAGTCATCTCCCTTAGGCTTAAACCCTGTTATCCAAATAACGGCTAAAGGCTTGTCCGTCTTGAAGTTAACGAACAAATATGGATATATTTGAAGAATTATATCCTTGAACCTTTCCTTTTGGTGTGAATCCAAAAGGCAAATAGGCAGATCAGCAGAACCTATGGTGTGGCAATTTAATGCCAAAACCCTGCTGAATAACAAATTAAAAGAGTCGGTTGTTGCTGTTTTACCTGCCACCTTTTTTCGCCATGTTAATTCGTTGCCATTCGAGATTATCCATTGAGCAGGATTTTTAGATTTTAATAATTGCGCCCATTGGTTGCCTATAAATGTATTTTTACCTCGTCTCTTTGATGAAAGAAGCTGAACGAGTGCAAGGGCTTTGTTGACCAATAAATCTAATTCAGCTTTATAATCTTCGCTTAAAATTAACTTCCTAACAAGCCGCAAGAACGCGACTTCTCCAAATATGCTATCAAACTCACGCTTGTTTGCCTCCGTTATCGAAGGATGTGCAGAATACACAGGAATACAGAAAGAACTATATCCGACTGATGCAGATATATAGGAAAAAGGGACGATTGGATTTGGGTATCGTGGAGCTTTCATGTTTCGATCAGCATCCAATTCGGGACCACCAAGTTCTGCAAAATAGAAATATGGTATACTGGCTTGAATACTTGATAATGCTCGTCCATTACGTTGCCATGCATTATTGCCAGCAGGTAGAGCGGAGCAATACTCAAAGGCAAAAAGAATATGCTCTTTCCCATTATGGATTAGGGAAAAATATGAATCTGCATTTTCACGCAATATTCCACCATTGCGCATTATCTGCTCGCCCAAACTAACTCCCCAGCGGTCATGCCCAGACAAAAGCTCTACTTCAAATTCAATCTCATTACTTTGAAGTCTATAAACCGGCTTATATGCCGGACTATTCAAAATTGTTACTTTGGCATTAATAGCTTTGCAAAGAATGGATAGAGTTCTTTCACATTCTAGTATGTTGTCACCATGAATTCGATAATTATTCACCTTCGAGCAATTTTGACAGTTTTACATTTAATGCGTTAGCAATCTTTTGGGCTATAGCCAAAGACACATTACGTTCACCTTTTTCAACCTTAGGTAAATAAGTGCGGTCAATTTCAGCAAGATTGGCTAATGCCTCTTGCGATAGTTTCAATGAAAGGCGATGTGCCTTTACATTTCTTCCAAATATTTCGTTTATACTCATATTCCGATAATTTTGGCGCAAAATTACAACGGTGTAGATTATCGTACAACGGATTATCATCTACAATGTGTTGTTTGATGAGAATTATTCTGTATATTTTCAAACTATTTGAGGGCAATGGAAACGAATCAAGCAGACAAAGAGATAAAACGCTGCTATTGGTTATATACCCATCTCAATAATAGGCATTACCACGATGACGAGATGAGCGTGTCATTGAATGATTTCACATCCCATTTCGTCAGATATACAAATCAACGAAAAACGAAATATGAGAGCAATAAAAGGCACATAAATCCGTTATTATATATTAAAGAATAAACGTTATGCAAGGCATTACTTTTGATGATTTAAAAAAGCAAGACCGCTTTCTCAAACAAGATATATATTATCCTGAATTGTTGAAGAAGATAAAAAAGCATACCTCGTATATGCAACCCATATACGAGGCAATAAGTAATGCGTTTGAGGCTACGGTAGGTGCAGATGATTCGATTGTTATCAGACTAAATTTCTCTAAATCTCTCATATCAGATGTATACGAATTTGTTTCTTTTGAGATTCAAGATTCTGGTGTAGGTTTTAATGATGCCAACTTTTATCGATTTAAAAACTTATACGACAACACAAAAGGATATAACAACTTTGGAACAGGTCGATTGCAGTTCCTCCACTTCTTTCGCTACACCATAATTGATAGTTATTATCAAGAAAATGATAACTTTTACCACCGCAAATTATTTTTATCAAAATATTTTTTTGATGCCAATGGTGGCGTTATTTGGGAAGATAGTGAAAAAGTTGATGAGGCTCCTTTTTTAGGAACGAATATCATATTCACACAGCCCTTAGAAAGTGACGATAAAGATAAATATGGCCAACTTTCAACAGAAGATGTTAAGTTATCCGTTCTAACCAGGTATCTTAGTAGATTATGCGTTAATCGCAACAATCTACAAGAAATAAGGTTTGAACGATATATAAACGACGTTCTTGATGTTGAAAGCAAATGTGAAATATTCCCTTCAGATATTCCCGAACCTTTATATAGTGACAAAGTTACCATTCACTATAGTCATTTATCTGTAGATAATAATACTATTGTCGAAGATTCTAAAACCGAAGATTTCGAAATTTCCTCCTTTGAGTTATCACCAAGCGTTATTCACTCCAACCAAGTTAAGATATTGAGTAAAGGTGAAGCATACGATGTGCCAAATCTCGATTTTTCTTTGGTGAAAGAATCTCCTAAATTTCAGAATGACAACTATGTCCTATTTCTTGTTAGCAGTGATTATTTTACGAAAGCTGATAGTGACTTAAGAGGTTCTTTAAGATTATATACACGCAAAGACCTATTTAATAGTGCAAATAGGCTTTTTGGCGAGAAGAATGTTGTACTATGCGAACACATTCAAGCAGAGGTTATAACATCGGTTACTCAAAGATTTCCCAAGATTAAGGATATTCAAGAGCAACAGCAAAATGACATTGAGGAACTTGCTGAAATGTTTTCTCTTGATAGAAGGGTTCTGTCCGAAATAGGTGTTCAGGCAGGAGAAACAGACCAATCTATTCTAAAACGCGTTTATCAGTACAATGCTGAGCGAACAGCGTCTAATGATGCCAATATAAGAAACATTCTTAAGAAATTGAGCGCATTAGACCCAAGTCAAAAAACATTTGAAAGTAAGTTTAACAAACAAGTGAAAGAGCTTACTGAACTTGTTTCTCCTTTAATGCGTAAAGAACTAACACAATACGTGTCGAGAAGAAAGTTGGTCTTGGAGCTAATGCAACGCATTTTAGACAAATCCCTATCATGCTTTGAAAACTCGACAGACAAACATAAAGACATTGAATCGTACTTGCACAATTTGATTTTCCCAAAGAGATCTACTGATCCGCTGGAGAGCAATTTATGGATGATAAACGATGATTTCATTCATTATAAGGGGTTCTCCGAGCATAGATTAATTGATATTCAGATTAATGGGGAACGTTTTTTCAGAGATGATTTAACAGAAGAAGAAATTGAAAATCTGAACAGCTTTGGGCAAAAACGATTGGAAAAAAGACCCGACATTTTGCTCTTCCCGACAGAGCATAAGTGTGTAATTATTGAACTTAAGACACCAGATAAAGATGTCTCTTCGTACATTTCTCAAGTCATCAAATATGCGTCCCTCATACGTCAATATTGCAAAGACAAATTTGAGATAGTTTCATTCTATGGTTATCTAATTGGTGATAATTTTTCTTTTGACGATATAATCAATGCTAATCCATATTTTGAAAAGGCATATACATTAGATTATGTCTATAACCCGAACCAACCCATAAATGGTGGTGACGCTCGCAGCAAGGGACATATGTATATTGAAGTTATTGAATACTCAACTCTCTTACGCAGGGCTCAAATGAGGAATAAAATTTTTATAGATAAGATTTCGTAACTTGTCTCAAATTTTATCTTTATAAGCCTTGGCAATGCTATGGCTTTTTTATATGACGAGCATGTTATATATCTGTGGTGAAAGTCCATACGGGGCGTAGTCTCCGACGAACCCTATAGCGACTCGCAAGTTTCATGTGGCGACGCATGGAAGAGAAGAGGCGATAGCTAAAGTTCAGCATTGCTCTTAGGCGGGATCGACGTCGAAGTATAGTCGTGTGGAGCGCATTCGTGAGTCGGTGGCGAGTAGCTGCTCATAGAGGTCTCGCAATATTTTCTTCACCTTGGTCATCGATGCGGCGAGTTCCATCTTGAGAACTATCTGGCGTATGTAGAAAGTCTGCACCCTTGCCACCATGGGTGCTTCAGGGCCCAGCACACGATGCCCGAAGACCGTCCTTAGCAGGTTGCTGTAGCGCACCGCCATCTCCACCACCACATCGTCTTGCTTGTGCTTGAGGTAGATGTTGATGATCTTGGTGAACGGTGGGTAGCCAAACTGCTGCCTGTCGGCAATCTCCTGGTTGTAGAAGCCCTTGTAGTCGTGCTCCACCACTCGCTCGATGACGGTGTGAGAGGGGTTGCTGGTTTGAATCACCACCTTTCCCTGCTTGTTCTTGCGCCCTGCACGCCCTGCCACCTGCTCGAGCATGTTGAAGGCTCGCTCGTGACTGCGGAAGTCGGGGAAGTGAATCATGGTGTCGGCATTGAGTATGCCCACGATGCTCACCGCGTCGAAGTCCAGCCCTTTGGTCACCATCTGCGTGCCCACGAGTATGTTAGTCTTGTGCTGCGAGAACTCGTCGATGATGCGGTCGTAGCTGTTCTTGCTTCGCGTGGTGTCGAGGTCCATGCGCGAAATCTTCTCGCCAGGAAACACCTTGTCAATCTCGTCCTCGATGCGCTCAGTGCCATAGCCCACAATCTCGATGCTGGGGTTGCCGCACGCCGGGCACACCGTGGGCAGCGTGATGGTGTGACCACAGTAGTGGCAGGTGAGCGTCTCCACCCGGCGGTGATAGGTGAGCGAGACGTCGCAGTTGACACAAGTGGGCACCCACGCACACTGCTTGCAGCGCACCATGGGAGCATAGCCACGGCGGTTCTGGAAGAGAATCACCTGCTCGTGGTTGTTCAACGCCTTGCGGCACTCGCCGATTAGCTCCTGCGAGAACATACCGTTCATCTCGTGCTTGCGCCATGCCTGCTTGAGGTCGATAGTGTGCACCAGCGGCATCTTCATGTCGCCATATCGTGTGCTTAGCTCCACGAGCCCATAACGGCCGTTGAGGGCTTTATAATAGGTGTCGATGGCCGGCGTAGCCGAACCAAGCACCGTCTTGGCCCCGTGCATGTGCGCCAGCATGATGGCAGTGTCGCGGCCGTTGTATCGTGGTGCCGGGTCTTGCTGCTTGTAGCTGGTGTCGTGCTCCTCGTCGATAATGACGAGGCCCAGGTTGCTGTAAGGCAGGAACACACTCGAGCGCACGCCAATTATCACGCACGGTTCGCTCGAGGTGAGCAGCTTCTTCCAGATATCTACCCTCTCGTTGTCGCTGAACTTGCTGTGATAGATGAGCAGTCGCTCGCCAAAGACCCGCCTCAGGCGCTGCGTGAGCTGAGTGGTAAGGGCAATCTCGGGCACGAGATAAAGCACCTGCTTTCCTAGAGCCAGGGCATCGCCAGTGAGGTGCATATAGATTGACGTCTTGCCACTGGAGGTGACGCCATGCAGCAGCGTTATGTCTTTTTCCTTGAAGCTGTTGTGGATAGCATTATAGGCCTTGTGCTGCACATCGGTGAGAGTGGGCAGCTCCACTGCTGCGCCCCCCACCGACTCAAAGCGGTTTATTTCGCGCTTGTAAATCTCGAAGATGCCATTCTTGCGAGCGGCGGCAAGCACTGGCTGTGTACACCCCGAGCGCTGCAACAGCTCCTCTTGAGTGACCTCTCTCACAGGCTTGCTGCGCTGCATCCAGTGCGACAGGTCTAGATAGGCCAGCAAGAGCTGCTCCTGCTTCTTGGCCCGCCCCACACGGTCGAAAAAGCCATGCAGTCGCTGCTCATCACCGCGCTCAATGGTGAGCCTGACGCAAGTCTCGGTCTTAGGCCGATAGTTGTCCATCACCTTCTCGGCCACAAGTACCGCCCCCTTGTCGAGCAATCGGCTCACAATGCTCTCCACATTCTTGAAGCCAGTAGCGGTGGTAAGCTCGGTAATCTGCACCTTGCCTCGCTGGTTGGTGAAGTCAAGAATCACCTTCTCGCGGTCGTTGAGCTCGCCAGGCACAGCCTCTTCGTAGTCAGGACAAGGACTGATAAACGTCTCACTCTCAACCTTGAGGCCACTAGGCACGGCAGCCTTATACACCTCACCCACGGTGCACAGGTAGTAGTCGGCAATCCACTGCCAGAACTTGAGCTGCGGGTGTCGAAGCACAGGCCCCTCGTCGAGCAATGCCAGGATTTCTTTCACCTTATAACCCTGAGGCTCAATGTCGTGGGTCATCACCACTATAGCAGTGTAGAACTTCTTGCGCCCAAAAGGCACTAGCACACGGAAGCCCGCCCCCACGGTCATAGTGGGGGGAATGCGGTAGGTGTAGGTGCCTTGCACCGCTAGCGGCAATACTACTTCGGCAAACTGTGGCATTTTATGAGTTCATTATAAGGTGGGAGGTTTGTGGTACAAAGATAGTTATATTTTTTGTGGTCGCCAAATTATGTTCTCACTCCTTCTCGCTGAGTTCAAGCCATCGCATCTCTTTTTCCTCTAGTAGCTGCTGTAGCTCGCTGTAACGCGCGCTCTTGGAGTCCATGTCGGTAATCACCTCGCCGCTGGCAAAGAGCGTGTCGAGCTGCTGCTTCTCGGCAGTGAGTTTTTCTATCTCGGCAGTGAGCGCCTCTAGCTCTTTGCGTTCCTTGTAGGAGAGCTTGTTGCTATTGTCGCGCACGTTGTAGTGGACCTTCTCTTTGGGCTTAGCGGCAGCACGCGCAGCCTCGGCGTCGAGACGGTCGTGATAGTCCTTCCATGCCCTGTACTCGCTGTAGTTACCCGGGAAGTCCTTGACCACTCCGTCGCCCATGAAGACGAAAGTGTGATCCACAGTGCGGTCCATGAAGAAGCGGTCGTGGCTCACGATAATGACGCAGCCATTGAACTTCGACAGATAATCTTCCAGAATCTCGAGCGTGGAGATGTCGAGGTCGTTGGTGGGCTCGTCGAGGATGAGGAAATTGGGCTTGCTCATGAGCACCATCGCCAGGTAGAGCCGTCGCTTCTCGCCGCCACTGAGGTTGGCTATATACTTCTGTTGCTCGCTATTGTTAAAGAGGAACATATTAAGGAACTGCGCGGCAGTGTATTGCGTCTTCTCGTCGAAGTAGATATACTCGGCAATGTCGCGCACTGCCTCAATCACCGTCTTGCTCTCGTCGAGGTTCATCCCCTCCTGGCTGTAGTAGCCAAATCGCACCGTCTTGCCTATCTCGAAGCTGCCGCTGTCGCACGGCACCTCGCCGAGCAGCAACTTGATGAAGGTGGATTTCCCCACCCCATTGTCGCCCACAATGCCAAGTTTCTCGTAGCGCGCGAAGGTGTATTCAAAGTCCTTGAGAATGACCTTGTCGCCAAAAGCCTTGCACACCTGATGTGCGGTGAAAATCTTCTTGCCAATGTAGGCCGAGCTCACATTGAGGCGCACATCGCCGCGGTCGCGTATGCCGCGAGCCCGCTCTTGCAGGTCGTAGAACGCATCGATGCGGTATTGCGCCTTGTGCTGGCGCGCCTGTGGCTGCCGTCGCATCCACTCGAGCTCTGTGCGCAAGAGGTTGCGAGCCCGCTCCACCTGCACATTCTGCGCCTCGATGCGCTCGGCGCGCTTCTCGAGGTAGTAGTTGTAGCTGCCATCATAGGTGTAGATGTGCTGCTGGTCGAGCTCCATGATCTTGGAACAGATGTTGTCGAGGAAATAGCGGTCGTGAGTGACCATGAGCAGCGTCATGGTGCTGCGTCGCAGGTAGTTCTCTAGCCACTCTATCATGTCGATGTCGAGGTGGTTAGTAGGCTCATCAAGGATGAGGAACTGCGGCTCGTCGATGAGAATCTTGGCAAGCGCCACGCGCTTGAGCTGCCCACCGCTGAGCTCACCCACCGGCTGGTGGAAGTCGTCAATCTTCAGCTGCGAGAGGATCTGCTTAAAGCGCGCCTCATAGTCCCAGGCATGGCTGCTGTCCATAGCCTGGATGGCATTAGTCATGGCCGTGGCGTCGTCGCTGGTGAGCGACCGCTCATAGGCTCGCACCGCCACCGATGCCGCGTCATCGCCCTCAAGGCACACGTCGAGCACCGCCTTGGCCGACTCAAACACCGGGCTCTGCGGCAAGTATCCAATGCGCAGGTTGTTACGGTAGATGATTGAGCCGTCGCCATCGGGGCTCTCCACTCCTGCAAGCAGGTTGAGCAGCGTGCTCTTGCCAGTGCCGTTCTTGGCAATGAGCCCCACCTTGTCGCCCTCGTCAAGCCCGAAGGAGATACCGGTGAACAACGGCTCGTAGCCATAAGATTTAGATAAGTTCTCTACTTGAAGTAATGCCGACATGACTGTAACTTAATTATATGTAGCACTTAGAGCAAAATGTATTCATTATCTCCCCTCAAAAAAGCCTTCCACTATATAGCCCAAATCAACAAGCCAGTGCCGATGATGACCCCGGTGACAAGAAGATCGATCAGGCAGAAGCCCATGATGTCCTTTGCGTCGAGGCGAGCTATTGCCAAGGCCGGGAGCGCCCAAAATGGTTGAATGAGATTGGTCCATGCGTCGCCCCATGAAATCGCCATGCCCGTCAGGCCAGGATCCACACCGAGGTTGGCTCCAGCGGTGAACATGACTGGCGCTTGCACAGCCCAGTGACCGCCGCCACTTGGCACAAACAGGTTGAGCACCGCTGCGCAAAGGAAGGTGAGCAACGGATAGGTGACGGAATTGCTGATTTGGATGCAAGCGTCGGCCAAGACTCCTCCCAGGCTGATGCCGCTGATGCCTACCCCAGTGACGATGCCCATGATGCCGGCATAGAACGGGAACTGCAGAATGATGCCGGCAGCCCCAGTGGTAGCTTTTGCGAAGGCACGCACGTAGTGTACTGGTGTGGGATGAAGCACCAGACCCAGCGCGAGGAATATCATGATAACCCCACCAATGTCTAAACTGGCGCCGTTCACAGCGAGATGAATGACGAGATAGGCCACGAGCATCATTGCCACGAGCCATGAGAGCAGTTTGCTTTGCTCAAGCCGCTGTGCCGGAGTCTTATCAGAGTCTGGAACAGTGGTCACAATATCATCATCGTCTTTAAGGAGCGAGGGGTTGATGGCAAGGACGCCCTTCTTGGGGTGCATCAGGGTGTTAGTGATGGTGATGCCAATTATCACAACCAGCACAGTGATGAGATTGTGCCAGTCGAGGATGGTGTGCGCCAAGGGCACAGGGGCGGTGAGAGCACCATCGGTAGCCATTGCGAGAGCTTCGCCAGGTGTTGCCATGGTGAGAGGAATTGAGCCCGACATGCCAGCGTGCCACACGACGAAGCCACTATAGGCCGATGCTATGAGAAGCCGATAATCGACATCGGAGCGCTGACGTGCTATTGCCTTGGCAAGCACCACTCCAACGATGAGTCCAAAGCCCCAGTTGAGCCAGCACGCTAGTGCCGACACCACAGTCACTAGAGCTATTGCTGACGGGGCGCTCTGTGGCACGCGGGCCATTGCGTTGATGGCCCGTTTGATAACCGGTGCAGCAGCCAGAGCCGACCCACACACAAGAACCAGTGCCATCTGCATGGCAAATTCCAGCAAATTCCACACGCCGTCGCCCCAGTGCTCAACCACCTCAAGCGGTGTCTGGTGACATAAAGGCATTGCCACCAACGCCGCCACAAAGGTGAGCAAGATGGCAAAAATAAATGGTTCTGGCAACCAACGCTGAACTAATCGCACGCAAAATTTAATCATTTCCTAACTTTTTTGAGATTATTGAAAAATCTTTTTAGTGTCATAGTTTTTAGAAACGTGCAAAGGTACTCATTATTTTTCACAGAAGGGAGGCTTGAACGCAAAAAAACATCACCTCCAGCACAAGGTGGAGGTACCTCTTGTCCCCTTCACTGCTTACAAGCAACACTTAATCAACACACTTGAGAATGTAATGAAATTGCTGTGACTCAGGAACAAGTAACGAGAAACAAAAAAGTAACAGCTTTCTTACTAAGAAGTTTGTTACTAAGAGGTTTGTTACAAATAAAGTTATTTCATATCCACAATCGTTAATATAGAGCACAAAATGAGACAAGAAGAACTATCTCCATTGTCTCATTTTGATTTTAGTGTGTGCTGCTGGTTTATGCTTTATTGAACTTTTCTTTGGGTTGCTTGCAGCGTGGGCAGCGCCAGTCGTCGGGGATGTCTTCGAATGGCACGCCGTCGTGCTCGGCGGGGTCATAGACATAGCCACACACTGAGCACACATACTTGCCCGAGGCTTCCTTCTTGGAGAAGTTCACCTCATCGAAGATGGTCTCTACCGGGTTGTCAAGGTCCATCACACGTTTTGCCTCAAGATTCTCATAGCCTTGTGGCGAGTGAGTTGAGATATAAACAGTGGGATGATTGCGCACGAACTCGCGCACGCGGTCGAGGGTCTCGCGGGCGGCAGCAAGGTCGTCATAGACAACCGAGAGTTTGTTCTCGTAGAGAGCCTCGTCCACGTAGGTGATGTCACCGTGAATCATGTAGAACAGGCCGTCCATCTCCACTATGATGATGCTGTTGCCTCGGGTGTGGCCCTTTGCCTTGATGAGATAGATGCCGTCCTGAATCTTCTGGCACTCGGGGAAATTGTAATAAGCGCCGTCGGTGAAGCTCACGGGCACAAGGTTGTCGAGGCCTTTAAGCTCCTCGGCACCAAGCTCTTCCTCATTAACATAGATTTTAGCGTTTGGGAAGGAGCGCAACTCGCCCGAGTGGTCGCTGTGGCGATGAGTGAGCAAGATTTTAGTCACCTGCTCGGGCTTGTATCCTAGAGCCTCGAAGGCCTCCATATAGGTGCAGATGTCCTCACCGGTGTAGGCTGCCGATGTCTCATCGGGCACTTCCTCGGGAGTGCCGGCCGGGATGCCGGTATCCACGAGTATCACTTCGCTGCCAGTGTCGATGAGGTAGTTTTGCAAGCTACCACGGTAGCGTATGTTTTTGTCAAATTTTTCCAGTCCCTCTTCGCCTCCAAAGGCAAAAGGCTGTCCATAGAATCCGTTTTTGCGAAATTTTACTGCTTTTATTTCCATAGTTTTATTGTTTTTTAAGCTGACAGGCTAACGAGCTGACAAGGCAATAGTAGCCGTCGCACTTCTTACTTCTTACTTACTTCATCCGATCCACGATCCACGATCCCCGATCCCCAGACAAGGCACGCCTTGTCCCTACTTTACTCTTAACACTTAATTTTCTCTGCCATGCGGCGGCCGGCATCGTAGGCTCGCTGCAAGTCGTTCTCCCAGTTCTCGTCGCGATACTGGCGCTTAGCCTCCTCGCTGAAGCCGGCGAGCTCGTAGCGGTCGTAGTTCTTCACCTGATAGGTGTTGAGGGCATCCACATGCTCCACGTCGCCCATAGCACGTGTAAGGCAACTCTCGATGATAGCCATTGACTGATAAACGCCCTTGGCCTGCTCGCCATTGGCATTCATCGTGTAGGAGAGAATAACCGGAATGCGCTTGGGAGCGGTGAGGCTGTAGTCGTTATAGGAGAGCCAGGGGAACACGAGGCGCTCGAGGAAGGCGCGCAGCTGCGCCGTCACCTCGCTGAAGTAGATGGGCGAGCCCATCACCAGCGCGTCGGCCTGCGCCACTTCCTCAAGCACTGGAGTGAGAGCATCGCGAAACTTGCACACGTTCACTGCCTTTCCCTTGAGCTTGCAAGCTAGGCACGACTTGCAGCCCTTGTAGTCCATGCCATAGAGCCTGACGGTCTTCACTTCGATTTCTTCACTCACCGAGGCAGCCCCCTCGGCAATCTTCTGCAACATTGAGGCCGTGTTGAACGTCTTGCGTGGGCCTCCGTCGATGATGATAATTTTCTTCTTCATAACGCTATCCTAACATTTCTTCGATGTCCTTAACTAACTTCTCGGGCGCAGTGGTGGGAGCGTAGCGCTTAATCACCTCCCCGTCGCGCGAGATGAGGAACTTGGTGAAGTTCCACTTGATGGCACTACCCAGCACACCCTTAGTCCTGCTTTTGAGAAACTTGAAGATGGGGTGCGCATCGTCGCCGTTGACGTTGATTTTCTTCATGATTTGGAACGTGACGCCATAGTTTAGCTGGCAGAACCCCTCAATCTCGCTGTCAGTGCCAGGGTCTTGATGGTTGAACTGGTTGCATGGAAATCCTATCGTTACCAGTCCACGCTCCTTATACTTCTGGTTCAGCTCCTCAAGCCCCTTGAACTGAGGCGTGAAGCCACACTTGCTAGCGGTGTTGACAATGAGCAACACCTTTCCCTTGAATTGAGCGAAGTCCAGTTCCTGACCCCTGCTCGTCAAGGCTTTAAAGTCATAAATTGTATCCATAATATAGAAAACAAGTTAACAAGAAAACAAGTTAACAAGAAAACAAGTTAACGAGAAAACAAGTTAACAAGAAAACAAGTTAACAAGAAACAAGAAAACAAGTTAACGAGAAAACAAGTTAACGAGAAAACAAGTTAACAAGAAAACAAGTTAACGAGAAAACAAGTTAACGAGAAAACAAGTTAACGAGAAAACAAGTTAACGAGAAAACAAGTTAACGAGAAAACAAGACAAGAGTAATTGTCACACTCACTTAATTAATTCAACACAGAGCATCAAAAGTGGGTGTGTCATAACGCTCCAACTGAGGAAGACATTCTATCTTGACACACTCACCTTGACTTTTACAGCAAAACAGAAACCTGTATCATTTAGCCGGCTCCCACTTGCAGCGCACGGGCGAAGTGATAGCGCCCTCTTTCTTCAACTCGGCAAACGCCTTGTCAACGACCTTGCGGTCGAGGCCAGTGAGCTCTGCGACCTTGCCGGCAGCCAGAGGCACGCCAGCCTTGCGCATAGCTTCAAGTACTTGATCTTTTGCTTCCATAATGAATAGAACTAAAATGTTATTAAATGGCAGTCTTCATGAGCCATGGCTTAGCGCCGATGCACTCGATGAGGCCCAGTTGCTCCTCGCTCCAGTACATGTCCTCCTCCTCGTCTTTGAGGTACTCCTTCATCATGTCGAAGGTGGTGAGGTCGTCCTTGATGCCGTCGATGCACTTGCGCAGCAGCTCAATGCCGTCAACCGACACCTTATAGTCGGCCTTAAGGAACTCGATGGGGACCTTTGCCTGCAACTTGTGCTGGAACGACTGAGCGTTAAGGTTGGTCACGAAAAACTGCAATGCTTCAATAGATTTTTTTGCGTCAGTTTTAAAAGATAATTATGTGTTAATAAAAAATGTGTTAGGTTTTTATGCTGCAAAATTACGCCATTTTCCTCAATGGCGCATTATTTTTTTAAAAACAATGATTGTCCCAAACGAAACAATTATGATTTTTTATGTACCTTTGCAAAAAAATTAATGCAACATGCCAAATCTTAACGAAATCAGCCAGACCCACCTCAAGATACTTGAGCATGAAACGTGGAACAACAAGCTCACCTGCGCGCTCACCAACAAGCAGCTCACCATGCTCAGCAACGAACTGACTGGAGCCTTGAACTGGTACAGCTTCACCCTTGTCACCGAGGGGCACATCATCCTCGACAACGGTGCCGGTGAGATGATTTTCACGCCCAATGAGATGTTTGTCTTCTATCCAGGCAGCCCCATCTACATTCACGAGGCGAGCGAGGATTACAAGGGCATCTGCCTAATCTGCGACCAGCAGATGGCGCTCGACACCCAGGCCTTCCGCAACCTCATCAAGGCATCAATAATTCCCATCTCCAACTACGGCAACTCCAAGGTCACACTCACCCACGACGACGCCACTCGACTGCTCTCGCTCATGCTTCTCATCAGGCAATACATCATGCAACCGCTCCAGCTCAAGGGAGAAATTCTCGAGCATCTGTACTCGGTTTTCATCAACGACCTAATCAGCATCCAGTCATTTGAGAAGACAAGGCTATATATCTCACGGCAGAGCGAGGAAATATTTATCTCATTCTACACATTACTAACCCGCAACTACCTTGAGCACCGCGACCTCAAGTTCTATGCCGACCGTCTGTTCATCACCACCACCTACCTTTCAAGAATAGTCAAGCAGATAACAGGCAAAACCGTGATGGACTGCATCAACGAGTTGCTGGCAATGGAGGCCACCCGCCTGCTCAAGTCAACAGCCATGACCGTGGAGCAGATTGCCGACCAGCTACATTTCGCAAGCAGCGCCTCGCTCGACAAGTTCTACAAGCGGCTGCGCGGCACCACCCCCCTCACGGTTCGCACCACACAGTAAGACTCCCCTTCGCCAGCAATCACCCCTCATCAATATGACCTTTTTTTACTCAAATGCTTTGGCAGAATGAGCCATTTCACCTATCTTTGCCACCAGTAACCAACAAAAAATTAAGTTTTCACTAAAAAACGCACTCATCATGAAACGAATCATACTATTGGCTTGCGCAGCACTGGCAATCGCCACCAGCTTCGCACAAAAGAGTTACGTGACTATCTACGTCGATCTTGACATCCCCTCCAACAATTGGGTTCTCGCGCGACTTGGCGGCGATGTGCCCGAAGGCATGCGGTCTTGCTACAACAAAAGTTACGACAGGCTCAATGAGGGTCAAATCATCAACATGCTTGCTGCCGAAGGATTTCAGGTAGAGAGCATCACAGGAATTGGCGACGGCGTGGGTACCAACCAGAGCAACAACGTACACACTGTCCTGATTCTCATGTCGAAGCCTGTGGGCAACAACGACGACTCGGCCATTCGCCCTATTGCCAACGGCAGCAACACAGGCGAAGCCCACGAAGTTGCAAGGTACAACCTGCAAGGCGTTCCAGTTGCCAAGGACGAAAAAGGTGTTCAAATCGTGGTCTATTCCAATTACACCACTAAGACTGTCATCGTTGAGTAATCAAGAGTCACAACGCAGCTTTGTTAACAAGTTTTCTTATTTTAAAGATGTGTAACTGCACGCTATTTCGGCGATAATTTGTATATTTGCAAATTATTTTAGCAGACATAGCACATTTTTCATGGATTATCCCTTGATTGCCAATATATTACTTGCCATTTCGGCATTTCTCTCACTGGTTGCGATGCTCCGGTGGGACTTGCTAATGCTGCAAGACAAGGATTATAGCAACAAGAAGTTCATGGCATGGCTGCAAGAGAGCGACGAAACTTACAGCACCAAGCGCATCATTCCCATGGCTGCCCTGATGGCTTGCGCCACTTCATGGGCACGCCAGTCGTGGATGGTGGTTCTGCTCATCGCCATTGCTATGGTTGCCGTTACAATCACGCTCCTGATAGTCAAGCGCAAAGCACTATTTAACTTGCGCTCCACAACCACTGTGTCAGTAGTGTTGGGCCTGGTTGCAACCTGTGCTGTTTTGCTGTTCAATGCCCATTTCTCGCTCGAGGCAGGAATGATGCTCTTGCTCTTCACGGCATTCTCCTATGTGCTGGCGATGGGGGCCAACTGGATTGCAAGCAAGTTGACAAAGAAAAAACATTAAACTTACATTCTATAAAACCACAATGAAGAAATTTAACGAATACAACAAGTTCAACCTTTCGGACATCAACAAGGAAGTCCTCAAGAAGTGGGACGAAGAAGAGGTGTTCAACAAGAGTATAGAGGTGCGCGACGGAGCACCAGCCTTCGTTTTCTATGAAGGTCCCCCCAGCGCCAACGGCATGCCCGGCATCCACCATGTGATGGCCCGCACCATCAAGGACGTGGTGTGCCGCTTCAGGACCATGCAGGGCCACCAGGTGCTGCGCAAGGCCGGCTGGGACACCCATGGGCTGCCTGTGGAGCTTGCCGTGGAGAAGTCGCTGGGCATTACCAAGGAAGACATTGGCAAGAAGGTGAGCGTTGACGACTATAATGCCACCTGCCGCAAGGAGGTGATGAAATATACCCGCGAGTGGGAAGACCTCACTCACAAGATGGGCTACTGGGTAGATATGAAAGACCCATATATCACCTACAAGAACAGCTACATCGAGTCGCTATGGTGGCTCCTGAAGCAGCTCTACAACAAGGGTTTGCTATATAAAGGCTACACCATTCAGCCCTACTCGCCCGCCGCTGGCACAGGCCTTAGCTCCCACGAGCTCAACCAGCCTGGCTGCTACCGCGACGTGAAAGATCAGACCGTCACCGCCGAGTTCACCGTGGTTGACAACGGCCACAAGGTGGTTGAGGCCATCAAGGCTGCTGCCGACGAGCAGTTCCGCGACCGGCTGCGCATCCTCGCCTGGACCACCACACCCTGGACCTTGCCGAGCAACACTGCCCTGTGTGTGGGTCAGAAAATCGACTATGTGGCAATCGAGAGCTACAACCCCTATAACGGCAGCCCAGCCATCTACCTGATGGCCAAAGCCCGCGTTAATGCCTATTTCAAGCCCGAAGGCGCCGAGAAACCCCTTGCCGATTACAAGGCTGGCGACAAGGTGATTCCCTACAAGGTGATTGCCGAGTTCAAAGGCTCTGACCTGCTCGACATCCACTACAAGCAGCTTTTCCCCTGGGTAAAGCCCGTTGACAAAATCGACGACAAGATAGTGGGCAACGACAACGGCTTCCGCGTCATTCCTGGCGACTATGTCACCACCGACGACGGTACCGGCATCGTACACATCGCTCCAACCTTTGGTGCCGACGACGCCTTTGTGGCTCATGCCGCTGGCATCCCTGCCCTCTACATGATCAACAAGAAGCTCGAGACCCGCCCCATGGTGGATCTCACCGGCAAATACTACACCCTCGACGACCTTGACGAGGACTTTGTGAAGAACTTTGTTAATGTGGAGCTTTACAAAGAATATGCCGGAGCGTGGGTGAAGAATGCCTACGACCCCAAGTTCACCGTCAATGGAAAATATGACGAGGCAGCCGCCAGCAAGGCCGAAGACCTCAACATCTACCTGTGCATACGCATGAAGCAGGAGGGCACCGCCTTCAAGATTGAGAAGCACGTACACAACTACCCCCACTGCTGGCGCACCGACAAGCCCGTGCTCTACTACCCCCTCGACAGCTGGTTCATCCGCTCCACAGCTTGCAAAGACCGCATGGTGGAGCTCAACAAGACCATCAAGTGGAAACCCGAGCACACCGGCAGCGGACGCTTTGGCAAGTGGCTCGAGAACCTCAACGACTGGAACCTGAGCCGCAGCCGTTACTGGGGCACACCACTGCCCATCTGGCGCAGCGAGGATGGCGAGGAGAAGTGCATAGGCAGCATCGAGGAGCTCTACAACGAGATTGAGAAAGCAGTAGCGGCAGGAGTTATGGGTGGCAACCCACTAAAGGACAAAGGCTTCGTGCCTGGCGACTATAGCGAGGAGAACTATAACAAAATCGACATCCATCGCCCCTACGTTGACTACATCACTCTCGTGAGCGACACTGGCAAGCCCATGAAGCGCGAGCTCGACCTGATTGACGTGTGGTTCGACAGCGGTGCTATGCCCTACGCTCAGCTGCACTACCCCTTCGAGAACAAAGAGCTGGTGGATGAGCGCAAGTTCTATCCTGCCGACTTCATCGCCGAGGGCGTGGACCAGACCCGCGGCTGGTTCTTCACACTGCACGCTATCGCCACCATGGTATTTGACAGCGTGGCTTATAAGTGCGTGGTCTCCAACGGCCTAGTACAAGACAAGAACGGCAACAAGATGAGCAAGCGACTGGGCAACGCCGTTGACCCATTTGCCGCCATTGAGAAATATGGTTCCGACCCGTTGCGCTGGTACATGATCAGCAACTCGGCACCGTGGGAGAACCTCAAGTTTGACACCGCCGGTGTGGAGGAGACAAGCCGCAAGTTCTTCGGCACGCTCTACAACACCTACTCGTTCTTTGCACAATATGCTAACGTCGATAGCTTCGACCCAGCAGCGCCACAAGTGCCACTGGAGAAGCGTCCCGAGATTGACCGATGGATTATCTCGCTGCTCAACACCCTCGTCAAGGAGGTCACCGAGCAGCTCGACGACTATGAGCCCACTCGCGCCGCTCGCGCCATCAGCGAGTTTGTGGGCGAGAACCTGAGCAACTGGTATGTAAGGCTCAACCGTCACCGTTTCTGGGCTGGAGAGATGACCGAGAACAAGCTTGCCGCCTACCAGACCCTCTACCAGTGCCTAGAGACCGTGGCCCGGCTCATGGCACCAGTGGCGCCCTTCTACAGCGACATGCTCTACCGCGACCTCACCGGCAGCGACAAGTCGATACACCTGGCCTCCTACCCCACTGCCTGCGAAGCCGTTATCGACACCGAGCTCGAGCACCGCATGAGCATAGCTCAAAAGGAGACCTCCATGGTGCTCGCCCTGCGCCGCAAGAAGAACATCAAGGTGCGCCAGCCACTCACCGCCATCATGATTCCCGTTGCCGACGACAAGCAACGTGCCGACATCGAGGCCGTGAGCGACCTCATCACCAGCGAGGTCAACGTCAAGGGCATCAAGTTTGTGGCTAGCGACGAGGGCATTCTGGTCAAGAAAGTGAAACCCGACTTCAAGAAGCTCGGTCCCAAATATGGCAAAATCATGAAAGCCCTAGCCGCACAGCTCACCACCCTGCCACAGGCCGACATTCACACGCTCGAGCAGGAAGGCAACATCAAGCTCATGGTCGATGGACAAGAGGCTGTGGTAGATGTGGCCGATGTGGAAATCATCAGCGAGGACATTCCTGGCTGGCTCGTGGCCAATGAGGGAAACCTCACCGTGGCACTCGACATCACCATTACCGACGAGCTGCGGCGCGAAGGCGTGGCACGCGAGCTGGTGAACCGCATCCAGAACGTGCGCAAGAGCTCCGGCTTTGAGATTACCGACAAAATCAATGTGGTAGTCGCCAGCGACGAGCGCACCAACCAGGCCATCGACGAGTATCACGACTACATTGCTGGCCAGGTGCAGGCTCTCTCGCTCACCGTGGGCGAGGTGCCCGCCGATGCCATCGCCCTCGACATGGACGGCTGGAGCCTCAACATCAAGGTAGAAAAAGCATGTTAAGAAATAAATGTTAAGTGGGGACAAGGCGCCTTGTCCTCTATACAATACAATCTAGAAAGTCTAGATACTCTGGAAAGAGCTAAAAACTAAAATATTATGGGTAAAGAACAAGAAAAAAATCGTTACAGCGATGAGGAGCTGCAAGAGTTTAAAGCATTGATTCTTGAGAAACTGGAAGTAGCGAAGTCAAACTACGACCAGCTGATGGCAAGAATTCAAGCCGACGAGTCAAAAAACAGCTTCAACATGCTCGAAGAGGGCGCCAGCACCATGGTGCAGGAAGAGGCAAGCCAGCGCGCTGCCCGCCAGCAGGACTTCATCAACAAGCTGCAGGCGGCTCTGGTGCGCATCGAGAACAAGACCTATGGTGTGTGCCGCGTCACCGGCAAGCTCATCCCCAAGGGTCGCCTCATGGCAGTGCCCCACGCCACCCTCTCGGTAGAAGGCAAGGAAATTGAGCAGCAGAGGAAGAACAAACGCTAACTCCATCGCGCCAACGATAATGAAAAAAATATCTAATGGATGGCTGGCGACAATTATCATTGCCATCATCATTATTCTTGACCAGGCATCAAAGATCTACGTCAAGACGCACTTCTTCCTCGGCGAGCAAGTGGATGTGACCTCGTGGTTCAAGATTTTGTTTATCGAGAACAATGGCATGGCCTATGGCATGGAGCTGGGCAGCAAGATGGTGCTCACATGGCTGAGAATCATCTTCTCGGGACTCTTCATCTGGTACCTCGTCAAGATAAGGCGTCGCACCGACCTGCCCCGAGGCTTTGTGGTGTGTGTAGCCATGATTACCGCCGGAGCCATAGGCAACGTCATCGACTGCATTGCCTACGGGCAGCTCTTCAACGACCCCGCGCCTCCCGAGGTGGCACAGCTGCTGCCGAGCGAGGGCGGCTATGCGTCGCTCTTCAACGGCAAGGTAGTTGACATGCTGCAATTCCCGCTCGCCGAGTGGGACTGGCCCGAGTGGATGCCCTGGATAGGCGGCAAGCACTACCTGTTTTTCCAGCCCATCTTTAACGTTGCCGACGCCTGCCTCACCACAAGCATCGCCGCCATCATCATCTTCTACAACAAGCTCCTGCTTGCCGACAAGAAAGAGAAAGAATTAAGTGTTGAGTCATAAGTGTTAAGCTTTAAGTATGTTTTTCTTTGAAAATCTTGAAGTTTATACACTTAACCATTGACTATTAACTCACATGCGCACTACGCCTACTCTTTTATTATTCATGATAGTTGTCGCAGCCTTATTCACTGGCTGCGACAGCACGCCTAGTGGCATAATCAATCAGGACGACATGGCGCATGTGCTGGCCGACTTTGCCAAAGCCGACATGCTCATCGAGGAGAACCCCGACATGTTTCCTAGCGACTCATCGAAGCTCATGCTCAAGCAGTCGATACTGAGCAAGTATGACGCCGACATGGCAATGTACGACTCCTCGCTGGTGTGGTATGCCCACAACCTCAAGGTCTTTTCTAAAGTCCATGACAAAGCCATCGAAATCCTTGAGAAAGAGAGCAACAACGGTGCTCCAGTACACACCGCGACTCGTGATGGCAATTTTGCCATTAACGACCAAAACAACCGGGTGAGACGCACCTTTCCCAACTCGGGCGACAGTGCCAACGTGTGGAAGGAGCCGCAGCAATGGATGCTGACCAATGCCGTGAGAAGCGGGTACATAAAATTTGACTACCCCGCTGGCAACGACAGCCGCAAGGGCGACAAATATACTCTGTGCTTCAAGATGATAAACACGGGAAACGCTGTCACGATGCTCGTGGCTATCGACTATCATGACGGTTGCACGTCTTACATCAACCGCACTGCACAGGCCAACGGATGGATAGAAAACGCCATTCAGGGCGACACCTCAAAAGTGATAAAGCGCATCTATGGCTTTATAAAATACAAAACACGGCCACTGGGCATCACCTTTATCGACAGCACCTACTTGCTGCGCACCCACCTCGACCCAGGCAGCTACAGCACCATCTCGCAACGCATAGTGGGTCCCAAGGCCATCATCGAGAAGCAGAACCAAGAGGCGGCACAACAAGCTGCCACTCCACCACCAGCCAGCACCAATCCTCGCGAAGTGGTTCCTCCTCCACAAGGCGCCCCACCACAACCAGGCAACAACACCTATCCCGGCAGGCGCGCCGGCGCCACCCCCAGCAGGCCAGTAGCACCCTACCCTGGCAGGCCCGCCACCCCTCTTCCTGGCGCAACTTACAAGCCCAAGCCGGGCCTTAACAAGTCGTCAACGCCACGTGGCGACATGAGGCCCAACCCCAACGGCGCCCACCTGTCACGCCCAGCCGAGAGATAATAATGTTTACAGAATCCACCTTAAAAAAACGGCGAATTAAGCGAATTTTTCCACTGAAAATCAATGCTGAATATCAACAAAATATAATTCGTTGTAATCAGTTTAATTTGTGTGCTTTTGTTTTTTAAAGTGGACACTTAATTTAGGTTTATCGTTTATGGTTCTTCGTTTATGGAAGGGAGTGATGAGATTATGGGCGCCACAGCCTCTAACCACTCTGGCTGACAAGGAACGCCTTGTCCCAAAAGGGGCCATTCTCCAATCCCCGACCCCCGACCTTCGATCCCCGATCCCCGACCTTCGATCCCCGACCCCCGATCCCCGACCCCCGTTCTTGACATGAAACGATACATCTCTAACTACACGATACTTGGCAATGGCGACGAGGTAATCAACCATATCACCACTGTAGGCGACGATGGGCAGCTGATCTCGATTCTCCCCTTCGACCGCGAACTCGGCAACACGGTGTATGTCCCTGAGCCGCTGTGCGTCACCGCCAGCAGTGAGGTGGAGCGCGTGGCGAAGGCTTTTGAAGATAGCGCCTCGCGCCAGCAGTTGAAGCAGCTGCTGGCTGCTCTCAACTCTCCTCGCGCTCAAAAAGGAGAAACAGTGGCGGTGCTACGACTCAACTTCGCCCACAATATCATCAGGAAAATATAGTTTATCGGGGGTCGAGGATCGAAGGTCGGGGATCGAAGGTCGGGGATCGAGGGTCGGAGATCGAGGGTCGGGGAGCGAGGATCGGAGATCGGGGGGGCGGAGATCGGGGAATGGCCCCTGTAGGGACAAGGCGCGCCTTGTCCGCCAGAGAGTTTAAAGGCTCCCCGTTTCCAGTTTCCAGTTTCCAGTTTCCAGTTTCCCGCTCCCCCTTCCCCGACCCCCGATCCCCCATCCCCCATCCCCCATCCCCGTTATAAAATTACACATCATGGAACAGATAGAAAGAATCAAGTTTATGGAGGAGCACCTCGACAGGGCTTCTCAAGCAGTGAAAGCATTGAGCGACGCCCTCGACCTCTATAGCGAGGCGATGGAGTCGATAGAGACCATCGACGACTACCTCGTCAGCGACGAGTGGCAGCACGACTTCGACGCCAGTGAGGCGGGCCTACTGCCCAAGGACCTCAAGTGTGGCGTCCTTAGCGAAGACGGCATCTGGAACGTCATCGACACCAACCGCGAGCTACAAGCCCAGATGCTCGAAATCGTCGCCACACACCTGCGGCACGACTGATAAGAGTTAAGAGTAAATGTAGGGACAAGGCGTGCCTTGTCCGCATTCAGAGCCTTGCGAGCGTGAGCATTGAGACAAGTCGGAGACTTGTCTTTCCACACAGTGCAGCCCCATGAGTCCGAGATGTCTGAGCCGCCGGACTTGGCGGGCATGTCGTGCCCTCACAGCGCATCAAGCAGAGTTGCTTGGTGCGCGTTTTTTTCTTTAGCTTAACAAAGGTTAAGCTAAATTAACAAATGGGGGGGTAATTTTTTAAAAAAATTGTAATTTTGCAAAAATTGGTTTTATTTATTATCAACAATAGAATCCAGTTGTTGTTACACGCGCGCATAATTAACTAATTATTAACAACATAAACATTTTTACAACTATGAAAAAAGTTTTACTTCTACTAATGACTATCGCAATGGTGGCCATGAGTGCCAGCGCCACCAAGATTTATGTGTGCGGCACAAAAATCACGGGAACCACAAGCTTCAATGCCGGTGGCGGCACAGTTAGTTATAACGAAAGTACCAACACGCTGACAATCACAAATGTCTATTACCTGAAAAGTGGCAGTAGCAACAACGGCATCAGCGTGGATGAGTGCAATGATAATTTGACCATCAATTTGGTGGGAAATGTCACCTTCGGCATCGCCGATGCCGATGCTGTGCTGCTCAAGAGCAGTGGCAAGAGCGCTACCATCAATGTGAGCGACTATGCTCGTTTCTACACCAGTAGCAGTGGCCATGCTGCCTTGAAACTCCAGAGCCAATATGTCACGATTACTGGCCCTGGTGAATTAGACCTTGATCACATTAACAGCTCCACTTCGGTAAATGCTGTGAAAGGTGGCACGGGCAACGAAAATCTCACCTTTAAGATTAAAAATTGTGACTTGCAGTCTAATGGTCCACAATTATACAATCTTAATAAAGTGTATTTTGGACAATCCTCTTATTATGACACTGGTAACTACAGCAGCAGGAGCACCACAATAAGTTTTAATAGCTACAGCGGGACGGCTATAACTTATCATGCTCAAAACATCAAAAGCTGGGGTAAAAATAGCTGGGTTCACATTTTCTTGCCTATAGAATATTATGATAGTACTGATTTTTCAATTATTGCTTCCTATGACCTTGCGGGTGCAAGTTGCGTGGTTTCAGATTACATACCGGCTGTGATAGTCAATTCTACGAAGGTGCCCGATTATTACCTGCGCAACCATCTGCTGTCAACCATTGTACCAAACGGCTATTTAACTAAAAGCCAGATGAATGCAGTCACCACCTTGAATGTGTCAGGAAAGACCATCTCAAGCTTGAAAGGAATACAACAATTTGAGAATGTTAAAGAATTCAATTGCTCCAACAATAATCTTTCTTCTCTCGATTACATGCCAGACCCATCTACTAAAAGTGTCCTTCAGACACTTAACTGCTCCAACAACAAGCTAACGTCGATTGATGTGCAAGGTTATTCAAATCTCACTACTTTGTATTGCAACAACAACCAGATTGCGTTCTCTAATCCACGGTCGGTTTTGCCAACCAGTTTAACTTATTTGAACTGCGCTAACAACAAAATCACTAAGCTGGATTTTAACAACGGATACTACTCTACTTATTTTGACCATCTCACTAATCTTGATTGCTCTAACAACCCCTATCTCACCGAGGTATCAAGCAGTGATGGCCAATTGACTACATTAAATGTCTCGGGATGCTCCAGTTTGACAAAGATCGTTTGTGATGCCAATAAAATATCATCATTGTCATCGATTCCAAGCAGCGTTAAAAACTTAAACCTTAGCTCCAATCAGCTCACTTCGCTGCCCTCATTGCCTAGTGGATTGGAAACGCTATCTGCTACTAGTAACAAGTTTACGTCATTCTCGCTCTCAAACCATAGCTCTATAAAACTTCTTCAAATTGGCAACAATCCAAACTTAACCTCTTTAACTATCAACAATAACAGCAAGTTGGAAAAGGTATATGCTTATTATCTCACGTCATCTTGCACCATCAATTGCAACAACAATAGCAGTTTGACAATCCTTAATGTGGAAGAGAGTACAGGACTGAAGACACTGAACTGCTATGGCAATACTGCTTTGGCATCGCTTTATCTCACTGACTGCTCGTCACTGACTACTCTCGACTGCCACGGCGGCGCATTGACGACAGGTATCGGCGATCTTAATCACTGCACGGCACTGACCACGCTCATCTGCAACAACAACCAGCTCACCTCACTCGATGTGAGCAACCTGAGCAACTTGACAGAGCTCAAATGCCATTACAATAAGCTCACTTCTCTTAACGTATCAAACAAGACAAAACTCACAACATTATACGCAAACGCTAACCAGTTGACCTCAATTAACGTTCAGGGCTGTACGGTGTTGAATGACCTTAATGTTGAATGCAACAAACTCACTTCACTTTCAGTTCAGGGCTGCAATGCGTTGCGCACTATTAACTGCTGTATAAATAAAATCAGTGCATCAGGGGTCAATACGCTTATCAACAGCCTGTGTACCATTCCATCAGGAAGCCAGGGTGCATTACGATATATCTATCCAGGCTATTCCTCGAGTAATTACGTAGAAAACAACGTAAATCTCACCGACGCTCAAGTAATGTCTGCCCGCAACAAGCGTTGGGTGCCATATAAGTATAATGCAAGTAGTTGGGTTGTGATTCCTGCCGCTGTTCCTGGCGACGTGAACGGTGACGGCAATGTGACATCCGCCGACGCCACGTTGTCAATGGCGACCAGACCGGCGACGGCCAAATCACCGCCGCCGACGTGACCAAAGTATATACCATCATGCTGGGAGGCCAGAACTGACGCCGCGCCTTCACAGCACTGTTTTAACTAACTGAGTCCACTTTAAAAAATAAAAGCACACGAATTAAACGAATTACAACGAAATTTTTGCTACTGAAAAATCAATGCTTTAATTTTTTGTTTTGCCTGTTTTTGCGGACTATAGACTCAAAATGTGGACTTTTTAAAGTGGACTCAGTAAACTATATAGTAGCTATCCGGCGATTGCGTCGAAGACGCTAAATGCCTCGTTAGAGGCTATTTATGAGAAAGACCATGCCAGAGGGGTCGAAGGCCCTTGCAGCTTGGTCATAGAAGAAAGTAATGATGGTCTTTGGACCAAGCTGCGCCCCCCACAGGGGGGCTGGCATGATTCTAAGCACAAAGTCGGGGTCTCGACCCGCCCAGCGTCTTCGACGCTCACAGTGGGTCAACCTAAACGCATAAGGACAGCTGAACATTTACCATTTAATTATTAACCGCATAAACTTAATGATTATGAAAAAAATATTACTCTTAATGATGCTGGCGGTGGTTGCCATGACTGTGAGTGCCGCCACCAAGATTTATGTGTGTGGCACAAAAATCACGGGAACCACCAGCTTCTCGGCAGCTGGCGGCACAGTGAGTTATAATAACAGTTCGCGTACTTTAACCATTTCCAATGTAAACTACACAAAGACTGGCAGTAGCAACAACGGTATCAGTGTGGATGAGGTGGATGGTCCTTTGACCATTAACTTGACGTCAACTTTCTTCGACATCAAAGATGCCGATGCTGTGTTGTGTAAAAGCAAAAAGGCCACCACAATCAACGTGAACGACAATTGCGCTTTTATCTGTCGCAGTCAGAGCCATGCCGGTCTCAAACTCCAGGATGGAGATGTTACTGTTAATGGAAATTATGGACAACTGTCTATCTCAAACACCGCTAACGGCAATGCCATAAAAGGCGGAGCAGGAACCGAGAATTTGACATTACAGATCAAGGTTCTTAACATTTATTCTAACAACACCCGCCTGCACCATCTCAACAAGGTGACTATCAATCCCACTGGCTACTTTGGCGCTTATGAATATTCCACTATGGTCACTCTTAGTTATTATAATTCAAACAATGGCTATGCCGCAGCCTCTCAAATCTCTTCATGGAGTGCGGGCTCGGGAGTGAAGATTTTAAAACCCTTTGATTACTATAACACCAGTTTGAGCAACTTGTCGAATTCAAGTTTCTCGGGAGAAACAATCATCACCGACATCACGCCAGTGGCAGTTATCAATAGCTCATATTTCCCCGACGCTAACTTTCGCGGCTATATATTAAGGCAATTCCCTAAGGGCTACATCACCACAAACGACGTGAATGCCACCAAGAATTTGAATGCTTCGGGCGAATATATTTCTAACTTGCAAGGACTTCAATATTTCAGCAAGCTTGAGACTTTTGCTTGCGAGGAAAACATTATCACCTCGATATCCTCATCACTATTGCCAAGCACCCTGAAATATCTTAATTGTAGAGATAATAGACTCTCTTCGCTGCCATCTCTGCCCAGCGGACTCACCACACTGATATGTGATCAAAACCTGCTCACTGCGCTACCAACCATGCCATCCACTTTGCAGACTCTGGAGTGCGAGAACAACAGACTGTCGGGCACGGTGAATTTGTGTAACCTTTCATTGAAATCACTACTGATAAAAAACAACCCTTACATGACTACGCTCCTGTGCTACAACAATGCATTGACAAGCCTTAATTTGGCGGGGTGCTCAGCACTGACAGCGGTTCATTGCAATAACAACCAGCTCACATCTTTATCTTACTTGCCAACTTCACTGCAGCACTTATACTGCAATAACAACAAATTTAGTGGCACATTCGAATTGACAGATCGTAGCAACCTGAAAACACTCAATATCAGCAGCAATCCCAACATTACTTACCTCAAATGCAACAGCAACGCACTGACCTCGCTCAACGTGAATGGCTGCACCGCCTTAACTAAGCTGGATTGCTATAACAACCAGCTCACCTCGCTAGATGTTAGTAGTTTAAGTAACTTGAATTCTCTTATATGCTATAGTAATAAGCTCACGTCTCTTAATGTGGCAAACAAGACAAAACTCAGAATAATTCAGGCTCACATTAATCAACTCACATCGATAAATGTTAATGGATGCACTGCATTGCAAGACCTCCTGTGTGGCGAGAACAAACTATCCTCGCTGTCGGTTCAAGGATGCAACTCATTAAGGTTACTGAATTGTTTTGGAAATCAAATCAAGGAATCGGCAATGAACACCTTGATTAACAGCTTGTGCACTATTCCTGTAGGCAGCACTGGCAATTTTGACGTGATTTTCCCAGGACTTTCAGGAAGTTACACCGAGGGCAATGTCATCACCGACGCACAAGTGCTGGCCGCACGCAACAAGCGCTGGCTACCTAAGATGTGGGACGGCATCAACTGGCTTGAAATTATAGTCTCTACTCCTGGCGACGGCCACGTTGTCAATGGCGACCAGACCGGCGACGGCCAAATCACCGCCGCCGACGTGACCAAAGTATATACCATCATGCTGGGAGGCCAGAACTGACGCCACCTTCACAGCACTGTTTTAACTAACTGAGTCCACTTTAAAAAATAAAAGCACACGAATTAAACGAATTACAACGAATTATTTTTTATTCATTTTAAGTTGGTTGGATTTGTCTTCTTTTTGTCGTTTTTGTTTGATTTTTCAAGAACATGGACTTTTTAAAGTGGACTCAGTAAACTATATAATAGTAGCTATCCGGCGATTGCGTCGAAGACGCTAAATGCCTCGTTAGAGGCTATTTATGAGAAAGACCATGCCAGAGGGGTCGAAGACCCTCACAGCTTGGTCATAGAAGAAAGTAATGATGGTCTTTGGACCAAGCTGCGCCCCCCACAGGGGGGGCTGGCATGATTCTAAGCACAAAGTCGGGGTCTCGACCCGCCCAGCGCCTTCGACGCTCACAGTGTGTCAACCTAAACGCATAAGGACAGCAGAACAGTTACCATTTAATTATTAACCGCATAAACTTAATGATTATGAAAAAAATATTACTCTTAATGATGCTGGCGGTGGTCGCCATGACTGTGAGTGCTGCCACCAATTATGAAATCAACATCGCCGGCGTGGAAGTTAGCAGCAGCAATGCCAGCTACATCACCGGTGGCGACATCACCCGCGGCTATGGCGTGTATAACGCTTCGACCAACACGCTCACGCTGTATAACATGACAATCTATCGCACTGGCCAGGACAATTATGGCATCCACAACCGCAAGTGCGACAACCTGAAGATAGTGTTCAGCGGTAGCTGTAGCATAAGGACTGCCGACAATGCGCTGAAGCTTGAGCGAGCCACAACGCTTAATGCGGCATCGGGCAGCATCACTACGTTTTATAGCTCGGCCCGCATCTGTGCTAACCTGAAAAGCTACAACTACTACATCACTGGCAGCGGCACGATGCGTTTTGAGGCCGACCAGTCGGCCTACGAGGCCATCAAGGGCAACGGCACCAGCTCTACCAAGGTGTATTTCCAGGGTGCTGAAGTATTTGTCTCCAGCCTGCAGCGGTCGGCGCTGAGCTCCTTTGCCGCCTATCTGCAGAGCGGCACCGACCTCACCATTGCGGGCAACGGGTCGAATGCGAGCGTGAGCAGCGTGTCGATGTCGTTCTCGGGCAACACCACCATCCTGGAGCCCTACGGAGCCTATTACAGCAGCAACTCGGTGTATAACTCGTCGGGCAACCAGGTCACGAGCGGAAACATCTACATCAGCGACAGGTATGCGTTGCTGATCAACAGCAGCAACTTCCCCAATAACAACTTCCGCAATGCGCTGCTCACCCTCTATCCCAAGGGCTACCTCACCACAAGCCAGCTGCAGAACCTCACCTCGCTAAATGTGAGCGGCAAGAGCATCAGCAACCTCACTGGCGTGGATAAACTCACCTATCTCAAGACGCTCAACTGCAGCAGCAACTCGCTCACGTCGCTGCCCACGCTGCCCTCGTCGCTGACCACTCTCGACTGCCACAGCAACCAGATCACGTCATATACCGACTTTCCGACGTCGCTGCAGAGCCTCAACTGCGCGAGCAACAAATTTAGCGGCACATTCTCGTTGACAAGTCGCAGCAACCTAAAAACACTCGATGTCAGCAGCAACCCGAGCATTACCACGCTCAACTGCTACAATAACGCTCTCACCTCGCTCAGCGTGAGTGGCTGCTCGGCACTGACCACTCTCGACTGCCACAACAACCAGCTCACCTCGCTGGGTACACTGCCCTCGTCGTTGCAGAGCCTCAACTGCGCGAGCAACAAATTTAGCGGCACATTCTCGTTGACAAGTCACAGCAACCTAAAAACACTCGAGATCAGCAATAACCCGAGCCTTACCACGCTCAACTGCTACAGTAACGCTCTCACCACGCTCAACGTGAATGGCTGCTCGGCACTGACCACTCTCGACTGCCACAGCAACCAGCTCACCTCATTAGGTACACTGCCCACGTCGTTGCAGAGCCTCAACTGCGCGAGCAACAATTTTAGCGGCATAATGTTGACAGATCGTAGCAACCTAAAAACACTCGATGTCAGCAATAACCCAAGCCTTACCGATCTCAATTGCTATAACAACTCGCTCACGAGCCTCAACATGAGTGGCTGCTCTGCATTGACCACGATCAGATGCCAGAACAACGCACTTACCTCGATCAGCGCGAGTGGCTGCTCTGCAATGGTCCTTCTCAACTGCAGCAGCAACTCGCTTACCTCGCTACCCTCGTTGCCGAGCAGCTTGCGGTGGCTTTCCTGCGCGAGCAACAAATTTAGCGGCACATTCTCGTTGACAGATCGTAGCCAACTATTAACAATCGATATCAGCAATAACCCGAGCCTCACCACTATCTACTGCCATAACAACACGCTCACGAGCCTCAACGTGCAAAACTGCTCGGCAATGACTACGCTCCAATGCCACAACAACCAGCTCACGTCGCTCAATCTCACCGGCTGCTCGGCATTGACTTCTCTCTCTTGCCACGACAACCAGCTCACGTCGCTTACCAACTTGCCAATGTCGCTGCAGAGCCTCTACTGCGGGGGCAACAATTTTAGCGACACATTCACAGTGGCAGGTTACAGCAACCTAAAAACACTCGATGTCAGCAACAGCTCATACATTACCACGCTCAACTGCTACACTAATGCCTTGACGTCGTTGAACTATTCGGGCTGCACGGCGTTGAAGACCCTGGATTGCGCCAACAATAAGTTGACTTCGCTTGGTTCCGTACCAACCTCGGTGACAAAATTCAACTGCTCGGCCAACCAGCTCACCGCACTGCCCTCGCTGCCGAGCGGCCTGCAGGAGCTGGAGTGTGCTTTCAACAAACTCACCTCGCTCTCGGTAAATGGTCTGAACTCTCTGACCCGACTGGTGATCTACAACAACCTGATTAAGGAGAGCGCTATGGGAACACTTGTCAATAGCCTCAGAACCATTCCGGCTGGAAGCACTGGCACCTTCTTGGTGCTTGGAGGCAGTGGAGAGGGCAACGTCATAACCGGTGATCAGGTTAACACCGCCCGCAACAAGCGCTGGTATCCCAAGAAGATGGTCAACGGCGAATGGGTTGACATCCCCGGTGCCGCCGTTGTGGTGCCTGGCGACGTCAACGGCGACGGCACAGTGACAAGTGCCGACGTGACAGCGCTCTACAACTACCTGCTCAACAGTGATGATAGCGCTATCGTCAACGGCGACCAGAGTGGTGATGGCGAAATCACCGCCGCCGACGTGACCATAGTATATACCATCATGCTGGCAGGCAAGAACTGACGCGCCTGCACAGCTAGCGGTCACGCAGGGGTGAGACAAGTCGGAGACTTGGCGGTATGCGAAGCACATTGTGCCGTTCACGGCGGAGCCGTGAGCGGCACTGTGTGACAGGCGGTGTATCTAATGCTGCACATCGCAAGATGTGCAGTAGTTAATTTGCTAACGTCGCTACCACTACTGCACATCTACGATGTGCATCCATGAGGCTTCGACATACACACAGTGCGCCCCAGCTCTTCGAGCTGGAACGCACAATGTGTTTCGCACATCGACATGTCTCCGACATGTCTTTCCACACAGTGCCGCCCCATGAGGCTTCGACATACACACAGTGCGCCCCAGCTTTTCGAGCTGGAACGCACAATGTGTTTCGCACATCGACATGTCTCCGACATGTCTTTCCACACAGTGCCGCCCCATGAGGCTTCGACACATCAACTTTTAGTGTAAATTGGTGAGAATTAGTGGTTAGTCGCAGAAGTTGCCCCTACCATGATAGAATTGGTGGTGGGGCTATGGGGGTGGAGTAATCGAGAAGTTCGTTACGTTCGCCGTCAGATTATTGGGAAGAGGCCGTAGAGCAGTCCGTCGATGCGCTCGGTGACCTTAGCGAAGTCCTCGGGGCGGTCGCCAAACTTGCAGTTGTCGCCGTCGATGATGATGAGCTTGCCGTCGTAGTCCTCTATCCATTTCTCGTAGAGTCGCTCCAGGCCTTGCAGGTAATCGAGGCGTATGGTCTGCTCATACTCGCGACCTCGCTTCTGAATCTGTCCCACGAGCGTGGAGATGCTTGAGCGGATGTAGATCATCAGGTCGGGCATCTCTACCAGCGACATCATGAGCTGGAACAAGTCCTGATAGGTGTCGAAGTCGCGGTCGCTCATCTTACCCTGGTTGTGGAGGTTGGGGGCGAAGATGCATGCGTCCTCAAAGATGGTGCGGTCCTGGATTATCACCTTGTCGCTCTTGGAGATTTCCACCACATCCTTAAAGCGCTTGTTGAGGAAGTAGATTTGCAGGTTAAACGACCATCGCTCCATGTCGTCGTAGAAGTCGGCGAGATAGGGGTTGTTAGTCACCGACTCAAATCGTGGCTCCCAGCCGTAGTGCTCGGCGAGCATTCGGGTCAATGTGGTCTTGCCACAACCTATGTTTCCTGATATTGCTATGTGCATAAGCGTTTTTAAGTGTAAAGTGTTAAATGTTAAGTGTTAAGTGAAGTAGTAGAATCTACTATTTTTCTTCTCGTCAACAGAGCTACTGCATTGGGAAGAGTCCATAGAGTATGCTGTCGATGCGGTTAGTGATGCCTATGAAGTCCTCGCGGCGGTTCTCAAAGTCGAGCCCGTCTTTATCTACTATCATCACGCGGCCCTTGTAGTGGTTGGTGATGAAGTCCTCGTAGCGGCGGTTGAGGTTGTCGAGATACTCGATCTGCATGGTCTGCTCATAGTCGCGGCCTCGCTTCTGGATATTAGCCACCAGGTGCTCTACCGAGGAGCGCAGGTAAATCATCAGGTCGGGCAGCTTCACAATCGAGAGCATGTGCTCAAAGAGCTCCATATAGGTGGCAAAGTCTCGCTCGGAGATGTTGCCCATAGCGCGGTTGTTAGCCACAAAGACATACACGCCCTCAAAGATTGAGCGGTCTTGCAGAATAGTGCCTTGCGACTGTGAGATAGCGAGCAGGTCGCGAAATCGCTCCTTGAGGAAATACACCTCCAGGTTGAACGACCATCGCTCAATGTCGTGATAGTAGTCTTCGAGATAGGGGTTGTGAGCCACACTCTCGTAGCGTGGAGTCCACCCATAGTGCTGTGCCAGCAATCGCGTGAGCGTTGACTTACCAGAGCCTATATTTCCTGCAATGACAATGTGCATGAGCTGAACAGAAGTTATGACCAATCAGGCTGTGCATCAGAAATCTCAAGCAAGATAGTGACTTCGTTGACTTGGCACTGATTTTCTTGTCGGCAAAAATACACAATTCTCGTGAACTATCCTAACGAAAACAATAATTTTTAGGGCAAAAAAACTAGATTGCTTTGTCATGTAAAAAATAACACCTACTTTTGTAGCTGTGAAAGAAGCGACCAAAATATCGTTGTTTGCGTCGGTGCTGCTGGCAGTGTTCCTGCCAATGGTGCTGATTTCGTCGGTTCACATTCACAAAGAAGCGGCAGCCTTCGGCAGCGATAGCGAGTGCATAGAGTGCACCAAGCACATCCCCCACCCCACTCACTACTCGTCTCACATCACCAAGACCGAGCACTGCCTGTACTGCCAATTCTTAAACTCACAATATCTAGTAGCGGCAGTTGCCGAGATTACTAATTGCCAAAAACCTTCACCCTTTATTTTTGCCACATTAAGCACCGCTGTGACTGCCGTGCCTTGTGGCAAGCCTTCGTGCCGCGCCCCGCCAGCCGTGTGATGAGACCGTTTAACAAGCACTATCTCATTACATTTTTAGCTCAAGTTTCTAAAGTTGAGGACTTTATAGACTTGACTTAATCAATCAACAACAAGACAAATCATGATTTCTACCTTACTGGCAGCCGCACTCTTGATGAGTGCGCCAGCCGATAGTGCCGTGGTAGATTCTACCGTGGTGCTTAAGGATGTGACGGTGAGCGGCAACTCCAGCCACAACTACCAGATGCGCTCCACCCTCAGTGGCCTGCAAATAAGCCACTCGTTCATGGAGAACAACTTTGCCGGCAGCCTGATGCAGACGCTTGAGAGCGTGCCTGGCGTCAAGGCCATGAACATAGGCAGCGGACAATCGAAGCCCGCCATACGAGGGCTGGGCTTCAACCGCATGGCAGTGGTGGAAGATGGCATCAAGCATGAGGGACAGCAATGGGGCGATGACCATGGACTGGAAATCGACCAGTTTGCCATCGACCGTGCCGAGGTCATCAAGGGTCCGGCGGCATTGTTCTATGGCTCTGACGCCATAGGTGGTGTGCTGAGCCTCTACTCCAACCACATCCCCATCGAGAAGTTTGAAGGCAGCGTGCAGCTCTTTGGTCGCACTAATAACGAGCAACTAGGCGTCTCGGCAAAGGTGGGTGGCAGGCTAGGCAACTTCTTCTATCGCGCCAACGCCACGCTCATCAATTATGCCGACTTTCAGGTGCCCACCGACAGCATACAGTATTACTCCTACTTCATCAAGCTCAAAGACCGGCGCCTGCGCAACACGGCTGGCCGCGAGCGCGACTGGAGCGTGATGCTGGGCTGGGACGGCTATGACTTCCACACCGACCTGCGCCTGTCGAGCAACTGGGCCAAGAGCGGCTTCTTTGCCAACGCCCACGGCCTGGAGGTGCGCCTGAGCGACATCGACTATGACAAGAGCCGTCGCGACATAGACCTTCCCTACCAGAGCGTGCAGCACTACAAGCTGCTGAGCCACACGCTGTGGAAGGGCGACAATGTGACCCTCGACGCCAATCTCGCCTATCAGCACAACCGTCGTGAGGAACACAGCGAGCCGGTGTCGCACGGCTACATGCCCCGCCCTGGCGACTCGCTAGAACGTCGCTTCTCAAAGAGCACCGCCACCGCCAGCGTCAAGGCGGAGTGGCGCCTAGGCGAGCATCACACTCTCACCACTGGTGCCAGCGTGGAATATCAGCACAACCGTCGCGGCGGCTGGGGGTTTATCATCCCCGACTTTGAGACGCTGCAGTGTGGCGCCTTTGCCAGCCACAAGTACACCATCAACGAGCACTGGGTGCTGAATGCCGGCATGAGGTATGACCACGGCCGCACCCACATCCACAGCTACAACGACTGGTATAAGACCCCGGTGGCGCCAGGCGACTCGGTGTATATGGAACGCTCGGCCGACCAACGTCGCAACTTCAACAGCTTCACCTGGTCGGCAGGAGTGAACTACAACACTGGTGGCTGGGTGCTCAAGGCCAACGTGGGCAAGAGCTTCCGCATCCCCATCCCCAAGGAGCTGGGTGCCGACGGCATCAACTACCACATCTTTCGCTATGAGAAAGGACAAGCCCACCTCGACCCTGAGCAGTCCTATCAGCTCGATGCCGGCATTCACTGGTCGGGCAAGGGACTGACGGTGCAAGTTGACCCTTACCTCAACTATTTCCCTAACTACATCTACCTCAACCCCACCTCTGATTATGTGGAGGGGCTGCAACTCTATCAATACACCCAAGCCCGAGTGTTAAGATGGGGCCTTGAGGCCCAGGTCAACTATGAGTTCACCAGCCACTGGAGCGCCGAGGTGAAAGGAGAATATCTCTACGCCCGGCAGCGCTCGGGCGCCAAGAAAGGCTACACCCTGCCCTTCTCCACGCCCTGGAGTGCCGATGCCACCGTGAAGTATTCCTACTCGTGGCGTGGCAACGGCTTCGTGAGCCTCAACGCTCACATTGTGGGCGACCAAAATGAGATAGTGCCACCCGAGAAGCCCACCCCGGGCTACTGGACCCTCAACGCACAAGCCGGCAAGCACTTCGACCTGGGTCGATGCACCCTCAAGGTGACTCTGCATGCCGACAACCTGCTCAACCGCCGCTACTACGACCACACCAGCTACTATCGCTTGATTGACGTGCCCGAGCCTGGGCGCAACTTCTCACTGATGATAGGTGTGGATTTTTAAAGACCTTTTTTAAGCATAAAAAAGGGAGTTTTGTGAGAAACGCGCTGCGACTCACAACTCAAATAACACATTTTTTATTATTCCTAAAATAGACATTTACAATGAAAGCATTAAAATATTTAGGCATTCTTGCCATCGCGTGTGTAATAACCATCACTATCAACTCTTGCGGGAAAGACGAGCCATCGGTCGCCAAGCCCACTATCACCCTCACCGAGGTGGGGCACGACAACAGCCATCATGCCCACCCAGGTCATGACATGCACCTTGAGGCCGACATCGTAGCCCCTGGAGCCATAGGCAGCATCCACGTCGTGATTGAGCAAGTGGGTGGCGACACCAAGATCAAGCAAGACTACACCAGCGGTAAATACATTGGCGTGAACAACACCGAGTTTCATGAGCACATCGACATCCCTGCCGAGGCGCCTCTAGGCAAATACACCCTCCACTTCACCGTTGCCGACAAGCTGGGACAGCAAACCACTGTCAACACCGAAATCAACATGGAAGAAGGCGACGAGGAGCCCGACCACGACCACGAATAATCAACAACCATACTAATGAGTAACAACATGAAGAAAATTCTTATTGCAGCATTAATGCTTGCCACGATGGCAGCTTGTGGTGACGACGATGACAAGAAGGACCTCGTCTATCCCGAAATCGCCGTGAATCAGCTCGACGCCATCCCCAACGACTGCCATGAGTACCGCCGTGGCGAGGTGATTAACGTTAACTACGTCTTTACCGACGACACCGAGCTGGGAAAGTTTAACATCGAAATTCACAACAACTTCGACCACCACTCTCACAGCACCTCGGCCACCGAGTGCACGATGGATCCCGCTAAGAGCCCTGTCAATCCATGGGTATTTAACCACGACTACGACATCCCGTCGGGGCAGCGAGAGTACCGTGCCGCGGTAGAAATCGCCATCCCTAGCCACATCGACACCGGCGACTACCACTTCATGGTGCGCCTCACCGACAAGGCTGGCTGGCAGCAAATCAAGGCCGTGTCAATTAAGGTGGTAGAATAGCGCCCTCTTGTTGAGATACACCATTATAACAGGGGCCGTGCTTGACGGAAGCACGGCCCCTGCTGTTATCTTGCGTTTGCCTGATTGAGAATTATTCTTTCACTGCTGCAAACTCCACTGTGCTACCATTCTTTTCGGTAAGCACCAGCTTCGACTCGGTGAGAGTGGTGATGGTCATGTTCTCGAGTTTTGGCAACTCCTCAAGCATGCTTTTTTTCATCTCCTCTTTTTGCTTACCCACCTCGCTCAGAAGCATACCTTTCATCATCTTCAGGGTGCTGGCATCAACCCCAGGAGCTTCAATGTCGAAGTCAAGCTGAGCCTTCGAGCCGTTGAGCTTGCCATTAAGAACCTTTCCGTCAACCTTATAGGTGCCAGGGGAGATGAATGTTATCAACAACTTCACTTTATCCTCAATGGGTTGCTCGGCAAGCACAGTCATAGTGTAGTTGCCACCATCCTCAAACATCAGCACCAAGTGCACATTAGGCATTCCAGGTTCCGACATGTCGGCAGCCCACATTTTTCCTGTCAGGCTTTGTGCTTGCACCGCCACAACCGTAGCAAGCATCAACATCAATATAAAAAGTTTTTTTCGCATAGCAGTGTTATTTAAAATATAGTATAATTTCTAATAATCAGTCACTTATTTCTCGGGAGCAGGCATGAATGTCAGTTCCTCACCAGTGGCGGCATCGGCAAGCACCAGTTTCTCTTTGCTCACCGTCACCACCTTGAGGTTGTTCATCTTGGGCAGGCTACCCAGAATCATCTTCTTGATCTCGGGTTTCTGCTTCTCAAGCTCGGGCTTGATCATGGCATCCATCATCTTCTTGGTTGAGGCATCTATACCTTCAATCTCATAGTCAATGTCAACGGTGGCGTTGTCATTATCAAGGTTCATATTCAAGTCCTTGGCGTTTAGAGTATAGGTGCCTGGCACCTTTGCTGTCATGGCGATGGTCATTTTCATGCCCTCCTCATTCATCACTTGATCGGCACCGATAGCAATGGCACATGTGCCATCGTCGTTAAAGTTAATCACAAAAGCCGCTTTTTCTTCCTCGGCCAAATCAATCATAGTAAACCATGCGTTGCTGGTAAGGCTCTGTGCATTAATCGCTAGTGCTGATGCGAACAGGAGCATTAGTGTGAAAATAGTTTTCTTCATAGTTTTTGCAAATTATAATGTGTAAATAATAATAGATTATTTCTGTGTTATTCTTGTGCGCTTGTAACCATGCTCAAGGCGGTATTTGCGCACGTCGGCAAAGAGGTCGGTGGCATACACGAAATTATTAAGATGCTCGTTGTCAACGCTGTAAATCTCATCTTTGTTGCCCACCCACCCCACGTGGCCCTTATAGATAAACACGATGTTTTCGCCAATTCCCATCACCGAGTTCATGTCGTGGGTGTTGATGATGGTGGTGATGCCAAACTCGTGAGTGATGTCGAAGAGCAGCTCGTCGATCACTATCGACGTCTTGGGGTCGAGGCCCGAGTTGGGCTCGTCGCAGAACAAGTATTTGGGGTTCAGCGCAATGGCTCGGGCAATGGCGCACCGCTTCTGCATGCCGCCACTTAGCTCGCTAGGATATTTATTCTCGCTGCCGGTGAGGTTCACACGGTCGATGCAGAACTGTGCACGCTCTCGCTGCTCGGCGGCACTCATCTTCGAGAACATCTTCAAGGGAAAGATCACATTTCCCATCACCGTCTCGCTGTCGAAGAGCGCCGACCCCTGAAACAGCATGCCTATTTCCTTGCGCAACTCCTTCATCTGCTTGCTGTCGAGCTTGGTGATGTCGCGGCCGTCGTAAAGAATCTCGCCGCTGTCGGGCTTGAACAGCCCCACCAGGTTCTTCACCAGCACTGTCTTACCTGAGCCGCTCTGCCCAATTATCAAGTTTACCTTGCCGTCATAGAACTTGGCATTGACGCCAAAAAGCACCTGCCTCTTGCCACCATCCTCGTCAAACGACTTCTCAACGTTTTTAACTTCTATCATAGTGTAGTTGTTTTTTCAATTATTCAAGTGAGGTTATAGGTTAGTGGTTAGAGTCATGTAGTGACACGGCGCGCCTTGTCCGCTTGAGAGCTATGAGGTCGCTATGCCCATAATCTCATCACTGTCTTCCATAAACCATAAACCATAAACGATAAACCAATTAGCAAGTTAACAACTTGCGGAACATAAATCAATTACATCATCAGCAGCTTAGTGAGGAGCACGTCGGTGAGCAGAATCATGATGTTGCTCATCACCACGGCGTCGGTGCTGGCCTTGCCCACCTCGATTGAGCCGCCCTTGACGGTGTAGCCATAGAACGACGAGATGCTAGAGATGATGAATGCAAAGAACAGCGATTTTATCAACGCAAACCACACATACCACTCCATAAACATGGTTTGAATACCAAAAATATAGGTGTCGGTGTCGATGATTCCCGTTATCACGCATATCAGGTAACCACCAAAAAGGCTCGTCACCATGCATATTACCACCAAGAATGGCATGATGGTCACCAAACCAGTGATTTTGGGCATAATCAGGTAGTTGGCACTGTTCACGCCCATGATGTCGAGGGCGTCGATCTGCTCTGTCACGCGCATGGTGCCTATCTCGCTGGCAATGTTGCTGCCTATCTTTCCCGAGAGTATCAAGCACAAAATCGAGGATGAGAACTCGAGCAAGATAATCTCGCGAGTGGTCAATCCCACGGTGTAGCGTGGCAGCAACGGGTTGTTGATGTTGAGCTTGATGAGCAGCGTGCACAACGCGCCAATAAATAGCGACACAATCAATATCAATGGAATAGAGTCGATGCCCAGCTTATAAATCTCGGCCATATAGCGCTTGAAGAACTCCCGCCACTTGTCGGGGATGCCTATGCTGCGCCACATCAATGTGCAATAAGAGCCTAATTTCTCAAATGACTTAAACAATACCATAAAAAGAGGTTTATTTCTCTGTAGCTTTGTTATTAATCGGCAAAGGTAGTAAAAACTTTTCAGTTTTTAGGCATCTGATGGCATATTTATAACAAACCAAGTCACGCCACAACCACATAACCCTCTACACCACAGACCTTTCAGTTTACCACAGCCTTTTTCTATTCTATTCACATTATGTCCCCTATTTTTGCAGTTTTTTCGCTGATTTGGGAAAAAGTGTTACCTTTGTGCCGATTTTTGCAACTATCATTTGAGCTATGAAACAACTTAGAGTGTTATCAGCATTAGCCATGATGCTCGTGGTCATGACGGCAGGAGCGCATGAGATAATAAAGTTCCACTTGGCGAGCATGAGCACCAGCCTCTACCCTGGCACCGAGCGCGATGTGGAGGTGTATGTGCCCGACGCCTACGATGGGCGGCAGCCTGCGTGCCTCTATGTGGGTCTCGACGGCATCTTGTGCAACGCTCCTAATGTGATGGACAGCCTCATTGCCGCGGGCAAGATGCCGGTGACCATTGGCGTGTTCGTTCAGCCAGGAGTCATTAAGGACAACGCCGGCAACGTGCTGCGCTACAACCGCAGCAACGAGTTTGACATGCCCACCGAGACTTTTGCCCGGTTCCTTGAGGCCGAACTGCTGCCTCGCGTGGAGCAGCTGACCACCGCTAAGGGCTATCGCGTCAAGCTCTCGCACCGAGGCTCCGACGCCATGATATTCGGCCTGAGCAGCGGCGGCATAGCAGCGTTCACGGCATCGTGGCACAGGCCCGACCTGTTCAGCCGCGTGTTTAGCGGGGTAGGCACCTTTGTGGCGATGCGTGGTGGCAACGACCTCCAAGCTATAGTGCGCAAGAGCGAGCCACGCCCGCTGCGCATCTTCTTGCAAGATGGCACCAACGACGTGTGGAACCCGCTCTTCGGCCACTGGTATGAGGGCAACCGCATGCTCGCCACGGCGCTCGACTTCGCCGGCTACGACGCCCGTTACGACTGGAGCGACTGCTACCACGGCGTGAAGCGCGCCAGCGAGATTTTCCCCGAGGTGATGGAGTGGATGTGGCATGGCTGGCCCGAGGCGCCAAAGTGTGGCACCACGCAGAACAACCTTCTCGACACCATGCTCGTGGCAGGAAGCTCGTGGCAGGCCCAAGTGAGGACTTTTGCCGAGCCATTAGAGCCATGCGCTATTTATCCCAGCAGTAAAATTGTGGCGAGACCTCGTCGAGGCGGCAACTGCTTGTGGCAATACACGATAGATGAAAACGGCAATGAGCAAAATGGACAGCCTTTCTATTGGCTGCACAGCTACGACAACTCGCTGCTCACAGTGAGCGCAATGGAGTTTGACGGAGCTGGTAACCTATGGGTGGTGACCAACGCCGGCATCCAGATTTGCGACCAGAACGGCCGGGTGCGTGGCATCTTGATGCTGCCCGATGGTGTGGAGGCTGCCGACGTCATTAAGATTGTAATCACTGACGGAGAAATCTGGATATGGAGCAGAAAAGGCATTGAATACACTCGCAAGCTCAATGTCACTGCACCCACGCCTTTTGTCACCCCCAAGAGCCAAGGGCAAGGATAAATCAATGCACAATTCACAATGCATAATTCACAATGCATAATTCACAATGCACAATATCTTAATCTGACAACTGACAACAAATGCACAACAACACTGCAGCGCAGCATGCTAAATTTGTAAAGTTGACCACCGAGCCTGTGGGCAGGTTGGTCACGGGGCTTGCCGTGCCTGCCATGGTGAGCATGCTCGTGACGGGCATCTACAACCTCGTTGACACCTTCTTCGTGGGGCAAATCAACACCCAGAGCGTGGCGGCCCTGGGCATCGTGTTCTCCTACATGTCGATAGTGCAGTCAATCGCCTTCTTCTTTGGACAAGGCGCTGGCAACTACATCTCGCGCATGCTCGGACACGAAGACAGCCACAACGCTGGCGTGATGGCTAGCGTGGGCCTCGTTTCCACATGGCTCACAGGGGCTGTGATAGCGGCCATCGGCTTCACCTTCATGCAACCAGTGCTGCGCTTCTTAGGCTCGACCGAGACCATTCTGCCCTACGCCTGCGACTACTTCACCTTCATCTTGCTGGGCACACCGTTTATCATGAGCTGCTTCACGATGAACAACCTCATGCGTCACCAGGGCAACGCCATGCTCTCGATGCTCGGCATCATGACCGGAGCCGCGCTCAACGTGGTGCTCGACCCCATCTTCATCTTTGGCTTAGGGCTGGGCGTGAAGGGTGCCGGCATGGCCACAGCGCTGTCGCAGGTGGTGAGCTTCACCATCATGCTCATGCTCGCTGGCAAGCGAGGTGGAGTACCCATTCAGCTGTCGAAGTTCAGGCCCTCGATGCAGCGCTACCGCGACATCGCTGCCGGCGGACTGCCGTCGCTGGCGCGCCAGTCGATGATGGGCATCGCCGCCCTCATCCTCAACCATGTAGCTGGGCTCTATGGCGACTCGGCCATCGCCAGCTTCTCGGTGGTGAGCCGCATCACCATGCTTGCCAGCGCCGCGATGATAGGCTATGGGCAAGGGTTCCAGCCAGTGTGCGGCTTCAATTATGGCGCCGGCAAGTTTCACCGCGTGCGAGCCGCCTTTATCCACAGCTGCAAGGTCTCAACCATCTACTGCACCGTGCTCGCCGTGGCGGGATTTATCTTTGCCCGAGAACTGGTGTCGCTTTTTGTCGAGAGCGACCCCGAGGTGAGCCGCATAGGCACCGAGGTGCTGCGATACCAGTGCCTGTCGTTTCCCTTGACGGGCTTTGTGGTGATGGTGAACATGTATCTTCAGAACATACGCCGCACCGTGCCCGCCGTCATCATCGCCATGGCGCGCCAGGGCATCTTTCTCATCCCGGCGTTGTTCCTGGGCAACTGGCTGCTGGGCTTCCTGGGGGTGGAAATAGCCCAGGCCGTAGCCGACGCTGCCTCGCTGCTGCTGGCCATTCCCTTAGGCCTCCGCACCCTTAACGGCATGGGGAAATCTTCTTCTTAATGCCTAATGCTCAATGCAATTCATAATGCTTAATGCTCAATGCTTAGTGCTTAATGCACAATGCTTAATCCTCAATCCTCTAAACCATTAAACTCTTAACTCTAACCACTAGCCTGTGCTTCGCACATTAAAAAAATAGTGGCAAGGATTATTTTCGTCAAATGATCCTTGCCAAGCACTCAATAGGTAATAATTTGTGTGTAAGGTAATAAAAGAATGTTTTGAGGTTTATCTAAATGTAAAGTTATGCTTTCAAAGTTTTTTTCTAGTCTTCTGCATTTTGTTAATTTAGAAAGTTCTACTAGTTATGCAATCCATTTGAAAGAAAGCTTGTTGCGGCCACTATTTGCAAACCCTAAACCTAAAGATTGTGCAAACGATTGCGGACGCCTCTCCAAAAAAATCCAGATAACGGCTTCTGGACTGGAAAGATTCAAAAATTCTTCAATGACCTTGTGTTTTTGCGCTGCAAAGATATGAATATTTTTTGAATAAACCATATCTTTTTGTAAGAAAAAATGTGCCTGCGCTCAAAACTGCTGTAAATCAGCAAAGAACAAAAACATGTTATTGAGCATGATATTTGCCCATCACAATTTTCTCGCCATCAAAGGTGGCGTAAGTGAACTGGTCGATCCACTCTCCCAGGATAGTCATGGTGCGGCCATCATTGAGACCCACCTGGCGAGCCAGGTGCACGTGCCCAAACACGTAGTGCCGCACCTCGGGGTGAGCGGCAGCATGCTCATTGCAGAAGGCCTCCAGGCGCTTGCAGCACTCCTCACGCAGCCGTTGCTCATAGTCAGGGTCACGCGTGATGCGGTTCTGCTGCGACCATCCAGTGGCAATGGGATAGGTCCAGCGAGGATGGATGCTGGCATATAGCCACTGGCACACACGGTTGTAGAAGCACCAGCGCGTGAAGCGGTACATGGGTCGCTGGTAGCCCACGTCGTCGCCATGCGAGAGCAGGAACTTCGTGCCCATAATCTCCATTATGGTGTTGCCATTGAGCACCTTAAGCCCTATCTCGGTGGCGAGGTAGTCAAATAGCCACACATCGTGGTTGCCCGTGAACCAGAATATCTTAATGCCCGCATCGGCCAGCTCGGCCAGCTTGCCCAGGAACCTCACGTGCCCACGAGGCACCACATATTTGTATTCATACCAGTAGTCGAGGATGTCGCCCAGCAAGTAAAGCTCGGCAACATCGTCCTTGATGCTGTCGAGAAAAGCCACCAGCCGGCCCTCATGCTCACGCTTATTGGTGATATAGCGAGCTCCCAGGTGCGCGTCCGACAAGAAATAGGCCTTTTTCATGTCACATCAGTTATGTCACTCAAGCAAAAACGAGTTAATGATACCTCTCTAAGACACTAACCAGCACGAAGCGCATTATTCATTCGTCCATGTCAAAGCCCAGCTCAAGCTTAGCCTCGTCGCTCATCATGCGCACGTCCCACTCGGGCTCATACACGAGATTTACCGTGCAGCTGGTGATGCCGTCGATGCTCTCCACCTTCTGCCTCACGTCCTCAAAGATGAAATCGGCCATCGGGCAGTTAGGAGCAGTGAGCGTCATGTCGATGACCACACTGCCATCATCGCGCAGGTCAATCTTATAGACCAACCCCAGGCTATACACATCTACCGGTATCTCAGGGTCGAACACCGTGCGGAGCATCATTACAATCTGCTCCTCAAGCTTAAGTTTCTGTTCTTGTTCCATATTATCTTGCTTAACGACTGTCGTTTATCATTTACAAACTGCAAATGCCAAGGGGCCAGCAAACGCCCCGCCCCGCACTTTGCGCCTGCAAAAGTAATGAAAACTTTTCACTTTTCAGTTATCACCCCCCAGTTTTTAGCCTTTTCAAGGCAAACATTCACATTGATTTTTCAGTATCTAGAAATAAGTTAGGTTAGTATGATTCGTTGTTTTTTATTGAAACTGCGCTTAGGGGGTTAAAATAGTCTTTTGTGCTTGTAGTAGAAATATAGGAGGGCTTTGATGTGTAGGCGTCCCAGCCTGGAGAATGGGCGTCGCTTGGTTGAGCGGCGGTAGTCGTGGATGATGGTGTGGTTGTTGAGGCAGTGAATGCTGTATCCAGCTTGGCTGATGCGCATGCACCAGTCGGCGTCTTCGGGTCCATAGAAGATGTGCTCGTCGAGCAGCCCCACCTTTTTTACTATCTCTTGACTGAACATCTGGCAGGCACCAATGACGTATAGTGGCTCGATGATGCCCTGGTCGTTAGGTTCATATTGTGTTTTGTTGCCTATTCCGAGCACGTTGCGCAGCTTTATCATTAGCCCAGGATAAGGCTTGCAGCTGTCTTGCGGCAGGCCTTGCTTGTCAACGAGGCGGCAAGAGCACAGCCCCACGTGGGGGTGGGTGTCGAGGTGGCGACTCATGGCGTTGATGGCTGTGGTGGTAGCCTCGGTGTCGTTGTCGAGCAGCAGCAGTTTGTCGCCTTTTGCGACCTTGATTCCTTGGTTGCGCGCTGCCGCCACGCCACGGTTCTCGCTGTTGACGATGAGTTGCAGTTGTGGATATTTCTCGCGTAGGAAGTCGAGCGTTCCGTCGGTGGAATGATTGTCGATGATAATCACCTCGCATGACGAGTCGTTGATGAAGTCATGCAATGATGCCAAACAACGGGTCATGAAGCCTAACCCGTTGTAAGTGATGATTATGATTGACAAACGCATCAATAAAAGTGTTATGTTATAAGTGTTAAGTGCTAAGTGTGCGCCTGTGGCGCTAATGATTTAAAGATCAACCCAATGACCTCTAAATTAAACCTATTAGCCAAAGAGCTTTATCTTCAGTGCTCGCGCTGCGTGCGTGAACTCGCTCCAGCTTGAGAAGCGTTTTATCTGCTTGCTGATGAACCCCCACGAGATGAAGTAGCTGAGGTTGTTCTTGAAGAGTATTCTCTCCATCTCTTTTGACGATATGTTGGGCAGGTTGAGGATAGACTCGCGCTGCACGTCGGTGGGCACATAGTCGCCAGTGGAGAGCCAGTTGTTGTCCTTGCATAGCTTGTAGAACTCTGTGCCTGGAAATGGCGAGACGATGTTGAACATCACCTGATCCACCTTGAGTTTCTTGGCTTCTTCGAGTGTGTGCTTTAGTGTTTCCTTTGTCTCGAGCGGACTGCTGCCAATGAGCACGTTGAGCTTCACTGGCACGTTATATTTCTTGAGCAGATGTATAGCTTCGTAGATTTGCTCGGTGGTGATGCCTTTGCGCACATACTTGAGAATCTCGTCGTTGAACGATTCTACTCCCAGATCCACATAGCAGCATCCGCTCTGTGCGAGCATCTGGGCTATGGGCTCGGTGATGGCATCGACTCTCGCCTGGCATCCCCACATCATGCCATATTTCTTCATGATGTCGCACAGCTGTCGCGTGCGCTCTTCGTTCCAGATGAAGTTGTCGTCCATGAAGCCAATGGCTTGGTAGCCTTGCTCATGGAGCATCTTCATTTCCTTATCCACGCTCTCGGGAGAGCGGTAGGAGATGGGAGGCTTGTGGCCATTGAAGCGCTTGTTCTCAATCTCGCGTGCGAAGGTTAGAGAGCTAGGCACGCAGTAGATGCAATGATAAGGGCAGTTGCGCGAGGTGAAGGCTGTGGTGTAGCCTTTGTGCTTGATTTTGGGGTTGTAATATCGCCTGTCGGCAATGAAGTGGCGTGCTGGCAGTGGCAGTGAGTCGAGGTCTTTGATGAGCGGCCTGAAGCCGTTGTTTACTATCCTGCCCAGGCTCATCCATGATATTCCCAGGATGTTGTGCAATGGCTTGTCCTGGACGATGGCGTGCAGCAGCTCCACAATGGTTGCCTCGGGCTCGCCTCTGACGATGATGACGCGGTCGTTGATGAGGCATTTGTCGATAAAGAACGACGGCCCTGGCCCCATGAGGATGATGCGTGCCTCGGGGCGGTATTGTTGCAGAATATTGATGGCCTTGATGTCGCTTTCTATAGAGAGGTTCACGGTCCAGATGCAATAGACGTCGCTATTGTCGTTGCTCAGGAATTGCCTGTAGTCGTTCTCGCCTTTTTTGTAGAAGACGAAGTCTTGGTAACACACTTCACCCAGTTTCTCATTCTCAACAACACCTATTACCGTGAGTTCATATATGTTAGGAGCCAAGTACACCACCCTTGTGCATCCTGCCGAGCGTTCTGCTGGGCGGTTGCCGTCAAGGACTGGTGGTACTAAGAACGTTATCTTCATAAAAAATGTTGCGTTGTTTCTTTATATAATAAGAACGAGAAAAATTGCGTTTTGTTACGTCTTTGTTAATAAATATCTAAATAATATTTTCAATATCGCTCGGTGTCGTCGTTGTCGATTTCGCTATTGATTTGCAGCAGGTCGTCGGTGGCGTCGTTGGTGTAGATTTCGTTGTAGTCAAACATTCCGTCCTCGTAGGTCACCATGCGGTTGCAGCTGGCTGAGGTGAAGGCCATGGCTACCGCCACCAGAGTTATTGTCAATGCTAAGCTAAGTGTTTTTCTTGTTCTTTTCATCGTGGTGCAAATTAGTTGGTGAGGTTTTGTTATAATAGAGTGTCGATGCCTATCTCATGGCAGGCGTGGTTTAGCAGAGCTATCTCTCGGTCGTCAACGTTGTTGTCGCTGTCGATTATCTCCACCATCATCCTCGCCAGTTGCAATTTCTTGTCGTCGCTCATGTTTTTGAGCACCTCGATGGCGTGTTCACATCGCAGGTCGTAGGCCACGACAAACGAGTCGTGGTCGATTTCTAGCTTCTGGCAGATGAGGTTGATGGTGATCATCTCCTCGTAGGCAATCTGGTCGTTGGCGTTGGCCATCTCAATGAGTAGGCTCAGCACTGCTATTTTTTCTTGACTGGTGAATTGCATGTAGCCGTGAAATGTGTATTTTGCCTTTTTTTGAAAATGTGAGCCTCGCACGGCAGGTGGGAGGCTCACATGTAAGAAAGGTTTGAATATTTAGGAAGTTAGTTTTTTCCAAATATAACAAGTCCCAGCGCCAGGGCCTTAGTCGATTTCCTCGTCGGCCTCATAGCCTCCCATCTCGCGGATAGCGTTCTTGAGCATCACGTGCTGCTGGAAGAGGTGGTTAACGGGAACTTCATCAACTGTGTAGTCGTGCATAGGGCTCTTGAGGAAGAAGCTCAGGAAGCGCTGAGTGCCGTAGCGTCCGGCGCGGTGAGCCAGGTCCATGAGCAAGCACAGGTCAAGGCACAGTGGTGCAGCGAGGATAGAGTCGCGGCACAGGAAGTTGATCTTGATTTGCATGGGATATCCCATCCATCCAAAGATGTCGATGTTGTCCCAGCCCTCTTTGTTGTCGTTGCGAGGTGGGTAGTAGTTGATGCGCACTTTGTGGAAGATGTCGCTGTAGAGGTCGGGTTGATCCTCGGCTACTAGGATTGACTCGAGAGTAGAGAGTTTGCTCACCTCTTTAGTGCGGAAGTTGGCGGGCTCATCGAGCACGAGGCCGTCGCGGTTGCCCAGAATGTTGGTTGAGAACCAACCGCTCATGCCGAGCATGCGGGCGCCGATGATAGGAGCGAAACCGCTCTTAACGAGAGTTTGGCCAGTCTTGAAGTCCTTGCCAGCGATGGGCACCTTGGTCTCCTCGCTCAGTTGCCACATTGCGGGGATGTCAACGGTGGTGTTAGGAGCACCCATGATAAATGGGCAGTCCTCTTTCAAAGCAGCGTAGGCATAGCACATGGAGGGTGCGATGTGAGCCACATCGTTGGCCTTCATAGCTGCCTCGAGTTGATCAAGGGTATAGTGTACGTTCTTGTCGGGAGCGACATAAATTTCGGTAGAAGCCGCCCAGAGCACAACCACGCGATCAACGCCAGTCTCTTTCTTGAAGTTGCGTATGTCTTCACGCACTTGCTCCATCATGTCCCAGCGATCCTTGCACTGCTTCACGTTGTCGCCGTCGAGGCGCTTAGCATAGTTCTTGTCGAAGGCAGCCTTGAGGGGTTTGATTTTGATGAGCTCGTCTTTTACTGGCTCGATGTCCTTCTCTTTGAGCACCTCGGCGTTGATGGCGCTCTCATAGGCATTAGCAGGATATACGTCCCAAGCTGCAAACACGATGTCGTCGAGCTTTGCCAGTGGCACGATATCTTTGTAATGGAGGTATTGCTTGTTCTGGCCGCGACCAACGCGGATTTTGTCGTATTGAGTCATTGAGCCGATAGGCTTAGCAAGTTTCTTACGTGTCATCAAGACACCAGTCATGAAAGTGGTGCTCACAGCACCCAGACCAACTACCATGATACCTAATTTGCCGGTAGCGGGTTTTACGTTTGGATTACTCATAGTAAATAAATTAATGTTATCTTTCTGTTAGTTAATATTCTCGTTTTTTGCGTTTTTAGCGAAAAAAGCGCTGTAAAGGTACTGCCTTTTTCTAAACCGCAAAACGATTTAAGAAACTTTAATCGTTAAATATACACAACGATGCTGTGTTTTAGTGAAGGCAACTTAAATTTAACATACGAGCAGTAATTTATAGTTAACAAAACATAATGTTACCCCACCCCATTAAACCCTAAAAATGCCCAAAAAAGGGCGAAAAATGAATTTTTCAGCCCTTTTCGTGTTGAAGTTTTATCAATCCCAAGATTTTCTTGCTATGGTTGTCTATAGACAAACAATGATGGCGCCCCTCGATGGTCAGGCACCTAGGATGCTTGCCACTTGGGCGAGGTTTTTGATGGTGCCAGGATGAGTGTGGGCGTCTTCGTCGGTCGTCCAGCCTTTGCCTTTGAGCCACAGCACTTGGCACCCTATCGACTCGGCAGGGAGGATGTCTTTCTTGAGGCTGTCGCCCACAACGAGCACCTCGCTCGGCTCCATCTCGAGCACGTCAACGCCGAGCTTGAAGATTACCGGGTTGGGCTTGCGCACTCCCACAACAGCGCTCTCGATGACACCTTTAAAATACTTGCGCAGGTCGAAGTCGCGCAGCACGCTGTCAACGTTGCCATAGAAATTGCTCACGAGCATCATGGGATAGCGCTTGCACAGGGCCTCGAGCACAGGGCGTGCCTCCTCGATGCTGGAGCGCGCCGCGTCGTAGCAATATTGTGCCACCTGCTGTGCCAGTGGCTCAATGTCGGGGCACGGCAGGTAGCCTTTGCTGGCCAGGTCTTGCAGCTCGATGCGCATCTTCTTGAGCAGCAAGTCGTGGAAGTTGTCGTTGGGGAGGATGTGCCGCACCCGTGCCAGCTCGCGCTCGGCCACCACATAGCTGTCGCGGAACTGCTCCTTGGTGACGGGCACGCCAGCGGCCTGATAGCCGTCCCAAATCACCTCGCTCCAATGCACGCCACGACTGTCGATGGTGCCTCCGTAGTCGAAGATGATGCCCTTTATTAGTTTATAGTTCATAGTTTAGAGTTTTTTATAGAAGTTCTAGAAATACTAGATATTCTAGAGATTCTAGATATTCTAGATATTCTAGAGATTCTAGAAGTTCTAGATGTTCTAGATGCTCTAGAAATCCTAGATGTTCTAGAGATTCTAGAAGTTCTAGATATTCTCGAAGTTCTAGATATTCTAGCGCTTAACAGTTAACGGACAAGGCACGCCTTGTCCCTACTTAACACTTAACATTTATCACTTAATACTTAAAACTTGCCTGCTTGCAGGTCGCGCGTGAGCTTGCGGCAGAAGGTCTCGTGACGCCAAATCATATAGACTAGCATGGCGTTGAGCACTACGAGCTCGAAGACGAAATAGAGCCAAGGGATGCGCACTATCACCGAGATGAACATGGCGATGGTGCGGGTGTTGAAGGTGAGCATGTTAGTGTATTTCATCAGCGGCAGGCTCAGCTGGCGGAACTCGTCGCGAAACTGCTGCGGTGCCACGTTGTCGCCAAAGCGGTTCTTGAGCTCGCGGCGCAGCCGTTGCATGGCAGGAGTGAGACGCTCCTGGTTGGCAGTGTAGTTGCGATAGAAGAACATGGTGATGCGCTTGAAGCCCGTAGATTGCTTTATTTGCTCGTCGAGCTGCTCGGTGCTCTCAAGCTCGCTGCCTCCCTCGCCCTTGAGGAAGTAGAGGTGGAACTGGCGGTAATAGTCGGCCATGGCGCATTGCAAGGCGTGACTCACACCGGCGGCAATCGCCAGGGTCCATATTATCCAGCTGTGGTGGCCGAAGAAATCGCCCAGCCAGGCGTCGCCAAAGTGCAGCTCGCGGAAGACGAGAGCGAAGTAGATGGCAAAGAACCACAAGTCGCCGCTCACGCCGTCGAGGATGCGCCCTATCTGCGAGTATTGCTTTGTGAGTCGTGCCAGCTGTCCGTCGGCACTGTCGTAGGTGTTTGCCCAGATGATGAGGAATATCCCCAGGTAGTTGAGCCACAGCAGTGGTGAAGCCCCAAAATAGAGCAGCACACCCCCACCCACACCTAGAAAGATGGAAGCGATGGTGACAACATTAGGCGAGATGCCGAGTTTTGCGAAAAGTGCAGCCCAGGCAAAGCCTAGCGGTCTATAAAACCACAGGTCGATGTGCTCCTCGGTGTCCATCGACTTGAGCGATGCGTTGTATTGTTGTTTTAATTCCTTAAAATTCATTTGTTTGGCAGCTTGTTATATATTTTCTAGCTTTTCTAGAATATCTAGATAAAATGTTTTTAATTACTCAATTAAAGATTAAATTTGTGCTCCTTGATGATGTTGATGATGCGCTTGGCGATGTGTGGTGCGGCATCGTTGCGGCATGGAGCAAAGCTGGGCCAGTCGTTGAAGTCGATGATTTTCACGTCGCCATCGGCACCAACGATGCAGTCGCCGCCATAGATCTCGATGTTGAGCTCGTCGGCAGCATGGTTGCAGATGCTCTTGAGGTGCTTGATGTCAAACTTCAGGCCCTGCGACTTGCCGTTGATGGCTTCGTGGCCATACTTGCTGTGCCCCTCATCGAAGGGGTAGAACCAGAAGAAATAGTTAGTGCCTCTCACGCCATAGAACTTGATGAGGTCACCCACCAGGTGCACGTTGATGACAGCGCGCTTGATGCCTCGCAGGAAATACTCTTGCAGCACCTCTTGCGCCTCCTCGCTGTGCCTGACGTAGCTCACGTCCTCCTTGTGCATGGCGTGGAAGTCGCCGCGCTTAATCCAGCAGCTCTGGAACCCGCTGCGCTCCAGGCGGTCTTTCACCACCTCGTCGGTGTTGACGATGATGCTCTCGGGGTAAGGAATTCCATTACCCAGGAGGATGCGTGTCATGCGCTCACGAGTGCAGTTCTCGATGCCGTAGCCCGAGTTGATAACCAGCTTGCCCTTGTTCTCCAGTTTTTGCAGTTTCACAATAGAGCTGTGTTCACGGCACATGTTCACGATGATGTTTTCCTCAATGTCGCTATTGTTGAACTGCTCCTCGCTGTAGGTGTTGACGATGCACCCGCGCTTGCGCAGCTGCTCGGCCACAGCGTTGAAGATTGCTGTGTCGTTGCCTATGTGGTTAGGAGAATAGGCTCCTGCCCTCATTATTCCTGCAATGTTGATGTCGGCCATAATAAATTGTGTTATGAGTTGTGAGAAGTCACTATCTTATGATTATGATTTTATAAACGCCTGTGCCACCTCGATGTCGCTGGCGTGATCCACATCGATGATTTTGTCAATGCTGTAGGCCTTGAGTTTCATGCCCGCCGCGATGAGAGCTCGCTGGAAGTTGCGCATGCGCGAGACACCCTTGTCGATGCAGTCGTTGAGCACAGGAAATGCCTTGTGGGTCATGGCATATACCCCACCCGAGACATACTTGACACCATCGAAGGGCTTGTCGCAAAAGGCTTTGATGCTCATGTTGCGGTTCACATCCACATAAAGCGGTTTCTCATCGTCGATGAATGGTGTCACAGCCCAGAGTCCGTCGTGACGGTCGTCGTCCTCGAAGGCGGCGATGTAGCGCGCGAAGTCGTCCTCCCGGAAGATGGTATCGACCGTGGTGAGGCAGAACTTTCCTGGCTTCATCACCTTGCTCAGCTCCCAGAAGCTGTGCATGGAGCTGGGTGTAGATTTCACTACCACGTTGAGTGGCACTTCGAGAGTCACGTTGTCGAGAAAAGTTCTCACCTCGGGCATGAAGTCGTTGATGATGACCGAGATGCTCTCGGCATGACAGCGCCTGAATATGTTCATGAGCCTCATTATCATGGGCTCTCCGTTGAGCTCTACTAGAGGCTTAGGCTTCTCGACACCCTCTTGTGCCAGTCGTGACCCCTCGCCAGCAGCTATTATCGCGTAATGCATAGTTAGTTCTTAGTTTTTTAGTTCTTCTAGAAGTTCTAGACTATCTAGATTTTCTAGATTATCTAGACTTTCTAGATGTAGCTATTTAACATTTACCCCCTCTACCCTAGCGGTTCTTCATCTTCAATCTTGGTAAGGTCGAGGACCACGTTGTCCTTACCCTTGTCAAAGTATTGCTTCTTGAGTGGGTTCTGGTACATCTCGTCCCAGCGCTGGCGGTTGCGGTAGATGTCGATGGCAGTGTAGATGGCGTGACGCATCGATGCCTCACTGGCAACCCCCTGCCCAGCAATGTCATAGCCCGTGCCGTGGTCGGGGCTGGTGCGCACAAAGGGCAAGCCGGCAGTCACGTTCACCCCCTCGTTCATGGCGATAGTCTTGAACGGTGTGAGACCCTGGTCGTGATACATGGCCAGCACGCCGTCGAAGCGCAGATACTGGCTGCTGCCAAAGAAACCGTCGGCAGGATAAGGACCGAAGCACAGGATTTGCTCCTCGTTGGCTTGCTGTATTGCTGGCTCTATGATTTCTTTCTCCTCGGAGCCCAGCAGCCCGTTGTCACCGCTGTGAGGGTTAAGGCCTAGCACGGCGATGCGAGGCTTCTGGATATTGAAGTCGCGTTGCAGCGAGTCGTTGAAGATGCGCAGTTTCTCCAGAATGATGTCTTTGTTAATACTTTGTGCCACCTTTGCCACAGGGATGTGAGTGGTTACCAGAGCCACCCGCAGCTTGTCGCTGCACAGTATCATCAGAGCCTTGTCGCCGTCGCCGAGGCAGGTCTCCAGGTACTCGGTGTGGCCTGGGAAAGAGAACTCCTCGCTGTGGATGTTGTCCTTGTTGATGGGTGCTGTCACGAGCACATCGATGTCACCTTTCTTGAGGTCGCTCACGGCAGCTTCCAGAGCCTGGAACGCGGCGTTGCCGGCTTGCTTGCCAGGTTGCCCCAGCTCAATTTTTACCTCATCGTTGATGACCTCCACCAGGTTGAGTTGTCCCTCTTTCACATAGTCAGCGTTGCGAGTGATGTTGACCTGTGTGGTCTGTATCCCTAACGCCTTGCGATGGTAGTTCATTATCTTGCTTGAGCCATAGACGATGGGCGTGCACAGCTCAAGGATGTCGTTGCTTGCGAAGCATTTCATTATCACCTCATAGCCCACGCCATTAGTGTCGCCATGAGTGATGCCTATGTGTATTATTCTCTCGTTACTCATTGTGTGTCAATTCGTTAGTTTGTTCATGCCGATGAGTCTCGCGCATAAAACACAAAATAATCGGCTAAATTACTGCTTTTTTGCGAAATAGGCAATAATAAGGTGTGGTTTTTCTTTGTTTTGCGTTTTTCGACAAAAAATGCGGCAAAAAAAAGCTCAAAAGTGTTTTAGTTGTGATTTTATTATTAATTTTGTAGTTTAAACATGTAACACCGCAACCGAATATTTATTAAAAGAGCTTGCAAAATGAGCGATAGTGTAGTTATTATTCCCACCTATAATGAGAGGGAGAACATAGAGGCAATCATCAAGGCCGTGCTGGCTCTTGAGGAGCAGCATAGCTTCGACATTCTCGTCATTGACGACAACAGCCCCGACGGCACCGCACAGATAGTGGATCGCCTTATCGAGGAAATCCCCGACCGCATCAACATCGTCAAGCGCTCGGGAAAGCTGGGCCTGGGCACTGCCTATATCGCTGGCTTTAAATGGGCACTCGAGAAGGGGTATAGCTATATCATTGAGATGGATGCCGACTTCTCGCACCGCCCCGAAGACCTGATACCGCTGCAGCGTGCCTGCGCCGTGGAGGGTGCCGACTTGAGTGTGGGCTCACGCTACATCAGTGGTGTGAATGTGGTGAACTGGCCCATGGGCAGGGTGCTCATGAGCTATTATGCGTCGGCCTACGTGCGCCTGGTCACCGGCATGAAGGTGCGCGACACCACAGCGGGCTTCGTGTGCTACCGTGCTGAGGTGCTCAAGGCCATCAACCTCGACGCGGTGGAGTTTAAGGGTTATGCCTTCCAGATAGAGATGAAGTTCACCGCCTACAAGATGGGTTTCCGCATCAAGGAGGTGCCCATAGTGTTCATCAACCGCGTGCTGGGCACGAGCAAGATGAGCGGCGGCATCTTCAGCGAGGCGCTAGTGGGAGTGATAAAACTCCGCTGGGACAGCATCTTCAACAAGAACCGCTTCACCCGAAAAACTACGCACTAATCCTTTTTCTTAAACCACTAATTTCCTCGAATTTTCACAAATCAGTTGATTTTCACGAAACCAACCTCTATTTATCTCAAATTGCCACTAAGGCTGCGGGCGAATTTGGCACTAAAATAAAAAGGACGTTTTGTTACGTCCTTTGTTTTTATAGTATATACCGATGGGGAACTATTGATTGTTCTTTGAAATTATAGATGATACCCAATTTTAAGCCTGTTACTTTTAGGTAGTTAAGTATTTGTGCTTCGTGCTCTTGCAAGATGCTACTAACAGCTTTTAGTTCAATAATTATTTTCCCGTAACAAACAAAATCGGCCTTATAGAACTTCTTGAGTTGAGTTCCCCTATAATTAATGAATAACTGCTTCTCTCTTTCATAAGGAATGCCACGCTTTTTGAACTCAATCTCAAGTGCTTCTTGATACACTTCTTCAAGATAGCCTGTTCCCAGCCAGGAATGAACGGCCATCACAGCACCTGATATCTTGTAACACTCATCTTTGTAAATCAAATCAGCCATATATAGTGAATAAATGTGAACCGATAGGCTATTTTTTCGTATTGGGGTTGTTGACGACGTTGGTGGGATGGCCTTCCATGAAGGTGCGCACGTTGTTGACCACCACGTCCATCAGGCGCTGGCGTGCCTCGGCACTGGTCCAGCCAATGTGTGGAGTGAAGTAGCAGTTGTCGAGGGCGAGCAGTGGGTTGTCGGGGGCAGGAGGTTCCTGGCACAGCACATCGACAGCGGCAGCGGCTATCACCCCGTTCTTCAGTGCCTCGGCAAGGTCATCTTCTACGATGAGCGGCCCGCGGCTGGTGTTGATTATCATGCCAGTGGGTTTCATCAATGCCAAGCGGCGGGCATTAACGATGCCACGCGTCTTGTCGGTGAGCGGGCAATGCAGGCTCACCACGTCGCACCGAGCGAACAGGTCATCGAGAGTTTCCACGCGAGTAACATAGTGCGGCAACGCCTCTTGTGGCTTGCTGGTGAAGGCAAGCACATTCATGCCCATAGCAGCGGTGATGCGTGCCACTGTGCCACCTATGTTGCCTAGCCCCACTATTCCCATGGTCTTTCCATCAAGTTCAATGAATGGAGCGCTGCAATAGGTGTAATCTATGCTGCGGCTCCACACTCCGGCTCGTGCCTCACGGGTGTAGTGCTCGGCATGTGTAGTCATGTTGAGCAGGTGAGCTATCGCCACTTGCGCCACCGAGGCTGTGCTGTAGGCAGGCACGTTGGTGACAAAAATGCCATGCTCGTTGGCGGCTTCCACATCCACGATGTTGAAGCCAGTTGCTATCACGCCTATGCATTTCAGGTTAGGCAAGGCCTCAATGAGCTTGCGGTCAAAGACCACCTTGTTAGTCAGCAGCACATCGGCGGGCATGGCACGTTCTATTATCTCCTCGGGCTTACTGCGTGGATATACAGTCACATCGCCAAGTCTCTCTAGTGGTTCCCACGACAAGTCGCCAGGGTTTCCTACATATCCGTCAAGGACTACAATTTTCATGATTAGTTTTTGATTAATAAATTAGTAATTATGATGCAAAAATAATGAGTTTATTTCAAAAAAACAACCATCCCGAGAAAAACCTAGGGATGGTTGAGTATAATTTAGTGAAAATTCGTGTTAATTCGTGGTTAGCGGACGAGTTTGGTGGCGGTGCCGTCGGTGTAGCGGATGATGAGGATGCCGGTGGCATCGGCGTTCACGCGCTGACCCTGGGCGTTGTAGATGCCCTCTACCTGGCGGCCGGCGGCGGTGATGCTGTCGATGCCAGTGATGATGGTCTCATCGCCACTTGTGGCTACAAAGGTGTAGTTGTCAAACCAGCGTGGGTCGTCCTGAGCAATCTTGGGCATAATGCCTTGCGGGGCGGTCTCCCAAGCCTCGTTGAGGGTCATCATGCCATACATCTTGTAGAGGTTGCCAGGCTGGATGGTGATGCCACTCTTGTTGTTGAGCACGATGCTGGTGCCCTGTGGAGCGTTGCGGTAGCTGCGCAGCTTGCCGTCGGCGTCTCCATAGCCTTGCAGGTTGATTACCTGCACGGGCAGCACGGGGAAGCCTTGCTCGGCGATGCGGCTCATGTCAACGGTTGCTATGTCATAGGCCACAGCGTCGTCGCCAGCGGTGATATTGCCGGTAGCCATGATGACGTGGTTGCCGTTGCTCATGGCATAGGCACCGGTCAGACCATTGGCAGCGATGCTGGTGGCGCTGAAATCGCTAGGCACAATCAGAGCCACATAGTTGCCGTTGCCGTCGGTAGCACCCACCAGCTTCAGGTTCTCACCATGAGGAGTCTCAAAGTCGGGGGCAATAGCCAGTGCATCGGCCACGGTGTAAATTTGCTCGTCAACACCTGTGGCAAGAATCTCGGCAAGAGGAGTGCCCACCACGGCGGGCTTGTTGTAGTTGATGGTGTACATCTTCACGGTGTTGAAGTCGTTGCTCACCACAGCTACGATGAGCTTGTAGCTTCCGTCCTCGGTCTCGAAGGCTTTCTTCACGAGGTAGGCATGAGGGCTGATGTAGGTGGCCTCGATGTCGGTATCGGTGAATGTCTCGCCCTCGGCAAGCTCGAAGTTATACTCATTCACATCCTGCGAGAAGCCCTCGAGCGCCTCGCCCTTAACGGTGATGCCGGTGATGGCTGCGTTATAGACCAGCGCGATGTCGTCAACACAGAGAACGTCGCCACTAGCGCCGCCACCAGCAGTGCTGCTTGTTGAGAATGTCACCAGCAAAGCGCGTCCGGTGAGACCCGTGTTGATATAATTAAAGTCCACAGTGTGCTCTACCCAGCCAGCACTCATGGCGATGTTCTCAAGATCCTTGGCAGTAGCGAGTTTGTTGTTATAAGTCGTGTTCTCGGGGTCTTGATAGGCAGTGCCGTTGGTGATGATTGCGCTCATCGAAGCGCGGTAGTTGCTGTTTTTAGGAGTGAACTTAGTCCAGAACTTGATGGCATCGGGGCGGCCGTTCATGATGGTGTAGTAGGGGTCACCATTATCGTCGGTGCTGGAGTCGCTAATGTCCATCTTGCTGCAGTTGGAGGTGCTGCTGGGAGAAGTGCTACCAGCATTAAGGCGGCCAGTAGTCATAGTGCCGTTACCTACTTTACCAAACGCATTTCCCGAAGTCATCATTGCGCTGTAGGTGCCTGAGTGGCTGTCGGTGCTTTTGTTCAGAGAACCTGGGGCTAAACCTGCCCAAATGCCAGTGGCGCTCGCGAAGCCGTGCCAAGCAAAAGGCTCGCCATTGCCCTTGAAGTTCTCGAAGCCGCTGTTCTTGATTTGGTAGCCGGTGGTCTCGCCGTCTTGGGTGAAGGTCACGGTATTGGTGGTGCCTTGCGGGGTCAAGATGTCGATGCGGGCTCCCAGGGCATATTGGTTGAAGGCGATTACGGCATTTGCCAAGCCGCCCTCTATCTGCTGGCTTGTGACGATAGTGGTCACGCCATTGCTGGTTGTGCCTGGAGCGGTAATCTCAACAGTGCCCAGCTGGCTGAAGCTGCCAAATGTGACAGTGTAGTTGTCGCCACTCTGGCTCACGGTTACTGCTGCCGGCAAGTTAAAGCCGTCCACATGGACGGTGCCGGGATAGTCGGTTGATGCCAATGCTGCCAGTGCCGTCACGGCAGCGAGCATAGTAGTGAATAGTTTTTTCATCTCGTCTATTTGTTAATATTACCTATTTAAAAATTATTGAAAGTGTGGCAAGTGCAAATCCATGTTCTAAGACACTAAATTATTCACTTACCACACTTGCTAACTCTGTGCAATGTGCGATTAATTACCGCCGCCTAGGATGATGGTGTAAACCTCGGTAACATCGGCAGCAGTAACCACGCCATCGCCGTTAACGTCGCCATAGACGCCGCTACCCTGGCTCTCGTCGCGGGTGTTGAACTTCACGTTGATGAACTGCTCAAGTGATGTCATCATGTCGATGTCGATATCGGCCTTAGCATCGGTGCCGTCGAACTGTGCGGCCATGACGATGGGCACATCACCCAGGTATGGGCCATACCACATGGGCACGCTGGGGTCGTCACCGTTTTGAATGTTGATTACCTGGTCGGCAACCACGGTGGTAACGCCATTGATGGTGTAACCCTTCATGTTGTCGAGCACGATGTTGCCCACGTCGATGGTGGTTCCGTTGGAGGTCAGGCGAAAGTTCTTGATGTTGAGCACATAGGTGCCATCCTCATTCTGGTTGATGGCGATGGTGGCATCTTGAGTAGTAGGCACATTGTTGATAGTTACAGTAATCTTGCCATTGTAGTCGGTGGCCATAGCTGCCAGGCTCATTGCGGCAGCAGCAAAAAGTGTAAAAAGCTTCTTCATAATTTCTAAATATTAAATTTTTTCCATTAATGATTATTTCAATAAAAAAGTGAGTTACCAGAGCATCACTTAATCTTGTAAGCAATACCTATGGTCCCGTAGATGGGATAGAGCGTCTGGTCGAGGGTCTTGAACGAGCTTTTGAAGAAACCGCTCAAGCCCCAGTTGAGGTCGGCATAGATGCCAAAGCGGCGCGTAAAGAAGTAATCGACGCCCACTCCCAGTCCCCACTGGCACTTGCGTATCTCGTTCTTGAAGTCGTAGTTGCCACGGTCGTCCTCGGTGGTGCCTAATAAAATTTTTGGACCTGTGGGGTCGTCAACGCGCAGGTGGCCGTCGTAGGCAAAGCCGTCGAAGTTACAGCTGGTGAGGTAGGAGAAATAGGGACCAAACTTTAGTTTCCACTTGTCGTTAATCTTATAGACGGCTTGCACCGGAACGGTGAACGTCCACTGCACTGCACGGCTGTCGTTGCGGCCGGTGAACACGCCCTCGAGCGACTGGCCGTCTTTAGTAATCTCCATGTGGTAGTTCTTGACGGTGGCATCGATGTGCATGGCTTTGTTCTCGAAGTGGATGCCCACCAGTATGCCCCAGTCCTCGCCCACGGGCTTGATGCCGTCAACGCCAAACGACACGTTTGGCTGCAAGATGAACTTGTTGAGCTTGCGAATCTCGGCAGGCATGCCCATGGGGGCAGTACCACCAATGCTGTAGCCCAGACGTCCGTAGCCCTCCAGGTTGTGATAGAACTTCTTGAGGTTCTTGAGGTCGTCGTAGCTTGACTTTGGCTCATCGCTCCACGCGGCAAGTGCAACAACTGTGATTGCCAATAATGATAGAATATATCGTTTCATGTTTTAAGCGTGATTATACTGAGGTCTTGATTACTCTTTAGTCTCGCAGGTGAGGCGCACTTTATCGACCTTGAGAGTGCTGCCCACGGCTCCCTCAAAGGTGGCACCCTCAATGCTAGAGGAGAACACGATAGTGAGGCTGTAGCCACGATTGGCAAGCAGGTCAAGGTCAATATCTTTCTTGTACTCAAACGGGATGTCGAAGTGTATCCACTGCCCATTGGTCTCCTTGATGTCCTTGACACGTGCCACAGCCACTATTTGGTCGCTCGAGAGTACGTTGTCGCCATAGAGCACTAAGGGCTTGCCGCTATTGTCGTGGTTGATGAAGAGCACGGAGTAGATGTCGCCGGCATCAATGCGGTTGGGAACCTCGGTGAAAGTCTTGTCAACAAACTTGGCCCCTGGTGAGTATTGATAGTACCCCGAAAGTCGCACCGGCTTTTGGTCAAATGGTATTCCAAACTCGGTAGCTTTCATCGCATTGTTTATCAAGGCCATGGCTACGTTGAACTTGCCCAAGAACAGGTTGCCGGCAGCAATGGGCTTGCCAGAGCTTAACCCTAGGGCACCCGTGTCGCGAGTGGTGAGTATCACCCCGTTGCCGTCATAGCCCTGCTCAAGCACTGCTGTGGGGAATTGACTGGCAGTGGCGCTACTCATCGAGAGCCTGAAGCCCAGGTTGCCACTGGCCCAGTCGTTGCCCAGTGTGCCGTCGGGCAGGGTGTTGTGCCACACATAGAACTGGTGGTACATTGGGTCAAGCTCGAAGTGCTCGAAGTCAAATTTCCACTCCTCGGTAGTGTAGCGCACAATGCGGTTGCACTCCACGGTGTACTGGCGGCTCCACTTGCCGTCTTGTGAGGTAACGGTGTAGGTCACCGGTCCCTGGCTGAAGTCGTGCACCGAGCCATTGGCAGGCGTGATGGTAGCCCCCTCGGTGATGGTGAACTGTGGAGCGAGGGCTGTGACGTCGGCATCGTCGCGCATGGTGAAGACAATCTTGCTCTCGGTGCTGATGACGTTGATGAGCGTGTCGGTGGCATTGTAAAACATGTCGTCGATATTGTCAACGTGCACCCACGCCTTCTCGATGTCGCACTCGGCATTGAGGGGTTCTTCCTTAAAGCACGAGGTGGCTGTGGTTGCAATTATCACAACTGCCACTGCCACACCTATTTTTTCCCCGATATATCTCATTTCAAATATGTCGTTTATTTAAAAAAGCCTAATTCAAGCTGCAAAGATAGTTATTTTTCTTGAAATATAGTATTTATTAATAGTAAAATATTGTAGTCAAAAGAAAAAATGTGTTTTTAAGTGGAATTGTTGTTAGTTTATTAAATATTTATATTATATTTGTGCCATTTTTAGCAGAAATGTATTTTGTAGAGAAGTATAATGATTGACACAATAATAAGGCAGATATTTGAACTTAAATGGTTTAAGAACCTTAAAACAAACACCGTCCCACGATGGATGATTCTTCTCATCGACATGGTGCTTGTGGCGTGCAGCTATGGCATCTTCATCCTCTCGGGCCTTGATCCACAGGTGAGCACCTCGCCAGTGGTAGTGTGGCGCAACTTGGTCTTGATAGTTGCCGCCTATGGCTTAGTAACATATTTTTCAAAGAGTTACACCTGCGTCATCCGCCTCTCGGTGATTGAGGACTTGTATCGAGAGTTTATCGTGGTGCTTATGTCAACCATTATTTTGATAGCCGTGAACATGCTGTGGAGTGCGCTCACCCATGGCGTGCTGTTCAGCTACTGGGGCGTGATTTATGTGGGAGTGCTTGCCTTTGCCATGCTCACCATTGAGCGACTGGTAATAAAGTATATGTATGCCCGCATCACTGCCACCGAGAACAAGCGCCGCAAGGTGCTGGTGCTGGGCACCTCGCTCGACTCGCTCATCCTCGCCAATGCCCTCAAGAATGAGATAGGCGGCAAGTATGAGCCAGTGGGCCTGCTCAGCATTAAGACTGGCAAGGACAAGGATGAAATCAATGGCTTTAAGGTATATAAGTATCACAGCGAAGATGTGGCCAACATCTTTGTGGGTGGCGGCATCCATGCTCTGATCTTTGACTCCTCGGCCATCAAGCTCATGCGCAACGGCTTTGCCGACGCTTTTATCGAGAACAACATAGCTCTGCTTGCCATCAACAAGGTGGAGGAGTTTGAGCTCGACGACGAGCGTGAGGGCTCCAACATCTCTACCTATATTAAGGAGGTGCAGATTGAGGACTTGCTAGGCCGCGACCCCATTGTGCTCAACAACACGCTGGTGCGCTCCCACATCAAGGACTCGGTGGTGCTCATCACCGGCGCGTGTGGCTCTATAGGCAGCGAGATAGTGCGGCAGGTGGCCAGCTACAAGGCTCGGCTCATCGTGCTCGTGGACCAAGCCGAGACTCCCATGCACGACCTTAGCCTGGAGTTGAAGAAAGACTTCCCCGATGCTCAGGTGGTGCTCTTCATGGGCGATGTTCACAACCATGCTCGCATGGAAGAGGCCTTCAAGCAGTATCAGCCAAAATATGTGTTCCACGCTGCGGCCTATAAGCACGTGCCCATGATGGAGCTCAATCCCACCGAGGCTGTGCTCACCAATGTGGAAGGCACCAAGAACGTCGCCGACCTGGCTCTGAAATATGGCGTGTATAAGTTTGTCATGGTATCTACCGACAAGGCTGTGAACCCCAGCAACATCATGGGCTGCACCAAGCGCCTTGCCGAGATCTACTGTCAGTCGCTCTTCTTCGATGCCCAGAAGATGGGCAAGAACACGCAGTTCATCACCACCCGCTTTGGCAACGTGCTGGGCAGCAACGGCTCGGTGATACCACTCTTCCGCAAGCAGATCGAGAGCGGCGGCCCCGTGACGGTTACCCACCGCGACATCATTCGCTACTTCATGACCATCCCCGAGGCGTGCTCGCTGGTGCTCGAGGCGGGCTGCATGGGGCATGGCGGGGAGATTTATATCTTCGACATGGGACAGCCGGTGCGCATCTACGACCTGGCCACGCGCATGATTTCGCTCGCTGGCCTGCGTCCGCACATCGACATCCAAATTGAGGAGATTGGTCTGCGGCCTGGCGAGAAGCTCTATGAGGAGCTGCTCAACGACAAGGAGAACACCATCAAGACCGACAACGAGAAAATCATGATTGCGCAGGTGCGCAAGTATGACTACCTTGACGTGTGCAACAACATCGACAATATTATCGAGCTGGCCCAGAGCGGCAACATCCACGACATGGTCAAGAGCATGAAGCAGTTTGTGCCCGAGTACAAGAGCATGCACAGCGAGTATGAGAACATCGACCATGAGATAGAAAAAGGCAACAAAAACAACGACAACTACTACTTCAATCCCACCGCCCCTGTAGGAAATTAAAAGGATACAAAAGAGAGAAATGGAATCGCGATTCCATTTCTCTCTTTTTTCATGCTCACGCCAGTAATTGGCAGTGTTGGCTCTATTTCACCACAACCTTCCTCGAGTGGTTGCCACTGGCCACGATGTAGATGCCTTGTGGCATGGCAATGCGGCTGGCACTGCTCACGTAGCATTTCTTCATCAACTTGGCATTGATGTTGTATATCTCGAAGTTTTGGGCTTTCTCACTCTTGATAATGATGCCTCCAGCGGTTGCCACAGCATCCCAAGTGAGTTGTTCGGGAGCAGCGGTGATGGTGGTAACAGCGGTGGTGGGTTCGGGCGACTTGATGGTGATGTCGTCGATGTTGACACGGCTGCCCTGCACTTGTTGCAGCTTGAAGCGCACGTCGCTATAGATGTTGAGCGTAGGAGTGCTGTATTCGTTGAGAGCGCCAGCCTTGGTGCTGGTGACGGTGAAATCCTCAATCTCGGTCCAGTGCGCACCGCCGTCAACCGAATAGGACACGGTGATTACTGCGCTGGCGTCGCTGCCAAAGGGTGCTGCCTTGAAGGTGAACAAGCTGGCTCCACCCTCGAAGTCCTCGGTCATATAGATGGCAGAATTGCTGTTCTTGCCAAAGCGGCAGCTCAAGGCGCCGTTGAACTTGTCGCCCGTGTCGCCCCAGATGCCGGCGTCGCTGAATTGCCACTTAAACTGGTGGCCTTGCACTTCCTTGGTCCAATATCCTCCTCTGGCGCAGCCTTCCCAGTCTTCCATGGCGGTCTCCACCACATCGTTGTAGATAATGCCCACCACTTCTTGCGTGGCGCCGCTCAGGGTGGCAGTAGATGCAGTGAGCAGTCCCTCAAAGGTGCCCGCCTCATCGATGCTGTGGAAGCGCAGGAAGAACGTCTCTCCGTCTTTGTCAACCGTGAGTTGCTGCGACCAGTTCAGCTTGTCGAGGCTTATCTCAAAGTTGCCCGAGACGGTAAGCTCTATGTCCTCTTCTACATACTCGGTATAGACCTGTGCCTCAAGCACGGGATTATACTGGCCACGGAAGCAGGTGAGCAGGAAGTCGCCACTGGTCTGGATTGAGAGGATGGTGGCGGGGTCGAGGGTGGTGACCTCTACCACATTGCTGGTGATGTTGCCGCACGAGAGCTGGTAATAATACTTGGTGTGGGCGTTGAGGCCAGTCACAAGATAGGTCTCGTGGGCAGCAGTCACGCTCACGGGATAACCGCTCACTACCGTTTGTCCATCGCTCTCAAGCACGGTAAGGGTGTAGGTGTTGCCAATGCCCACATCGCTCCAGTTGGCCTGGAACGACGATGTGCTAATCTCGGTAGCGGCTTGGGCGGGGATGCCACTCACCACTTGCGCCGTCATCGACACTCGTGCACTCACCTCATCGCTGCCAATGATGAGAGTCCCTGCCGATGTCGTGGCTGTGGCAGGAGCATGATAGGTGATGGTGACAGTAGTGCCGGCGTTGGCGGCAGCGGCAGTGATGGTGGTAGTGCTCAGTGTGAAAGCGCTATTGGTGGTGCTCAACGTGAGGTTTTCGCTCAGGTCGTTGCCTTTCACCTCAACGGTGAGTTGCTTGGTGCCGTTGATGGCAAGTGTGCCAAAGTCGATAATCGTGCCCTGGCTGGGAGCGGTGAGCACGGGGTTAGGCTCGCTGCCGGCAGTGCTAGTCCAGTTGTTGCCCATCTGGTTGCCCCAGATGTACTCGGCCAGCTCAGGATAATCGATGAAGGGGTTGCGGTTGTCCTGCTTGAGATAGGCAGCATTGTTGCGCTTTATCTCCTTCTCGCTCACGGGGTCGAGGCGGTGCCACTCGAGCAGCATGTTGATGGCCCAGGAGGTGAACACGGGATAATTGTTGCCGGCGAGCATGTCGCTATTCCAGTTGGCGATTTGGTTATTGTAGCAGGTGGCCATGTAGAAATAGGTGCGTGCAAAGTCACCCTTGTAGATGTCGTCGGGCTCAAAGACTATGCCCGAGTAGCCCTCGTAGGTGCTGGTGCCCTTCTTGCCCAGGGCGTGGGCACCATTGGCGTCGGGCAGGCGGGTGCCGTTGGCACACACGCCAAAGGGGTAGTTGCTACGCTGGTTGTTGACATAGCCATCGGTTGGGTAAAGGTGAAAGATGTCGCTGTATTTCTCATCTTTGTTGCTGCCCCACCAGCTCTTGGGAAACGAGTGCTCGCGGTTCACGCAGTCGCCCACGCTGTTGTAGTTGCCGCACTTGTTGCTGGCAGTATATTTGGCAGTGCTATACATGTCGATGTAGTAGCCGTCGCTGCCGGTGTCGGTAGTGGTGTAGGCGTCCCACAGGTCGTCGTAGTCAATCGTAGTGTGAGCGTGGATGATGTTGTAGAGTGCTGTGAGCAGGGCTTGCTTGGTCTTGTTCTCGGCGGCATCGTAGTAGCCGTCGGGTATTTGAGCTGTGGCAGTAGCTGCCACCATCGCCATTATTGCTATGGCGAGTGTGATTTTAGCTCTCATGATGTAGTTTTGTGTTGATAGATTATTATTGTTTTGGTTTATTGGGTTTATTTGACTTCTTGTCATCGTCTTTGTCGGCATCTTTCACTTTGCCGGCGAGCATTCCACAGGCGGCGCTGATGTCCTCGCCACGGCTGCGGCGAATGGTGCAGGTGATGCCCTTGCTGTTGAGGTAGTCGCGGAAGTAGGCCATGCGCTCATCGCTCGAGGTGCGGAGCTTGGCGGCCCCAGGTATCATGTGGTAGCGGATGAGGTTGACGCGCACATGTTCGTTGGGCAGTATCTCACGCAGTGCCTCGGCGTGGCGGATGTCGTCGTTGAACCATTGCCACATGATGTATTCCACCGAGAGGCGGCGCTGGTGAGCGAAGTCATACTTGCCCAGCAGCTCCATCACCTCCTTGATGTGAAACGCATTCTCGATGGGCATGAGCTGGCTGCGCTCATCCTCGATGGCATTGTGCACGCTCACAGCGATGTGTACGCTGGTGGTCTCGCACAGCACTTTGAGGGCATTCTTCACGCCCACTGTAGAGACGGTGATGCGCTTGGGGCTCCATGCCAGTCCCCAGGGGGCAGTGAGAATTTCGATGACCTTTAGCACATTGTCGAGGTTGTCGAGTGGCTCTCCCATGCCCATGAACACCACGTTGGTCAGCTCTTTGCTCTGCGGCACGCTCAGCACCTGGTTGATGATTTGGTTGGCAGTGAGATTGCCGTGGTAGCCCTGGCGGCCAGTCATGCAGAAGTAGCAGTTCATGCGGCACCCCTTCTGCGACGAGATGCACAGCGTGGCGCGGTCGTCCTCGGGGATGAAGACGCTCTCGACGGCCTTGTCGCCACCGGCGTCGAAGAGGTACTTCACAGTGCCGTCCTCGCTCGCTTGCGCACTCTGTGGCCCATAGAGGCCCACGCAGTAGTGCTGCGACAGCAGTTCTTTGTTGGCATTAGAGATGTTGCGCATTTCGTCGATTGAGCTCACTCGCTTATTGTAAATCCAGTCGGCGAGCTGAGTCGCGACAAACTTAGGCATGCCGAGCCCGGCAGTCACTTCACGCAGTTCTTGCAGGTTCATGCCAGCGAGTGGCTTTAGTTTCTTGCTCTTGGTTTCCATATCGTTTTCTTTATTATTCTTAATAGTGTACAAAGGTAGTAATAAATCACTGACTTTTCTAAGTCTTTATTCAAGTTTCTAAAGCTCTAAAACTCCCTAAACTTGAGTCATTTATTATTTATTATGGTTTCAGAGGCACTATTTTCTCTTGTGCCCAAGAAATAATGATTTCCAATCGATTATGTCAACATCGCCAGTCAATATCACGAAGTGGTTGCGGTTGAGAGCACTTGCTCGCGAAAGATGTTGTCCTTTTTTAACCGCTCGTAGGTTTTCTTGCTGGCAGCTTGGTGCGACTCTTTCTTGCTGTAGCCCTCTCCGTCGGCGGCAAAGATGCCTCCTAGCAGCACAGCGGTGCGAAACACAGGGTTGCCCTGGGTGTCGTTCATCGTGTCGATGAGCTGGAACTCGATTTGCACCCTGTACTTCTGCGTCCACTCAATGAGTCGCGACTTGTAGTTACGCTCGGTGTTGACGAGTTCCTTGAGGTTGAGATGGTCGGCAATGATTTTCTTCTCAATAAAGTCTTTGCAGGCGTCGTAGCCACGGTCTAGATAGATAGCTCCCACCAGAGCCTCCACGGCATTGCCGCTGATGTAGGAGTTGTGGCTCGACGAGTGTGTGGAGGCCCTCACATGCGACTCCAGCCTGAACACCTTGCCAATGCGGTTAAGGCTCTCGCGTTGCACAATCTTGGCGCGGGTGCTGGTAAGAAACCCCTCGTGCTTCTTGGGATAGCGGTCATAGAGGTAGGCTCCCACCACGGCATCGAGGATGGCGTCGCCCAGGAACTCCAGGCGCTCGTTGTTAGCCCACCGCCCGTCGCCGGTCTTCACTGGCATGGATCGGTGCACCAAAGCGAGCTTGTAATACTCGATGTGAAGCGGATAAAACCCTGTTATGCCATGAATAAAAACGTAAAGTCCCTTTTCCTTAGCGAAAAGGAACTTTACGACCGATATGATTCTGTTAAACAAGGTTATGTGTAGTCGAGCATTATCATGGCAGGACTACCACATGCCTCATGGGTTTTAGGAAGCTATGGTGCTTGCCTTGCCATCATTGGGTTTAACTAATCAATACTTCTTCACGATGAGGCTGGCGTTGTGACCGCCAAAGCCAAAGGTGTTAGACAACGCCACTTTCACCTCGCGGCGCTGAGCCTTGTTGAAGGTGAAGTTGAGGTTATAGTCGATGTTCTCGTCGTTGTCGCCTTCCTCGTGGTTGATGGTGGGAGGAACTATGCCGTCCTGGCAAGCCTTGATGCAGAACAGAGCCTCCATAGCGCCAGTGGCACCGAGCATGTGGCCTGTCATCGACTTGGTGGAGCTGATATTCAGCTCATAGGCATGCTTTCCGAACACCTCAAGAATGGCCTGAGCCTCGCTCAAGTCGCCAACGGGAGTTGAGGTGCCGTGAACGTTGATGTAGTCAACGTCCTGGGCAGTGATGCCGGCATCCTCCAGGGCGCGCTTCATCACCAGCGATGCGCCAAGGCCCTCGGGGTGGCTGGCTGTGATGTGATAAGCGTCGGCGCTCATGCCGCCACCTATCACCTCGGCATAAATCTTGGCACCACGTGCCAGAGCATGCTCCAGCTCCTCAAACACCAGCGTGACACCACCCTCTCCCATCACGAAGCCGTCGCGCGAGCCGCTGAAGGGGCGTGAGGCGGTGGCAGGATCGTCGTTGCGGGTGGAGATGGCCTTCATTGAGTTGAAGCCGCCCACACCAGCGGGGAAGATTGCCGCCTCCGAGCCACCGGTGATGATGGCTGTTGCCTTGCCTAGGCGCACGTAGTTGAAGGCGTCGATAAGGGCGTTAGTAGATGTGGCACACGCCGAAACAATGCCATAGTTAGGACCACGCAAGCCCCACTTTATTGAGATGTGGCCGGCAGCGATGTCGGCAATCATCATCGGGATAAAGAATGGGTTGTACTTGGGTCCCTTCTCCTCGTTCTTGGCATAGTAGCCTGCCTCGTTCTCGAAGGTGTGAAGGCCGCCAATGCCCGAGCCATAGATGACTCCTATCTCATTGCGGTCAACCTTCTCGTCGTCAAGAAGCTTAGAGTCGGCAAGAGCCTGAGTGGCACTTGCCATGGCGTAGTGGCAGTAGAGGTCCATGCGACGGGCGTCGCGGCGGTCCAGATACTCCTCCACGTTAAAGTTCTTGACCTCGCAGGCAAACTGTGTCTTAAACAACGAGGCATCAAAATGAGTAATAGGTCCTGCACCGCTCACTCCGTCAATGGCGTTCTTCCATGTGGTTTCTACGTCATTTCCAAGGGGAGTGATGGCACCAAGACCTGTTACCACTACTCTCTTAAATTCCATAAAATAAAAAAAGGAGATGTATTTCTATCAAGCTTTAGCAGCCTCGATGAATGAAACAGCGTCGCCCACTGTTTGAATCTTCTCGGTCTCAGCATCGGGGATAGTAATGTCAAATTCTTTCTCAAGCTCCATGATGAGCTCTACAGTGTCGAGACTGTCGGCACCGAGATCCTGTGCAAATGTTGCCTCAGGAGTGACTTGTGACTCACTAACACCCAATTTCTCAACGATAATCGCTGTTACTCTTTCTTGAATTTCTGACATAATTGTATGAATTTTAAATTGTTAAATAAAATTGTTCCAAATTTTGCGGTGCAAAGTAAGGTATTATTTTTCAAATAGAAAAGCAAAAACCCAACATTTTGTGCACAAGCACCCGTTTTTTGTGCAAAAATAACTTAACGAGGCTTAAAACTAGTAACTTAGAAACACAAAATGACCTTTTTTAACAGTGCGGCGGCACTTTACTAAGCCCTAACCGTGCCACACCTCTTGACCCAAAACGCTGGCCTGCGCGCCCTCTTGCGTCACTAGTCTTTTACTCCGCGTTGTGGCCTTTGACTAAGGCAGCGAAGCAAGGTTTAACCAAGGTGGAGAGTTTTTTTTCTATCACCGCCAAGAAATCACAGAAAATCAAGAACGCCTAGAGTTTCTAGAGTCTCTAGAATGTCTAGAGTTTCTAGAAAATCTAGAGCTTCTAGTGCTCCCCCCAAAAAAAATAGCCACTTAAGCATTAAACAAGTGCTTCTCGAGCAGCTCGCTGGCGTCGGCAACGCAGTCCTCGCAGGAGCGCAGCACTCGGCCAGTATCTATGCCCTTGAGCTGCCGGCACTGGGTGGCGCCGTTGCGTGCCTGGAAGTCTGCCATGATGCTGCTCATCACTTTGCGTGAACGCAGTTTGTCACCCGTGGCGAGCCCCACTATGATTGCGGCTCCAGTTAGCGCCCCGCAGGTGCCTTCCATGTTGCCCATGCCGCTGCCAAAGGCGTTGCCCAGCGCCATTGCCGCCTCCTGGTCGATGCCCGCCAGGTCGGCATAGGTGGCTATCACTGCCTGAGCGCAATTACACGTTTTCTTTCTCTCGGCCGCTAAGTGTTTTCTTGTTTCCATAGACATTGTTTTTTCACGACAAAATTAGTGGTTTTTATCTACTTCTCCAACTTATTTGCCGATGATAGTTGTAGATTGCGGGTAATTGCGTACATTTGCAGCGATTTATGCTGCAAATCATTCTCATAATGGCGGCGGGCATCGCCACAGGATGGCTCCTGCGCAGGCGCTCGTTCAAGTTCATCAACACATTGCTTATTGTGCTGGTGTGGGCGCTGCTGTTCTTTCTGGGCGTGGAGGCTGGCGAGAACCAGGCCGTGATCGATGGCATCAAAGACCTGGGGATGGAAGCACTGCTGCTGGCGCTTGCCGGCACAGCGGGCAGCATAGCTCTGGCGTGGGTGCTGTGGAAGCTCATCAAGCGCAAGGAAGGAGGCGGCCGATGAAGGGGAGCATGATAATAGTGGGGTTCTTCATCGCCGGCATTGTGGTGGGGGTGCTGCACCTGCTGCCGCCCATGAGCAGCCTGGGCAACATCAGCCTCGTCACGCTCTACGCCCTCATCTTCCTGGTGGGCTTCATGATAGGCAACGATGCCGAGATTTTCAAGAAATTCAAGCGTCTCAACCGCCTCTACATGCTGCTGCCGCTCATGACCATTGTGGGCACACTGGCTGGCTGCGCCATCACTACCCTGCTGCTGCCCCACCGCTCACTCAGCGAGTGCCTGGCAGTGGGGTCGGGCATGGGCTACTACTCGCTCTCGAGCGTGCTCATCACCCAGTATAAGGGTGCCGAGCTAGGCACCGTGGCTCTGCTGGCCAATATAGTGCGCGAGGTCATCACGCTGCTGGGCGCGCCGCTCATGGTGCGGTGGTTTGGCAAGCTGGCCCCCATCTCGGTGGGCGGCGCCACTACCATGGACACCACGCTGCCCATCATCACCCGCGCCTGTGGCAAGGACCTGGTCATCGTCTCCATCTTCCACGGCTTCATCGTCGATTTCAGCGTGCCGCTGCTCGTCACCTTCTTCGCAGGATTGTAGCAATCAGTGGAACGGGGAACGGGGCAATGAGGGGGGCGACTAATCAGGTGGCCACGTCAGGGCTTACTTCACGTGCTTCTTGCCGTTCTGGATATACACGCCGTGCTCGGGAACGCTCTGGAACACGCAGCCGTCAATCGTCACCTTGGGGGGCAAAGGTGATAATCGAGATGGTTGTCCTTATGCTCATGTGTCTGAAAATTAGTCTGTAAAATGCTTTAGTCCGCTGGTTTTTAAAGACATAAGAACATAAGTACATATTGTCGTGTTCTTGACTATCTATTTATGTATTCTTATGTTCTTATGTCTATTGACATGAATTGCAGCACAAGATTTTATGTCAGCGCACCACTTTCTCGCTCGTGCGCGTGCCGTCGCTCCAGGTCGTCACCTTGATGCTGATGCCCGGCTGCGGCTCGCTGCTCTCCACACCGGCGA
>ONJX01000048.1 GCA_900318255.1 uncultured Prevotellaceae bacterium | reverse complement strand
GACAGTTGCGAGCTGGTCGGCATTGAGGCTTCCCCACTCGAAAAACTCCGCGCTGCACTTGTGCACGAGGTACATGGCCGATGCGTCGATGCTGATGTGTCGGGCACCGAGCGAAGCGATGGTTGCGGCACTGGCGTTCATTCCCACGAAGTGGACGGTGACATCGCCATGACGTTTGAATGCCGAGGCGATGGAGAGGGCGGTCGCCAGCGAGCCGCCGAGGCTGTCGATAAGCACGTGGACCGGCTTGCCCTCATTACGGGCAAGCACATAGTCCACATAGTCGCGGTCGAAGTCGTAGCCTCCGACGTAGCCTTTGAGGTGGAGATTGTATTTGGTCTGTGGCATAATCAATCAAATTATTCTGCCACAAAAGTATAACCTTATATAAAGGTGTTAAAAGACGGTACTATCCCAAAAGTATGAGTGATTTAAGGGCTGTGAAGGTGATTTCATGTGCATAAACGGCAGGATCGCCATTTGGCGTTCCTGTCGAGTGAGTGATTTTGATGACAGGATAGGGAGCCTCACGAAGCCCCAAAAGGAATCTCCGCCGGTTTACATCAGTAATGATGAAAGCTATGGGCTGGAGAGTGGGCACCGGTTTAAGTGAATTAAAGCGGAGCGTTGTTTTCTCGTTACGTCCGTTGTTGTCATATTGACTTGTGGTTTCGCAGGTTGGCACTCCTTTAAATGAAACGGGTGTAACATCAGCGAATACCTGTACTGGGATTGAAGCAAGAAACTTCAAGTCGCTGTGCTTTTGTAGGAGATTGCAGGGAACATAGGCTATAGACATGATGCCCGGCAGGGAATAGCAATCATTCATGATGGGTATATTTATGGGGTGTATAATATCGCAAAAGTCTCAAAAAACCTTTTTGTCGCATTGCGGACAAAAAAGGGCTTGAAGTCGTAATCATTTTTGCGACTTTTTTTTGAGATAAAGTTCCCTTTTTCGTTGGTATCTTTTGGAGATGGCACACCAGTTCGTCTCGTCGAACTCGATGCCGTGGCTCTCCATCCATGCTTCAATTAACTCCTTCAGCATTTTCGCTTTCGGGTGAACTTGGTGAAGGTCGTCCCACAACTGCACATCAAAACGGCTGCGCAAACACTTGTGCAGACAATTAACAGCCTTCGGAGGCAGGTAATTGTAGGTTCGTGGGTCTTTGTGCTTAAACGTAGGAATGGCGATGACCAAGTTGGCATCGTCTCCAAGCGCTATCGGCTGTTCCCCGGGTTGCTTTGCCAGAAAAAGTTTCAAGATGTCAGCTTCCACCGAGCCACGTGGCAGTTCCACGGGCGAGGTGCCACCCATCTCATGTATAAACCATTGAGCGAGATAGGGTTCAAATTTGAAGTATAATAGATATTGGCTCATAATTGTATGTTTGAGGTTGCAAAGATAACTAATAAACTCACAACCAACAACTTGCGTTCAATTCTTGAACAAAATAGTTGTGGAACATTCATGGCTTTTATTGTCCATGTTATCCATGTGCGCAAAGAAAATGATATATCTTCACAAAAAATCATTATATTTGCGGTATAAAATCCACTGACTATGTATTGCAAGTGCGTTGATAATAGCAAGTTTCCGAACATCTTTGACATCGGGAAAATTTATCTATTCTTTTGGCCGGTTGGCAAAGAATGGATTGAAGCAATGGCGTTTCCCAAAAAGGAGGGTGTTAAACCTATCATTTCAATGTCCGGATTAGACTTCGTAACTTCATTTGTTATTTTGAAAACGTCAGTGTCAGATGATGAAATTGATGATGATTTGCGCTTCTTTGGTTTCCCTGAGCTATGCGACGACTACAACCCGATGCAGAACAGAAGTAGCCAGGTTGACCCTACGCCATATGTGGGCGGTGATTGCAGCGGTGGTGACGGGGGCGGTTGCTGACGATGCACCGCAAAAAGAAAGCCGCATTGCTGCGGCTCTCTCGGTGTGGTGGGCGGTGCTACTGCTTACATGCGGCGATAGACGAAACCGCTATCGAAGTAGTAATCATCGATGAACAAATCACGGGCAAAAGCCTTGTAATCGAAATAAGACTTCAAAAACTCGGGTGCGCCCTCCAACATGCAGCAATCTTCGGCAAGCTGCTCGGCATATTCTTCTTCGTTCGACCACTTGCCGCAATAGGCTTCACGGAAATTGTCGAAAATGCTCATGTCATCACGGCTGCTGCCGAAGGCTGAGAGATAGACCTCAAAGGCTTCACGCTCATCATCATCGAGATTTGCGTAGGCTTGAATAAGGTCAAATTCACGCTCGCTCATAAATCCCTCGGTGTACCACTCACGGGGGAAATCGGTGAAGTCCTGCGCCATAAATTCGGGGTCCGCCTCATCTCGGTGAATGTAGGCGCACACTGCCAAAAACTCATCGTAATCGGCAAAGGTGGTAAGGTCAAGCCAAACGCCACGGAGTGAACCGCTGTTATACTTGCCGTAAGTGCCCACATAGACGGCGGGCGAGCCATCGAAGTGCGTAAGGGCATAGTGCGTAAGGTTAAATTCCTCGACCTCATTGTTATCGACATCAACCTCAACATTATTGAGATTGGAGGAGCTGGAGCTGAAGCTTTTTACAACTTGCTCTTGTGCTTGGGCGCTTTGAGCACCGCTTGCAGGATTTGTAGAAAGGGATTTTGTACTCATAAGAATGAAAATTTAGAGATTAAACATTATTGATCTTGTTCTCGCTATCGCTTTGCTTTTTACGGTGCTTCATAAAGTGAGGCAGGAAAGTGAACGACCGCAAGGCTTGCCTGAAAAATTTCCACCGTAGGCGAGCAATTTTTATCGCAGGGAAAAATTGTGGAAAATTTTCAATAGGCAACTCGACCTGGGCCTTGCAGTGGAACGGCTGCCCTTAACTTTGCAGCGGAAAAACAAGGCGAGATAGCGAGATAGGAACAAGTCAATGTGTTTTAAACAATTTTCTATGAGTGAGGTTCCCTTTCTCCTGCGAGCGGTTGCGTCCACAACAGCACTCGGGCACAAGAGCGCAAAAATGAAAAATACCTCTGAAAAAGAGTTTTTCTCAAAAAAATAGCCATACACCTAAAAAACTCCACAACTTCCACATAATCTACATTGTTGATTATCAGCAATATAAAAATATCGGTTTTGTGGAAGTGTGGAAAGCGTAGCAAAAAATCAAGGACTCTGAAATCCACGCATCATCATTTTGTGGAAAAATGTGGAGCGTTGTGTCAAGAATATTGAACACTTAATTACTTGATTTTTATTATTGTAGATTATGTGGAATATGTGGAAAGAAAAGTCTATAGGAAAAATTAGAGTCTGTCGGCAAAAAAAATAGGCACCGACTTTCCCAAGCAGGTGCCTACAGTCCAATTTGAAACGTTGTACGTTTCCATAATCAGGGTGTATCGTATGAATTGGTGGTGTCTTCGAGGTTCACATCATAAGACTCGTTGAGCAAGTCATAGTCAAAGCACATCACCTGGTCAAAACCGTACTTTTTTTTGTACTTGGTGAAACCTGTTATGGGGTCTTTCTGCTCCTCTGTCTGCTCAACGCCATTGATGATGACCTTGTATCGCCACGAGCGTTTCTTGCCAAGATAGGCTTGCGAGTTTTCGAGATAGTAAATCAGAGAGGCCGGCGGAATCAACACTTCATTCACCTGTCGTCCGTGCATCTTGTAAAGTTGAAAGATGCGGCTGTATCTCAGATAGAGTATTCTCTTGGTTTTTGAGAACACCATTTCGCTGTTACGATTGGAGCATTTGAGGCGGTCTTCCCTGTCAATGCGGAAATCACAGCCACTCCAAATCTTCCCTTCTTGGTGGAAGTAAGAAACGATGTTCCAGAAGTTCGCCAACTCGTTGTTGGACTTCGTTTCCTTGTTTTGCGCCTTGATGCCTTGAATGACGATGGCTCTGATGTCATTGTAATCAAACGGAAGCTCAATGACCTCACGCAAGGCATGGTAAGCTGCGAGAACCACCTGCCAATTGAAAAGGATCCTGTCCTCGACACCATCGTCAGCGAGTGCTGAACTGATGTCTTTCTTGCAGAAGCTGAAGCTGTCCTTGAACACCTGAATGAACTTGGCTCTGTACTTCAAGATTTGTAGCGTTAAATGTGAGCAGCCATGTTTGCGGATGTCCATCAATTCAGCGAAACGCTCGCGGGCTTCGGCAGAAAACTCACTCTTGGAGTAGGATAAGAAGATGAAGCGAGAAAATAGTGCGATGTCGGCGGTCGCCATCTCCTGGCCGCTGACGATAACAGCAGCATCAACCCTTGTGATCTCCCGCTTCTTGTCTCTGTCCATGTTCATTCTGGAACGCCCCGTTCCATCCCAAAGCCCTTTCAGGAACTCACGCTTGTCCACGTCGATGCTGTTCTTGAACTCGTCGAGATGCACAATAGCGTTAGCGCACTGCGCCACTGCGTCCGAAAGAGCCGGTAAGGTGGCATTGACAATGTTCGGCGGCGTGTTCTCAATGATAAAGAAAGCCATCAGTGAGTGTCCCAGCTCAGACTTCCCCGAACCTTTTGGCCCGAAAAGGTTGAGGATAGGAAAGTTCTTGGTGTAGCCCACGATGACATCCTTGAAAAGTGCGGCAAGCAGAAAGCAAAGCCCCACTTTGGCGTTGTCGCCAAACACATTGATGAGCTTTTGCGAGTAGTCATAAAGCGAGATAGTTCCGTAGTTCAGATGCACGAAGTTTCTTTCAAACTGAAAGAACTGCGGGTCATCTTTATACAACACTGAGAATGCCGGCAGATAATAGTTGCCTTGCTCTCCCAAGCGCACTATGCCCAGTTCGTCCACGGGGTGCCATTCAGTGTCAAAGATGCCGTTCCCGAAGGCATAGAAGCCCAACCGCTGCCAGCCAAGCTGATTGATTTGCACAGCGGTTTCAGTCGATGAGTAGAGATGTTTTTTGAGATTCATAAGTTGTTCGTCTTTAGCGAACCACAGGTAGTTTCCCAGTCCCTCGATACGCTGCTTGAACTTGGAGACCGAGACCAGCTCATCGGCATGCAGCTCGACGATTTCCGACTGATGGTTCACGTTGGTTATTTGATATAGTCTTAAAGGATTCACCATGTCTTTGATGTGGAATAGCGGTTTCAATGTGAAATTAGACCACTCACGAGTTCTGCCATCGCTATTAACCGAGATATAGCGGTTTCCCTGTTCCTGGAAGCCATATTTCTCCAATAGGTCAAGATCAACGGTGGCACCGTCGTTCTTGATGTTAGATTCGGCATGCTGTTTTTTTGCCGACTTGATGGCGTTTCGCCACAGCGGTTTGCCCGGCATTAGTTTGGCCAACGTGTCAATGTACATTGACTGCTTTACATCATCGTCAATCAGAGCCATCAGTTTGGCGATGGTAACGACTGCGCTGCTTTTCTCGTCCTGCGTACAGCCGTCAACAAATAGTTTTTTGGCATACCAGAGCACGAAGTCTTCTTCCTCGATGTTGTCAAGAATCTTCTTGCTCGTGCAGAACGAGTCCGGGTCATTCTTTGAGCCGCTGCCGGTCAAGGGGATTTCCTTGACCGTGACTTCAAAGCCGTTTTCAAGAGCCAACAAAGCGTTCTTGATAACGGCTGCTATGCCTGTGCCATACGACTCGCCCTGCTTGGGCGGGTCGGCATCCGGCAGGAAGCATAGCTTTGATGTCAGGCGTTTAAGCACCTTTAGTTGGTTCACCGTCCATGCTGAACCCAGCGATGCCGCTACATTGTTAGCACCAATGGCTTGCAGCCTCAACACATCGGGTGCGCCCTCAACAAGGAAGCACTTGTTCTCCTTGACGGCAGCCCGGGTAGCGAGGTGAATACCGAACACCGAGCGCTCCTTGTTATAGAGTATCGACGTAGAGGAATTGAGATACTTCGGCGCGTCTGCGTTAGTGCCGATGTATCGCGCCGTATAACCGATGACCCGACTGAAGCGGTCGCGGATGGGTATCATAATCCTCTCTCGGAAGAAAGCGTAGAGGTGGCCATCCTTGTCCGACTGCCGCAGCAGATCCATTTCCATTAGGAGTTTTGTGGAAATGTTGTTGACCTCGGCAAAGCGGATGAGCAGTTGGCTATTCTTCGGGGCATATCCTATGCCGCTTTCTTGAATAAAGTTATGATTCCAGCGTCCCACAGCATAACTGTGGGCCTTGACCGCTTCCTCGTCACTGCCTCTCAACTGCGCCACAAAGAACTGCTGCAAGACCTGATAGGCGATGAGCATTGCCTCACGCTTCTTGTTCAGCTGTTCCTGTTCGACGGTAGGCTTTTCCTTACTTTCTTCTATGGTAACGCCGCACATGCCGGCCAATTCCCTTACCGCTTCGGGGAATGTGACATGGTTGTACTTCATCACGAACTTGATGGCATCACCGCCCTCGGCGCAAGCACCAAAGCAGTGCCAGGTGTTCCTTGCCTTGTTCACGATGAAGGACGGCGTGCGTTCTTGATGAAAGGGGCAGCAGCACTGGTAGTTGCTGCCTTTTTGCTTTAGGTCGGGCACATATCGCCGCACCACATCCACGATGTCGATGCGGTCGAGAATATTACCTATGGTTCTTTCATCAATCATTGAAGATAATGTCATACTCCGGCAGACGATCCTTGCCAATGACGCATTGGCCGTCGCTCAGCCACATTACACACCGATGGATTGTTTTCCCGTTAGGCTGCTCCATCTTGATGATGCCGGTCACATGGTCTAGAACTCTCTTGCCCATGACATAGTAAACGGCATTGAACGTGATGCGTCCGTCTCTGGCGGCGGCATCTTCCCACTCTTTAACAGTGTGATAATTGTCAAATAAACTGCTCATGATTTGTTCAAGAATGCTTCAATAAAGTCGTTGACTACTTTTCTCTCCAACTTAGAAATATTTCCGTGGTTCATCTTATAGTAGAATGTCCCATAAGCCCATCCGCATGCTTGCATGATGGATTCACGGAATATTGCCTTGTCCGATTTAGGCAGCTGCTTGTAGATTTTTTTAATCATAGTCAATTTTTTTCGTTCAAAATTTGTACAGTCCAAAAATAAGACTTAACTTTGCACAAAAGTAATACTAATTTTTCAAACAATCTTACTTTTATATAAGATTTTTTGAGAAGTATTTTTCAGTCCAATTTGAGATGTATAACGGAAAAATCATTAAAGAGCTGTTAGACAGGAAGAAAATACCCTATGGCGACCTTTTGACCGCCATAGGCATGAATCCTAAACAGACATCAGTTAACTCGCTGGTGAATGGAAATCCGTCTGCCAAGCGCCTTGAAGCGATTGCGGACTTCCTGGGCGTGACGATAGACACCTTATTCATACGAGAAGGAGCCGAGATGTCAACCGAGGAAGAACTGAAAAGCCTCAGTATAACTCAGCTCCGGAATCAGGTTGCTCACCTTCGCGAGCAGCTTCAATTTCGTGAAGATATGCTCAAAGAGAAGGAGGAGCGCCTCAAAGAAAAGGAGGCCAGAATCCTGCTTTTGGAGAAATTAAATGATGTAATTTCTGCGAAAAATTAAAGGTTTATTAACTTGCTGTCAGCACATTACAACGCCTGCGTACCGGGACGATATAGGGACGGTAATAGGCCAAAAATCGGTCAAAATAGGCAAATGTGTAAAATGTAACTAATTGATATTCATGGCGAGAGTTTTCTCGAAATATGTGCGGTGAATCTTGTCCTCTCCGCCAGCGAGCAACCGACCACACATGTGGCCGGTTGTTTCATTATGGCGGAGAGCCAAACTTGTTTGAGTGATTTTGCCATAACGAAACAACCAATGATTGCGAAGCAATCGGTTGCTCGCTGAATTTCCCTCCAACTCAAGATGCACGAGCCCACGCGAGTGAATCTTGTCCTCCTTTAATCTCACTTATTATCTGCCCAAATTCACTTGGATGAGTCGTGGTGAGTTGACAAGTTTATTGTAGTCATCAAGCAATGAGGCATTACTGAAAATAGTGCCGTCGCGCTTGGTGGTGCCATAACTCTCGTGGGCATGTCCGAAGAGATGCAAAAGGGGATTGGCATTTTCCACACTATTGCGCAACGGCAGATTGCCCCAATGCGTACCCGACGAGTAGTCGAGTATTTCGAGCGGCGGCTCGTGGGTTACGAGTACATCCAGGTCGCTTTTGGGAATAAGGTTCTCGGGGTGGTTATAACCCAAGCCGAAGAACTTCACGCCATCAATAGTCACGCCATGGTCCTGCAAAAAGTGCACATTGGCAGGCAGGTCTTCAATGCCTTCGGCGTCCCACAAGCATAGGTCATGATTGCCCACAACAAAGATTTTGTTGGGATAATCAAGCATAATGAACCAGTTGAGGAAGTCAAGCACCTCTTGTTCGGTGCCGCTGTGGGTGAAGTCGCCACTATGCACAAGCACATCGGCTGGAGGCATAGCCCCCAACCTGCCATGCGACCCGTGCGTGTCACTGATGTGAAGAATAGTCATATTGATTCTAATAACTTAGTTTGTACTGTTCCATTTGTTCTTGCAATGACTTATCTAATCCAAAAGCATTCGCTTTAGTGAAATCAAAGCCGAAGAAATCATTCTCATTCATAAGAGATTGCACTGTCATGATCTCAAAATTGAATTCAATTCCTTTTACACCTTTCAATTCCACACATTTTTTGACAAGCATTTCGGCTTTATTGCCAAAAATGTTAGGAAAGGAGTTAGGTTCACCAAGTTCACATTTAATTTTATCATTTTCATCCCAAATGATATTATATAAATGCACATTCTTGCTTAACTCTTTTGGCTCACATCTATATTCGTTGCCATATTTCCCTGCTTGAAGTAATGCAAAGATGATACCAAACAAATGACATGTTTCCTGTTTGACATCAAACCATGTCCATTTGTACTCTATGTTTTTTATTAATTCATATATGTCTTTACAGAATTCTGAGAATAAACTTGCTATTTCTTTTTCATTATAAAATCTCTGCTTCAGCTCCAAACCGCCATGCTTGCCATTAAACCAATAGGCCTTAGAGAGTTCTGATTGTTCCTGGTCTTCGCTGATATACTTTATGTGCTTGTTTTTGTCACGCTTTGCCTTTTCTGTGTATTTGCTTTCAATATAAATAATGTCATTGCTTGTTTCGATAAACACATCCATATTTGGTGATCCTGCAGGACCATGATTGGAACATATAACTCCTGGTAACTTTTTTTCAAATTGAAAATCCTCGGTACAATCTTCATTTACCATCCATGAGTATAAATCAAAAGCCAATCGAGATGATGATTTTCGGCTCCAAAACTTCTCTTTTAATTCATTTCCACTACCTTGAAGATATTGTTCAATAAACATCTTGGCTTCTTTTTTATTATAAACTGTAGTGAGTCTTTTAATGTAGGTTTTTACTTCAGATAAATCCATTTCTGCTGTTATTCTGTTTTCTGCCATAATTCATTATTTTAATTGTTTATAATTCTGTTTTCTTTCTCTATTTGATCGACGATTTTGTCGCCAATTTCGTTTTTGATATAGGCGACATGAACGGTGATGTTGTCGGTGTCGCTTGTGGTTACAAAATGCTCAAGAGCAATGGGCTCATTGTGCTGAAGCCAGTTTGAGAAATCGGCAATGAGTTTTGATTTCAAGGGCAAAACGGCATGGACAAAATAAGGCATGCCCAGTCCGAACTTCTGCTCCACTTCGGGTGAAAGAAGGTGCTTGGTGCGCTCAATGATCTCGCTCAATTCGCACTCGTCTTTAGACCATTTCATTTCCACCAAGTTGGCTTCAGCAAAGTCAAACATAAAAGCCATGTTGCTCAATGTGCAGGATGCAAACTCGACGCGAGAGCATTCGCCCTGCGGAGCAAAGATTTGCTCTAGAAGTATTAGGCGCTCGGCCGTTGTCAGTTGTGTAATGACTTGTCGTTTCATTGTATGTTATAATGCTGATTTTTACGTCCAGAAAAATAATTTTTAGTAGATAACTTAGATGGGTTATTTCCCTTCCCTCTCTATATATAATACGTTTGAGAAATATAATGGTCGCTCAAAATTCAGTAAATGGATGTTAAAAAATTATTATATTTGGTAGTGCTGCACGTTGTTTTTTGTGCAGTATCTATGGCGTACATAGCAGAACATCAGCGCTTTAATAAAGTTTAACTTTTAATTTAAAAATAACGAGCAAAACGCATCATTTTTCAAAACTAATAGCGCAATCAACAAGGTCAAAGAAGAATTTGAAAAAGTTAATCTTGACTTGCCAAAATTTAAGGAGTGCCAAGGAGGATTTATGGTCACGATAAAGCGCGCTGAAAATGTTAGAAAGATATTGGGTGACACATCAAGTATCCCCCAAGCACCCCCCAAGTACCCCTCAAGCACCCCCCAAGTAGATAAATTGCTCCTTGCTTTTGGGGTCGATTATCTGTCAATCATCGAGATAATGGCACTTATGGGTTTAAAAGACCGTAAGAGTTTTAGGGAAAAATATCTTAATCCCGCCATTGAGAAAGGGTTTATTGAGATGTTGTATCCAAAGCAGCAACGTCATCCGAAACAAAAATATCGCTTGTCGGCAATGGGGTTGGGTTATAGAAGCACAATAAAATGAAGATGATTGAACACTCATTAAGAAAAGAAAGACTCCAAAGTTGCTGGCTGACAATGAAAACCCGAGTATCAGCGTAAACTCATTCCTTAGGAAGTGATGAAAAAGTCATTAGAAGAATGTTGCGCTTTTCTCCAAGAAAATAAATGATTCTAGCTGAGGCAGGTGCGTTTAGCAAAAAAAGTTCTGAGAATATATTTTTTCATGTTATTTAAAGATAGTAAAAAAAGATACAAGCGATTTCGCCGGTGGCAGAAGGTCCCTCATCGCGTGAAGCCAATGTCGGACGATGAGCACGACTGCGCTACCTGTGGCCGGCATTATGTGGGCAACTATTGCCCACGTTGCGGGCAGTCATCTAAGATAGGGCGTTACTCGTTAAAGAATGCCTTCTTGCTGTTTCTTGACGTGTGGGGCTTGGGCAATAGAAGCATGTTCCGCGCCATCCGCGACTTGTTTCTGCGTCCGGGCTATATGATAGGCGACTACCTGCGTGGCATGCAGATGGCCTATTTCCCGCCGTTCAAGATGATGTTCCTCATCTGCGCCCTGGGTCTGCTGATAGAAACTGGCGTGAACATCAAGGGCATCAATCGCTTTGAGTTATATATGAATCAAGAGAAGGAAAATACTCAAAAGATGCAGGCCGAAGCGAAGGCCGACAAGACCCTCACCCAGGAGAGTAAGGAAGCGAGTATAGTCGCTAGCCAAACGTTTTATGCCATTGAGAACAAAATAGGGCAGAACACTCAGCTGGCGGTGCTCGCAGCTCTGCTGCTCTTCTCTGGGCCGTTCTATCTCTTGTTCCGCCACGGTCCCAACATCCCCGACCTGCGCTTCTCGGAGTGCTTCGTGGCGATGGTGTATATCGCCAATATAATTCTCATTTTTACCATCATCCCCTCACTGCTGTGCTTCAGCTTCACTGCCGAGACGCGCTTCGACTTGGCGGTGGCGATGCTTGCCGTCATCCCTATCAAGCAGCTGACGGGCTACAGCTACTGGGGCACCATCTGGCGGCTGATTGTGGCGTTAATCCCATTTGGCATCATTCTCGTGATGCTTTATGTGGCTGCATATATTTATATTTATTCGAGTTGCGGTTTATAGGTGTAACGTGGAACGGGCTCTTGTCGCCTTGTCCCTACATCTTGTCTCGCTTAATCGCATTTTTTTAAAGTTTCTGAACTTTAGAAAAATGAATTAGTTGAAAAATGCAGTGATGTTGTATTATTATATGAATAATTTTCACTACCTTTGTTGGCTGAAAATAGTTTTTTCATTCTTTTTATTCCATTGACAATCCACTAAGTGGGCCGATGATAGGGCGTGTGGCTCTAATTGACACGTTGTAAGCTAGTATTTAAACCTTGATATTTACAGATTCATTTTTATTTTTTTAATCAGAATTTTTATGAAGAAAATTTTTACTCTAATCATGTTGCTTGCCATGGCTGTTCCCACCTGGGCAAGCGAGAAAACTGTAACCATCTCCCGCAATGAAGGCGAGTTCTCGGAGTCGAGCACTGTTTATTATGGCGTTAAGGACGGCATCATCCTGACGATGACCGGTGGCATGAACAACGTGAACTACCTGCTCGCTAATCCTAACACAAACTTCACGGTGCTCTCTTACAACTACACCATCACAAAGATTGTGTTTCACTGCCTTGACGACGCTGTAGAGGGCGACCTCGACGCTGGCTACTGGGGTCCCTCGACCATCACACTCTTTGCCAACCACACTAATCCCAACAACCCTGGCACCTACACCAGCAGTGGCTTCACGGGTACTTGGGAAGGCTCTTCGTCGAGCCTGAACTTTGCCGTTAAGGGCAAGGGCGTGCGCTTCGCCTCTATCGACATCACCTACGAGAAGCCTGAGGGCGACATCTATGAGCTGGTGACCCAGCGCAGCCAGATTGTGGATGGCAAGACCTACATTGTGGTGAGCCAGTATAACGACAAGGTGATGCGCTTTAAGGAGGCTGCCGACGTGACACCCCCTGCCGTGCCCGTGGTGGAGTGGATGGACGACGCCAAGACCCGCGTGAAGGTTGACGGCAACGCCATGCTCATTCGCATGATGGGTGTTCAGGACAGCACCATTGGCAGCAACACCCGCACTGTGGCTTGGTTCAAGCTGGGCAATGGCTACCTGCGTGGCCAGGGCGACAACCTCACTGTGACCAGCACTGCCAACGACTACGGCCGCGCCATCATGTATATCAGCGCCACCGAGTATAACTACCTGTGCTGGTTCAAGAACGTGGGCAGCTCCACCCGCACCATCCGCTACGACTACGACAACGAGCAGTTCATGTTCAAGAGCATCAATAACGACCCCAACGGCCGCGTGTGGCTCTATAAGCAAGCCGAGAGCTATCAGGTGAACACCCTGGTTCAGCCCGAGGGCACTGGCGTGATTACCCTGATGAGCGGCATCGTTGACAATAAGTCGCAGGAGGGCGAGACCGTGACTTTCGTTGCCGAGCCCATTGACGGCTATGGCATTGAGAGCGTTACCGTCACCAACCTCACCACTGGCGAGGAGATTACACTTGCTGGCAATCGCGACGGTGAGCTCAGCTTTGTGATGCCCGCTAGCGACGTGCTCGTGACAGCGAGCTTCTCGCAGCACACCGGCATAGGCCGTGTGGAGAGTGCTGCCCAGGTCACAGGCGTGGAATATATTAACCTTGCCGGCATGACCAGCAGCAAGCCTTTCAGCGGCGTGAACATCGTTAAGACTACCTACAGCGACGGCTCGGTAGTGGTCTCTAAGGTAGTAAAATAGATTTGGTCACTTCGTCAACTTGACAAAAAATACACCCCAAGGGCTGCAGTAGTTCTTGGGGTGATTTTTGTTAAGTGTGCGGTAGCTGAGCCTATTCAGCTTCCTCATCAATTTCAACTTTTTCGAACTTCACTCTCTTGTCGCCGTCGAGAGGCTTGATGGTAAACCCGTCGGGCTGGAGTCGTGTCACAGTAAAGACTTGTGTCTTTTTCACATTGTTCATCTCGCTCTCGATGTCTATCTCTTTCATCATCTGCTCCTTAAATCCTTCGTCTCCACCCAGTTGACGTCTTATCTCACGGGTGGTGGCATCTTCTTTGGCAAATGTGAAATCGGCATCGTTGATTTTCAGGTCATCGATAGAGATAGTGAGTTGCTTGTTGTCCTGGTCGTGATGCCATTTTCCTGTTGCGCCAATTATCATGTTAAGCTTCAGGGTGTTGCGAATTTCCTTGAAGTAAATCGACGCTGTGTAAACCATTTCCACGTCAAGGACATCATCGTCGTTGAAGTTGAAACTTGTAAGGATGTTGAGGCTGGCGCCTTGCTCTTTGGCCGCCTTCTCGATGTCTTCTCCGAAGAAGGCCTCAAAGCTCTCTTTGTCGAGTTTGTACTCACCAAAGATGAGTTTCTTTTTCTCTTTCTTGCTGTCGGAGTCGTCGCTCTCCACTTGCTCAGTGCTATCCTCGTCGTCTTCATCGTCGTAGTGGTACTTCTTCTTTTCGCACCCACTCAACACAATTGCTGGAACAAGGAGCATCAGCATCATGAACCATAATAAGCGATTTTTTTTCATGTCACAGGTAATTATTTAGTATGTTAAACAATATACGTGTTGGCGGCTTCATTAATGCTAAGCAGCGACACGCCTTCCGTTGTGGCAAAGCATAGCTTTGCCAGATAGCCGAACGAATATTTCCTGCCCAGGC
>ONJX01000051.1 GCA_900318255.1 uncultured Prevotellaceae bacterium | reverse complement strand
GTGTCCGCAGAACATCGCTGTGTTCGGACACCTCACACGAAAAGATATTGACACAGACAAAATCTTTTTCAATGCCGTTCTGCAAGACACCAAGTTCCGAAAGGTGGGTGCCGTAGTTATCACCGGCATCACCAACGAAAGCGTCAAGGTGCAGTTCCTTGAAAAGAGGAGTTACCAGAACTTCTATCCGCACTTCGATGAAACCTACATCGACGAGCTGGATTTGGGCGAGTGGCCACACATTCACCCCGACAATATCTCATCGGGTGGAATGTCGGGACCTCGCCCCGGATGGGAAGATGCGGTCTATATGACTCCTGCCCAAATGTGGGCACGCTGGCAGGACTATACGGCTCTGCCGTGGGTGAACAATTATAGCGGCAACTTGCAGAACTGCGCCCGATGGAACGCTTCCGCAAATAAGTATGAGTGGAAAGTGACCGGCGACAACGACGAGGACACGGACTTCACCAAAGGTTTCTCGTTTCAGCCCAATCTTCTATGGCTCACCAAGAAGATTTGCGATGCGCTCGGCTACGCCTACGACTTCGCCAAGTGGGAACAATCTGATTACAAGTACCTGCTTGTGTGTAACACGCTGCCGTACTCATGGAGCAACCGCCGGTGGGCGGCTGCGCTGCCTCATTGGACGGTCAATGAATTTTTCATGGAACTTGAAAAATTCCTGCTCATGGAGTTTGACATTGACCACGCACGCAACAAGGTTACTTGCTCGGTCACGACTGAGAACGTCAGCGATGCAGGGCTTGTGTGTATTGACAAGGTGACTGACGCTTTCTCGGTGGAAGTATCGACCGACGAGGACAACACCGGCTACAAGGCAATGCTCAACCAGGGCTTCGCTGATGGTGGCCACCGCCTTGATAATATCTATAACGCCCAGTGGTACATTGAGAGAATGACACGAGCCGACGGCACGGTCAAATGTACCGAGTGGGCTACGCTCGCCGACCTGTTCGCAAGCGACCTGCCGCAAGACAGTGTGCTTGACACCGGCGGCGGACGCAGCGACTACGCCCAGTACCCGGGCGGCAAATGGGGCTTGCACCATGTGCAGGACATCGACACCTACTTTGTCCTCGAAGTGATGAAACGTGTGGAGTATCGCACCACACCCTTCACCATCAACTCCGAGGCATTGAAGTGGGGGAATGTGTGCCGACTGGTGCCCGTCAACCGCTTCGGCACGCTGCTGCTCGACCGCGAGCACCCCGATGAGGTGGAGGAAATGAATATCGTTCCGGCATGGATCGATGAGACCGATGACACCTATGGCAATCTCGTGTTCCTCGACTGCGGAGAGACCGGCGAGGACGATGAGGCCAACGCCTCGCAGACACACACGGGGCGCAGACCGGGTGTGGAGGTAGTTGACCCCGATGTGGTGATTCAGTTCGGGGCGTTCCCAACGGTGAGCGGCGGGGAGAAAGAGAAGTCGGGTGCCGTGTTCGACAAACTCTTTGTCGCCTTTTGGTGGGGCGACTACACCAAGTGCAAGCCTCGGCTGCCGCACCCATGGACGGACACCTTCGACATGACCTATTCATACGCTGTGCCGGCGGTGCTCACCGACACAAGCAAGCTCACCATCACATGGGGCGTAATCTACAGCGGACGGCAGTTGTCGCTGCGCATCAACAACCGAGCCTACGGCCAGGGAGTGCAGCGCACCACCTACACAGAGGTTGACCAAAAGAAGAAATACTCATTCTCTTTCCTATCCGATGAAATACCAAACGTCCGCTCGCTGTTCCACATCGACGGCAAACGCTACCTTTGCACCAAGCTCACCGCCACCTTCACCGAGGACGGCATGAGCCATCTCCTCAAAGGCGACTTCTACAAGGTGCAGACCGATTGAAAAGAGCGTCACTTGCGCAAGCCATATAGGGCAGGTGCTTTTTCTAAACATCTGCCTTTTAACTTGTTGGGCTTGAACTTGCGCAAGTCAATGCGCAAGCCGATGCGCAAGTCTTGTGACATTTTAGACGAAAAGGGGTCGCAAGTAACAAAGTGTAGATAAAATGGGTACACTATAAGGTACACATACGGTTACACATACAGGTACACTCGAAATCGAAGAAAGGCAGAAGACCGCAAATTGTCGGTTTTCTGCCTTTCTCGCTGTTTTTCAGGCACTTTTCTATGGTACATTTCACGTTACAATTGCAGGTACACTTGCAGATACACTCTCGGGTACACTTACCGATACACTTGTAGGTACACTTTCGGGTACATTTATGGGTACACCCCAAAGGGGTAGTTTTCCCACCCCTTTTGAGACCCTTATTTCTTGCCGTATAGCACCCAGTCAAGGACACGTCGGTTAGCCTCATCGACCTTGCGCTCGTCAAAGTCGATATAGATGTCCGTGACTGTGTTGCCGCCATGACCCAGCGCATGGGCTATCGTGTCACGGGGAATGTCAAGGCTGGCAGCAATCGTTGCCCATGAGTGACGCGCCCAATACGTTGATATTTCGGGAAATAACGGCTCGTAGGTTTTCTTGCCCCCGAGACCGCTGCGCTTGACCGGACCAATCTTCTTCAAGGCGCGGTTCATGCGCTTATAATAGTCCTTGTAGTCCTTGTAGCGGTCGAGAATGTCAAGAAGCCAATTCTCGCCGCGATACTTGTTGATGATCTCCAGTGCCTCAGGCTCCACCTTTATGCTATAAAGGCGGTTGGTCTTGGCACGATAGAAGTTGATACGCCCCTCACTATCAATCTCTTTGAGGTTGCACAAGTCAACGATGTTAATGCCTATGAGCATGAACATCAGTTTGAACATATCAAGGTACTTTTGAGCGTGCTCCTCGCAGGGAAAGTTGATGAACTTGCGGAAGTCCTCAACTTTGAGGTTACGCTTGCGAGTAGCTTCATTCTTAATCTGGAAACGGCGGAAAGGATAGAACATAGTCACCTCATCGTCAATCGCTTCGTTAAAGACGGCGCGAATGTTGCGCAGGTGAATGTTGCGTGCATTGCGTGATGGCGACTGACGCATCATGTAATGGTCAAACGAAATGATCCATTCCTTTGTAATATCCTCAAAAGCAAGGCCATTCAGCTTCTCACCGGCGAACTCTAACATACGCTTGTATGTTTCCATATAAATGCGGTGAGTGCTGCCTATCTTGCTCTCCGTGAACTTCAAGTAACGTGCAGCGAACAGGTTCTTGCTACGTTGCTTTTGCTCCATTTCCTCGACCTTTTCGGGATTGAGTTTGCGCTCAATCTCCAGCTTGATGTCATTGGCAGTCATAGATTGAAGACTGCCATTGTCGGCAAGGATAAAGATGGTTCGGTCAACTTGCTGCTTTACACCCATAATATAGATGTTCAGCAACTGCTGCTCCGGGTGGTTGATCACCAGTGAGTGCTCTGCATCCCACTGCTTGGGGAGCAGCCGTGCAGTCAGTGAAATGTACGAAGTCTTGTCGCGGTGACCGATTGCCACCTTCAAGACCGATGGCGACCCCGGCTTGCTTCGCCGTGTGTCGAGAAAGAATTTTGCTTTTGCCATAAAATTCATTCCGACCTACTCCGCAATTCGCTCAACTTTTCCAATCCCGAACCTTGTACGTACAAGGTAATGTACAAGGTAAAGAGGGAAAAAGGTTGAAAAAGGTTGAAAAAATGTGCGTTTCAGTCCTTTTTTTTTACGGCATTTTGCCCCTATTTTGGGTAAAAAGAAAGGTCGGTAAATGGCTTAACTGCCTATTTACCAACCTTTTCTCTTTTCAGTCGGGATGACTAGATTCGAACTAGCGACCCCACGCCCCCCAGCTATATAGAAACACCAATCAAGGTCTTGTTTTACAATATGTTATAATTATCTCAAAAAGTCGCTCGTAATTTCGCTCGTCTTATGTTTTACGGTTTTTAAGCTTCTTCTTAAGGAGTTGATTTTCAAGTTCTAACTCCTCAATCTTTTTATCTTTCTTTAGTAGAGAATCTATGATTGTTGTAAACATAGCTTTTGATATTGTAATCTCATAATCCTCTTTAGTGCTTTGAATTTCTAAAGGAGGAAGCTTTGAGTTTTTTGCAATTACATTCGAATCCTTTTCATTTACATTCGAATCCTTTTCTTTACTTGCTGACAAATTTGAATCTTCTTTTATATAGCCTTTTATATCTGCTATATTAAAAATCTCTGCCACTTTATTAATAAAAGCCTCTGGAGCAGATGCTTTCCCATTTTCAATTTCTGATATAAAGCCTTGAGGGTAAGATGTCATTTTAGCAAGCTCACTCTGTGTGACTTTTTTTTCTTTCCTAATTCTTTGTAAATCAAATATTATCATATCAATTCCAATTTTCAACGTAAAAATTTTTGCAGATTTATTTGCAGATATAACCAAAATATCTGTATATTTGCAGTCCTTATCGGTTTGTTATATCTGCTCCGATAACCTTAATTATCGTTGCAAAATTATATAATATCACCGATATATACAAATATATCTTCACGATATTTTGAAATATCATTGTTAAACTTTCTTAATACAAATTGCTATGACTATTGAAGAGTATTACCAAAGTCTTAAAGAACAGCCACATCCATCTACGGCTTTTGTGATGAGAATGTCTGATTTATGTCACAGAAAAAGGCTTGCCGTTATACGATGGTGTACTGGTAAGACTGTTCCAGACAGAAACATTCAGGAGAAAATTGCTGCTTTCGTAGGAGTCCCTGCAGATGAATTGTTCCCTAAAAGTATTAACCAATCAAAAGTTGATCCTTATGGTAAACCAGGAACCCAACGTCACAAAAACAGGTAGATATTCTATCTCTGAAACCTGTAAGTTGCTTGGAATACATAGACACACCTTGAGAAGCTACACCAATAGGGGCTGTATTCACTGTGCATTTAGGCGCTCAACAACCCGTAAATACTATTCAGGCAATGAGATTCTTCGCTTCTGGAGAGCTCAGCTGTAATCTCTAATATCTCTTATTATGAAAGGCTGGATTGCAATACATAGAAGAATCACGGAGAACTGGATATGGGATGATGCCGTTTATTTGAAAAGGTGGCTTGACCTTCTATTCCAGGCTGCATATGAACCTACCACATGGCGTTTAGGTAGCCTGAAAGTGAAACTTGAACGTGGCCAACTGGTGACAAGTGGTCGGAAACTCATAAAACGCTGGGGAGCAGGTGGTAGATTCATCAACGAATTTATGAGCATCCTCGAAGAAGAAAAGATGATAACACGTGAGAAATTTCAGAAACTTACGATTATCACCATAGTAAATTATGACAAATACCAGTATGTGATAATCCCTCCAAGTGAAGATGTACAAAATAGTGCAATTTTAGATTTGGGGATGCAGTCATCATCGCGGTTAGGTCAGCATAAAGAACAAAATAATAATGAGAATAATATAAATAATAAACCCTCTCTACTCCACGCGCAGGAAGATATTTTTTTGAAAGAATTGAAGAACAGCAAATCTTTCTTTGAGCAAGCCTCAATGTCGCTACACTGCGACAACGCTCAAATGATTGCGTTGCTTGACGATTTTTTCAATGAAGTGTTGGCAACAAGAGACGAGCCGCACAAGAACACTTCTGATTTCAAAAAACATTTCTTTTACTGGGCGAAGATTCAAATTCAAAATAAACAAGAAAATGAGAAACGAAAATCTAAAAACAGAAACAGCGAGTCTGAAGATAAATTCAACGCACGTAGGGGAACTGATGTCGGCGATAAAAAGGAATCAGATTACTATTCCTCGTTTTAGGCTGAATCTGTCTGCTCAAGATGCACTTGATTTGCTGACGGCGCACTATCAAGTGGCTGTGGAGTTCCGACACTGCGAATTTGTTTTGGACGAGAACACAAATAACGCACTGGTCAAACTTGCGCAATACCTCACACAGCCAAATCCGAAATTCGGGGTGCTGTTCTGTGGCACATGTGGCAATGGCAAGACAACTTTGACTTATGCTTTGCAGAAAACAATCAATTTTCTCGACAACCGTAAGCATTTCAGCTTTCTTGGGGAATATTTCGAGGTGGGAATGCCATTGATTGATGCAAAGGAATTAGTGGAACTGTCACGCTCGCCCAAAAAGTTTGATGATATAAGAAGCCGTAGCATGTTGGCGATTGATGATATGGGGAAAGAACCCGCCGAAGTTCTTGACTTTGGAAACGTAACGAATCCAATTATTGACTTGATTGAATACCGTTACCACCATCAGCTCTTTACGGTCATCACAACTAATCTTGACCCTGACATGATAAAGAAAAAGTATGGGCATAGAGTGGCAGACAGATTCCGAGAGATGCTTCATGTGATAGTTTTCCAAGATATAAGCTATAGACATTGATTTTTTATGAGCGAATATATTATATACCTAAGGCTCCCACCATATCTTGCTCAATGGCTGCGTCATGAGAATGAAAGAATTCCCATCGAGTTTCCTAAGAACTCAATGGAGAATGACATAATAGAGCTAGGTTTGATACGCAAGCCTATTCTTGCCAGTGTTCCTGGACCGGGTGAGAACAGTGTGGCTATTGCGATTCCGAACTTCAAAAAGAAAGACGTGAAACAGTTCAACTACCTTCCACTAGCTGCTCGACGTTCATTGCAGCAATGCATCCGCACTCGGTTTGCTATAGCTTTATGGAAAGATCTACACAAGTTCGGTAATATAGGACGCAGAAAACAAGACTTGATTTATGCTTGGATGGAGGCCCACGGCATTGAAACTTCTGACAAGAATTGGAACACTATCGCCAAAATATATATGCGCAAAAGAGACGCATATCGCAAAAGTCCAAATAAGGACAGAAGCAAAGATGGTTAACAGATATATTCCAATGCAAATTTAAGTTAAGATATAGCGACTTGATAGGGGGCGAAATCCCAAGGTTTCCAAAATTTCCAATATTTCCGAAATTCTATTATTTGAAAATGAAAAACAGACAATCTTTACCTGGTATTAAATTCATCGGCATGGTTCCAGCAAAGAACCTGCAAAGACAAATCATGTACAAACACCTCGCAGGAATATCAGTTGGAATTTTTTCTGACGTGACGCCAATAGATTTTATTGGAGTGCCTACTTGTGAGGCTGTCTCAACATACAACAATAATGGGAGACTGGAGCAGACGAATTTGAGGTTCTGTACGTTGGATGAGGTGCCAACAAACAAGCATCTTGCTTTTGTTGTCACTGACTGCAACAACAACTCATTTGTGATTGGGCAGCATGAGAAACCGCGACCTATTGTGAAAATCTCACAAAACACTGGAACGCCTGAAGGCGATCCATCTGTTTTTGATGTAGAGGTCACGCTTTATGCACAAAAATCACTGATTCCATGTACTCTTATTAACTCATAGCATATTACATTTTCAACGTATTGGGCGGCAGTCGTTGGGAAACGCCTGTCGCCATTTCTCTATCAAAGACATATTTTTCATGTTGTATTTTTATGGTATTTATAGTTTTTGGTCAGGTGGCTTCATTGGGAAATGGGGCTACTCTCTTTTATCCTGCCCCACGTCTGCGCTCTTTGTCGGTTTCCATTCATTATGCGAAAAGATAGGTCATAGCAGTAAGATTGAAGTTAAACATTTCCTTGCCTCCACCGCTTGCCTTTACGCTGCAAAGTTATTCCGCTCCCCTCACTTGCAAGGCCAGGCTACGTTGCTCTGAAAATTCTCCAGCCCTTCGGGTAGTAATTCTCAGGCAAGCCTTGCTCTCTGTGAGGGCGAACGGACTTTGCTGGCAGTGTAAAGGCGAAGCGATAAGTGAAGGCAAGATCAATGATGTTTAACTTTTTAAATAATTACTGCTATGAATGAATTATCTCTTTTCAGTGAATCAATGAATGGTGCCCAGAGCACTGACATGG
>ONJX01000052.1 GCA_900318255.1 uncultured Prevotellaceae bacterium | reverse complement strand
CGGCTTCCAGAGCAACTGGCTCAACGCCGAGGTTGTTAACGACAACAAGGCTATCATCTATCAGTACTTCCCTGGCAACTTCTTCAAGACCTATGAGCTGACTATCCCAGGCGAGGAGCCAAACGATGATATCACCGAGGCTTACTTGGTTGGTACTTTCAACGACTGGAACCAGACCGAAGAGGGTGGCCGCATCGCATTTGAGGATGTTGATGGCGTTCTTACCGCATCTAGCGTAGAGCTTGAGGCTGGCGCAGAGTTCAAGGTTATTGTTCCTAATGAGGACGGCAGCTGGACATGGCTTGGTGGTGTGGATGCCAACGATGTTGGCTACTTCCTGCTCAACAGCGACTTAATGGGCATTCCAGTAAATCTCGTTGACGGTGCAAACTTCCGCATGGAAAATGCTGGTACTTATGACCTTGAGATTTTTGTAAGCCAGCTTGATAAGGCGGCTAAATCTTATGTCTTGAAAGTTACTGAGTCTGAGCCCAGCGCTATCGAGACTGTTGCTACCGACAAGCAAGACAACACCTGGTACAACCTCCAGGGCGTGAAGTTCAACGGCATGCCAAGTGTTCCCGGCATCTACATTAACAATGGTAAGAAGGTGGTTATTAAGTAATCAGTTTCTTCTTTAGCTAAAAATAATGCACTCGCTGCTTGCGGGTGCATTATTTTTTGTGAAAGGAGGAAAGTAACGGCTCTCACCTCTTCACTTCGTTGGTATAGAGCATTCGTGCTTGTGGAATTTTGTTGAACAGCTCGTTGGCGTGATTAGTGTCGGCTGCGCTCCACATTGCCATGGGGATGTTGCACAACTTGATGAACCAACGCTTAGAGCGGCTTTTGTTGTAGGTGTCACGGCCTAAGGCCACCATCTCCACGCGTGGTTCGTCGCTACAGAAGAGGTGCTTGATGTCTTGCCAAATCACAGCGCCTGGCGAGAATGCTTCCTCACTGAGCATCGCCTGCTTGAATCCTGCATCAGTGATCTCTTTGTAGCGCTGCATCGAGAAGCACTCCACTATCATGCGTCCCTTGAGCTTGGGGAAGAATTTCTCGAGAATGGCAGGGTCGTCGGTTTTATCTACAACGAAGATGAGGTCGGGGTGGGAGAGGAAAATCTCGTTGATTTCGCGCCAGGTGAGTGGGGTATAGGCCTTGCCATTGCGGCCTCGCAGTGGTGTTGCAATGAATTCACTCATGTGGGGCGGGTCGCAGGAGTAGATGGTGTCGATCATGTCGTCGCTTGAGTGGAAAGCCAGTGGCTCGCCCTCGGGCGAAATCACGATGTCGAGTTCTATGAATTTTATCCCACTGGCTATGGCGTGCTCCACCGCCTCGCGGCTGTTAGTGTAAGTGAGCGAGTCGATGTTGCCTCCAGCATGAGCAATGATGACGTGCTCAGGCACAGCAGGCTCATTAGCCCTCACATAAATAAGCAACGCCCCTGCCAGCAGCACCAAAATCCCCAGTGAATATAAAAAAATCTTCTTTTTCAATATAAGATAGAAATTTGTATAACAAAGAAAAAAGGGCAAAGTGTCAAGTATCTAATGTACTTAACACTTAACCATTATAACTTAAAACTTATTATCAGTCTTCCTTGATTTCCCATCCCAGGGCCGATGCTCCTAGCACTGCGGCGTCGCTCTCTTTGAGCTCGCTGATGAGGATTTTCACCTTGCCCTTGAAGACCTTCATGATGTTCTTGTCGAAGGCTTCGCGTATGGGGTTCATGATATAGTCGCCACTCTTGGTGAGACCACCAAAGATGACAAACGCCTCGGGGCTCGAGAAGGTGACAAAGTCGGCCAGAGCCTCACCCAGAATAGTGCCAGTGTAGTTGAAGATGTCGATGGCCAGCTTGTCGCCCTTGACGGCGCAGTCATACACGTCCTTAGACGTGATGCTCTCGATGTCATAGTCGCGCAGCAGCGACTCCTCGTCGCGAATTTCCAGGAACTCGCGAGCTGTGCGTGCCACGCCAGTTGCCGAGCAGTAAGCCTCAAGGCAGCCAGTGCGTCCGCAGCCACACACGCGTCCGTTGTTGCGTTTCATTATCACATGACCTAGCTCACCGGCAAAGCCGTCATGGCCATACACCATCTGCCCGTTGACCACGATGCCGCTGCCCACACCGGTGCCTAGGGTTATCATGATGAAATCCTTGAGTCCGCGGGCTGCGCCGTAGGTCATCTCGCCAATGGCAGCAGCGTTGGCATCGTTGGTGATTACGCAAGGGATGCCAAACTTCTTGGTGATAAGGTCGGCAAGTGGTATTGGGGTGGGCCAGGGCAGGTTCACGCCATCTTCTATCGTGCCAGTGAAGTAGTTAGCGTTAGGAGCGCCAATGCCAATGCCGTTGATTTTGCCTTCGGCATCGTTTGCCACGATAATGCGGTTTATCTCGGTGTAGAGTTCGTCGATGTAGTCTTCGATTTTTGAATGTTTGGCAGTCTTGATAGAGCTGCTTGCGATGACAGTGCCACGAGCATCAACAATTCCAAAAGCGGTGTTGGTGCCACCCATGTCAATACCAATTACGTAAGGTTTCATAATGTTCTTTGATTTAAATGGTTAATGTATTTGTATTTATATTTGTTGCTATTGTTAGAAATTCATCGTTAGGCGCACATTAATCTGGCGGCGGGTGAGGTAGTTAGGCACGGCATACTGGATGTGGTTCACGTCGGTAACCCAGTAGTAGCTGCTCACGTTGCTGATGTCGAGCAGGTTGAACACGTCTAGGCCGAGCCAGATGCTCTTGAAATGGCTGAAGAAGCCCGATGCAGGCTTGTGACCCTCGCCCAGGAGCAGGTAGGATGCGCCCACATCCACACGCTTGTAAGATGGCTGGCGGAAGTAGCCCTTGTCGCGAGTGCGCAGTGGGGCAGTGGTGGGCAAGCCGTCGCTGATGATGCCCTTGAGGCTGAACTTCATGCGTGGCAGTTTGGGGACATAGTCGGTGAAGAATATCGCCACGCTGTAGCGCTGGTCGGTAGGCAGCGGCACTTTCACCCCGTTGAGCTCCTCTTGGGTCTTCATCAGTGAGAAACTGATCCATGAGTCGGTGCCTTCCACAAACTGTCCAAAAATCTTGAAGTCGAGACCGGCGATGTATCCCTTCGACGAGTTCTCGCCACTGTAGTTCATCTTGAGGTTATCAACCTCGTAGGGAATCATGTTGCTCAAGTTCTTGTAATAGACCTCGGCAGTGAGCTTGAACGGGCGGTTAAGAGCCCGGAACGAGTAGTCGCCGCCAAGTATCACATGAATGCTTCGCTGCGACTTGATGTCGCGGTTGAGGGTTATCATCGAGTTGCCATGCTCGTCAATCGTCTGGATGCGGTATTCCTTGTAGAACGGCGATTGGTAGTAGAGTCCTCCTGCCAGTCGCAGTGCAAAGCGGTTATTGCGCTCGGGCACATAGCCAATGCTGAAGCGAGGCGAGATGAGCGACTCCTTGTTGAAGTCCCAGTAGCTGTAGCGCAAGCCCACGTTGAAGGTGAATGCTCCAGCTCCCGAGTAGAGCTTGTAGGTGTCCTGGACGAATGCCGAGAAGCGGTTGGTGCTCAAGTCGTTGCTCGAGCTCATGTTGTAAATCACGTTTACCTCGTCGGGGATGTGTGGCAGTGAGTAGCCAGCTGAGTCGCGCCACTGCCACTCGCGAGAGCGCTCGTAGAACACGTCGTGGCGCAGCTGCAGGCCGTAGCTTATGTTGTTGTTGTTGAGGCCTATGTTGCCTTTGAGCGATGCGCTATACACGTTTATCTTCAGGCGGTTGCGTGCGTGCTCATGATATTTGCCCACGCCCAGCTCGCCACCCACGCCCCCTTCGCCGCTGGTGCCGGCCTGGTCGAGCCAGTATTCTCCGTGAATGTCGTAGGCTACCAGCTCATCGGTGCGATAGGCGCTACCGGTGAGGGTGAGGTCGGTGCCCTTGTCGTTGAACTTGTAGTTCATCTGCAAAGCACCAAAATAGGTGTGGAACTTGTCTTTCTCCTGGCCGTCGAAATACACGAGGAACGACTTGGCGTTGGTCGAGGTTCCGAAGCTCGTCTCGCGGTTGGCGGGGGTGAAGCGGTAGTCGTTGATCGACACGTTTCCCAGCAGCGACATTTTAAACTTCTTGCTGGGCTTGAACACGATGTGGGTCTGGTAGTCAAAGAACTGGGGGTCGTACTCGCCTTTGGACTCCAGCGAGCCAAGCATCGACGAGTTGCGCTTGTAGCGCACACCGTGCATCTGTGAGAACTTGCTGGTGCTGTGGCCCAGTGTGAGAGAGCCTCCTTGCAGGCTGGCGTTGATGCTTCCCTCAAAACTCTGGGGCTCCTTGTAGGTGATGTCGAGCACACTCGACATCTTGTCGCTGTACTCGGCCGTGAAGCCGCCAGTAGAGAATGCCACCTTCTGCACCATGTCGCCATTGATGATGCTCAAACCCTCTTGCTGGCCGTTGCTCACCAGCTGCGGGCGATAGACCTCTATGCCATTGATATAGACGCTGTTCTCGTCGTAGGTGCCGCCACGCACCATGTACTGTGCGCTCATCTCGTTCTTGCTGCTCACGCCGGCTTGGGTGGTGAGCACGTTCTCCACGGTGTTGCCGCTGGCACTAGGGGTCATCTTAGCCACCTCAACATCGATGTCTTGCATCGTGTTGGTCTGCTTCTTGTATTCTGTTACCTGCACCTCGGCGAGCTCTATGGTTGACTTGTAGAGCTTGGGGCTGATGTTCACCGGGCTCACGGGCTTGATGAGGCGGCGCTTCACATCGCGGTAGCCCAAGCACGAGAACACCACCTCGATGGTGTCCTTTGCTGGCACAGTGATTTCATATTTTCCATTTAAGTCGGTGTTCACGCCAAGCATGGTGCCAGTGATGCGCACCGAGGCAAACTCAATGGGGCTGTCAAACTCATCGACAACCGTTCCTGTGATTTTAATCTGTCCGTTCATCGCCATTGCTGTGGTGACAAGCAGCACAAGCAAGACAACAGTCCTTATTGTTATATTTCTCATTGTATAATTAATAACGAGAAAAATCACTGATTAGTATTTTTAACTTGCCTAAACCACAAAAACAAAAAAATAGGGCAATCGCCCCCGTGGCGATTACCCCATCTTTTTATTGACTAAAGAGTCGTCGATATTGAACCGAAGAAGTTCAATTATCTTTGAATTTTCTTCACGCCATTCTCAATAACGATGCCCTTGTAGTTCTCGTTAACGGGCTGGCCAAGGAGGTTGTAGCGGCCGCTCTTAACGTTGTTAGTAAAGTTGATCTCCTCGATGCCGGTGAAGCTCTCGCCAACGATGGTGAGGGTCATGGCCTCAAGGTCAACAGTGAGGGTGTAAGTGCCTTCCTCTACCTGGAATGCGTGGTCGCCCTGGGTGAGTGCCAGTGGCATGCCCATCATGTTCTTGTAGAAGCGGAAGTCGGCGTTAGGATTCTCTTCGGTAGCCTCCGAAACGGCACCAATGCGGTAAGGAGCAAGAGCATCCCAGCTGTCGGCCAGCTGAGTGGCGAAGCTGAAGTAGCAGTACTGGTTGCCCTCTACCTCGTCAACCTTAGAGGCTGGACGCTGGAGCACTACGTCGGCAGTGAAGATGTTGCCGTCCTCGGTAGTCATCTCAACACCTACGTTGGGAGCCCATGTGTTGCCGTTAACCTCGCCAATGATGTAAAGTGCTGGTTCGGGCTCTGCAGCAACGAGCTGGGCGTTAACCTCGTTGTTCTCGGGGTTGTAATATACTACGAGGGTGTAAGTGCCAGCAGTCTCAACGGGCACTACATAGTTGTTCTCGGGATAGCATACGTCCCAAGCGTGGTCTTGAACAACCTTGAACTCAATGTTGTTGCCAGCCTCAAGCTCAGTCTCCTCGCTCATCCACACATAGAAGCCATCGTCGGTGAGGGTCATCTCGGGAGCAGCTACGCAATCCCAGTCGTTCTCCATGCCAAAGAGGGCAGCTGGAGTGCCGGCTACGGCATAGGTGTGCTCCTCGCCACCTGGCAGGGTGAGCTCATAGGTCTTGAAGAAGTTGCCAGGGAAGTACTGATAGATGATAGCCTTGTTGTCGTTAACAACCTCGGCGTTGAGCCAGTTGCTCTGGAAGCCG
>ONJX01000053.1 GCA_900318255.1 uncultured Prevotellaceae bacterium | reverse complement strand
CTTCACCCATATTAATGATGAAACACTCGTCACTAAATATGTAGAGACGATCATCAGAAGAACTTTCGGCACCAAATATGCAATGAAACTCGCAAAACCGGTACCAAAGAATAATATTGTAATAAGGTAAATTCCAATTTATCGGCTATCGTCTTTTTACACCATAGAGCGGTTGATTTATCTTTGCGGTAAATCAATCGCTTTTATTATGTGTGGCAGCGGTCTATACACTATAAACAATACTCTATAAACCACGAAGTATCATGGCTATATCACTTATCATTAACGGAAAGGAGGCTGCTCTGAAGAAGGGGGCCTCAATTGAGTATGTCTCGGAGAACCGTATCTTTACTGATGCCTCTAAGGGGCAATCAAGCAAAAAAAGAAAACACTGATTATCAGGCAAGTCACCTTGATTATCAGCGTTTTCTTTTTCAGTCGGGATGACTAGATTCGAACTAGCGACCCCACGCCCCCCAGCTGCATAAGAATAGGTGGTAAATGCCTGGTTCTTAATTGGTTTATCTATCGCTTTTTTCGTGTACAAGGTAACGTACAAGGTCGGAAGTTCTGCCTAGTGCATGGCCTTGTGTGCACGACCTTGTGCAATGTTACTTTTCGAGTTGTTTGAGTAGTATTGAGTGGCAACGGCTCACCTCGGCTTCAAGTTCCTTGATGCGCTCGTCGCGGCGGTCAAGCATATCAAGCAGCCGGTTGATGGTACTCTGCTGCTCGCTAATGCGTGCATCGACCTCGCTCTGCGCGTCGTGCACGGCTTTCTCCTCGGGAGTGGGTACGAAGTACGGCTCAATGTCGGTAATGCCCAACACCTGCTGCAATGCCGTGAGAAACGCTTCGGGCGCGGGCACCCGTGCGTTCTCTATCTGTGAAATGAAGCTCTGCGGATACTTTGTGAGTTCCGCCAAACGCTGCTGGGTGACTTTGTAGTCCTTCCTAATGCGTTGTAAGTCAAGGTCTCTTGCCATACGTAAAATCCAACCTAAAAAAATTTCTAAAAAATTTAATATAATTATCGGTGATTATTCCAATAATTATATTTACCTTTGCGCCTAAATAGTCATTATTGTGATACTACTTGATGCTTTGGTATTGTTTTCGACTGCAAAGTTACACACAATTTTTGACTATAACAAATTTTATAACGATTATTTTTAATTTTTGTCGTTCGCGCCAAAAATTTTTATAGTTAACAAATTTATAAAAGTATGACTGACAAGACTTTAAAAGAAATCTACGAGGAGCAGAAAAAATTGCCCACCCCTGCCAACGCTTTCATCATCAAACTATGTGAAGTGACACATCGTAGTGAAATGACCGTGAGAAGCTGGCTCACAGGCAAGTATCGCCCGGACATCAATACGCAGATTGTCCTCGCTCATCACCTTAAAACCAGTGTTGAGTCATTGTTTCCCCCTCAAAACGATTGAACTATGGTAACTACTGAACCTGTTGTCAACAAGGCTGGTCGATACTCTCTGGAGGAGACCGCCAGACTGCTTGGTGTTCACCGCAACACCATATTGAAGTACGCCAACTCAGGCAAGATGCTGTTCACAGTGCGCCGCGGCACATCACGCAAGTGCTTTTCCGGTGCCGAGATTTTACGTTTCTGGAGAGCGACATTTTAGCTTATGATTGGGTGGATTGCGCTATATCGTTCCATTATGGAGCACTGGATTTGGAACACGTCGTCAAGACGGTTTCAAAGATGGGTTGACCTGCTGTTCCTCGCCTCGTGGAAAGACCGCGAGGTGGGCTTCGGAAGCTCGATTGTGAAACTCAAGCGCGGACAGATTGTCACAAGTTTGAGGACGCTGATGCGCCGATGGAAGACCAACAACACGACTGTTGCGAACACGCTAAAGCTGTTTGCCGACAATGGTATGATCAAATGTTATCGCGGCAAGAGTTATATGCTCATCACGGTGACCAATTATGACAAGTACCAAAGGCTGTCGATTTTGGCAAAATCATTGTCCGATGAACAACAATTTGCTGAACTTACACCCCAACCAAACGGCAATTATTTCCCCGAAAATGTGACCGAAGAAACGCCCGATTCCGAACACTTGCGGGTACAAAAACGGGTACCAATAGAACAAGATAATAATATAATAAATAATAAACAACAAATTGTTGTTGTTGATGACGCGCACGCAAAAGAGTTTTTGGCTGAGGTTTTAAGCCAAGCCAAAACCGAGCAAGCGTGCATGACCTACAAAGTAACCCCGGAGCAATACAAAACCCTCGCAGAAGAAATCGTCAATGGCTGGCTGTTCTCAAACGAGCAGGACTGGTCGTTGAAACACTTCGCAAACACTATGCGCATCAAATCCAAAGAATTAAAACGAGATAAAGCACAAGATGGGAAAGTTACCGCAGGAACTAAAGGACATAATCATGCGGGCGGCGGAGAGCCAAATCCCTTATCAAGGGCGAAAGTCCACCGAGCCGATGATGAAAGTTGACTATGACAAGGAAGCACGGTTTTTCCGTCAGGCGGTGCTTGAAGTCGAACCGAACTTCAACGTTGAGAAAGCTGACAAACGCATTCTCAACAGCATTTTCGCCTGGGTGTGGAAAAACAGCAAAATAAACACGCTCGGGCTGGACTTCAACAAGGGCTTGTTTTTCTACGGCTCGCTGGGTCGCGGCAAGACCATGACCCTGCTCGCGCTGCGCAAATATCTGATTGGGCTGCATAACCGCACCTGCCAAATGAGGCGGAGCGACTACCGGCTGGGCACTTACTGGAAGTCGGCAAGCGAACTTGCCAACCTCTATGCAGCCGACGGGCAACCGGCATTGACGGAGTTTTACAACAGAGACTGCTGCCTGTTCATTGACGAACTGGGCCGAGAGCCAAATCCCGCCAACAACTTCGGAACGAAATTGGACGTGATACAGTTCTTGTTACAGATGCGCTACGACCATCGGCATACCAGCGTCACGCACATCACCACCAATCTCTCGCTCGAAGACATGGCGCGGGTCTATGGCAATTACATCGCCGACCGCTGTCTGGAATTGTTCAACTTCATCGAGTTCCGGGGCGAGAGTTTCAGGCGTTGAACGGCGTGCAAGTCTTTTAGGGCACAAAATTACAGCTGTAAATTTGCTAATCATGAGCGGAATTTTCATCTACATCAAATTAGAGCCATGGCTCGCCCAATGGGTGATGAATGAGCAGGGCGGCAACCCGATTAGGTTCAATCGAAAGTCAACCGAGCACAACATACTCGAGACTTTCCTAATCAGGCTACCTTATGGCACAACGCCAAACCTGCCCGGTGAGAACAAGGTGCCCATTGAGCTGCCGCACTTCAAGCACAAGGACGTGCGAGTTTACAACTTCTTGCCGAAGAAAGCGCAGAATGCCATCAAGCAGTGCATTCGCAACCGCTTTGTCATCGAACTGTGGCAAGATCTTCACCAGTTCGGCTACATCGGCAAGAGAAAACAGGATCTCATCTATGCGTGGATGGAGGCTCACGGCATCACGCCCACTGAAACCAATTTCTTTGCGCTGCAAAAAATCTATCAGCGGAAGCGTGAAGCATACCGCAAGCAAAAATTCAAGGATAATCTACCCGACTTTGGCCATTAAAAATCGGAGAGTTTCCGCCACTTTTATCAACTTTGTTCAACTTTGTGCAAAATATGAAGATAACTCAATCACTACCAGGCATTAAGTTCATCGGCTTCGTTGAGACCGACAAACTACAGCGTGAAATGATGCTCAAAGCACTCGCCGACTTGCCGGTGGGCATTTTCACCGACATCATGCCGATTGCGTTCTGCGGCGTGCCCACCTGCACCGCTGAATCCACCTACAACAACAATGGCAGGATTGAGCAAACCACGCTGCGCTTCAAGACCCTCGACGTAATGCCGACAAGCCGACACGTCGCTTTTGTCGTCACCGACTGCAATGGGCAGTCGTACATCATCGGGCAGCGTGAGAAACCCCGACCTATCGTGAAAATCACACGCGAGACAGGAACGCCTGACGGCGATCCTGCCGTCTGCACGGTCGAGGTCACGCTCTATGCGCAGAAGTCGCTTATCCCATGCTTCATCAACATATAAAGTTCTGAACATTCGTAAAATCCAACCTTTTTTACACTCGGGCGGCAGTCGTTGTGAAACGATTGTCGCTTTTCGTTTGGCGACCCTCAATAGCCATTGAGGAAATTGGTGTTCGTGCCTCACTCGTTAGTTTTACTGCTCTTGCGCCAGGGTGCTTCGATGTCGGCACCGCTTGCAGATAGAAAGATTTGCTCATCTGAAAATTGATTAAAGCAACATTGACTTGTTTCTCCCTCGCTTTCTCGCCTCGTTTTTCCGCTGCAAAGTTAAGGGCAGCCACTACACTGCAAGGCTATACAAGTGGCTTTGAAAATTTTCTACAATTTTTTGCTGCTCAAAAAATGGCACGCCCTACGGGTAGAAATTTTTCATGCCAGCCTTGCTGTCGCTCGTTTTCCTGCCTCACTTTATGAAGCACCGTAAAAAGCGAAGCGAAAGCGAGAACAAGATCAATAATGTTTAATCTCTAAATTTTCATTCTTATGAGCAAAAAATCTCTTTCTATCCATGCTGCAAGCGGTGCTGACAGCACCCAAGCACAAGAGCAGGCTGTAAAAAGCTTCAGCTCCAGCTCCTCCAATCTCAATAATGTTGAGGTTGATGTCGATAACAATGAGGTCGAGGAATTTGACCTAAAGGACTATGCCCTTACGCACTTCGATGGCTCGCCCGCCGTCTATGTGGGCACTTACCACAAATATAATTGTGGCTCTTTGAGAGGCGTTTGGCTTGACCTTACCACCTTTGCCGATTACGATGAGTTTTTGGCAGTGTGCCGTTACATTCACCGCGATGAAGCGGACCCCGAATTTATGGCGCAGGACTTCACCGACTTCCCCCGTGAATGGTACACCGAGGGATTTATGAGCGAGCGTGAATTTGACTTAATCCGTGAGTTTGCCGAACTCGATGACGATGAGCGTGAAGCCTTTGAGGTCTATGTCGCAGCCTTCGGCAGCAGCCGTGATGATAGCACCATTTTCGACAATTTCCGTGAAGCCTATTGCGGCAAGTGGTCGAATGAAGAAGAATATGCCGAGCAGCTTGCCGAAGATTGCTGCATGTTGGAGGGCGCACCCGAGTTTTTGAAGTCGTATTTCGATTACAAGGCTTTTGCCCGTGATTTGTTCATCGATGATTATTACTTCGATAGCGGTTTCGTTTTCCGCCGCATGTAAGCAGCACCGCCCACCACACCAAGAGCCGCAGCAATGCGGCTTTTTTTGTGGCGGAACGGAAGCGACAGACACCCACACCGCAGGGACACCCGAACAAAGGTGCAAGGAGACTTTGACCCGCCCACAACCACCCGATAAGACACGCAAAGCCACGGCTTTTCATGTCTTTTATGCGGCACTTGCACCTTTATAATTTTGTGGCAAAAATCAGTACGATTATGCCACAGACTAAATACAATCTCCACCTCAAAGGCTACGTCGGAGGCTACGACTTCGACCGCGACTATGTGGACTATGTGCTTGCCAAGAACGAGGGCAAGTCGGTCCACGTGCTTATCGACAGCCTCGGCGGTTCGTTGGCGACCGCACTCTCCATCGCCTCGGCTTTCAAGCGTCATGGCGATGTCACCGTCCACTTCGTGGGAATGAATGCCAGTGCTGCAACCATCGCTTCGCTCGGTGCCAGGCACATCAGCATCGACGCATCGGCCATGTACCTCGTGCACAAGTGCAGCGCGGAGTTTTTCGAGTGGGGAAGCCTCAATGCCGACCAGCTCGCAACTGTC
>ONJX01000054.1 GCA_900318255.1 uncultured Prevotellaceae bacterium | reverse complement strand
CAGGGACCAAGCTGCGAACCCCTTTGGGGTTCTTGCATGGTCTTGCGATTGAAGTCGGGTCTCCGACCCGCCCGGCATCTTCGATGCCCAATGTCTCAATCCTAACACAGGTTTTTGCAGGTGTCCCGTGTTTTTTTGGAAAAATCACACAAAACAGCAATAAGAAGACAATCCCAAAAACTTAATATTAATAAATACAACTTGTTGTAATTCGTTTAATTCGAGTGCTTTTTTTAAAAAAAAGTGAGCACAATTACAGATAATGCCTTGTTGCCGATGGCTTGTCGTGGTTGATGAACTGATTGGAGTCACCAGCTCTTGAACCACCGCTGGTGAGCTTCCTCTGCTCAATCACTTGCAGGGCTATGGCTCGCGTCATGAGAATGTCGTCGTGGCAACCTTTGCGCGCGCCGTAGCTCCTGCCGTTGGACTGTATCTCATAGTCGAGCATCTCGTTGATGGCCTGGTTGTCGTGCTCTATGTAGGCCTTGTCGCGGATGTAGGCGATGAGGTTGCTAATGGCTTCGTTCTTGGTCTTGACGTTGGTGTGGAAGCCGGGTTTCGACTTGTCGTTGTCGCGGTAGTAGAGGTGAGGATAGTGCATACCTATCGACCTTAGCAGCGTCTCTCCCACCATGCGGTCGCTCTCGATGGAATTGCTCTCAAACACTAGCATGGCGTTGTTGTAGTAGCGTGCCACCTGTGCCGCTTTCCATGCCATCTGGTCCTTGTCGAGGTGGCCGCGCCATTGCGCCACCACCTCGGGGCGGCAGTCGCCGTTACCGATGGCATCGTTGTGGGTGTCAAAGACGGCAATCACCGACCAGTCGGCATTGACCAGGCAACCGCCCACATCCACGGCAACGAGGTAGCGGTAGCGGCACTTGCTGTGCTCGGGCCTCTTCCACACCTGCATGGCATTGCTGCCAAAGCCAAGCTCAAACCTCGCACCCACAACGCTCCTGGCGCCGCTGGCCACCATGTCGCCACGCTGGCAGGGGAGGTTGCAGCCCTGGCGCAGCTCCTCGAGCGTGATGGGGTCAAACACGTTGCGGCTGGTGGTGAGGAAAGCCTCCACGTCGGTGCTGGGGAACTCTGCCGCCATCAGCACCTGGCTGCTATATTCCTTGCGCTTGTGGTGATACCAGTTGATTTGCTCTAGCGTGCAGCCGTCGTCCCATAGCGCCTTCTCATAGTCGTCGAGCTCATTCACTAGTTCCTCGACATCGGTCACTTGCAGTTGGTAGATTTCTATCTCGTGCCAGGGCACGAACACTGGAGCCTTGTCGCTGTGGCCGCTCTTGGCGCGCTGCCACTCGGTGTGGAAATAGTTGCCCACGCCGTTGGCGGTTGATTCGAGCACTATCATCGTCATCGGCTCAAGGGGGATGGTGCCACTCACCGAGCGTATCAGGTCGTCGGGAGAGTGGAGCGGACTCTCGGGCCAGAACGCCACCTCGCTCAAGTGAGCCATCTTCACGTCGTAGCCCCGCACCGCATCCTCGCTCTGAGCCGAGGCGGTGATAATCAGCGACTCGCTCACGTTGAGCTGCTTCACATTGCGGCTACCCTCAAAGGTGAGAAACCGAGGGCGCTCGCCCTCGGGAAAGAACTTTTTAGGGTAGAGCCTCAACACGCGGCCATACATGCTCTTGATGGCTGCCGACGTCTGCTGCAAGTGGCCGCAGATGAGGCTGTTCCAGTTCTTCATGAGCACCAGCTGAATCCATATCATGTAGATCTGCACCAGCGTGGAGCCGCCCCACTGCCTGGCTTTTAGCATGATTAGCCGCAGTGGCTCATTGGCCATCCGTTGCTGCTCAAGAATCTGGAGCACGCGGCGCTGCGGGCGGTTGAGCCTGAACTTTACAAACCGGCCCGAAATCTTGTCGAGAATTGTCACGCAGCAGGCGCACCAGTACTCGAAGTCGTGCCCGAAGCGCAGCAGCTGCCACTCCTTGAACGACTTGGGCGGCGATACATTCAGCTCGTCGAGCATCGTCGCAGGAATAAGGAACTCCTGCGTGGTGCCGTCATCGGCGGTGGTGGAGTAGGGCACGCGGCTGTTGCAGCAGCCCACGCCCGCTATAGGGTCATAGTCGCTCGTGAGAGCAGCCTTGCGTCGCGCGTTCTCGGCAAGAATCTCATCGAGAGATAGGCGGTCGATTGCGTGCTCAAGCCTATTATTGCTGTTGCTATTGTTGCTGCTGTTATTGTTATTGCAGGCCACAGAGCCCGCAATGTTTTTGTCTTTATTATCCATGCCAGCAAAATAACAATGCCCTAACGCAAAAAACAACATTAAATAATTGTCAATTCAGGTGTGCTGTTATGTCTTGAAAACTAGGATATTGCGCATGATTTGGAGAAGTGTTAATAAGAAAAGATAAAAATATTTTTCAAAAAAATTTGGCAGATAACAAAAAAAGCACTAATTTTGCAGTCGCTTAACAAAAAAAAGCATTCAGCACTAATGGCACTGGAGAGGTGGGTGAGTGGCTGAAACCAGCAGTTTGCTAAACTGCCGTAGGGGTAACTCTACCGCAAGTTCGAATCTTGTCCTCTCCGCATAATCAGGGTTAACAATCGCAAAATCAGATTGTTAGCCCTAATTTTTTGAAATTATCGGGACGCTATAGGGACGATAATTTTTCACTGAATATCAACGGCAACATTTTTTGAAAACCGCATGGCAGCCAAAAAATGTTAAAAAAATGTCGTGTCCAACAAAACGAAACACTGCTTCTGAATTGCTTGGTTTCACCTACCCAAAGCTTCACACGGGCAAGAGTTGGTATGTTGATTTCTACGCTACAGATCCCACAAGTGGTGAAATGCGCAGAAAGAAATACAAACTCGATGGGTTAAAGAAAATTTCAGAAAAGAAACGCCGTGCGGCAGAGATTATCGAAGCCGTAACACGCCAACTTCGCGGCGGCTGGAATCCTTGGGTCAACACCCAAGAAAGCCGTGGGTTTACTTTGTTATCAGATGTCTTATCTCGATATATGGAATATATTGAGCGAAAGTCAAGAAAGAAAACCAAGCACTCCTACCAGTCGCGAGTGAACATTCTCAATCAGTATCTATCATCCTGTGTATTGCCAATCAAGTACGCCTATCAATTTGATAGCGCGTTTGTCAACGATTACTTAGATTGGCTCTATCTTGACCGTGGCGTAAGCGAGCGCACGCGCAACAACTATCGAGGTTGGTGCTATAGCTTTGGAGAATTTTTGGTCTCTCGAAAGTACATTGACAGCAATCCTGTTGACCATATTCCAGCCCTCGATGAGAAGAAAAAGCATCGTAAGGATTTGACTCCTAAAATGCTTAAACAAATGCGTGCGCACCTCAATAGAGAGGACAAGCACTTCCTGCTTGCTTGTTACATGGAATACTTCACGTTCATACGTCCCACTGAACTTTCCTATCTCAAAGTGGGCGACATCTCAATCAAAGATAAGACCATCTTTGTAAGCGAGGATTTCAGCAAGAACAAGAAAAGCGCAAAGGTGGCATTGAATGACACCTTGCTCAAGCTGATGATTGAACTGGGCGTACTTTCTGCCCCCAGCAGCTATTTCCTGTTTGGAAAGCACTTCAAACCGTCACCAGATCGTTGCAATGCCGACCAGTACAACCGCCGTTGGAAGAAGATGCGCGAAGCTTTAGGCTGGGGTGACGAATATCAGTTCTATTCCCTCAAGGATAGCGGTATTCGCGACCTTGCCAACGAGCAGGGCGTTGTCGTTGCTCGTGACCAGGCAAGACACAGCGATGTAAGTACGACAAACCGCTATATTCAAGAAAACAGTATGCTTGTCCATAGCGAAGTCAAACAATTCAAAGGTGCGCTTGAAGATGATGAGCAGGAAGCCTCAGCCTCATAGGTTATTCATTACTTGTGATAACCTTGTAGAAGTCGCCTTTGAGGAGATGGCTCATGCCGTCCTCGGTGAAGGTGGCGGTGAGCTTGGAGCAAAGGTAGCGTTTGCCGTCGATGTGGAACAAGGAGCGGACGTTTGGGATTTCGTCGGAGATGAAGGAGAAGGTGTACTTCTTCTTTTGGTCAACCTCGGTGTAGGTGGTGCGCTGCACGCCCTGGCCGTAGGCTCGGTTGTTGATGCGCAGCGACAACTGCCGTCCGCTGTAGATTACGCCCCATGTGATTGTGAGCTTGCTTGTGTCGGTGAGCACCGCCGGCACGGCGTATGAATAGGTCATGTCGAAGGTGTCCGTCCACGGGTGCGGCAGCCGAGGCTTGCACTTGGTGTAGTCTCCCCACCAGAAAGCGACAAAGAGTTTGTCGAACACGGCACCCGACTTGTCCTGCTCGCCATTGCTCACCGAGGGGAACGCCCCGAACTGAATCACCACATCGGGGTCAACGACCTCTACACCCGGTCTGCGCCCTGTGTGTGTCTGAGAGGCGTTGGCCTCATCGTCCTCGCCGGTCTCTCCGCAATCGAGGAACACGAGATTGCCATAGGTGTCGTCCGTTTCGTCAATCCATGCCGGGACGATATTCATTTCCTCTACCTCATCGGGGTGTTCCTTATCCAGCATCAGAGTGCCGAAGCGGTTCACAGGAACGAGTCGGCACACATTTCCCCACTTCAATGCCTCGGCGTTGATGGTGAAGGGTGTGGTGCGATACTCCACGCGCTTCATCACTTCGAGGACAAAGTAAGTGTCGATGTCCTGCACATGGTGCAAACCCCACTTGCCGCCCGGGTACTGGGCGTAGTCGCTGCGTCCGCCGCCGGTGTCAAGCACACTGTCCTGCGGCAGGTTGCTTGCGAACAGGTCGGCGAGCGTAGCCCACTCGGTACATTTGACCGTACCGTCGGCTTGTGTCATTCGCTCGATGTACCATTGGGCGTTATAGATATTATCGAGGCGATGGCCGCCATCGGCGAAGCCCTGGTTGAGCATGGCCTTATAATTGCTGTCGCTGTCTTCCTCGCTATTCACCTCAACGCTGAAAGCGTCAATTACCTTGTCGATGTTCACCAGCCCGGCACCGCTGACGTTCTCCGAAGTGACCGAGCAGGTAACCTTGTTTCGTGCGTGGTCGATGTCAAACTCCATGAGCAGCAGGTTTTCAAGTTCCTTGAAAAACTCGTTAATCGTCCAGTGCGGCAACGCAGCCGCCCATCGGCGATTGCTCCATGAGTACGGCAGCGTGTTGCAAACAAGCAGGTACTTGTAATCTGATTGCTCCCACTTGGCGAAGTCGTAGGTGTAGCCGAGCGCGTCGCAAATCTTCTTGGTGAGCCATAGAAGATTGGGCTGAAACGAGAAACCTTTGGTGAAGTCCGTGTCCTCATCATCGTCACCTGTAACTTTCCATTCGTACTTATTGGCACTGGCGTTCCATCGGGCGCAGTTCTGCAGATTGCCGCTATAATTGTTCACCCACGGCAGAGCCGTATAGTCCTGCCAGCGTGCCCACATTTGGGCAGGAGTCATATAGACCGCATCCTCCCATCCGGGGCGAGGTCCCGACATTCCACCCGATGAGATATTGTCGGGGAAGATGTGTGGCCACTCGCCCAAATCCAGCTCGTCGATGTATGTCTCATCGAAGTGCGGATAGAAGTTCTGATAACTCCTCTTTTCCAGGAACTGCACCTTGACGCTTTCGTTGGTGATGCCTGTAATCACTACGGCACCCACCTTGCGGAACTTGGTGTCTTGCAGAACGGCATTGAAAAAGATTTTGTCTGTGTCAATATCTTTTCGTGTGAGGTGTCCGAACACAGCGATGTTCTGCGGACAC
>ONJX01000056.1 GCA_900318255.1 uncultured Prevotellaceae bacterium | reverse complement strand
GGGTATCGGCAGTTTCTCTCGTTCAATTAATGGCCAATTCTTTAAGTACTGGCCGTAACTATCGTGATTTCTAACAAAATTATTTAGGACAATATTGGAAAAACAAACAAAAAAACAACGATTTATTGGCATATTAAGAAAAAAAACACTACCTTTGCACCCGCAATTTTTTTGAGGAGCCACACACTCCACCACACGCGCCTGTGGCGAAATTGGTAGACGCGCTAGACTTAGGATCTAGTAACGCAAGTTGTGTAGGTTCGAGTCCTATCAGGCGCACCAAAGAATAACTCATTGGTAAACAATGGGTTATTTTTTATTTATGATTTCTATTGTTGTTCCTTAAGAAATCAAAATCCGAGTTCCCCTTGAAAAGTGGTAGAAATTCTTGCAAGTTCCCCTAGAAAAGTGTAATTTTGCATTGAAAAAAAAATTTCATTATGAGACGACGCAATTATGATGAGGATGATTATAATCTTCTCTTCGAGAAGCAAGCCAAATACGAAGAAACCATAAAGTCATATCACGAGCATCACACCAATCATGAGGAAACTGACGAAAAGTCTGTAAAAACTGAGGATAAAGACGTTGAGGCTAAAAACGACAATAAACAGTAGTGTTCAGCTATCACCATCTTGCAAAATTCAAAAAAGTCATTTTAACGTTATTATAGAAAGGCGGTTATCGTACTGTGAAGGTGCGGAAAACGTCTCTTGCCTCTATGTGTGAAGCAGTTTTTACACATAGTTTCTGTATCGTTTCTGTATAGGTTTAATCGGGGAAAAACAGATGGAAATTTTGGTGAATACAAAAAAAGTAGTAATTTTGCACCCGAAAACTTGGTTCGGCACTCTTCCTCAAGAAGAGCTGTCGATTAAAAGGGAATCAGGTGAGAATCCTGGACAGACCCGCTGCTGTGTTTCCCGCTAAGTCATTGCACAACGTCAGTGCCACTGAGCCCCCAATCTGAGAGGAACTTGGGAAGGCCGTGCAAGTGATGGGATGAGTCAGAAGACCTGCCAGTTTTATGATATTGTTGACGGCTTTCGTGGATTAGAGCCAAAGACACGTTACAAGTGCTTTATAGTCACTTGCACGCTACTTGAAAGATTATAATTCACCGCGGTTGTGCGACAATAATGCTTCTTCTATGTGGAGAAGTGTTGTTTCGTTGCTTCTTTTATAGGCGGCAGATTAGATTTATGAGTGTGTAAAGCGTAAAGCGATAGGCTACTTGTCATGCCTTTTCCTCTTCATTCTTAAGCTTTTTTCATGAGGGTCGTTAAAATGTTATTTAATACATTTTATTATTAACATAAAGCGATTTTTATGAGAAAGTTTTTTACCTTTTTATCGTTCTTTTGCCTTGCTGTTCAAGCTTGGTCAACAGACTACACAAACGGTTTCTTTATTTTAAATGAAGAACAGTATGGCGTTCAACCCAGTTGTTTGAACTTTTATTCCTATGAGGATGAGACTGTGCATCTTCGAGTTTTTCAAGAGGCCAATCCAGGGCTCAATCTTGGGCAGACTTGCGAGTTCGCCCAAATTTTCAATGGAAACATCTATTTTTGTTCTAAACAAAATCACGGGGCTGGAGGCCGATTTATTGTTGCCGATGCTAAAACCTTAAAAGTGAAGTACAACATCGCTGATTATCCCAGTGGTGGTGATAGTCGTGCTTTTTGTGGTGTAAATGCCACCAAGGGATATATAGGCACAACGGTAGGCATTTATGTTTTTGATATTGAACAAATGCAGGTCACATCGATCATAGAAGGCACCACAAGTGATAATGGGGCGTATTCTGGCCAAGTGGGCGACATGGTTTGTGATGGCAATTATGTTTTTGCTGCTAAGCAGGGAACTGGTGTACTGGTCATCAATGCCGAGACCGATGAGATTGAAAACACCATCTCCATTTCTGATATAGCCACCGTTTTTGAGGCTGATGGCAAAATCTACGCTGCTGTAAATAGCGCCAGTTGGAGTGTCCCTTCAGAGTCTGACAATGAAAAATTTGTCGAAATCAACTCCGAAGGCATAGTAAAAGAAACAACTGTTCCCATGTCCTGCTCTGCAACATGGGGTGCGTGGCAGCCCAGCAAGCCAGCAGTGAAGGGCAGCTCGTTGTATTATAATGCCGCATCGTTGATAAATTACCTGAGCCGATATGACCTGTCGACAGATACTTTTACACAGAAATTTGTCAACTTCACCAATGGCTACCAGATGTACGCTCCATGTGTGGCATTGGAACCCAAAACAGGGGAACTAATAGCGGTGACATTCAAGGGCTACTCCAATACCAATTACAACATCAACTTCATCAATGCCGAGAGTGGTGATATAACAAAGACCATACCCATGAATGGACGTTACTGGTTCTCATCAATGATCCTGTTTCCTGAGGACAGCTCTATCCCAACACCTGTTGAGAGGTTAGAGACCGAACGTCATGCCATAACTTCTACTTACTATAATCTCAATGGCACTCAAAGCAACACTCCATTCTCTGGGTTTAACACCATAGTTACTACCTATAGCGATGGTAGCCGCACTTCAACAAAAAAAATTTACAGATAACTGAGTTATACATCTTTTAATTTTTCACATCATGAAAAAAATTTTATTCTTAACAACTCTCTTGTGCTTGTCGCTTTTTAGCGTGGCGCAAGTGAAAGTGCAGGGCGTTTTGCGCAACGACATACAACGCGCTCCCGCACAATTGCTCGACGATGCTTCAACATTCACCTTTGATGACATCCAGAACTGGAGTGGCGAAGGTGCCAACAAGGCAATGATGGTTATTCAGTGGAATGTTGATGGCGAGACTAGTGCTATGGCTTTTGGCTACCGATGGGATGGCACAGCCTATGGCATTGACATGATTGATGCTATTGTTTCAAACAATCCTCGCCTGTATTTCCTCACTATGGGTGGCACCTCCTATGGATCGGTTATCGCAGGTTTTGGTTGGGACGTTGATGGCAATGGCGATATCGCTCTCATTCTCAATGGCAATCGCATCGAGCCTGACGAGAATGGCATCTTCACCACCACAAGTTATAATAACTTCGACAACTATTCAGCTGCCGACGCTACTGACTTCTGGGGTTCAGGATGGTATAGCAGTTACTGGAGTTATTATATCAAGTCGTCGGTCACTGCCAGCTGGTCGTATGCCAGCACTGGCGCCAGCGGCCGTAAACTTGTGGATGGCTGCTGTGATGGATGGAATTTTGCCAGAGGCATGGGCTCTTATAGCTGGAAACCCATTGTCAGTGCTCCAAGTCTTATCCCCGATGACGCTCAGCGAGAGTTTATAATTGACGGTATCTGCTACACTCTCAAGGGATGGAGCGACGCACACAAGACTGTAATGGTGTCGGCTCCTTTTGAGGGCAGTAACATAGAGTATCAAGGCAACATTACTATTCCTGCCTCATTCCAAGTGGATGATATCACTTATGAGGTGGTGGGAGTTGATGATAATGCCTTTGCCAACACTCCATCGCTCTCTAGTGTAGTGCTTCCAGAGAGTGCTACAAGCTTGGGAAACAGTGCTTTCCAAAATTCAGCCATCAATAGTGTCACCTACACATCATCGCTCAAGAAGATGGGAGAGAATGTGTTTAATGGTTGCTCAAACCTGACTTCAATCATGCTTCCCGAGGCAATAAGCACTATTCCTGATGGAGCTTTTGCTGGAACAGGAATGACTAGTCTTGTGGTTCCTGAATATATAACTGCTATTGGTGACAATGCATTCAATGGATCACAAATTGCCACTCTTGAAATCAACCCCAGTGTTACTACTATTGGTGCTGGGGCATTCGCTGGATGTCCTTTAACGGCTGTCAAGAGTATGAGCCTCACCCCGGCAACTTGTGGTGATGAGGCGTTCGACGCAGCAACTTGCAACAGCGCAACTCTAACTGTTCCAGCTGGTTATATCGACGTTTACAAGGCAGCCAATGTGTGGAAAGACTTTATCAACTTTAACGAGGTTGCCGCTCCAGTTTATGTGGGCGATATTTTCGCTAAGATGGGTGTCAATTACAAAGTTATTGCCAACGATGCAGAGAGCCAGGAAGTTGTAGTGACCTATGCAACTCCTACAGCCAATACAGCAAGTGCAATACAGACCGCCAACCGTGCCTTCTATACCGAAGCTATAAACATACCAACAACTGTAAATCACCAGAATGTGATATTCAAGGTAGTAGCTATTGCCGACAGTGCATTCTATGGAGCCAACACCTTGCCAAGCGTCACCATCGAAGACGGCATGATGAGAAGCATTGGTAAGAATGCATTTTTCTCTTGCAACAATAGTAGCTTCACTACGCTCGTTATTCCACAAAGCGTGACAAGCATTGCACCACAGGCTTTCCGTAGCGCCAACAAGCTTACATCAGTGACATTGCCAAGCAATATGACCGAAATCCCTGACTCATTGTTCATGTCTTGCTCGGCTCTTGAGGCTATTGACATTCCTGAAGGTGTCACTCGTATTGGAAATTATGCTTTCAACTATTGCTCTAAGCTCGCATCGGCTACAATGCCAACAGCTCTTGAGAAAGTGGGTGAGTATGCTTTATACGGGACAGCATTGCCACAAATCAACTTGCCAGAGACTGTTAACGAGATAGGAAAATATGCCTTCGCGGTAAACAAGGCCCTCACATCTTTCAATTGGCCTGAGGCTGTGACTACAATACCTGATTGCGCTTTCTGGGGATGCTCAGGTCTTCAATCAATCAACATTCCTTCTACGGTCAATTCTATTGGTATTGAGGTGTTCAAGGGTTGTTCTGTCCTTCAAGATGTGGAACTTCCAGCATCGGTTACTGAGTGGCCACAAGGCACTTTCTATAACTGCAAGGCTATCATCGAGATCGAAATCCCAGAAGGTGTTACTACTTTAGGGGAATATAACCAAGAAATCAAGGGTGAGACGAATGTGGAGATTATTCCCGTAATTGCCTGACAGACTGCTGATTTTATGTATTCCATGTTTCGATGGGCAGGAATGCATATTGTGAAATATGACCATCGTTCC
>ONJX01000057.1 GCA_900318255.1 uncultured Prevotellaceae bacterium | reverse complement strand
AGAGACAACGGCTGGATTCTCAACCTGATACACCCTGCCGTCTTGACGGACAAAAATCTGTATCTTGTCGCCGTCTCTCCACCTGGCATTAAGATTGAAGCCGTCAGCCGCAGGCACGCCATTAATAATGCTACCAGGCCGCAACGACGACAAGTCGTCGCTGGGCATCGTAGCGGTGAAGACCGCTTGGCGCTTGGAAATATCATCTTCACATGAAGTGGTAAACAACAACATTGCAAGAAAAGCTAGTAATGATAGGGCAAACATTTTCATGGCTGTTTCTTTTTATGAGTTAAACATATTCATAATCACAATGTTGCAAAGTTATAAACATTCTTTAAATTTGCCTCCCTCAATTTGTTAAATTGCGTTAATGTGCTAATTTTTCTTAAAGCGGTTGCGTCTAAGACGCTAAATTCCTTGATAGAGGTTGTTTAATAGCAAGACATGCATCAAACATGGCTCGACAAAAATCGCGGAGTTGTTACCAGACTATTGTGGGCTTGTGAAATAGTTGTAACTTTGCAGTTCTAAAGATAATATATTTATGGCAATCGACAAGATTATAATACGTGGCGCGCGTGAGAACAACCTCAAGGACGTGTCGCTTGAGATTCCCAAACATCAAATCACAGTGTTCACTGGCGTGTCGGGCTCGGGGAAGAGCTCGCTGGTGCTCGACACCATTGCCGCCAAGTCGCGGCGTGAGCTTAACGACACCTTCCCGTCGTTTGTGCAGCAATATCTGCCCAAGTATGGCCGCCCACATGTCGATGCCATCGAGAACCTGCCCATCGCCATTGTCATCGACCAGAAGAAGCCAGCGCAGAACTCGCGCTCCACGGTGGCGACCTATACCGACATTGCCGCACTGCTGCGACTGCTGTTCTCGCGCGTGGGACAGCCCTGGGTGGGGTGGGCCGAGTCGTTCAGCTTCAACCACCCCGAGGGCAGCTGTCCGCGCTGCTCGGGTCTGGGCGAGATACGTGAGCTCGACATTCACAAGCTGGTAGATTTCAACAAGAGCCTCAACGACGAGGACACTATCCATTACATCGCCTTTGGCAAGGGCGGCTGGCGTTGGATTCGTTATGCCCATAGTGGCCTCTTCGACCTCGACAAGAAAATCAAGGACTACAGCCCCGAGGAGCTCGACCTGTTTCTCAACAGTCCGCAGATACGACTCAAGAACCCGCCTGCCAACTGGCCCAAGAGCGCGAAATATGAGGGCATCATCCCGCGCATGTATCGCAGCATCATCAACAGCGAGGAGGGCTTGCTTCATGCCGCCGTGCTCAACCCCATGCTCAACATGGGCGTGTGCCCCGATTGTGGTGGCACGCGCCTGAGTCCACGCGTGCTCTCGTGCAAGATTGAGGGCATCAACATCGCCCAGGCGTGCGCCATGTCAATCACCAAGCTCAACGGGTGGGTCAAAGGCCTCATTTCGCCGCTGGCAGTAGATTTGAAAAAGGCGATCAGTGCCCGGCTCACCGCCCTCGAAGAGATAGGGCTAGGCTACTTGAGCCTCGACCGCGCAGTGGGCACCCTTTCGGGCGGCGAGGCGCAGCGTTGCAAGATTGCCAAGTACATCAACTCATCGCTTGCCGATGTGCTCTATATTCTCGACGAGCCAAGCACTGGCCTGCACGACCACGACATCGAGAAGATGAAGCACTCGGTGCGGCGTCTGCGCGATGCCGGCAACACCGTGCTGCTCGTGGAGCACCACAAGGAGATGATTGCCATTGCCGACCACATCGTGGATCTGGGTCCTGGCCCCGGGAGTAGGGGAGGGAAGATAGTCTTCGAGGGCAGCTACCAGCAACTGCTGCACAGCGGCACTGCCACAGGGCAGATGCTGAGTCAGCGCGGTGAGTTCAACACCTCACCACGCAAGCCAAGCGGCACTTTTGCCCTGCGCGACGCCTCGCTTCACAACCTCAAGCAGGTGAGCATCGACCTGCCGCTCGGCATTCTCGCCGTGGTGGCTGGCGTGGCTGGCTCGGGAAAGAGCTCGCTCATGGAGTGTTTTCGCCGCGGATGTGAGGATATTGTCTATATCAGCCAGAAGAACATAGGTGTGAGTTTGCGCTCCACACCAGCTACCTATATGGATGTGGCGCCCGACATACGCAAGCGCTTCGCTCGTGCCCACAAGATGAAGGAGCAATATTTCACCTTCAACGGCAAGGGCGGCTGCCCAGTGTGTGGCGGCAAGGGTGTGGTCATCTCGGAGATGGCGTTTATGGACAACATTGAGACCACCTGCGAGGCCTGCGGCGGCCTGCGCTACTCTAAAGAGGCGCTGCAATACACCCTCGACGGCAAGAACATCGCCCAGGTGATGGACCTCTCGGTGCGCCGTGCCAGCGAGTTCTTTGCCGGGACATCCATCGAGGAGAAACTGCGCCCGCTCATGGTCGTTGGGCTCGACTATCTGCACCTCAACCAGGCGCTGAGCACCCTCTCGGGTGGCGAGCTGCAGCGCATGAAGATAGCCTCCTATTTGCAGCCTTACACCTCGCCTGTGGCCGACGGCGGCAAGCGCGGCATCTTCGTCATCGACGAGCCCACCGATGGCCTTCACCTCAAGGATGTGCATCACCTCATCGACCTCTTCAACAAGATGGTTGACGAGGGCAACACGGTGTATGTGGTGGAGCACAATACCGACGTGATAAAGGCCGCCGACCATGTGATTGAGCTAGGCCCTGGCGCCGGCGAGAACGGCGGCAGCATCATCTACTCGGGCGCCCCACAAGGCATGCTCCAGTGCCCAAAGTCAATAACTGCTAAATATTTGTAGCTATTTGAAGATTCCCCCCCAGCTTATCAGGCAAAGAAGGTGTATCAAAGCGTCACCCGCAAAAACCTGTGTTTAATGTTGATGAGTCCATGAGCGTCGAAGACGCTAAGTGCCTCGATAGAGGCTATTTATTACTAAGACCCTCGCAGCTTGGTCCTTGTGCCATCTAATGAAAAAGTTCCTCTTCGAGGCACTTTGGGTTCTTGCATGGTCTTGCGATTGAAGTCGGGTCTCCGACCCGCCCGGCATCTTCGATGCCCAATGTCTCAACCTAACACAGGTTTTTGCAGGTGTCCGCAGGTTGCATACCAAATCTTGTGGAGCACCGCGACCGAAAGTATCCCAGACTTACTTCAACAAGCTCTTGAATACATGGAACAAACCGATTGGGAGCAGTGGGAACAAAACAATGGCACATGAAATAATGCGCGGTTGTCAATGAACCGATCAATGTAAACATGGTTAGCGCATTGTGTGTTAACCTGTAGATGGGCAACCATTTCGTTGAAACATAGTTCTTTCCTTTCGCCATCAGGTTCAGCGCAGGGAAAGGCTTTCTTTAGAATATCTGCTGGATGATGAAGGTGAGGCTCACCGCTGTCATGAAGATGGCGGGGATGAGTGTCACCCAGTAGCATTTCTTGTACTTGTAAAGGAAGATGGTGATGGTCCACAGGGTGAACACCGAGAGGGTCTGGTTAGACCACCCGAAGTATAGCCACAGCGTGTTGAAGCCATTAGGGTTGGTAATTTGCCAGATGAGCAGCACCAGCACGGCGGCAAACATGGGCACGGCAATCATCAAGCGCTTTGTCATGGGCTTTTGGTCATACTTCAGGAAATCAGCAATGATAAGTCGTGCACTGCGCAAGGCGGTGTCGCCAGTGGTGATTGGTGCCGCCACCACACCGAGCATCGCTAGGATGCCACCTGCCACGCCGAGCCAGCTGCTGCACACCAGTTTTACCACAGCTGGAGCATTGAAATATTGGATAAGAGACTTCCCATCGGTATTGCCCACTTGAGCTAGGAACTCATTCACAGCATCTTGTGGCATCACTTCGCGCCAGCCGCCGCTGTAGAAGAACCACGACGACACGGCAGCCCACACCAGTGCCACCATTCCCTCGGTAATCATTGAGCCGTAAAATATGGGTCGCCCCAGCTTCTCGCTCTTGATGCAGCGTGCCATGAGCGGGCTTTGCGTGGCGTGAAATCCACTGATGGCGCCACAGGCAATGGTGATGAACATGGCAGGGAAGATGGTGTTGGCAGTGAGGTATTCTTCTATTCCTAGCAGGTCGGTGCCATTATGAGTTTGAGCTGTTATCCATGCGTCCATGTTGCCTATGTGCCACACCTCAGGAAGGGTTGGCATTTTGATGATCAGGGCCACAAAGAGGCCTAAGGCCATAAATATCAATGCTATAGCAAAGATGGGGTAGATCTTGCCGATAATCTTGTTTATGGGCAGCAGGGTGGCGATGATGTAGTAGATGAAAATCACCACAAACCACATAATCTCGTTGCCGCCTAAGCCAGCAAGTATCGAGGCAGGGCTATACACAAACACCGCGCCCACCATCAACAGCAGCATCATCGAGAACACAAGCATGATAATGCGCATGGTGTTGCCCATGTACTTGCCCACCAGCTCGGGTAAGCCAGCACCATCGTGGCGCAGCGACATCATGCCGCTCAGATAGTCGTGTACCGAGCCAGCAAAGATGCAGCCCAGCACTATCCACAGGTAGCTCGCCGGCCCGAACCAGGCGCCCATGATGGCGCCAAAGATGGGTCCTGTGCCAGCGATGTTCAGAAATTGAATCATAAACACCTTCCAGGTGGGCATGGCAATGTAATCTACGCCGTCGGGATGAGCCACGGCGGGGGTCTTGCGGTCGTCGGGTCCAAAAATGCGCTCAATCACGCGACCATATATCATGTAGCCCAGCACTAGAGCAGCGATGCTTATCAAGAATGAAGTCATAATATTATATCTGTTGGTTAATTTGCGCTGCAAAAGTAGTAAAAAGTTATGATTTTTTTATTAAAAAAGGAGTGATAATAAAAAAAACTATGTAAATTTGCACTTCGTTAAACCAACAAAGAAATATTCAGATATGAAAGCAAACTTATATAACGAAGTGGAAGAGGTGGTTGAACCTATTGATGAGCACAAACTGGCAGTTGCCCAAGAGAAGCCCGAGAAGATTGATGCCCCTAAACCCACTTATTACATCGTTGACTACAAGACACTGGCTGTGCCCACCGTGATTGCCCTCGCTATTTTTGTGGCTTGGGCCATTGCTACATGGCTACTCTAAATTGCTGCTGCTTAGCGTGATGCAAAATAAGTGAAATTTTTTTTGAAAAAAAGTGGCAAAAAACTATTGCCATGTCAAAAAAAGTGCTTAACTTTGCAACCGCAAAACAAAAAATGATGGCTCCTTAGCTCAATTGAATAGAGCATCTGACTACGGATCAGAAGGTTATAGGTTTGAATCCTATAGGAGTCACTCTCAAGAGAGCCAAGTGCTATTTAGGCAGTTGGTTCTCTTTTTTTGATGCATGATGCAAAAATACATATTTTATAATACGACAATTAAGTAAACTAAAACCTTATCATGGATTATTGTTATGAAAGCTAAAGTCTTGATTGCAATGATATTGATGGCAGTGTGCGCTGGTGTGGCCCAAGCACAATACTATAGCGACCGCAAGCATGATGAAGGCACCGATACGCTCATGGTGTATAACTCCTGGCACTCGGTGTATTACAAGGGTCGTGACACAGTGGCCATTAACCCCAATGTGGAAATCTATTCGCCTTTCCAGTATAAGTTCAAGCCTACCGAGAAGGACCACAAGCCACTCTCAAAGATGATTGAGAAGCAGAGTGTGGCGGTAGCCATTGGCGACTCGGTGTGGCTCGTCAACAGCAAGTATCTCAAGGACAGCCTTCAGGGAGGCTACAACAAATATTTCCACGACTACTTGCCACTGTATTTCAGCGAGAAAATCGCATTTTTTCAGTATCTTGCCACCGAGATTGACTATTTAGACTGTGAAATCGACAACTTCGAGAACCTGCAGTATTATGTGGGCGTGGGGCGCAGCAGTGTGCTGGAGTATCCTCTGGGCGTTGCCGATGTGGCACATTTTGTCATCGACCTGGCAAGCAAGACGGTCTATCTAGTGGATAAGAATTATCTGCTCTTCTTGCTTGAGCGCTATCCCGACATGAAACGCCGCTTCGAGATGATGCAGGGTCAAAACGAGTATTACTTGATAAACGAATTCTTTTGGGACTATGTTGATCGCCTCAATGAGGACCCCTTTGCTCCTGTCATAGTGCAGCCCTAAAAATTAGTTCTTTCATGAGCTACTTGCGTGAGGACCTTATGGTCCTTTTTTTTCTACTTATTTTGATTGTTTTTTGTGTTTTTTCTTTAAAATCGTTTGTAATTATTAAAATAATATGTAATTTTGGTGGCATAAAAGGTTCTTTTTGTGATAATGTGCTTTTTTGGGTAAGTTCTTTATTAGATAAATCTATACTCTAAATTCACTTTTTTATTAACCAAATTTTATGTTATTATGAAGAAATTACTACTACTGGCAGCATTCTTTGCTGCATTGACAGTGAGTGCGCAAGAGTTCACACTCACCGAGGTGACTAGCACCCCCAATGTGCCT